>CASDZW010000001.1 GCA_949285915.1 uncultured Collinsella sp.
GCAAGCGGATGAGTACGCCATCGAGGTCAACGATGTGACCATGATCTTCAACATGGCGTCCGAGCAGCTGAACAACCTCAAGGAGTACTTCATCAAGCTCGTGCGTCATGAGCTGTTCTTCAGCGAGTTCCGCGCGCTCAAGAACGTTTCCTTCAAAGTCAAGCGTGGCGACGTTGTGGGCCTTGTGGGTACCAACGGTTCCGGTAAGTCGACGATGCTCAAAATCATCGCCGGCGTTCTTGAGCCGAGCGAGGGCACGTGCATCGTGCGCGGCAACATCGCGCCGCTCATCGAGCTGGGCGCGGGCTTTGACATGGAGCTCACCGCGCGTGAGAACATCTATCTCAACGGTGCTCTTCTGGGATACACGAGGCAGTTTATCGACGAGAAGTTCGATGAGATCGTCGATTTTGCCGAGCTGCGCGACTTCGTGGACATGCCTCTCAAGAACTACTCGAGCGGCATGGTCGCGCGCATCGCTTTTGCCATCGCCACCATCACCGAGCCCGACATCCTCATCGTAGACGAGACGCTGTCGGTGGGCGATGTATTCTTCCAGAACAAGTGCGAGGAGCGCATCAAGCACTTCATCGAGTCTGGCGACGTTACGGTTCTGTTCGTGAGCCATTCCATCGAGCAGGTCGAGCGTATCTGCAAGCGCGCTGTCTGGATCGAGAAGGGCGACCTGCGCATGGACGGTCCTGTGGAAGAGGTCTGCCAGGCTTATCGCAACCAGTTCGCGTAAGGGGAGCGTTGTGGACGTTTCGGTCATCATCCCCATCTACAACGTCGAGGAATATCTCGACCAATGTCTGACGAGCGTCGAGCAGAACGACGCCGTCTCGATGGAGATCATCTGCGTTAACGACGGCTCCACCGATGGCTCGCTCGCCATCATGCACGAGCACGAGGCGCGTGACCCTCGCGTTCGCGTAATCGATAAGGAGAACCAGGGCTACGGCGCCTCGGTCAACCGCGGCATAGCTGAGTCCACGGGTGAGTACGTCGCCATCGTAGAGCCCGACGATTTCGTGAAGCCCCACATGTACGACCGGCTCATCGCCTTCGCGCGTTCGTTCGACGAGAAGCCCGATGTGGTCAAGTCTGCCTATTGGCGTATTCAGGACCCCGATACCCCCGACGAGCTCTTCTGTCGAAATACCTACTACAAACGTATACACGTCAAGAAGCAGCCTTTCACGCTCAAGGACGCCCCGCGTCTTATCCAGCACCATCCCAGCATCTGGACGGCGCTGTACATGAGGAGCTTTTTGGACGAGTTTGGGATTCGACTCGTCGAATGCCCGGGCGCGGGCTGGGTGGACAATCCCTTTATGATTGACACGCTCGCGCGGGCGCGCCGCATCGTCTACACCGACGAGTGTTTCTATTGCTATCGCGATCGCAGGCCCGGTGCTTCCTCCTGTGGCGATACGGCAGATATCGCCCTTACCCGATGGAATGACATGCGGGATATCCTCGATGCGCTCGGTGAGCACGACAAGGGAATCGAGGCGGCGCTCGACCGCATGGGCATGCGTCATTGCGGGCTGGCAATCGGCCGCGGTCATCTTGAGGAACCCGAGATGCGCGAGCGGATCATCGCCACCATGCGTCGCATGGACCCCGATGTTATCGCCGGTATGGATTGCCTTACCAACGCCGCGAAGGAGCGCTACTTCCGTCTCACGGGTTATGAGCCGAGGCCTCTTTCCCGTTGGCCGCACCTGTGGTACCTCGTGCGCGAGTTCTTCTACACGTGGAAGGTCATGGGTCTGCGCTACGCGCTTTCGCGCTTGGGTGTCCTCAAAGGGCGCAAGGGTTCCGCGTAGACACTGTCTCCCGATTGCTATTCGCGCCGACTCCTGGGTTGCTTCGCCGTTGCACTTCATCCCGTCGACGCCCGGTGGTAATCCGGTGCACCGCCCGATTGCCCGCCTCGGCGCCTGCTGCCCCGTGTATAATCGACTCAGCCTTTAAGCGACGTGCGAGACACCGCAAGGCGTACATACCCCGCGGCTTTGCGCGGGTCTCTCTTGCAGGTGTCTTGCCATGTCTGGGCTAGGCATCTTTTTTGCGCCTCGGCATCGGGGCGGATAGGAGAAAGGAGACCCGTGGCCATCACACCCAAGGCAATCATTATGGATGAGGTTGCCATCAGTCGCGCCATGACGCGTATCGCTCATGAGATTCTTGAGCGGAACGAGGGCTGCGAGAATCTGGCGCTGGCGGGCGTCGTCACGCGCGGCGACCTGCTGGCAAAGGAGCTGGCGACGCGCATCGAGGAGATCGAGGGCGTTCGCATCCCGCTGGGAAGTCTCGATATCAGCTTCTACCGCGACGATTACGGCGTGGGCATCGCGCCCGAGGTGCATGCCTCCCATATCCCGTTTGACGTCGACGGCAAGAGGATCGTACTGGTGGATGACGTGCTCTATACCGGCCGTACCATCCGCGCCGCTCTCGACGCCATTATGGATATGGGCCGCCCGAGCCGCATTGAGCTCGCCGTTCTCGTCGATCGTGGCCATCGCGAGCTGCCCATTTGCCCCGATTTTGTTGGAAAGAACGTGCCCTCCTCCCACGAGGAGAACGTCCGTCTGTACCTGAAGGAGGTCGACGGGCGCTCGAGCGTCGAGATTACCGACGTCTCTAAGGGTTCCCGTGCGGGCTCCGCACCTTTGGGAGGTGACGAGCGATGAGCTTCAACCACAAGCACCTAATCGATATCACGGAGTACTCCGATAGCGATATCATGACGATTCTCGAGACCGCCAAGGCGTTCTCCGCGGTGAACGAGCGAGCCATCAAGAAGGTTCCCACGCTCAAGGGCAAGACCATCGTGAACATGTTCAACGAGCCCTCGACGCGCACGCGTTCCTCTTTTGAGTTGGCCGAGAAGCGCCTGTCGGCCGATAGCTTGAACTTCGGCGGTTCGTCGACCTCGACGGTTAAGGGCGAGAGCCTCATCGACACCGTGATGACGCTCAACTCCTACAAGATCGATATGGTCGTCGTGCGCGACAAGCACGAGGGCGCGCCCTACATCGTCACGCAGCACACGCCCGCCGCGGTCATCGACGCGGGCGACGGCAAGCACGGTCATCCCACCCAGGCGCTGCTCGACCTCTACACCATCTGGCAGCGCTTCGGTCATCTGGAGGGCCTGAAGGTCGGTATCGTGGGCGACATCTCGCACTCCCGTGTCTGCGGTTCGCTCGTGCCTGCGCTCAAGATCGTCGGCGCCGAGGTGACCCTCATCGCGCCCGGTACGCTCATCCCCATGAATCCCGAGGTTCTCGGAGCGGACCGCGTGAGCGCGAGCTTGGACGACGTCCTGCCCGAGCTCGATGTTGTCTACATGCTCCGCATCCAGCGCGAGCGCCTCGAGGGCGCGCCCTTCCCGAGCCAGCGCGAGTACCATATGCTCTACGGTCTCACCGAAGCGCGCGAGCGCCTCATGAAGCCCGAGGCGATCGTGTGCCACCCGGGTCCGATCAACCGCGGTGTCGAGCTCGACTCCTACATGGCCGACCACGCGCAGCGCTCGGTCATTCTCGACCAGGTCTATGCGGGCATCTGCGTCCGTATGGCCGCGCTCTATCTCTTGCTGGGAGGTGCCGATAATGGCCTTGCTTCTTAAGGGTGCCCATGTCGTTGACCCCGCTGCGGGTCTGGACGGCGTTCTTGATGTTCTCATCGACGGCGATCGCATCGCCGAGGTGGGGGAGGGACTTGCCGCAGAGGGTGCCGACGTCCTCGACCTCTCTGGCAAGTACCTCGTGCCCGGCCTCGTCGACATGCACGTGCACCTGCGCGACCCCGGCTTCGAGCACAAGGCAACGATCGAGACGGAGACCCGCGCCGCCGCCAAGGGCGGCATGACCGCGGTGTGCTCCATGCCCAATACCAATCCGGTGACCGATAACGGCACCGTCGTCGAGTACGTGCGCGCCTGCGCCGAGCGCGCCGGCCATTGCCGCGTGCTGCCCTCCGGCGCCATGACGCGCGGTCTTAAGGGCGAGATCATCTCCGAGATGGGCGACATGGTGGCCCACGGCGCCGTCGCCTTCACCGACGACGGCCGCGGCGTGCAGGGGGCGGGCATGCTCCGCCGCTGCATGGATTACGGCAAGATGTTCGGCAAGGTCTTCATGAGCCACTGCCAGGACGAGGACCTCGTGGGCGACGGCCAGATCAACGAGGGCCCGGTTTCCACCAAGCTCGGTCTCGCCGGCTGGCCGGCTGAGGGCGAGGAGCTCCAGATTCTGCGCGATATCCAGATTGCGCGCCTGACCGGAGCCAAGCTCCACATCCAGCACATCTCCACCGCCCGCGGTCTCGAGGCGGTCCGCGCCGCAAAGGCCGAGGGCCTGCCCGTCACCTGCGAGGCGACGCCCCACCACATGTTCTTGACCGACGAGTGCATCGACGGCACCTACGACACGCGCCTCAAGGTGAACCCACCCCTGCGCACCGCCGCGGATGCTGCGGCGATCCGTGCGGGCGTGGCCGACGGCACCGTCGACGCCATCGTCACCGACCACGCCCCGCATGCGGACTGGGAGAAGGCGCGCGAGTTCGAGTACGCGCCCTTCGGTATGACGGGCATCGAGTGCTCGCTCGCGCTTGTCATCACCAACCTGGTCAAGACCGGCGTTATCGATTACGGGCGCATGGTCGAGCTCATGAGCATCGGCCCGCGTCGAATCCTCGGTGTCGACCCGGTGAGCATCCAGGCGGGCTCCGTTGCGGACATCACCGTTTTCGATCCCACTATTGCCTGGACCGTCGGCGCCGACGGTTACGAGTCCAAGGCTCGCAACTGCGGATTCGATGGCACCGAGGTCACCGGTCGCGCCACCGACGTCTTTGTCGGCGGCAAGCAGACGCTCCGCGACGGCGTCGTCCTGTAAGTCCTACAGCGCGCTTGCCCAGGGCGAATCGCTCGCTCAGGACAGGCGCATCCAAGAGAGGAGAGCCATGCCTACACCTTCTCCGGCTCGCGTGCATGAGTGCACGGTCGTGAAAAACGAGCCGATCGCGCGGGACATCTTTGCCCTGCGCATCGCATCTCCCGAGCTCGCGCGCAAGCTCGAGCCCGGCCAGTTTGTAGACATCGCCGTTCCCGGCAACGCCATGAGTCTTTTGCGCATCCCGCTGTCCTTCGCGGAGGCGGATGCGGAGGCCGGAACGATCGATATCTGGTATGCCGTCGTGGGGGAGGGCACCGAGCGCCTTTCCCGCATGGAGCCCGGCGCCACCACCACGGTGCTCGGCCCCGGCGGTCACGGCTGGACCATCCCCGAGGGCTGCCGCCGTGCCCTGCTCGTCGCGGGCGGCATCGGCGTGCCCCCCATCCTCTGTCTTGCGCGCGAGCTCGCCCGCCGCAACATCCCCTATACGGTCTGCATCGGTGCCGCATCGGCCGATCGCCTTGTGGGCGAGGCCGAGTTCGAGGCCGCCGGGTCGCCGGTCATCTCCATCGCGACCGATGACGGCTCTGCCGGATACCACGGTTTTTGCACCGCCGCTGCCGAGCAGGTGCTTGAGGTCGAGGGCGGAGAGTTCGATTACGTTGCCACCTGCGGTCCCGAGCCCATGATGGCAAAGGTCGCCGCTGCTGCAGAGCGCGCTGGCGTTACGTGCGAGGCATCCCTCGAGCGCATGATGAGCTGCGGCTTCGGTGCCTGTGCCACCTGCGCGGTCGAGACCAAAAGCGGTATGAAGGGCGCCTGCATGTGCGGCCCCGTCTTTGATGCTAAGGAGGTCGTCTGGTGAGCAGCGTGTCCATGGCCGTCGATTTCGCCGGCATACAGCTTAAGAACCCCATCAACACCGCTTCCGGCACCTTTGGGTTCGGTTGGCAGTTCCAGAACTTCTTCGACGTCTCCCGCCTCGGCGCCATCACCACTAAGGGATGCGCCGCCGAGCCGTGGCCGGGCAACCCCAAGCCCCGCATGACCGAGGTCCGCGGCGGCATGATGAACTCTGTCGGCCTCCAGAACCCCGGCGTGCGCGGTATGGTTGCCGAGTCCGGCGAGTTCCTCGCCGACCTCGCCTCCAAGGGCACGGCGGTGATCTGCCAGGTGGCTGGTCACTCCACGGCCGAGTACGTCGCCGCTCTCGAGCTCTTTGAGGAGCTCTGCCCCTGGGCTGCGGCGTTCGAGCTTAACGTGAGCTGCCCCAACATCGACCAGGGCGGCGCCGCTGCCGGCTCCACCCCCGAGGGCGCGGCCGAGGTCATGCGCGCCTGCCGTCCCATCACCAAGCGCCCGCTCCTCGTCAAGATGGCACCCGTGCGCCTGCCCGAGATCGCCCGTGCGCTCGAGGCGGAGGGTGCCGACGGCCTCACGGTTATAAACTCCATCCCGGGTATGGCCATCGATGTCCACACGCGCCGCTCCAAGGTCTCCAAGCCCACGGGCGGCCTTTCCGGCCCGCTGCTCCATCCCATCGCCGTTCGCATGGTCTGGGAGGTGGCCCAGGCCGTCGACATCCCGATCTGCGGCGTCGGCGGCGTCACCTCCGGTCAGGACGCGGCCGAGTTCATCCTCGCCGGTGCAAGCGCCGTCTCCGTGGGTATGGCGAGCTTCCCCGAGCCCGATGCGGCCGTCCGCATCCTGGGCGAGCTCGAGGCCTGGGCTGAGTCTCAGGGCGTACGTGACATCAACGAGTTGATCGGAGCCTTCGAATGCTAGAAGCAGATGCCCGCGAGCGCATCATGGTCGCTCTCGACTGCGACCGTGAGCGCGCCTTGGAGCTCGGTGAGCTTCTCTCGGGGCGTGCGCGCTGGGTCAAGATCGGCATGACGCTCTTCTATGCCGAGGGTCCCGCTATCGTGCGTGCGTTCAAGGAGCGCGGTTTTAAGGTCTTTCTCGACCTCAAGTTCCACGACATCCCGCATCAGGTGAAGGGTGCTGCCCGCTCTGCGGCCCTCACCGGTGCGGACCTGCTCACCGTTCACGGCCTCGGTGCGGGCGATATGCTTGCCGCCGCCTGCGAGGGTGCCCGTGAGGCGGCTGAGGCTACCGGCACAGAGCGTGCCCGGGTCATTGCCATCACGGTGCTCACGAGCATGAATGCCGAGGCGCTCGCCTCCATCGGCGTTACGGACGATATCGCCTCTGAGGCGCAGCGTCTGGCCACGCTTGCGCGCGAGCGCGGTGTGGACGGTGTGGTCTGCTCGCCTCAAGAGGCGCGCGCCATGCGTGAACTTCTGGGTGAGGACGCGCTTGTGGTGACGCCGGGCGTTCGCCCCGCCGGAGCTGCGCTCGGAGACCAGAGTCGCGTCGCAACGCCCGCGTCCGCCATCGCCCAAGGAGCATCGCATCTGGTCATCGGCAGGCCCATTACCGGCGCAAATGATCCTGCGGCCGCGTTTGAGGCCATCGTCTCGGAGCTTGTTGAGACGGCGTGACCCGGTGCGGAGGGCACTCTTGCCGCCCCCGGTACCAGCGCTTCTTACGCGCAGGTTCTATGGAGCAAGGGTGCCTAGCGGGCTAAATTCAGGCCTCTACGCTTGAACTTTGACCGCCGTTCGTCTAAGGTATGTATCCGGTCGTTGGTTGACGTGCGAAAACGTTACGTTCAACCTGCTAAACGGTTTTTTGTTCCACGATATTTTGGAGGTTCACATGGCGCTCCCTCAGCTCACCGATGAGCAGCGCAAGGCCGCTCTCGAGAAGGCAGCAGCCGCCCGTCACGCTCGTGCCGAGCTTCGTGAGAAGATCAAGAAGGGCGAGGTTTCCCTCGACTCCGTCCTCAACTCCGAGGATCCCATCGCTTCTCGCATGAAGGTCTCGACCCTCATCGAGTCGCTCCCCGGCTACGGCAAGGCCAAGGCTGCCAAGATCATGGACGAGCTGGGCATCTCCGCCACGCGTCGCGTCCAGGGCCTCGGCGTCCGTCAGCGCGAGCAGCTGCTCGAGGCTCTCACCAAGTAAGTGAGCCGTTTGACGTCTAAACTGTTCGTCATCTCGGGACCGTCAGGTGCGGGCAAGGGAACGCTTGTGGCACGCGTGCGTGCCGAGCTCCCGAGCCTGGGCCTGACGGTTTCGGCTACCACGCGTTCTCCGCGCGAGGGAGAGGTTGACGGAGTCAACTACTACTTCCTCAGCAAGGAGGAGTTCGAGCGCCGCGTCAACGCCGGCGAGTTCGTCGAGTGGGCGCACGTCCACGGCAACTGCTACGGCACGCTGGTGAGCGAGGTGCGCGGCAAGCTCGATTCCGGCTCGTCGCTCATTCTGGAGATCGATGTGCAGGGTGCGCTCCAGGTCAAGGAGCGGTTCCCCGATGCCGTCCTCA
The DNA here is from genome assembly GCA_949285915.1 of uncultured Collinsella sp. Taxonomy (GTDB): domain Bacteria; phylum Actinomycetota; class Coriobacteriia; order Coriobacteriales; family Coriobacteriaceae; genus Coprousia. The sequence continues at coordinate 8,308 of CASDZW010000001.1, forward strand.
TCTTCATCAAGCCCCCGTCGCTCGCGGTCTTGCGCGAGCGCTTGGTCGGTCGTGGAACCGAGTCGCCCGAGATGGTCGAGCTGCGCCTTTCCAACGCGGAGAGCGAGCTTGCCTTGGCAGATCGCTACGACGAGGTTCTCGTCAACGACGATCTGGACCAGGCGGTTGCAGAGCTCTCCCGTATCATTCGTTCGTATGAGAGGAACTGAGGTCCCGTGTCTGTTGTCAACCCGCCCATCGATGAGCTGCTCGAGAAGACCGACAACAATCGCTTCCTTCTCGCCGCGCTCGCTTCCAAGCGCGCCAGCGACATCAATAGCATGCTCCGCGGCCAGCACAACCGCGTCCTCGCGGTGACCGACATCGACGACATCACCGTGGCGCTGTCCGGCGAGGACACGATCTCGATGGCGATGGAGGAGATCGTCGACGGCGATATCTCCTTCAACGAGGACCGCTACGAGGCCGCCCTCGGCCACAAGGTGGCTGACGCGTAAGCCCATGGCCAGTCGAGTCTGCTTGGTCCACTACCATGAGGTGGGCCTCAAGGGCAAGAACCGTGCCCACTTCGAGCGTATCCTCATGGATTCCATCAAGGCGGCCTGTGCCGCCTTTTCCATCTCCTGCGTCACGCGCATCTCCGGTCATATCCTGGTGACCTTCTCGCGCGCGGAGGACGTGTCCTCCGCCTTTGAGGTCATCCGCAAGGTTCCCGGTGTGGCACGCGTGTCCCTGGCGTATCACACCAACCGCGAACCCGATGAGTACGGCCGCGCCGCCATTCGCGCCCTGAGCGAGGCGGGGGATTTTGAGACCTTCAAGGTGAGCGCCAAGAGGTCGAACACCAATTATCCGCTTACCTCGATGGATCTTAACCGCCAGGTGGGCGAGGTGCTCTGCGAGGCCTTCCCCGACAAGAAGGTCAAGATGCGCGACCCCGATGTCACGGTGAACGTGCTCGTGGTGCAGGGCAGCGTCTACGTTTACGCCCGTTCCGAGCGCGGCGTGGGCGGCCTGCCTGTGGGCAGCGCCGGCAAGGTGGTCACCCTGCTCTCGTCGGGCATCGATTCGCCCGTCGCCACGTGGATGCTCGCCCGCCGCGGCGCCGTTTGCGTGCCGGTGCACTTCTCCGGCCGCCCTCAGACGGCGGATACGAGCGAGTACCTCTGCCAAGACATCATCGCGGCCCTTGCGCCCGCCATCCAGATCGGCAGGCTCTACGTCGTGCCCTTCGGCGACTGCCAGCGCGAGATCTCGCTTGCCTGCCCGAGCGATCTGCGCGTCATCATGTACCGTCGCGTCATGTACGCCGTTGTCGAGCGCATCGCCAAGATCGAAGGTGCAAAGGCGATCGTCACCGGTGAGAGCCTGGGCCAGGTCGCTTCGCAGACGCTCGAGAACATCATGGCGGTCAACGAAGTGGTCGATATCCCGGTGTTTCGCCCGCTCATCGGCTCCGATAAGCAGGAGATCATCGCCCGCGCCGAGGCAATCGGCACTTACGAGATCTCTTGCGAGACGGCTCCCGACTGCTGCACGCTGTTCATGCCGCGCAAGCCCGAGACGCACGCCAAGCTCGATGCCGTCCATGCCGCGTGGGACCTGTTCGACCACGAGGCCATGATCGAGCACTTGGTCGATTCCGTCGAGTACATCGACTTTGAAAGCGGGTCCTACAGGCCGCCGCGCATGCTGCGTGAGCGCCACGACGAGCTCGCCCCCAGGGGATAGGCACCCAGGAGATAGGCCTTCGCGGTTCCTCCACAATTTGCGCCCCTGAGAACAAGTCGCGGTCACTTTGTCAAATGCCGAGGTAACATCGGCCAAAAGAAAGCGCTGGTCAGAAGCGTGTCAGACATTCGTTAGACCGTGCGCGAAAACCTGATTTTGTCGCCCCTTCGGTCGTGTCCTCCATGAGAGGATGCGATCGAGGGGGCGATGCGTATGACACAGGCGGCGCGGCGCTCGCGGTTGCGCGAGCTTATGTTCACGATGTTTGGTGGAGGAACGGGCGCAGGCGGGCTTGGGGCTATCACCGTTGCGGCAGCGGTTGTCTGCGTGCTTGCGGCGGCTGCCCTCGGCATGGGGTTCGGTACGGCCCGTGGGGTCCTGATTGAGCGGAGTTCGGGGGACGGCGTTTCTGCTGTAGCGTCGGGAGAGGCCCTAGACCCGGAATCTGATGGCGAGGGTCGGCAGGACGATGAGGGCGACGGGACGGCAACGGGCGCTGCGCATGATGAGGACGATGAGGATGCGGCGACCGTTACCGTGGATGTGAGCGGAGCGGTTGCGACGCCGAGCGTGGTGACGCTTGCCGAGGGGTCGCGCGTGGCGGACGCCATTGATGCTGCCGGTGGGGCCCTTCCCGAGGCGGACCTCGCCCAGCTGAATCGCGCGGCACGTTTGACCGATGGGGAGAAGGTCCACGTCCCCGTCGCAGGCGAGCAGGCGGCCGGGGCGGCGACGCCGACGGATACGAGTTCAGCATCGCAGCAACTTGTCAACATCAACACCGCTACGGAAGCGGAGCTTGACGTCTTGCCCGGTGTTGGGCCCTCGACCGCCGAGGCGATTGTTGCGGACCGCGAGGAGAACGGGCCCTTCTCGACTATCGAGGACCTGATGCGCGTGAGCGGTATCGGAGAGAAGAAGTTCGAGAAGCTCGCGGGGCAGATATGCGTGTGAGGGCGCCGGGCGAAGAGATCGCGTTGCCGCCGCGGCAGATGCTACCGCCCTCCGCCTGGGGTGCGGCGGGCGCGCTCGTGGCATCGGCGCTTCTGATGCAAGCCGGATGGAGCGGATTCTCCGGGGCGGGGGAGCGCGTCGACCCCGGCCTCATCTTGTTTGCTGCGCTCGGCTTCGTGATCGCTGGGCTTGCGGCGCGTGTCGTTTGCAAACGGGGCCTCTTCAGGTCCTGCCTTGTGTGGTGCCTTGTCGGCGTCGCCATCGGCAGCGCGTCGTCCGCAGCGGGTATCGCGCGACGGGATGCCGAGTATAGGGAGGTGCGGTCCCTGCCGATAAGTGCGCGCATCATCTGCGTGCGCGGCGATCCTTCGGTGGGCGCCTATGGCTCCCAATCAGATGCCGATGTGCTGACGGATACGGGGGAGCGGGTCGCATCGGTCGCCTTCAGCTCTGAGGAGCCCTATGCAGCTGCCACGAAGCTCTCTCTGGTCGGTCGAGTGAGCCCGCTTTCGGATGATGAGTGGGGCCGAGGCAGATACATGTCGGGGCTTGTCGCCGAGGTGGACGAGGTCAAGCTCATGAGCTCCCGTTCGGAGGCGCCCGGTCCCATCGAGGGCGTCCGACAGGCCGTCTTGGACGCGATGGGGCCGCAAGGGGACGAGGCGCGGGCGCTTGTTGCGGGGATCGTGTGCGGCAGAACGACGGAGCTCGGGGACACCGCGGCGGCGGAGGCGTTCTCCGCAACGGGTACGACGCATCTCGTAGCGGTCTCGGGCAGCCATCTCGCACTCATCTCCGCGCTCGTGGGAGGTGCGCTCATCGCGCTCGGCGTGCGCCCGGCTGTGCGTCTTGGCACAATGGCTGTTCTCATGGGCACCTACGTCGTCTTCACCGGCTGCGCCCCCTCGGCGGTGCGATCGTTCGTGATGGTCGTCGCCGACATGGTCGCGCGCGCTCTCGGGCGCCGCCCGCACGGGCCGTCGGGACTCGCGCTCGCTGTGATGGTCCTCGTAGCTGCCGATGCCGGTGTCGTCTACGACCTTGGGTTCCAGCTCTCCGCAGGGAGCGTCCTGTTCATCCAGCTGTTCTTTCGCTATCTCGAGGTGGCGCTCGAGCGCATCGGCCTTCCCCGTGCGGTGGGCGAGCCCCTGGCGCTCACGCTGTCGGCTCAATGGGCGACGATTCCCATCACCGCGCCTGTCTTTGGTGAGGTGTCGCTTGTTTCACCCTTTGCAAACCTCATGCTGGGCCCGGTCATGAGTGCGCTGCTCGTCTGCGGCGTCATCTGCGCCCCTCTGGCGGTGGTCTTGCCGTTCGCCGACTTCGTACTGGCACCCGCCACGCTTCTTGCGCGCGCCTCGATCTTCATTGCCGAGCTCTGTTCGGGCCTGCCCGGCGCCACCGTCGCTCTCGACCCCGAGGGCACGGGCGGCACGCTCGCCCTATGGGCATATGGCGCGGCGGCGGTGATCTACCTCCTCTGGCGCTTGCCGACCGGGGCGTTCCTGAGGATGGCGGCTCTGGTCCTCGCCGCGGCTGGGCTGGTGCGCGCGGCGTGCGCCTTTCTTTTCGCACCTGCCTCCATCGTCGTTATGGACGTGGGCCAGGCGGACGCCATCCTCATCCGCGAGGGTCCGCAGGCGGTTTTGGTGGATGCGGGCGTCGACGATGCGGTGGTGGGGGCTCTTGCACGGCAAGGGGTGATGAAGCTCGATGCGGTGGTGGTGACGCACTGGGATTCCGACCACTGGGGCGGTCTTCCCGCGGTGCTCTCCCGGTTTTCTGTGGGGTGCCTCATCGTGGCGGCGGGGGCAGATGATGCGGTGCCCGATGAGGTCCTAGCCGCCGGCGACCTTCCCATCGAAACCGTCCGGCAGGGTGACACGATTTTCGTCGGCCGCTTCACCTGCACGGCGGTGTGGCCGCTTGCCTCGGTAGAGGGGACCGAAAACGAGGACTCCCTTTGCCTCGAGGTGCGCTACGGAGAAGAGGCGGCGTCGCTCGCGGTCCTTTTGACTGGCGATGCCGAGCGCGCGGAGGTTTCTCGGATTGTCGACGACGTGGGCGATATCGATGTACTCAAACTCGGCCACCACGGGTCGGCCGCCTCGGTTGACGATGCCCTTCTGGAGGAGCTGGACCCCGAGGTCGCGGTGGCCTCGGCGGGAGAGGGGAACCGCTACGGGCATCCAAGTGAGGAGGCCGTCGAGAACGTACGGCGCGCGGACTGTGCGTTTCTGTGCACGTATGACGCAGGAGATGTGTGCATCCGACCGACCGCTGCGGGATATGAGGTCAAGACGCAGCGCGAGCCTATGCGTTATCCCGTTTCTGCGCAGACGGCGTTGGGGGAGTAGAATGGCTGCACGCAAGCATATCGACTACCGACCGAGAGGAGCCCTCGTGGCCGAACAAGCCCTGCTGCCCGCCTACCTCGCCGTCGGCACCGACGAGGTCAAGCGCGACACCGCCGTCTCCCGTCTGAAGGACCGCCTCACCCGCACGGGCATGGTCGACTTCAACCTCGACGAGCGCGACATGACGCGCGAGCAGGACCTCGACGCCATTCTCTCGTCGCTCAACACCTACCCCATGGGTGCGGACTTTCGCCTGGTCATCCTCGAGGGGTGTGACCGACTTGCGGAGCCCGTGCGCGAGGCCCTCGTGACCTATCTCGCCAACCCGGCCGAGACTACCTGCCTTCTTATGACCGCGGGTTCCCTTGCCAAGAGCACCCGCCTGTACAAGGCGGTGGCAAAGCTCGGCAAGCAGGCCATCATCGACTGCGGTGCCAAGAAGGGGAGGGACCTTCCCGTCTTGGTGCAGGGCATGGCGCGCCATCACGGCAAGACCATGGGCCTCGATGCGGCGGAGGAGCTCATCGCGCGCGCCGGCGACAATACGCGCATGCTCGACAACGAGCTCAAGAAGCTCGCGGAGATGGTCGAGGCGCCCGAGATTCGCCGTGCAGACGTGGAACGCTACGTTGTGCGCACCGCCGAGGTGAAGCCCTGGGACTTCCTGAACGCGGTCTCTGCGCGCGATGTGGCCCGAGCCCTCGAGCTCTATCGCCTGCAGCCGCCCAAAAGCGAGATGCGCCTCTACGCGCTTCTATGCACCCGTTTGCGCGAGCTCATCTGCGCCAAGGCGCTCGACGAGCGCGGGCAGGGCAGCGAGCTTGCCGCGACGCTCGGCCTCCAGGCGTGGCAGGTGCGCAACCACCTCACGTGGGCGCGGAAGTTCTCCCGCGCTGAGCTCGAGGATGCGCTGAGAAGCGCCGTCGAGGTGGAGTCGGCCCTCAAGGGCTCGCGTGACTCCGAGGTGGCGTTCACCCAATGGGTCGTGAAGCTTGCGGGGAGACGGTGAGAGGCCCGTTTTTCACAGCATCAACACTTCCGCAGGTAGCGCACTTGTGCTAGACTTACCGCTTGTGTGACCTCACCGTGTCTCAGAGGCCCGGATAACGAACAGATCTTGAAGATCGAAAGGAACCAAAGAAAGTGGCAAACATCAAGTCCCAGAAGAAGCGTATCCGCACCGCTGAGAAGGCGCGCGTCCGCAACCGCGCCGTCCGCTCTGAGCTCAAGACGCTCGTCAAGAACGTTCAGGCTGCTGTCGAGGAGGGCAACGCCGAGGCTGCTCGCACCGCTGCCGCTCGCGCCTACAAGCGTCTCGACCAGGCTGCGTCCAAGGGCATCATCCACAAGAACCAGGCTTCCAACCGCAAGTCCGGCGTTCAGAGCCTCGTGAACTCCATCAAGTAGTTCTACGTTACAGCGTATGCTCGAGGGCCCGTTTTGAGACGGGCCCTTTTCGTATAGAATGGCTGGTATGAGTACCCAAGACATCGCACATATCAGGAACTTCTCCATCGTCGCCCACATCGACCATGGCAAGTCCACGATCTCGGACCGTATCCTCGAGCTCACCCACACGGTCGAGGAGCGCGACATGGCGTCCCAGCTGCTCGACTCGATGGACATCGAGCGCGAGCGCGGCATCACCATCAAGTCGAACGCCGTACGCGTGATGTATAAGGCTGACGACGGGGAGACCTACCAGTTCAACCTTATCGACACCCCGGGCCACGTCGACTTCACCTACGAAGTGTCCCGCTCCCTTGCCGCCTGCGAGGGTGCGGTGCTCGTGGTCGACGCCACGCAGGGCGTGGAGGCTCAAACGGTGTCGAATGCCAACCTCGCTATGAACGCGAATCTCGACATCGTGCCGGCCATCAACAAGATCGACCTTCCCTCCGCTGAGCCCGACCGCGTGCGCGCCGAGATCGAGGACGAGCTCGCCATCCCTGCCGAGGACGCCGTCTGCGTCTCCGGCAAGACCGGCGAGGGCATCCACGATCTGCTCGAGGCGATTGTCTTTCTTGTCTCTCCGCCTACCGGTGACGCCGACGCTCCGCTGAAGGCGCTCATCTTGGATTCCTACTTTGACGAGTATCGCGGCGTGGTGGCCACGGTGCGCGTCTTTGACGGCAGCATCAAGAAGGGCGACATGCTCACGATGATGCAGGCGGGACAGTCCTTCCTCGTCGACGGCGTGGGCGTCAAGCGCCCTGCCGAGGTGCCGGTGGATGCAATCGGCGTCGGTGAAGTCGGCTTTGTGGTCACCGGCCTCAAGGACCCCGGTGCGGTCCACGTGGGCGATACGCTCACCTATCGTGACCGTCCCTGCGCGGATGCCCTGCCCGGCTACCGCGAGGCCAAGCCGATGGTCTACACAGGCATCTTCCCGATCGATAACAAGGACTACGAGAACCTGCGTGACGCGCTCGAGAAGCTCCGCGTGAACGACCCGTCGCTCGTCTGGTCGCCCGAGACGTCCGTGGCGCTCGGCTTTGGCTTCCGCGTCGGCTTCCTCGGCCTTCTCCATATGGAGGTCGTGAAGGAGCGCCTCGAGCGCGAGTTCGACCTCGACCTCATCGCCACGAGCCCGTCGGTGGACTACCACGTCTACAAGACCGATGGAACCATGCTCGACGTGCGGAGTCCTCAGGACCTACCGGACGTCACGCGCATCGACCATATCGAGGAGCCCTACCTCGCGGCCAAGGTCATCGTGCCACCGGACTACACCGGTGCGGTGATGCAGCTCGCCATCGAGCACCGCGCGATGATGACCGACATGATCCATCTGTCGGACAAATCGGTCGAGATGCGCTTTGACATACCGCTCGCCGAGCTCATTCTCGACTTCTTTGACCAGCTCAAGAGCCGCACCAAGGGCTATGCCTCGCTCGATTACGAGTTCTCGGACTATCGTCCCTCTGAGCTTGTCAAGCTCGACATCCTGCTCTCCGGCGATGAGGTCGACGCGCTCTCCTTCATCGTCCATAAGGACAAGGCCTACCCGCTTGCGCGCGGTCTTTGCGACAAGCTGAAGGAGATCATCCCGCGCCAGCAGTTCGAGGTGCCCATCCAGGGTGCCATTGGCAACAAGATCATCGCCCGCTCGACGGTGAAAGCCGTGCGCAAGGACGTGCTCGCCAAATGCTACGGCGGCGACATCTCGCGTAAGCGCAAGCTGCTCGAGAAGCAGAAAGAGGGCAAGAAGCGCATGAAGGCGATCGGCTCGGTCGAGGTGCCGCAGGAGGCGTTCATGGCGATTCTCAAGGTGGGCGAGTAGTGACCGCCAAAGACGGGGCGCAGGTTGTGCGCGACCTGCTTGCCGAGCAGCCCTTCTTGCTCGCGCCCATGGCGGGCGTCACCGATGCGGCGTACCGCATCATGTGCCGCCGCCGCGGCGCGCGCCTCGCGTACTCGGAGATGGTGAGCGTTGCCGGCCTCGCGTATGCGAGCAACAAGACCTGGCGCCTTGTGCTGCCGGAGGACGAGGAGCCCCAGATCTGCGTGCAGCTCTTTGGCAGCAAGCCCGAGCAGTTTGCCTCGGCGGTCGAGGCTGTCCAGGAGCGGGTGGGGGACAAGCTCACGCTCATCGACATCAACATGGCCTGCCCGGCGCGCAAGGTCATCACCAAGGGCGAGGGCTCGGCGCTTATGGAGACGCCCGAGCTCGCCGAAGAGATCGTGCGCGCCTGCGTGGGCGCCGCGCGCGTACCCGTCACCGTTAAGATGCGCACCGCGTTTCGCTCGGGCGAGCGCACCGCGCCCGAGCTTGCGCGTCGCCTCGAGGCCGCGGGCGTATCCGCCGTCGCCGTGCACGGGCGCACCGCCAAGCAGCTCTACACCGGCAGCGCCGACTGGTCGGTCATCGACGAGGTCGCGCGTGCCGTCGATGTTCCCGTCATAGGTTCGGGCGATGTGTTTGACGCCGAGGCCGCGGCGCGCATGCTACGTGAGACCGCCGCATCGGGAGTGTTTATCGCCCGCGGCACCTACGGCAACCCGTGGATCTTCACCGACGCGCTCGCCTGCGCCCGCGAGGGGCTGCCCGCGCCGCAGCACGATGCGCTCGAGCGGCTCGACGCGCTCCGGGAGCACCTCGGCCTTGTCCATCGCTACCTGCCCTTTATGGCGCGTGCACGCACGTTTGCGACCTGGTACCTCAAGGGTATGCCGCACGCGGCCGCCTGGCGTGGGCGCGTGGTCCAGTGCACCACCTACGACGAGTTCATGGAACTGGTGGACGAGATTCAGGCAGACGTTGCCAGCGAGGCGTAGCTGATGCCCATCCGCGCGCTCTATCTGCATATTCCCTTCTGCCACGCCAAGTGTGCCTACTGCGATTTCGACTCCTCTGGTCTGAGGGGACAGGCGCTTTGCGAGGCGGCCTCCGCCTATCTCCCGCAGCTGGCCGAGCGCATGGACGCCTTTGGCGCCCGCGGTGCGCTCGAGAGCATTGAGACCGTCTACGTGGGCGGCGGGACGCCTTCGGTTTTGGGCGCGGGACTGGTGCGTCTCGTCGAGCGGGTGAGGCGCTGGTGTGCGCCCTCTGAGTTCACCTGCGAGGCAAATCCCGAGTCGTTTGACGAGGGTCTCGCCTGCGCGCTCGCGCAGGCCGGTGCGACCCGCGTGTCGCTTGGCGTGCAGAGCATGGTGGACGAGGAACTCGCTCGGATCGGACGTCTGCACAACCGCGACGGTGCGCTGAGCGCCATTTCCGCAGCACAGGCGGCGGGGCTCACGGTCTCGGCGGACTGCATGTGCGGCCTTCCCGGGCAGACCGCCGCCTCTTGGGAGCGTACGCTCGAGGGCGTCCTCGGCGCACATCCGGACCATGTGTCGGTCTACCCGCTTACCCTGGAGGAGGGCACCCCGCTCGCGCGCCAAGCGGAGCGCGATCCTGGGGCCGTGCCCGATGAGGACTTCCAAGCGACGTGCATGGAGCGGGCGCGCGATGTGCTTTCCGCCGCCGGGTTCGAGCGCTATGAGGTCGCGAGCTACGCCCGTGCCGGCCGCGTGTGCCGGCACAACATCGCCTACTGGACCGGTGTAAGCTACCTCGGCCTCGGGCGCTCTGCGGCAGGCATGCTCACCGGCGAGGAGTTTCGCGCGCTTGCCGACCTTTTCCCGTCGGTTGCCCTCGAGGGCGCGGACGCCCTTGCCGACGATGCACGCGTGCGCCTGGTGCAGCGCGACGACGCCGCTACCACCTTTGAGGGGGAGGTACTCAGCCCGCGCGAGACGCTCGCAGAGGACCTCATGCTCGGCATGCGCATGACCGCCGGCGTCTCCGAGGCGCTCATCGCCCGCGCGCGCGACCTTATAGGCGTCGGAGGCGTCGACGCCGCCGTTCGCGAGGCGCTCGACCGTGGACTCGCGCGCTGGACGGAGGAGCCCCTGCCCGGTGCGGATGCGCGCGGGCGCCGGCTCGTTCCCACCGATGAGGGGTGGCTCCTTGGCAACGAGCTCTACGGTCTTTTCTGGGACCTTGCCGTCGGGTGATTGACGCTGGCGGCACTTCGGTACAATAACATCCGTCTGAGGTGTGTTTCGAAAGGGTTTTTGCCTCTATGGCGACGATGAACGAAAAGGATTACTACGCGATCCTCGGCGTCTCCAAAGATGCCGATAAACGCGAGATTCAAAAGGCCTTCCAGCAGAAGGCGCGCAAGCTCCACCCCGATGTGAACAAGGCGCCCGATGCCGAGGAGCGCTTCAAGGAGGTCTCGGAGGCGTACGCGGTGCTCTCCGACGAGCAGAAGCGCGCCCGCTATGACGCCATGCGCTCCGGCAACCCCTTTGCCGGCTCCGCGCCCGCAAGCGGCTCGTACGGCGGCTACGGCGGAGGCTATGGTGCCTCGCCCTTCGATGGTGGTTTTCCGTTCGGCGCGGGCTTTGGCGGCTGGGCGCAGGGGCGCTCCCAGCGCCGCTCCTCGTCCGCCTACAACCCCGAGAACGGCGCCGACGTGGTCGTCGATGTCGAGCTCACAGCAGAAGACGTCAAATGTGGCGTGCGCAAGGGCGTGAAGTACCGTCGCTACGAGCCCTGCGGACACTGCCATGGGTCGGGCTCGGTTTCGTCGGAGCATGCGCATACGTGCCCGAGTTGCGGCGGCACCGGTACCATCGGCGTCGACATGGCGTTTCTCTTTGGCGGCGGGATGTTCCAGATGGTCTGCCCCGAGTGCGGGGGTTCCGGCAAAGTCGTGGCAGACCCCTGCCCGGAGTGCGGCGGATCGGGCCGCACCCAGGTCATGAGCGAGGCCGTCATCGAGTTTCCGCCCGGTACGCACGACGGCGATCGCGTGCGCGTCGCCGGCATGGGACATGCCGGTACCAACGGGGCGGCCGGCGGCGACCTCATCGGTCGCGCCCGCGTTGCTGCCGAGCGCCTGGACGGAAGCGCGCGCCAGGGCTTCTACGTCATGGGCTTCGCCACGCCCTTCCTCGCGCTCTTCGCGTTTTTGCAGTCGCTCTCCATCATGGCCGTCATCTGCATCGCAGTCTTTGGCTTCGGCGTGTTCCAAGTGCTCTCTGACGACGTCTTGCACCGCACGCCCCTGTGGTGGCGCCGCGGCGGCGCGCGCTTTGTGAGCGGGTTTGCAAACGCGCTCTTCTACGCGGTCATCATGTTCTGGTTTGTGAGCTGCTCGAGCGGTCTGTATTACCGTCCGTACTTCTACATGTAGCAGGGTTGCCCGAGGGCGGCGCTCGTTCAGGGCAACGCGCAGGCGCGTGCGCGCCTTTGATTTAAGCTTGCCGCCATCGGGTACAACGGGTAACGTCGGTGTGACCGTCTGATTTTGCTGGAGTAACTAAGGGCGCCTCGCTTGGGCGCCATCGTGGGGGAAGGTTTTGTCCGTGGCGGAGAAAAGGGACTATTACGAGGTACTGGGTGTCGATCGCGATGCCGACCAGCGCACGATCAAGCGCGCGTTTCTCAAGAAAGCGCGCACGGTGCACCCGGATGTCTCGGACGACCCCGATGCCGAGGAGAAGTTCAAGGAGCTGAACGAGGCGTACTCGGTTCTCTCCGACGAGCAGAAGCGCGCTAACTACGATCGCTTCGGTTCGGCAGACGGCCCCATGGGTTCGGGCTATGTCGACCTCAACGATATCTTCGGCGGCATGGGGATGGACGACATCTTCTCGTCCTTCTTCGGCGGCGGAGCCGGTGGCGGCAGGAGGCGCGCGCAGCGCCGTCAGGGCCGTGACATGGCCATCTCGGTCACCATCACCCTGGAGGAGGCGGCCCTCGGCTGCACCAAGACCATCTCCTTCGACCGCCTCGCCCCGTGCGAGGACTGCCACGGCACCGGTCTTTCCGAGGACGCTAAGGAGACGGAGTGCCCGCGCTGCCACGGCACCGGCTTTGTCACCACGGTCCAGCGCTCCATCTTTGGTCAGATGCAGTCATCGTCCCCCTGCCCGGATTGCGGCGGCGAGGGCGTCATCATCGACCACCCCTGCGAGATGTGCGACGGACAGGGGCGCACGCCCAGCCATGAGAAGATCGACGTCCAGATTCCCGCGGGCATCTCCTCGGGCAGGCAGCTGCGTGTGCGCGGCTACGGCGAGGCGGGTTTCCGCGGTGCGGAGTCGGGCGACCTCATCGTCACGGTGGGTATCGAGGACCACAGCCGTTTCCGCCGCGTGGGCGACGACCTCGCGTGCGAGATCGAGGTCTCCATGGTCCAGGCGGCGCTTGGCTGCAGCGTCGAGGTCGCCGGCATCATGCCGGACGAGACGCTTGTCTTCGAGGTCCCGGCGGGCACCCAGTTTGGCGACACGGTGACCCTCGAGGAGCACGGCATGCCCCGCATCGGCGGGGGAGGATCGCGCGGCCGCGCCGTCGCGCAGGTGCGCGTCACGGTCCCCACAAAGCTCGACGATGAGTCCCGTCGCATTCTGGAGAGCTACGCGGAGCACAACCGCGAGGCGTATGCGCCGGCGCCGCGCAAAAGCGTAGGCGACCGCATTCGCGATGCCATAGACGACATTCTGGATTAGGCGATGACAGGTAGCACAGGCGTTTCCGTAATCAATCTCGGCTGCCGTGTGAACCGCGTCGAGTCAGACCGCATCTCGCGTGAGTTCGCTCAGGCGGGTTTCTCGCTCGTTCCCGCCGAGGAGGCCGCACTCATCGTTATCAACACCTGCGCCGTCACGGGCGAGGCGGAGGCAAAGACCCGTAAGGCCGTGCGGCGTGCGCTCGGCCAGCCGGGCGAGCCCATCGTCATCGCCACCGGCTGTGCCGCCAACCTCCACCCCGACATGCTCGAGGAGCTCTCCGACCGCGTCTGTGTCGAGCCGTCGAAGATAAGCGTCGTCGACCGCGCCTGCGAGCTTCTCTCCCTCGACCGTTCGGACGCCGAGGCGGACGAGGTGGCCGAGGGCGGCGTCGATGCCCGCTCGCTTGCCGAGATGCTCGGCCGGTCGCGCTGGGGCATCAAGGTGCAGGATGGCTGCAACAACCGCTGCACCTACTGCATCGTCTGGAAGGCGCGCGGGCCCGAGCGCTCCGTCCCCGTCGAGGCGGTGCTCGACCAGGTACGCCTCGCTACCGAGGCGGGCATCCCCGAGGTCGTGCTCACCGGCGTCAACCTCGGCGCCTACGACGGCGTGGGGCCAAGCGACGAGCATGTGGAGATCGACGAGCTCCTCCGCGCCATTTTGGAGGAGACCTCCGTCGCCCAGGTACGCCTGTCCTCGCTCGAGCCCATGGACGTGAGCGACCGTCTGATCGATTACATGGCCGCGCACAAGGACCGTATCGCGCCGTTTCTCCATCTGCCGCTCCAGTCGGGCTCGACCGCGACGCTCTCGCGCATGGGCAGGCCCTATACCGCGGAGGAGTTCCTGGCACTTACCGAGCGCATCCGCACGCGCCTTCCCGAGGTCGCACTCTCCTGCGATGTGATTGTGGGCTTCCCCGGTGAGACGGACGAGGAGTTCGAGCAGTCGCTTTCCTTCTGCCGCAAGGTCGGTTTCTCGCGCATGCACGTGTTTCGCTACAGCGCGCGCCCCGGCACCGTCGCGGCGGATATGCCTGATCAGGTTCCCTCTGAGGTGAAGGAGGAACGGAGCGTCCGTATGCGCGCGCTCGCGCAGGACCTCGCGCGCTATGACGCCCGCTCGCGCATCGACACGGTGGAAAACGCGGTGCTGGAGGCGGGGCGCCCGGCGACCCTCGCCTCGTTCCACCGAATCCACGTTATGGATGCGCCTGAGACCACGCCCGCGCTCGTTCGTGTTGCTATCATGGGGATGGACGAATCCGGTGCCCTCTACGGCCGCGTGGCGCGGTCGGAGGACGCAGCGAGTAAGGAGTGCGATGGATAGCGCAACCGTGCGCCTTTCGATTCCCGATACCGTCGATGCCCGGGTGCTCTCGGGCGCGGGGGATGCCGTTCTGCGCGCGATCGAGGAGCGGACGCCCGCGAGCATCCTGTTTCGCGGCGATTCGGTCACGTTCGCCGGCACACCCGGCGAGGTCGAGCTTCTGACCCGGCTCTTTGGCAAGCTCATGCAAGAGGCCGCCTCCGGGCGCGCGCTCACCTCCGACGAGGCCATGCGCCTGCTCGACGCTCTGCGCGAGAGCGGGGCGGGTGCGGCGGATTTCCGCGACGACATCCTGCTCACCTACCGCGGGCGCGCGCTCAGGCCCAAGACGCTCGGCCAGAAGCGCTACATCGACGCCATCCGCTCCAACACCGTCACCTTCTGTTTGGGACCCGCCGGTACGGGTAAGACCTATCTTGCCATGGCGATGGCGGTGGGCGCCCTCAAACGGCGCGAGGTGAGCCGCATCGTTCTCACGCGCCCCGTGGTGGAGGCGGGGGAGAGCCTGGGCTACCTCCCGGGGACCCTTCAGGAGAAGATTGACCCGTATGTGCGTCCGCTTTTTGACGCGCTCTTTGATATGACCGACATGGAGCGCGCCTCTGAGCTCGTGGAGCGCGGCGTCATCGAGATCGCGCCGCTTGCCTACATGCGCGGCCGCACGCTAAACGACGCGTTCGTACTTCTCGATGAGGCGCAGAACACCACGCCCGAGCAGATGAAGATGTTCCTTACCCGTCTGGGCTTCAATTCCAAGTTCATCATCACCGGCGACATGACGCAGCGCGACCTCGTGGGGCGCCGCGGGGGCCTCACCGATATCGAGGACATTCTGCGCGGTGTGGACGATATCGCCTTCATTCACCTCGACCGCACCGATGTGGTGAGGCACTCGCTCGTCGGGCGCATCGTCGAGGCGTACGACGCCTTTGAATCCGCCAAGAAGTGAAAGGGGCGGTCCTGTGAGCGTTCTTATCACCAACGACGACTCCCTTGCGGTCCCGCTTGCCGATAGCGAGATCGAAGCCATCTGCGCCCACGTGCTCGCCGCCGAGGGCGTGGCGGATACGGCCGAGGTCTCATTCAGCTGGATCGGTGACGATGAGATGCGCGCCCTCAACGCCGAGTGGCGCGGCATCGACGCACCAACTGACGTGCTCTCGTTTCCCATCGACGACCCCTTTGCGGAGGAGGAGCCCCAGGGCATGCCGCTTGAGCTCGGCGACATCCTCATCGATCCGCTTCAGATCGCTCGTCAGGCGCCGGAGTTTGACAACGACGACGCCACCGAGTGCCGCCTCATGCTCGTGCACGGCCTGCTGCACCTTCTGGGATACGATCACCTCGAGGACGGGGAGGCGCGCGAGATGGAGGCCCGCGAGGAGGAGCTGCTGCGCGAGCTCGCCCGCATGCGCGGCGACGATCCGGATACGGTGCGCATCGGCCCCACGACGCGCCACACGCAAGACTGACGATACAGGAGGTACGAGATGATTCCCGGTTCCAACAGGGAGCACCCCACGTTCCTGCGGTCCTTCCGCTATGCGCTCGAGGGCTTCCGGACCGCCGTCACCACCGAGCGCAACATCAACGTGCAGATCTGCGTGGGCGTGGCTGCGCTCATCGCAGGTTTCGTACTCAAGCTCGATGCGCTCTCGTGGATTCTCATCATCCTCTGCATCGGGCTCGTGCTCTTTGCCGAGCTCGTCAACACCTCCATCGAGGCCATCGTCGATTTGGCCACGCAGGAGCTGCACCCGCTTGCCAAGCGCGCCAAGGACATTGCCGCCGCAAGCGTGTTCACCCTTTCGGTGACGTCCGCCATCGTCGGCATCATCGTGTTCGTCCGCGCGTTCACCCTTCTGTAGCGGGTGCTGCGGTATCTAGCTAGGAGTTTGCCTTGAGCGAGTATTCTGAAGACGTCTTTGAGGACGAGGTCGACTTCGGCCCCTTTGCCAACATGACCGATGACGAGATCGACGCCCTCGCCGAGGACGAGGGCGCCTCGGGCGAGATGTTCGGCATGGTGGCCGGTGACGTCCCCGAAGGGTTCCGTTCTGGTTTTGTGGCCCTCGTTGGCAGGCCCAACGCCGGCAAGTCGACGCTGCTCAACGCCTGCTTGGGGGAGAAGGTCGCCATCACCTCGCCCGTTGCGCAGACGACGCGCCGTCGCATGAGGGGCGTCGTCAACCGCGAAGGGTGCCAGATCGTCTTCGTCGACACGCCCGGCCTCCACAAGCCGCAGGACTCGCTTGGCGGCGAGCTCAACCGCAGTGCGCTCGCAGAGCTTGCCGATGTTGATGTCGTCGCCTTTTTGATCGACGCCACCAAGCCCATCGGTACGGGCGACGCGTGGGTTGCTGAGCGCGTCAAGAAGTGCTCGGCAACCAAGATCCTCGTGCTTACCAAGATCGACCTCGCCACGCCCGACCAGGTCACCGCGCAGCTCGCCGCCGCGCATGAGCTGATGGACTTCGATGACGAGCTCGTGGTTTCCTCCGTTGAGGGGTTCAACGTCGACACGTTCTGCTCTCTTGTGGAGAGCCACCTGCCCGAGGGCCCGCGCTGGTTCCCCACGGGTATGAAGACCGACGAGTCCGACGAGATGCTCGTCGCCGAGTTCATCCGCGAGAAGGTCCTGCTCCTCACGCGCGAGGAGGTGCCCCACGCGGTGGGTGTCACCTGCGACGAGATGGAGTTCAAGAAGGGGGGCTCGGTGCTTGCCCTCAAGGCGACGATTCTTGTGGAGCGCGAGGGCCAGAAGGGCATCATCATCGGCAAGCGCGGCGCCATGATCAAAAAGATCGGCTCCGAGGCGCGCCGCGACCTGGAGCGGATCTTCGACTGCCGCGTCTTTTTGGACCTCGAGGTACGCGTGCGCCCCAATTGGCGAAGCGATGTCCGCGAGATCCGCCGGCTCGGCTACGCTGCCGACGAGTAGCGTAGCTGCGGCCTTTGTTTGAGCGGCATCATGGCGCAGGGGAGGACATATCGGTGCCGGGCCATCGTGCTCGATAAGACCAAGCTTGGCGAGAGCGATCTTATCCTGACGCTTCTTGCCGACGACGGCCGCCAGCTCCGCTCCGTGGCCAAGGGGGCGCGCAAACCTGGCAGCCGCCTGGCCGCCCGGTGCGACCTTTGCTGCGAGGTAGACCTTCTCATCGCCCGCGGGCGCAACCTCGATGTTGTCTCCCAGGCGGAGCTTCTCGCCGCCCCGCTGGGGGCGATGCCAAGCTATGAGCTACTCACCTCGGCGAGCGCCATCGTCGAGATCGCACGGCTCTGCTCCTTTGAAGACGCGCCCGACCCCTTTGTGTTTGCCATCACCGAGCGCGCGCTCAGCCTCTTGGGTGACGCCTCGCGGCAGCTCGATGGGGCGCATCGCGATCTGATCGTTGCGGCGTACGCGATGAAGACCTTGGCGCACCTGGGGTACCGGCCCGATTTTGGCTCGTGCGTGCTTTGCGGGGACGAGGCCGTGAGCTACTTCTCCGCCGCAGCGGGAGGGCTTCTGTGCGCGTCCTGCGCCTCAAGTGTTGCCGGCGCCGAGGAACTCGACGCGGCGACCGTCGCGTGGCTGCGCGCATTGATGGCCCTCAGGTTCGACGAGCTCGCAGATGCCCCCATCGATGTTCAGACCGCCGCGCTTCTGCTCGCGCTCACGCATGCTTGGGCGGCTGTCCACCTCGACGCTCGTCTCAGGGCGTTGGAGTTCTTGCTGGGATGTTAAGCTCGGTAGTTCCTGTGGGTCTCGATTATCTGCGGCCAAAACATTGCCTGTGCGCGTTACTATGTAAAGTTACTTTGTGCATCACTTATACGTTTTCGCAGGAAAACCTGCGTGTTCATACTTTGCGACTTGAAAGGAAACATACTTAGTCATGGCAAAACAGAATCCGCCCCTTCGCATCATCCCGCTCGGCGGCCTCGATGGCATCGGCAAGAACATGACCGTGGTCGAGTGCGGGCCCGATATGGTGCTCGTCGACGCCGGCCTTATGTTCCCCGATGACTCCCAGCCCGGCATCGACCTCGTGCTTCCGGACTACACCTACGTGCTTGAGAACGAGCAGAAGCTCCGCGGTATCGTGGTCACGCACGGCCACGAGGACCACACGGGTGCCCTGCCGTATCTTCTGCAGGACCTCAACAACAAGGTGCCCATCTTCTCGAGCAAGCTCACCCTGGGCTTTATCGAGGGAAAGCTCTCCGAGTTCCGCATCAAGGCGCCTAAGTTCCGTGAGGTCAAGGACGGCTCGCACATCTCGCTCGGCCAGATCTCGCTCGACTTCTTCTCTATGACGCACTCCATCCCCGGAGCGCTCGGCGTCTATATCAAGACCCCGCAGGGCACCGTCATGCACACGGGCGACTTCAAGCTCGACCAGACGCCCATCGACGGCGTGCGCCCCAACTACGCGGCCATCAGCCGCTTTGCCAAGCAGGGTATCGACCTTCTGCTCTCTGACTCGACCAACGCCACGGTCCCCGGTTTCACCAAGTCCGAGGCCGAGGTGGGCCCCTCGCTCTACGCCGCCATCAAGAACGCGCCCGGTCGCGTCTTTGTGGCGAGCTTCTCGAGCCATATCCACCGCCTCCAGCAGATCTGCGATGCTGCTAAGCGCTGCGGCCGCAAGGTGGTTGTCACGGGCCGCTCCATGCTCACCAACACGCGCGTGGCGCGCGAGCTCGGTTACCTCAACATCGACGAGCAGGACCTCATCGACGCGTACGAGATCAACAACCTCCCCGAGGACAAGCTCGTTGTCATGTGCACCGGCTCCCAGGGAGAGCCGCTCTCGGCCCTCTCCCGAATGGCCAACGGCGAGCACAAGACGCTCTCCATCCACGACGGCGACACGGTTATCATCTCGGCCACGCCGGTTCCCGGTAACGAGAAGGCTGTCCAGCAGGTGATCAACAGCCTTGCTAAGATCGGTTGCGACGTCTACGACAAGAGCCGCACGCTCGTCCACGTCTCTGGCCATGGCAGCCAGGAGGAGCTCAAGCTCATGCTCGCCATGGCGCGCCCGAGCTACTTCATGCCGGTCCACGGCGAGGCGGTGCATCTGCGCGCGCACGCCGCCCTCGGCCGCAAGATGGGCATCCCTGCGGACCACATCTTTATCCTCGACAACGGCGACACGCTCGAGATGCGCGGTGGGCAGGTCAAGCTCGGTACGCCCGTTGAGTCCGGCGTGGTCTACGTCGACGGCCTGCGCATTGGCGATACCGATCCCATCGTCTTGCGCGATCGCCAGAAGCTCGCCAACGACGGTATGGTGACGGCTGTTGCCATCGTGTCGCTCAAGCGCAAGAAGATCGATGCGGTCGAGTTCTCCAGCCGCGGCGTGTCGTTCACCATCGACGACGACTTTGCGCGCGACGCCCAGGAGGCCATCATCAAGGTCATCGAGAAGGGCAAGTTCAACTTCACCGCGAGCGGTACCGACGCGCTGCGCAAGGCCGTGCGCGACTCCGTCTCCAACTTCATTTGGAACCGCACCAAGACCCGCCCGATGATCATTCCCGTGGTCATGGAGGTCTAGCGTGGCCGATCGCAAGGGACAGAAGAAGACATCCCGCAAGGGCACGGCGGCGTCAAAGCAGGCGCCGGCGCGTCACCTGCGCGCCAACGATAGGCCTGCTGAGCCCGCTGAGCCCCTGTGGGACCGCTCCGCTGGGCGCGATATCGCCGGCGTGCTCATCGCGGTGGTCGCGGTGGCGTCGCTCATCGCGGTCGTGACCCCTGCCTCGGCACCGCTCACGAGCCTTCTTGCAGGGTTCTACCATCTGGGGTTCGGCCTTGGCGGGTACCTTCTGCCGTTCGTCATCCTGGGCATCGCCGCGCTTGTGTTCCTGCGCAGCGAAGTGCGGATCCCCGGCCGCATCGTGGCGGGCTCCGTCATCGTGTTCGTGTCTGTGCTCGGGCTGCTTGTGCTCGCCATGACGCCGGACGACCTTGTGTGGGGCGTCACGGTGGGCGAGGAGGTGCTCGCGCGCAGCGGCGGTTACGTTGGGTACAGCATCGCTTCTGTGCTTACAGCTGCGTTTGGCAAGGCCATCGCCGCGGTGATCCTTGTGGGGATCGGCATTGCCGGCGCCACGCTCGTGGGATTCTCAGTGAGCGCCCTTTTGGAGGCCGTTCACGGCAAGGCCGCACGCATCGCCGAGCGTCGCCGCGTGGCGGTGAACGACACCCCGTGGGGCGACGAGGCGCCCCAGAAGCCGTCTTTGGGCAAGCGCATCCGCTCCAAGGCGCCCTCGCGCGGCGGTCTTGCGGAGTCCGATTTCTCGCTCGATACGCAGAAGACCACGCTTATCGAGGATATCGACGATGAGGACGAGGACCCCTTTGTCGATATCTCCGACCAGCTTGCTGCCGAGCGTGCCGAGACCACGCTGATTCCTATCGAAGATACCTATGCGGGCGAGGGCTCCGCCAAGACGACGCTCATCGACCGTAGCCAGGCTCCTTCGTCTCGTAAGGCACGCACTGCCGAGGCTGCCGAGCGGTCGCAAAAGGCGTCCCCGTCCTCGTCGCAGCCGACTGAGTCGAAAGCGCCTGCCGCAACGACTTCTGCGGCGCCTACCACGCTTATCCCGCCTGCGCCCGAGGCGACGCCCATCCCCGATTTTCTGCTGCATCCCCGCGGCGCATCGGATGCCGTGGAGGGGAGCGCCGCCGCTGAGGCGCCCCAAAAGGCCGCCGCGCAGGCACCCGTTGCGGCGCCTGCCGCTGTGTCTCCCGCGTCAGCGGGCGCCGATAGCGAGCCCGCTGCGGAGGGGGAGCGCCAGCTGCCGCCCTCCTCGCTTCTGCGCCACAACCCGCAGTCCGCTAAGGCCGCGTCTTCTGACCAGGAGCTCGCGCAGACGGCCGAGTCCCTGCAGTCGACGCTTGCCGAGTTCGGCCTGCACTCGCGCGTCGTCGGTTGGATCTCCGGCCCCACTGTCACCACCTTTAAGGTCCAGCCCGGCGAAGGTGAGCGCGTCAGCCGTATCTCGAGCCTCGAGGACGACATCGCCCTCACGCTCGCGGCGCAGTCGGTGCGCATCTTCGCACCCATCCCGGGCACCTCGCTCGTGGGTATCGAGATTCCCAACCGCAAGCGCCAGAACGTCAACCTGGGCGACGTGCTTCCCTATGCCAAGGGCGGCCCCCTCGAGCTTGCCATCGGCCGCGACGCCGAGGGCCTGCCCATCGTGGCTGACCTCGCCAAGATGCCGCACCTGCTCATCGCCGGTACCACGGGCTCCGGTAAGTCGGTCATGATCAACTCCATCGTGGTGACGCTGCTCATGCGCACGCTGCCGGAGGATGTCCGCCTCATCATGGTCGACCCCAAGCGCGTTGAGCTCTCCGGCTACAACGGCCTTCCGCACCTCTACATCCCGGTCGTGACCGAGCCCAAGCAGGCGGCGAGCGCGCTGCAGTGGGGCGTGTCCGAGATGGAGCGCCGTCTGAAGGTGTTCGAGCGCATCGGTGTCCGCAACATCGCCACCTTCAACGCCAAGCAGGCGGCAGGCGAGTTCGAGCACTACGACAACCCGCCCGCCAAGATGCCCTACCTCGTCATCATCATCGACGAGCTCTCCGACCTCATGATGGTCGCCGGTAAGGACGTCGAGGCATCCATCGTGCGCATCGCGCAGCTCGGCCGCGCCGCGGGCATCCACCTCATCGTGGCTACCCAGCGCCCGAGCTCCAACGTCGTGACCGGCCTCATCAAGGCCAACATCACCAACCGTATCGCCTTCAACGTGGCGACCGGTATCGACAGCCGCGTCATCATCGACCAGATGGGTGCCGAGAAGCTCACGGGCTACGGAGACATGCTCTTCTCCAAGGTCGACTGGGGCAAGCCCAAGCGCATCCAGGGCTGCTTTGTCTCCGATGACGAGATCAACCAGATCACCGAGTTCGTCAAGAGCCAGGGCGAGGCGGAATACCACGAGGAGATTCTCTCGGCGGTTTCGCCCGCAACGGTCACCGGCGGCGGCTCGCACGAGCCGACCGAGGACGACCCCCTTATCTGGGAGGCCGCCCGCATCGTGGTGGAGTCCCAGCTCGGCTCAACTTCCGGTTTGCAGCGGCGCCTCAAGGTGGGTTATGCCCGTGCAGGCCGTATTATGGATATGCTTGAGGAAAAAGGCGTCGTCGGTCCGCCCGACGGCTCCAAGCCGCGCGAGGTCCTGCTCGACGAGGAGGGCCTGTCCGAGCTCGAGGCGCTCGAGGCCCGTATGGCCTCAGAAGACGCCGAGATGGGAGGGTTCTGATGGCGCGATTCGGCGATATGCTCTACCAGCGCAGGCGCGAGATGGGGCTGACGATCCTTCAGGTCGCCAACACCATCAAGATTCGCCCGCAGATCATTGAGTTCTTTGAGAACGGCGACTTCTCGTCCATGCCGCCGCGTGGCTACGCGCAGGGCATGATCTCGAGCTACGCCCGCTACCTCGGCTTGAACCCTCGTGAGGTGGTCGAGGCGTACTTTGACGACCTGCGCGCCTACGAGCAGGCGACCGATAACCACGGCGGCCGGTTCCAAGACGCCGCGGGACTCGTGAGCACGCGTTCCGCAAGCGCGACGGGTCGTTTCATGATGGTCGACTCCGCGCCGCGCTCCCGCTATGCGCAGCGTCCGCCCCAGGCGGGCTATGTGTCCGAGCATGAATCCGGTCATGAGCCGCAGAGGGCGCGAAACCCCTATGCCAGGCGGTCTCCCTCTTCTCAGATGACGCAGCGCATCCCCGTCTTTGACGGTCAGGATGACGTTACGGCGCCTCGTGCGCCCCGCTCCTCTGCCGGCTATGAGCGCCGCTCGAGCGGTCGCGGGCCCGCGGCGGCCCGGAATAGGGGATACGCCTCTCAGGGCACCTACGATGGCCGTCGCATGTCCGGTCCCTCGTCTGAGCGCAGGGCTTCCGGTCGCGGTGTGCCCCCGCGTCGCGGTCGCGGCTCGTCGGGCCGTCCGAGCCCGAGCGGGCCGTCTTTTGACAACCGCCTTCTTCTGGGTCTCATCGCCGCGATCCTTGTAGCCATCGCCCTCATGGCGGTGCTTCTGGTACGTGGCTGCGCTCCTGCAGAGACTGATGACAAGGCCGGGTCCTCTGCCGTTACCGCAGAGACGGTCGCCCAGGCGCCCGAAGCGGATGAAGACGCCGATAGCACTGACGCGAACGATACCGATGAGGACGGCGACTCCTCTGATGAGACCGATCCCGCAACGGATCCGGAGGCGCAGACGCCCGAGGAGCCCCAACAGCTTGTCGTTAAAATCTCGGTCGCCGAGGGCGACAGCTCTTGGCTCGAGGTCCGTGTGGACGGGTCCATTGTTCTCGGCGACGAGGTGGTCGGTCCCTTCGAGCAGGAGTTCATCCCCCAGAGCAACATACGCATCACCGCCAACACGCCCGGTAGCGTCAAGGTGACGGAAAACGGCGAGGAGGTCCGTTGGGATACGAGCACCTCCGGCGTCGCCCGCATCAATCTCACCGCTCCCGAGACTCCCGCCACCCCCGCAACCACCGAGGGCGAGACCGGTGACGCTACGCAGGAGGGCACCGATGCCACAGGCGACGATAGCGCCGCCGCCACCCAGTAATTCACGCCCAGGAAAGGACAATCATGGCTAAGGATTCCAGTTTTGACGTTGTCTCCCAGGTAGACATGCAGGAGGTCGACAACGCCTTCCAGCAGACCTCTCGTGAGATCACGCAGCGCTATGACCTCAAGGACTCCGGCGCGTCCATCGAACTCGCCAAGGCCGAGGCAACGTTCACCGTTCATGCGCCCGCGGACTTTGTGTCCCGTCAGGTCATCGATATCCTTAACACCAAGCTCATCAAGCGCGGGGTCGACATCTCCGCCGTGCGCTGGGACGCTCCCCAGGCGGCGTCTGGCGGCACCGTGCGCGTCATCGGGCACATCGTCGAGGGCATCGACCAGCCGACCGCCAAGAAGATCAACAAGGACATCAAGGACCAGAAGCTCAAGGTCAAGGTCACCATCGAGTCCGACAAGCTTCGCGTGAGCTCTGCATCTAAGGACGCGCTCCAGGCGGTTATCCAGTTTTTGCGCGAGCAGGACTACGGCCAGCCGCTCCAGTTCACGAACTACCGCTAAGAGACGATTGTGTCGAAAGGTGACGCCCCAATGGAGAGCTCGCTTGGAAACCTGCTGTTCGTAACGCTCGGCTGCGCCAAGAACGAGGTGGATACCGACCGCATGCGCTCGCTGCTCGCGGCCGGCGGTTATAGGGAAGTCGATTCGGTCGAGGATGCCGATGCCGTCCTCATCAACACCTGCTCATTTCTTGCGTCTGCGACGTCGGAGAGTATCGAGTGCACGCTCGATGTCGCTGACGAGGTAGCGGGCGGCGTGCGCGGCGCCCGCATCATCATGTGCGGCTGCTTGCCTTCGCGTTACGGCGATGAGCTTGCCGGCGAGCTTCCCGAGGTCGCCGCCTTTGTGCGCACCGATGAGGAGGACGCGATCGTATCGGTCGTCGACGGCGTGCTGGGCGTATCGCGCCCCGAGCCCGCCTTCATCCCCGGTGTCAAGCGCACCGTCGAGGGTGCCGTGGCCTATCTGAAGATCTCCGACGGATGCAACCGCTTCTGCAGCTTCTGCGCCATTCCTTACATCCGCGGTCGCTACCGCTCCCGTTCCGCAGAGGCCATCGTCGCGGAGGCGCGCGAGCTTCTGGCGGGCGGCGTGCGCGAGCTCGTGCTCATCGGCCAGGATACCGGTATCTGGGGCAAGGACCTTCCCAAGGATACGGAGGGGCCGGTAACCCTTGCCCAGCTTCTTCGTGCGGTGGCGGCGGAGGCCCGTCCGTATGGGGCGTGGGTGCGCGTTCTCTACCTGCAGCCCGAGGGCATGACCGATGAGCTTATCGCCACGATCCGTGACGTCGACGAGGTGCTGCCCTATATCGATATCCCGGTCCAGCACTGCAACCCCCGCATTCTGCGCGCCATGAACCGCACGGGCTCTGCGGAGGAGTTTGAGGAGCTGTTCTGCCGTCTGCGCAAGGAGATCCCCGGGATGGTCATTCGCTCGACCGCGCTCGTGGGTTTCCCCTCCGAGACCGACGAGGAGTTCGAGGAGCTCCTCGGCTTCATGGACCGCGTGGGCTTTGACTACACGAGCGTGTTTGCCTACTCGCAGGAGGAGGGGACCGCTGCCGCGCGCCTCGACGACCAGATCGACGAGGAGACCAAGGTCGAGCGCGCCCAGGCGGCCACCGACCTTGCCGAGGCGCTCGGCTTCGCGGCCACCGCAGCCCATGTGGGGGAGCGGGCCCGTGTCATCGTCGACGGCGTGGAGGAGACCGAGGACGGCGTCGAGCTCATCGGTCACGCATGGTTCCAGGCGCCCGATTCCGACGGTGCGGTGCATCTGGACGCCACCGAGGCCGCCGTTGGTGATATCGTAGAGGTCGAGTTTACCGACAGCTTCTGCTATGAGCTCGTCGGGCATGTGGTCGATGAGGAGACGGCTAAATGAGCAACGCACCGCAGCATGAGCTAACGAGCATCTGGACACCGGCGAACATCGTCACCTGCGTCCGTATCGTCTTCATCCCGGTCTTCATGCTGTTCGCAACCGACGCGTTCTCTTTTCTGGGGCTCACGGGCGGCGTCCAGGCGGTCATTGCGTTTTGCCTGTACATGCTCTTGAGCTGCACGGACAAGGTGGACGGCGAGCTGGCGCGCAAGCGCGGCGAGGTCACGGACTTCGGTAAGTTCCTCGACCCCATCGCCGACAAACTGCTTGTGTTCTCTGCGCTTCTGCTGTTCCTCGTTTGGGACATGGTGAGCGTGTGGGTGGTGTTCATCATCCTGCTCCGCGAGTTTCTGGTGAGCGCGCTTCGCATGGTGGCGAGCGCCGCGGGAGAGGTCATCGCGGCGGACAAGCTCGGTAAGGCCAAGACCGCGGTTACCATGGTTGCCATTTGCGCCCTTCTGCTGGCGCGCGCTATCTTTGCCTTTACGGGCGATATGTTCGATATGGTATGGATCATCGGACAGGCCCTTATGATCGCCGCGGTCGTACTCACCGTCGTCTCCGGCGGCCAGTACTTCTGGAACGCCCGCAAGATCGTTTTCCGCGTTTAGGCGTGACCATGGTGGAGTTCGAGGACCGCGCGCGCGAGGCCGCGCATAAGCTGGTTGTTGCTGCTGCGGCATGCGGCGCTACCGTCGCCACGGCCGAGTCGTGCACGGCTGGTCTTGTGGCGTCCACGATCGCTTCCGTCCCCGGCGCCTCAGATGTCCTTCGCGGCGGCGCGGTCACCTATGTCGACGAGATAAAGAACCGTGTTCTTGGCGTGTCGAGCGAAACCCTCGAGCGCTATACGGCGGTCTCGAGCCCCTGCGCGCGCGAGATGGCGGAGGGTGCTCGCGCGCTCTTTCAGGTGAGTGCCGCGGTGAGCGTTACCGGCTACGCGGGCCCTGGCGGTGGCACGGCGGAAGACCCCGTGGGAACCGTGTACTTCGGCATCTCTACCGAGAGCGGCGCCGAGACCTATCGCCGCGTTTTCGCCGGCTCGCGTGACGAGGTGCGCTGGCAGGCTGCCGCCTTCGCGCTCGAGCTTCTTTGCGGCGCCTGTGATGGTTTGATGTGAATCGATAAGCTCTGATGTCCGCGCGCCGGCTCTACGCGCGTAAACTCCGCGTTTCTTTGCAAGGTCCCTACCTGCGGAAACGGGCATGTTTTGCCCCGGAGTTAGAAAGCTTTCAGATATCGTTCAAGCGTCTGTGAGGTTTCGGTTGGACGGAGCGCGTATTCTGTTTGACCTCGCCGGTAAACTGAATCTGTTCGCTTGACGACGAACAACCGTTCGTTTACTATCGATAGCAGGTTCATCGAGGAGGTTTCCCATGGCAAAGAATTCCGGCGCCGTCAAACAGGTTCACGAGCGCACAACGGGTGAAGAGCGCGATAAGATGATCGAGGCCACCAAGGCGGACATCATCAAGAAGTTCGGCTCGGGTTCCATCATGCGTTACGGCGATGGCGGCCCCGAGCTCGAGGTGGAGGCGATCCCCACGGGCGCCCTCGCCCTCGACGTGGCGCTGGGCATCGGCGGCGTGCCTCGCGGTCGTATTATCGAGATCTACGGCCCTGAGTCCTCGGGTAAGACGACGCTCTCTCTCGAGATTCTTGCCGAGGCCCAGGCCATGGGCGGCGTCGTTGCCTTCATCGACGCCGAGCACGCGCTCGACCCCTCTTACGCCGCACGCATCGGCGTCGATATCGACGAGGTGCTCATCTCCCAGCCCGATACCGGTGAGCAGGCGCTCGAGATCTGCGACATGCTCGTTCGCTCCGGCGCCATCGACGCCGTCGTCATCGACTCCGTCGCCGCCCTTGTTCCCCGTGCGGAGATCGAGGGCGAGATCGGCGACACCACGGTCGGTCTGCAGGCGCGCCTGATGAGCCAGGCGCTGCGCAAGCTCGCCGGCTCCCTTGCCAAGTCCAAGACGACGTGCATCTTCATCAACCAGCTCCGCGAGAAGATCGGCGTCATGTTTGGCAACCCCGAGACCACCACAGGCGGTCGTGCGCTCAAGTTCTTCTCCTCCGTTCGTATCGACATCCGCCGCATCGATAGCATCAAGAACGGTAGCGATGTGGTGGGTAACCGCGTGCGCGCCAAGGTCGTTAAGAACAAGGTGGCGGCTCCCTTCCGCAGTGCCGAGTTTGACATCATGTACGGAACGGGCATCTCCAAGGAGGGCTCGATTCTCGATATGGCCGTCGAGTACGGCATCGTCAATAAGTCCGGCGCTTGGTACACCTACGAGACCGAGCGCCTCGGTCAGGGTCGCGAGGCAGCTAAGGAGTTCCTGCGCACCAATCCCGAGCTGTCTGACGAGATCGAGCACAAGGTTCGCGTTGCCAGCGGCCTGGAGCTCTCAGACGAGCCCGTGGGCGATGCGGTTGACGCCTCCGCTGACCTTGCCTAGCTAGATGGTTGCATCCATCCGCGCGGTCTCGTACCGACTTCCCACCAAGGCGGACCGCGCATCGGCGCAGTACCGCCGTTCGAAACCGCGCGCTGAGGTCGTGTTCGAGCCTGAGGCGGGGGAGGACCTTTCCTTCTCCGTCCCGCCTCGGGTGGCGCGCGCATTTGCCAAGACCGACATCGTTTTTCCCGCGTCCTACGAATTCTTGCGTGACGAGCTGATGCGTGTCGATGCGCGCGAGTGCTTCGCCGCGCTCGTAGAGGCCCTGTCGCGCAGGGACTACGGCGTCGCCGAGATATCGGAGAAGCTGCGCCTCATGGGTTTTAGGTCCCGTTCCATCGAGGCGGCGGTCGAGCGGGCGCGCGAGGCGCGCTATCTCGATGACGCGCGCTATCTCCGGCAGTTCATCGAGGAGCGCAAGCGCCGCGGCTGGGGCAGGCGAAAAATCGAGCTCGAGCTCAAGCGGCGCGGTGAGGACCCCTACACGTTGGATGACTATCCGGGTGCCTATTTCAGCCAGGATGAGGACCTCGAGCGCGCCCGAGGGCTTCTCGCGCGCAAGACGGTTCCCGATGCCCGCGCATTCGAAAAACTCACCCGGTTTCTCATGGCAAAGGGCTTCTCGTACAGCGTAGCTTCGAGTGCAGTCAAGGAACGTCTTGGCGAGTGACCCAGATAGAGCCTGCATCGTGGGCAAACCTTGGTCTTGACGCTCCGTTTACAATTGACAGTTCGAGCGGCTCCACGTAGACTGAAAAGGTCATTTGCCTTGTGATATACGCTCATCCTCGATGAGATTAACGATATGGCTTATTTTCATAGCGGGTGGTTATACCACGCAAATGTCCGGCTCGCTTCTTGCGGGCTGTTTTAATCTGACATGAAATGTTTAAGGAGTAGGCATGGAGATCATTATCGGTATCGTCTGCCTGGCACTTGGTGCCGGTGGTACCGCCGTCGCCATGCGCAGCGCCAAGCAGGGAAGCCTCCGCGAGGCCGATTCGAAGCTCGAGTCGGCGCGCACCCAGGCAGACCAGATGATCGGCGACGCGCAGCGACAGGCCGAGACTCTGAAGAAGGAAGCGCTTCTCGAGGCCAAGGAGGAGATCCTCCAGAGCAAGCAGGCCGCCGAGGCGGAGGAGAAGCAGCGCAAGAAGGAACTTCGTACCCTCGAGAACCGCATCATGCAGCGTGAGGAGTCCCTCGACCGCCGCAACGACGCCCTCGACAAGCGTGAGCATCAGCTCTCCAGCCAAGCCGGTCAGGTCGAGAAGCGCAGCCGCGAGCTCGACGAGCTCGTCCAGAAGCAGACCGCCGAGCTCGAGCGCATCTCCGAGCTCACGCGCGAGGATGCTCACCAGGAGCTTCTCGAGAAGGTGCGTGGCGAGGTCACGCACGAGGCCGCTGCCATCATCCGCGAGTCCGAGCAGAAGGTAAAGGCCGAGTGCCATAAGACCGCTCAGGAGATCATCTCGCTGGCTATCCAGCGCTGCGCCGCGGATCACACCGCCGAGGTGACCGTCACCTCGGTGCACATCCCCTCCGATGACCTCAAGGGTCGCATCATCGGTCGCGAGGGCCGCAACATCCGCACCTTCGAGCAGGTCTCCGGCGTGAACCTCGTCATCGACGACACGCCCGAGACGGTTGTGCTCTCCAGTTTCGACCCGGTCCGTCGTGAGACCGCCCGCGTGGCGCTCGAGAACCTTATCGCCGACGGCCGCATCCATCCGGCTCGCATCGAGGAGATGTATCAGAAGGCGTCCGCCCTCGTGCAGCAGCGCGTGCGCGAGGCCGGCGAGCAGGCGGCCTTCGACACCGGTATCCACGACCTGCACCCCGAGCTCGTCAAGACGCTCGGTGCCCTGCGCTACCGCACATCGTTTGGTCAGAACGTGCTCACGCACTCCATCGAGGTCGCTGAGCTCTGCGGCATCATGGCTTCCGAGCTCGGCGTCGACGCCAACATCGCCCGCCGTGCCGGCCTTCTCCACGACTTGGGCAAGGCTATCGACCATGAGGTCGAGGGTCCGCACGCCGTCATCGGCGCCGACCTCGCCCGCCGCTACGGCGAGAAGCCCGTTATCGTCCACGCCATCGAGGCGCACCATGGTGACGTCGACCCCGACTCCGTCGTCGCGGTCCTCGTTATGGCCGCCGACGCCATCTCCGCTTCGCGCCCCGGTGCTCGCCGCGAGTCCGCCGAGAACTACATCAAGCGCCTTGAGAAGCTCGAGGAGATCGCCAACTCCCATGAGGGCGTCGAGCGCACCTATGCGATGCAGGCTGGCCGCGAGGTCCACGTGATGGTTCAGCCCGACAAGGTCTCCGATGCCGAGTCCACGGTCCTTGCCCACGACATCGCCCATCAGATCGAAGAGGAGATGGAGTATCCCGGCCAGGTCCGCGTCGTCGTCATTCGCGAGAGCCGCGCGGTCGACATCGCTAAGTAGGGGGATAGATGGCTGACTCGCAGGAACTCATCTCGTTTATCGCCCAGATGACCGGAGAGGCCAATCTGCGCGTCGAGGAGAACCTGGGTGAGGGCTTCGTCCGCCTGCGCGTGTCCGAGGCTGAGCGTCGCCAGGCAAAGCACGATATCCAGCATGTCGAGGACATTGTTATCGAGCTTCTGCGCAACGCACGCGATGCCGGTGCGCGCAACATCTTCCTTGCGGTAGGCAAGACCGATTCGCACCGCACCCTGATCGTCATCGACGACGGGTGCGGTGTTCCCGTAGATATGCAGGAGCACATCTTCGAGGCACGCGTCACCTCCAAGCTCGAGACCATGCATATGGACCGATGGGGTGTTCACGGCCGTGGTATGGCCCTGTTCTCCATCCGCGAGAACTGCGAGTCGGCCCGCGTTGTCGCATCGGGCGAGGGGCTCGGTTCCGTTTTCTCCGTCGTTGCCGATACCGATGTGCTGCCCGAGCGCGCCGATCAGTCCACCTGGCCCGAGACGGCCAAGGACGAAGAGGGGCGCGTGGTCGTCACCAAGGGTCCGCACAACATCATCCGGTGCGCTGCCGAGTTTGCGCTCGAGGAGCTCCATGGATGCGAGGTGTACGTCGGATCGGTGACGGAGATTGCGGCCACGCTCTACGACCGGGCGCGCAAGGGGCTCGATGCGTCGCAGCTTCTGTTTATCGATTCCGAGGGAGAGCTGCCCGTCGTCGACCGGCTCGGCTACGCCTCCGACGCAGCCGAGTTCATGCGCATAGCAGCCACGCTTGGCCTGGAGCTGTCCGAGCGAACCGCCCATCGCGTTCTCGCCGGCACCATTCATCCGCTTCGCAGCGTCGCCTCGCGCCTTTTGAGGGAGAAGACCTCGCGCCCGCATGACCTTCCGGTGGATCTGTCGCGCGACCGGCGTGGGCTCAGGCTCTCGCGCGAGGACGTGCAGGCGTTCTCCCGTCAGCTCGAGCGCGATTTCTCGTATCTGTCGGAGCGTTATTTCTTAACGCTCGCGCATGAGCCAACCGTTCGCGTGACCCGCGACCGCATCACGGTCACCTTCGACATCAGCAAGGAGGAGTGAACCTTCTTGCCCGAGATGCGGGCTTGGGTTACTCTCAATAAACCGCAACACCATTCGTACTATATCCGCAGGAGCAAGGTAGATGGATTACCTGAAAGTATCGAGCAAGTCTTCGCCCGCCTCGGTTGCGGGCGCCATCGCCGGCATGGTTAAGGACGGCGTCCCGGTTAACCTCCAGTGCGTCGGCGCCGGCGCGGTCAACCAGGCGATCAAGGCCATGGCAATTGCCCGCGGCTTTCTGATTCCCACCGGGTTTGACATTTCCTGCGCCCCCGTGTTCTCCGACATCCTTATCAACGGTGAGTCGCGCACGGCGATTCGCCTATCTGTCTACGTGCACCAGATCTCTCTTCAGGGGTCCGATATCATCGAGACCCAAGACTCGCAAACGGTGGCGTGATATGGCCGATATGTCCCTTTCCTACCCGTCTCTCGTCCAGAAGACGTACTTCATCCGCACCTTCGGCTGCCAGATGAACCTGCATGACGCCGAGCGCGTGAGCGGCCTTCTCGACTCCTGCGGATGCCTTGAGGCGTCGTCGCCGGAGGAGGCCGATATCGTCATCTTCATGACGTGCTGCGTGCGCGAGGCGGCAGATCAGCGCCTGTACGGCCAGTGCTCGTCCATGAAGAGCCTGCCGGACGCACCTTCGGGAAGGCGCGTCATCGCTATCGGCGGCTGCATCGCCCAGCGTGATGGCGAGCGCCTGCTCGATACGCTCGATAACGTAGATGTGGTCTTTGGCACGTCCGCCATCACCCATCTTGCTGAGCTTCTCAACGCCACGTTTGCCGAGGGCGGCAGGCACGTGCTTACCAGCGAGAACCCAGACGATGTGGCTACCTCGCTTCCCTGGCACCGTGCGACGGGGTACCACGCTTGGGTGCCCATCATGACGGGCTGCAACAACTTTTGCAGCTACTGCATCGTGCCGTACGTCCGCGGGCGCGAGCGGAGCCGTCTTTTTGAGGAGATTGTCGACGAGGTCGAGGGTCTTTCCCGCACCGGTGTGCGCGAGGTCACCCTCTTGGGTCAGAACGTCAACTCCTACGGTCGCGACCGGTACGGGAACCCGCGCTTCGCGGAGCTTCTCCGCGCGGTGGGGGAGACGGGCATTGAGCGCATCCGGTTCACCTCCTCGCATCCCAAGGACCTCCTGCCCGAGACCATCGACGCGCTTGCCGAGGTGCCCCAGGTCATGCCGCACCTCCATCTGGCGGTCCAGTCGGGCTCCTCGCGCATCTTGAAGCTCATGAATCGCCGGTACACGCGCGAGTATTATCTCGACCTCGTTAAGCGTGTGCGCGAGCGCATCCCCCATATCGCCCTCACGACTGACATCATCGTCGGCTTCCCTGGTGAGACGGAGGAGGACTTCGCCCAGACGCTGAGCCTCGCCGAGGAGGCGCGCTTCTCGCAGGCGTTTACGTTCATTTACTCGCGTCGTGCCGGCACGCCCGCGGCGGAGATTCCCGATGACACGCCTCGCGAGGTCATTCAGGAGCGCTTCGACCGTCTGGTCAAGGTCATCGAGGGCACGGCGTACGAGTACAACCAGCATGAGCTGGGGACCCGTGTGCCGGTCCTTGTTGAGGGCGTGTCCAAGAAGGACTCTCATCGCCTCCAGGGCAAGAGCCCGATGAACCAGACCGTTCATGCGCCGGTGCCCGAGGGGCTCGACCCCGCGTCGCTGATCGGTAAGATCGTCGACGTCGATATCGACGTGGCGCGCACCTGGTATCTTTCCGGCACCGTTGTCGGCGATCCGCGATGATCGACGTCGTCGCCGTTGTGGGTCCCACTGCCGTCGGTAAGAGCGCGGTGGCAGACGGTCTTGCTGCGGCGATAGGTACCTCGGTCATCTCTGCCGATTCGATGCAGGTGTACCGCGGCATGGATATCGGCACAGCCAAAATGAGCCCTGATGAGTGCCACGCGCCGCTTTTGATGGTAGACGTGGCCGACCCCGGCACAGCCTATTCCGCTGCGTTGTTCCAGCGTGATGCGCGCGCGGCCATCGACAAGATCAATGCCTCCGGTCATCCTGCTGTTCTGTGTGGCGGTACGGGCCTCTACGTGCGCGCCGTGATCGATGAGTTTGACTTTCCCTCCGGCGAGCTTGAGAGCACCTCTCGCTCTCGGTACGAGGAGCTTCTTGAGCGCATCGGCGCCGACGCGCTTCATGCCCTGCTTTCCGAGCGCGACCCCGCGAGCGCCGAGGCCATCCATCCCCACAACACGCGCCGTGTGGTCCGTGCACTCGAGATGAGCGACGAGGGCGTGTCCTATGCGGAGCAGCGTGCGGGTTTTTCTGAGAACCGCGCGCACTACTGCTCCTCCCAGTACGGTCTCACTTGCGACCGTGCGGTGCTCTACGAGCGTATCAATAAGCGCGTCGACCTCATGATGGAGATGGGCCTGATCGATGAGGTCAAGGGGCTGGTGGAGCAAGGTCTGTCTTTTGCCCTCACCTCGCGGCAGGCCATCGGTTACAAAGAGATCATCGATTACCTTGAGGGGACGTTGTCCTTATCTGAGGCAGTTGACCTTATCAAGATGCGTTCTCGTCGTTATGCCAAGCGTCAGCTCAGCTGGTTCAAGCGTGACAGCCGAATCTTTTGGATCGATATGGACGAGAGCGGGGTCGATGGCGCTATTGAGCTCATTCGGGAGAGGGAGGGTCTGTAATATGGCACGCTTTCCTCTTGTTTCCACTGCGCCGGTGCCCGAACGAGCGGTCCTGGTGGGCGTTGAGGGCAGACCTGGCGGATGGCCTGTCGAGAGGTCGCTTGACGAGCTCGAGCGATTGGCCGACACAGCAGGGGCCGAGACGATTGCGCGCATATCGCAGCGCCTCGACCGCCCAAATCCTCGAACGTATATCGGATCCGGAAAAGTCGATGAGCTCTGCGGCCTTGTCCGTCGCATCGATGCGGACGTGGTGATCTTCGACGACGACCTCACGCCCTCGCAGCAGACAAACCTCGAGCGCGCCGTCGGTGAACCGGTTAAGATTATCGACCGCACCGCGCTCATTCTCGACATCTTCGGCCTTCATGCGACAACGCGCGAGGGACGCCTTCAGGTACAACTTGCGCAGCTGCAGTATCTGCTGCCACGTCTGCGCGGCATGTGGAGCCATCTTGCGAAGGAGCAGACCAGAGGTGGCATCGGCAGTCGTTTCGGTCAGGGCGAAAGTCAGCTCGAGGTCGACCGTCGCCTGATTCGCAACCGCATCGCATCGCTTCGCCGTGAGCTTAAGGAGCTCGAGCGCAGGCGTGACGTGCAGGCCAAGAGCCGTGTCGCCTCAAACTCGTTTCGTGTAGCGCTTGCCGGCTACACCAATGCCGGGAAGTCCTCGCTGCTCAACAAGCTCACCGGTTCTGCCGTTCTTGCGCAGGACAAGCTGTTTGCCACGCTTGACCCCACAACGAGGGCCTATCGGCTTCCCGGTGGACGAGAGCTCACTATCACCGATACCGTCGGGTTTATCCAGAAGCTCCCGCATGGACTGGTTGAGGCATTTAAATCGACGCTTGCAGAGGCACGCGATGCCGACCTTATCTTGAAGGTGGTGGATGCCTCCGACGATGACTTCGAGCGCCATCTGGAGGCGGTGGACCGGGTTCTCGAGGAGATCGGTGCGGGCGATACGCCGGCTGTTGTCGTGTTCAACAAATGCGATTTGCTGGGTGACGAGGACAGGCGGGCGCTCCCACTTCGCTTCCCGGAAGCGGTGCTCTGCTCCGCCTATACCGGTGAGGGGCTGGAAGATCTCATCGACCGCCTATCTGCTGAAGCCGCTCGGCTCGATGCGATCGTGGATGTGGTCCTACCATACCGCGAGGGCGCTCTGCTCAAGGCGATTCATGAACAGGGGCAGGTTCTTGTCGAGGAATTCGACGAGAACGGCGTCCATGTGGTTGCCAAGGTCGGGCCGCGCCTCGGCGGCATCCTCGCGCCCTTTGGACCCGAAGCTAAATAGCCGCTATTACTTTGCCACGCCGTTGTTACAGCAATTCGATAAGCACTAACAGCAACGGTTGGTGCAAAAGGTAAATGGCGAGGCTGGCGTGACCGACAGCGGTAAGGGGCGGGCACCAGTCGCGCTTTGTCCATGCCGGATAGTCCCCTTTGGTGATGCCATCGACTATCACCGATGCGAAGAAGCCGGCGAGATACATGAAGAGGTAGGGGAGAAGGGGATAGTAATCCCCCGAGGCAAAGGCGGGCCCGGGAAAGCCCAGCCAGGCGAGCCCCGCTATATCGTAGCGACCGAACGGGATGGGGTAGGTAAGAGCGAAGAGCAGCAGTGAGCCGACGAGTCCAGCTGGCGCCGGCACATTCCGGAGCACCGGCATGCTTAGTGCGACCAACAACGTACATGCTGCCATGCAGAACAGGATTCCAAAGCTCACAGGCGTGTCTACGCTCACCAGGGTGGTGGCGATAAAGACAATTGCTGCAGCGGCGGCGTAAGTGCCTCCGCGTTTGAGGTTGTTGCGCGAGAACGATGCCATCCAACCTGCGATAAACAGAAAGGTCCAGCTGATAGAGCATCGCCAGAATGCCTGAAAGGGCGTCCCCGTGAACCATGGCAAGGGAACGCCCTCGATATAGGCAAGGTCATAGCAGGCATGAAAGGCCACCATCGAGATGATGGTGAACCCGCGAAGCGTATCGAACGGAGTGATGCGCTCTCGGACGGCTCGGAGCTTCTCCGGCATGCTTAGAAGCGCCTCATCAGGGCGACAACCTTACCGAGGATAGTCGGATTCTCAGCGTAGATGGGCTCCATCGTGTCATTTTCCGGCTGCAGTCGGACGCGACCGCGCTCCTTGTAGAAGGTCTTTACCGTTGCCTCGCCATCGATCATCGCGACAACGATCTCGCCGTTCATCGCGCTCTTCTGCTCGCGGACCACCAGATAGTCGCCGTTGAAGATACCGGCGTTGATCATGGAGTCACCGTGGACCTCAAGGATAAAGGAGCACGAATCGGTCGTGATCTCCGTGGGGAGGGTGAAGGTGTCCTCAACGTTCTGCTCGGCAAGGATGGGCATGCCTGCAGCAACGCGCCCGACAAGCGGAAGCTCGACGGTGTTTCTGTTGGGAGACTCTTTTACCTCGGCGAGCTTCACGGACGAACCGTCCTCATTGAAGAGCTCGAGTGCGCGCGGCTTCGTTGCATCGCGCTTGATAAGGCCATGGGCCTCAAGGGCAGAGAGATGCGCGTGCACAGTCGAGGGCGAAGAGAGCCCCACCGCCGCAGCCATCTCGCGAACGCTGGGCGGATAGCCCTTCTCCTGCTGGTAGGTTCGAATGAAGTCGTAAATCTGCTGCTGACGCTTCGTAATCTTCCTTGCCATAGGGACCGTCCTCTCAAAAATACAAACTGCTGTTCGAATTTCTCTTGACAGGAACAGCTGTTCGCCGATAATAATACACGAACACTCGTTCTTGCGCCAGTCTTTTGTCCGCACGATTCGATATAACCATGTTGTCGAATCTACGGAGAAGGGAACAGAGATGATGAACTCCAACATGATGGTCTACGGTAACCTCGCGCTCGCCTCTGGGGCGCCCGCTTGTCGCGCGGATGTTAAGACTCGCTTTGTTGTTGTCGAGGGATCGCTGGGGCACGCTCGACCTGAGCGTCAGGTGGCCCATCGTCCGGAAACCCGCACGTCGCGTCTCGCACGCGTCTGTGCTGTCGCCGGCGTTGCCGTCATGTTCTTGATCGTTTTTGTCGCCGGTGTGTCTGCCTTCTCCAGCAGGGCGGACCTTGTTTCGCAAGCCGCATCTGAGGTCTCTTGGACCGAGACGTCTGTTCGCGAGGGCGATTCCCTCTGGTCGCTTGCCGAGTCTCATCCTATTGATGGCCTTAGCACGCAGGAGACGGCAGATATCATCGAGTCGCGCAACTCCTTTGATTCGGTGGTGCTCATCGCGGGGGACACCATCCTCGTACCCTCTCAGTCATAACAAGCTGCTGTGCACCGGACGGGTGGGCCTTGAACCTCCCGTCTGTCCTTGGAGTCGGTTTCAATCTCACAACGTATGCGAAAAAATCTGGTCAGCACCACAACTCGTGGTATGCTTATCAGGTTTTCACCGAGCGAGGAGACCTGATGCGCTGTCCAAAATGCGGAGCAGACGATACACGAGTTATCGATTCCCGTATGCAGGAGACCTCCAACGCCATCAAGCGCAGGCGCGAGTGCCGCTCCTGCGGGTACCGTTTCACCACATTCGAGCGGTGCGAGGACCCCATTGAGGTAATAAAGAGCGATGGCACGACGCAGCCCTTCGATAGGAATAAGCTGCTGGTCGGTCTCATGCGCGCCACGTCTAAGCGCGATATCGATCTTGCCACGCTGAACAACCTGATCGATGGGATCGAGCAGGAGCTTCGCACCAAGCCGTTCAAATCCATCACCTCACACGATATCGGTGACATGGTTCTGAAGCGGCTTGAGGCGCTCGATAAGGTGGCCTACATTCGCTTCGCCTCGGTGTATCGCGACTTCAAGGATATCGATGAGTTCGTTGACGAGCTCGCTAAGCTGAGGTGATTTCGTGCCTACGATCGATGTTGCTATCAAGCGCTTGGACCCGAGCGTCGAGGTACCCTCGTATGCCTATACCGGGGATGCCGGTCTCGATCTTCGTGCCAACGAGTCGTGCGTGATCGAGCCCCTGGGTCGTCGACTGGTTCCTACGGGGCTTGCCATCGCTATCCCCGACGGGTACGCCGGCTTCGTGCAGCCGCGAAGCGGTATGGCTCTCAAGAGGGGCCTGTCTATCGCTAACACGCCTGGCCTCATCGACGCCCATTATCGCGGCGAGCTTAAGATCATCGTCGTCAACCTTGATTCCGAGAATCCGATAGAGATCGAGCGCGGCGAGCGCATCGCCCAGCTCGTGATCCAGGAGGTCCCCGTCGTCAACCTCGTAGAGGTCGACGAACTCGACGAGACCGATCGCGGTACGGGGGGATTTGGCTCCAGCGGTGCCCAGTAGGGCATCCGAGCATATAAGGGAAGAACACATCGAAGGAAAAGGGGAGTAGATGGATACGTTCTTCAAGCTATCCGAGCGCGGCTCGAACTCTGCTACGGAGGTGCGCGCCGGTCTTACCACGTTTTTGGCCATGGCGTACATCATCGTGGTGAACCCGAGCATTCTTTCCGCGGCGGGCATTCCCACGACCGCTGCCGTCACGGCCACCTGCATCGGTGCCGCCATCATGACCATCGCCATGGGCGTGTTCTCCAACCGTCCACTGGCCTGCGCCTCGGGCATGGGCATCAACTCGATTGTTGCCTACACCCTTTGCGGCTCGATGGGCTACGGCTGGCAGACCGCCATGGCCGTCATCATGATCGAGGGCATCGCGATTCTCGTGCTCGTTCTCTGCGGCCTGCGTGAGGCCATCATGGACGCCATTCCGGTTTCGCTCCGTCATGGCATCTCCATCGGCCTCGGTCTGTTCATCGCCATGATCGGCCTCAAGGACGCCGGCATCATCGTTGCGAACGAGTCCACCATGGTCGCTCTTGGTGACGTGCAGTCCGGCGCCTTCATCGTCGGTGTCGTCTCCATCGTCCTTTCGGTCGTGCTGTATTCGATGAACGTCAAGGGCGCGCTTCTCTGGGGCATCATCGTCGCCGCCATCATCGGTATCCCGCTGGGCGTC
Organism: uncultured Collinsella sp.; assembly: GCA_949285915.1. Classification (GTDB taxonomy): domain Bacteria; phylum Actinomycetota; class Coriobacteriia; order Coriobacteriales; family Coriobacteriaceae; genus Coprousia. Next base: position 47,912 of record CASDZW010000001.1, read on the forward strand.
ACGCCGATTCCGACCGCTGTTGTCGCTCCGCTTGACTTCAGCACCTTCGGCGCCCCCATGCAGGCGAGCGCTTCCGGTGCCATGGGCCTTATCGAGGCTATCACCACGCCCACGCTTCTGCTCTTCGCCTTCTCGCTCATGATGAGCGACTTCTTCGACACCATGGGCACCGCTATGGCCGTTGCTAAGCAGGGCGAGTTCCTGACTGACGACGGTAAGGTTGAGGACATCCGTCCGATCCTCATCGTCGACTCCGTCGCTGCTGCAGTGGGTGGCTTCTTCGGCGCTTCGTCCATCACCACTTTCGTTGAGTCCTCCTCGGGTGCCGCTGACGGCGGTCGCTCGGGCCTCACTTCTATCGTCACGGGCATCTTCTTCCTGCTCGCTGCGTTCCTTTCGCCCGTCATCAGCTGCATTCCCTCCGCTGCCACCTGCGGCGCGCTGGTCTTCGTCGGCTTCCTCATGATGAGCGACGTCGTTGACATCGACTGGTCCGACATCCTCGAGGGCTTCCCGACGTTCATGATCATCGCGGGCATCCCGTTCACCTACTCGATCTCCAACGGTATCGGTCTCGGCTTCATCACCTACGTCATCGTTGCCATTGTTACCGGCAAGGTGAAGCAGATCCGTCCGCTCATGTGGGTCGCCGCTGCGGCGTTCCTGCTCTACTTCCTGCTTCTCTAATACGCTCTGCGCCCTCTGAGCAACCAGGAAATGAATAACGGGCCGATCGCCATGTGCGGTCGGCCCGTTTCGTTATTTGGGTACATTGCTATCATGTCTGGTGACAACGGTTCGATTATCTTCTGAGGTTAAGGCGGTTGATTATGAGCGAGTGTACCTTCGATGTTGCGATTCTCGGCGGCGGCCCTGCGGGCTATTCCGCAGCGATATATGCGGCTCGCTCGGGACTTACGGCTGCGGTTTTTGAGCAGGGCATGCCCGGAGGCCAAATCACCACGACCGATGTGATCGAGAACTATCCCGGATTCACTTCCATCTCTGGTGCCGAGCTCGGTGACAAGTTCCGTGAGCACGCCGAGGCTGCGGGAGCCGAAACCGTGTGCGCGATGATTGATTCTGTCAAACGCATGCCTTCTCGAGCATATCGGCTTACGTCCGGCTCAGAGAGCTATGAGTCCCCGACACTCATCTTGGCTACGGGTGCTGTCCCTCGCACCGCTGGCTTTGTCGGTGAGGACACGTTCCGTGGCAGAGGCATCTCGTACTGCGCAACCTGCGACGGCATGTTCTATCGCGGCAAGAAGGTGTTTGTGATCGGGGGCGGCAATGCCGCCTGCGAGGAGGCCTTGTTCCTCTCGCAAATCGCCTCCGAGGTCGTAATGGTTGTCAGGCGCGATCAGTTCCGCGCGCCGCAGGGCGTCGTTGATAAGCTGCTCGAGCAGCCGAATGTCAGTGTTGCCTATTCCCGCTCAATCATCGCGGTGTCCGGTGGCACCTTTATTTCCCACGTGACGTTTCGCAACAACGAGACGGGTGAGGAATACACTGAGGAATTTGAAGAGGGAAGCATCGGCATCTTCGTGTTCGCCGGTACAAAGCCCGTTGTAGAGCTGTTCTCCGACCTTGTCGAGATTGCCGACGATGGGGGAGTCGTTACCGATGAGGGGATGGCAACGAAGACGCCGGGGCTGTTTGCGGCCGGTGACGTTCGGTCCAAGCGTCTCCGTCAGGTAATCACCGCTGCCGCAGACGGAGCGATTGCCGCAACATCGGCTTATCATTATCTTCGAGGATAACAGTTAGGTAGCTAACTAATAGCGCAAGCGAAGAGTGAGGTAGCAAGCGTCCGAGAGAGTTTGGCTCAAGTATTGTTATGAGGGAAATAAAACTTGCGTCGAGTACTAGTAATGTCGCAGCCAGCCATCCAGGCGCCATGATGGTCCGTGATGGACATTCACGAACGATTGCCAAACGATTGCTTCATATCGTTTGTAGCGGCCGACATTGAAGTCCCGGACCGTCCGGTGTCGTGCTAGACATGGTTGGTGACGTTAGAAGATTCGTGCGCGCGCGGAATTGTGTGTACGAGGCTAACGAGTCGGTCCCTGTAGTTGGAGTATGGGTCTGAGAGCGTGATTTCTGGTCTGAGAGCGTGATTTTTCAGCAAATGAGCGTGGAGTTTCCGATTCAAGATGTCTTCTTAGCCAGAGGCCAGTCAATTCCGCTTTGTAGTCACGATAATATATCTTATGTAAAGTTGAGTTGTAGAAGGAAAAGGAGGGCCAGAACCCTCCCTTTCTCGTGGATCGATAACGTTTCGCGCGCGACGTTACTTCCAGTCGTATCCGATGATGATACCTTTCGCCTCGGCGTAGTACGAGCAGAGACCACCGCAGGACATGATCATGATTTCGGCCTCGGGCCATTTGGCGGTGATGGCAGCGGCAATCTCCTGGCAGCCTGCCTCATTGTCGACATGGTCCATGCATACAAGACCGCCCTTGTAGCCGTCGGCCTCCATGGTCTGGACGACCTTGGCCACCATCTTCTTCTGTCCACGCGTGGGTGCGACGATCTTGATGGTGCCCTCTTCCGATGCCGTGCCGAGCACGCGGATGCTCAGCTTATTTGCAAGAATGCCGGCCATCTTGGGCATACGGCCAGATTTCGTGAGGTTCTCATAGCTGCTGAGTGAGAACAGGACGGTGGAGCACTGCTCGATGCCGTCGATATAGGCGCAGGCCTCCGTAAACGTAGCCTCAGGATGGACAGTTAGGTACCTATCTAATAGTATGACGAGCATCTCGAGCTTGCCGCCGGCAGCGCGCGAGTTTACGAGATGGATGCGATGACCGCTCTCCTCCTGCACAAGGTCGCGCGCCATGGAGGCTGCCTCATAGCTGCCCGAAAGGTTGGCAGAGATGGTGATGGCGATGACGTTTTCCGCACTCCGGAACAGCTCTGCCCACTCCCCTGCGCTGGGGCAAGCGCTCGAGCTGGCGCTCTTCTCCTCGGCTACGAGACGGTTCAGCTCGGCTACGTCGAGATCGGCGTCGTCGGCAAACTCGGTGCCGCCGACGTTGATCTTGAGTGGCGCGTATGCATAGAGCGTATCCGGAGCCTGAGGTGTGTAGTCCCTAAGATTGCAGCTCGAATCTGCGATGATCGCCCAGCTCATGCCAATCCTTTCGTATCGCCCCAACAGCGCGTGTCATGTTCGTTAGCTACAGTATAGCTAGTTTTTCATACTAGGTGTGCTAGTATCCTAATAGAGCAAAAGATTTCGAGTGTTGGGAGCGTCTGATATGCAGCATCCTCGGGTCATTCCCATGTCCGATGCCTCCAGTAGCATCTCTCAGGAGGATATTGCGCCTACCGTCTTACCGGATGACTTTGTGCGCTCCCCTATGGCTCAGCGAATTCTCTCTTTCCACTTCCCCCGCTACAACGAGCTCCCAACGGTTGAGCTCTACCGCGAGCAGGTTATCGCGCTTGTGGAGAATGTTTTCGAGCCTCTGAACGAATGTTCCGAGGGCCCGTGGCTCACTCCGTCCATGGTGAACAATTATGTGAAGGCGCATCTCTTGAGCGCCCCTCAAAAGAAGCTTTACGGACGCGAACAGATTGCTCGGCTTCTCGTCATCTGCGTGTTTAAGCAGGTTCTGTCTATCTCTGCTATCTCGGATCTCTTCCGTATCCAGAAGATGACCTATATGACCGATGTCGCCTATGACTACGTGGCAACCGAGCTCGAGCGCGCCCTCAGGCACTTCTTCTCCATCGGGGGCGATGATGAGTGGACTGATACCGCATCGCGCGTCACACGGGAGTCCCTGCTCGTTCGAAGCGCCGTCCTCGCCTTCGCCGCCAAGGCCCACCTCGTGGGTTACCTCGATTTTCTTGGATATGACGAGGCATCAACACGCTAGCCGTCATCGTAATCTATTACCTGTATGAAAAAGCGCCTTCCGGAGCCCTGGTACTCCGGAAGGCGCTGCAAGTAATTTGAGATTAAAGGTTTAGAGCTGTCCGCCGCCCAGGAAGGTGCCGTACCAGCCGATGTTGCCGTAGCCGGCTACCTGACCGGGGCGCGTAGCACCAAACACCTGGCCGTTGCCTACGTAGAACGCAACGTGGCCGGGGAAGAAGACAACGTCACCGTACTGGAGCTGGCTCACGCTGGTAGTGAAACGACCGGCGTTGTTGCGGAAATAGGTGTACTGACCACCTGAGGTGCGCGGCAGCATGATGCCGATCTTCTGATAGGCGTAGTAGACAAGGCCAGAGCAGTCAAAGCCGCCCTCGGCAAGGCTCTCGCCACCGCTGACATAGGGCTGGCCGGCCATCTGGAGTGCGTAACCAACAGGCGTCGAGACCGTGGCGGTGCCACCGCCCGTAGAGGGGGTCTCGGGCTCAGGCTCCGGTTCGGGCGCAGGGGCGGGTGTGGTGTTCTGACCACCGCCAGAGGGCTGGTTCTGGTTCTGATTGCCACCCTGGTTGTTAGTGCTCTGGTTGTTGTTGGAGCTCTGGTTGCCACTTTCCTGGTTGTTGTTGCCAGAAGTGAAGCCGCCGTTGTTGGAAGTGCTCTGGTTACCGGTGACGGGAACCTGGGAGGCACCGTTGGAGGCATCCTGGGCGGACTGCATGCCGGCAGCGAGGTTCTCGTCCTCCTGGGCCTCGGCCTCAATCTGGGCCTGGACCTCAGCGGAAAGTGAGTCGACCACCGCTGCGGCGCGGGCCTGGTTCTCGGCCTGGGCATCTACCTTTGCCTGGGTGTCGGAGAGCGCCTGCTGCTGCTCGGTCTGCTGCTGCTGAAGCTGGACCTGGAGCTCCTTGACGGACTCGATGGCGTTGGTCTGAGCGTCGTTGACCTTGCTCACGTAGAAGACGCGCGAGATGAGGTCGGTGAAGTCCTGCGAGCTAAGGAGGATGTCAATAAGGCTGACGCTCCCCTTCTTGTAGTCGGAGGACACGTTCTCAGAGAGAAGCGCCTGTGCAGACTCAAGCTCGGTCTGCGTATCGGCGATCTGGGACGCCGTCTCCTCGAGCTGGGCGCCCGCCTGCTGAAGCTCGGTCTGGAGCGCCTGGTACTCGGCACCGATCTCGGCAAGCTTGGCCTTTGCGGCGTCGAGCTCGGACTGAGGGTCGGCGTAAGCGCTCACCGGCTGGAGCGTGATATAGGGAGCGGCGCCGGAAAGACCGAGAACGCCGGCAAGGGTAAGGGCAGAAAGACAACGCACGGCACGACGGGTACGTGGTTGGAAGGTCATGAAGAAAACCCCCGAAGGTACGATGATAGTGTTACAGGGCCTTAACAAGTATAGAGGCAGCCCCCATGATTGTCATAGGGTCTGCCTCTATTGTGAAAAACCTTCAAAACGATGAGGGTTTCGCGCAGCTTTTCTTACGTTCTCTAACGAGACTTCACAAGCGAGAACACATCAAAGTCGCCGAGCTTGGCGAGTGTCTCGCGCGGGTTCAGGAACTCGAGCTCGAGGATGCAGCCAAAGCCGGCAACGGAGGCGCCGGTCTTCTCGACGAGCTTAGCGGCGGCGCAGATGGTGCCACCGGTGGCGATGAGGTCGTCCACGAGCAGCACCTTGTCGCCGGGCTCGAGGGCATCGGCATGGATCTCGATCGTATCGGTGCCGTATTCGAGCTCATAGGTCTCGGAGATCGTCTTGCGCGGGAGCTTGCCGGGCTTGCGTGCGGGAATGAAGCCGGCGCCGAGCGCGATGGCCACGGGGGCGCCCACGAGGAACCCGCGCGCCTCGGGACCGACTACCTTGGTGATGCCCTGACCCTGGAAATGACCGGCTATCGTGTCAATGGCGGCCTTAAGCACATCGGCATTGGCAAAAAGCGGTGTGATATCCCTAAAGATGACACCGGGCTCCGGGTAATCGGGAATGGACGGGATGTAGGCATCAAAATCAAGGTCGGTCATGGATTCCCCCTCGTTTGTCTAAGGCCTGGGTTTGCGACGGGAGGCCTTCTTCTCGGTTCTTACGGACGTAGTCTCAAGGCCGGGCAGCGGCAGAGGCAGAACCTCGGGCTCACGAGCCCGTACGCTGTCAGCGGAGGCGGTGTTCTCCCCTAGCGCCTCAGCGGAGCGTGCCGTAGCGGGCGAGGCTTCTTCTGCGGAGGTCTCGGCCACCTCGCGTGCGCGCTTGGCCTCGGTCTGTTCGATCTGCTCGTCAATGGCGTCGATATCCGCATCCTCGACGATGGCGTTCAGCGACTCGAAGACCCGGTTCTTAAGGAGCGACGTGCGCACGCCGTCGGTGAGGTCGTGGAGCTTCTTGAAGGCGCGCTCGATCTTTGCGTTGCGATCGCCCTCGGAGGTGTCCATGCCGAGCATACCGGTGAGCACCTGCTCGAACATGGTGGACTCACGGTTGGCGGCGACGACGTACTGGCGGAGGTTCCTCGGCTCGATGTGAAAGCGCGAGAGCTCAGACGCGTAGCGGATGATGTCAAAGTCGCGGCCGTCGATGAGCTCGCGGTTCTTGGGACTCCGAACGATTTTGATGAGGTCGTTCTCGGCGAGCTGGCGCAGAAACGAAATCTTGACTCCCAAAAGGTCGGGAACGTCCTCTATGGGATGGAGCTTCTGCTGCGTCTCCTTGGGCTCCGTCTTGAGCGGCACGTCGGACAGGAGGCCCACCTCATAGGCCAGTGTGGAGAGGTCCGAGGCGTTGTCGAGGCGCTGCTTGATAACGTTCAGCGGCATGTAGCGCGTCTTCTGCAGGTGCAGGATAACCTCGAGCCGGTCCACGTCCTCCTTGGAGTACTGACGGTAGCCTTTAGGCGTGCGATGCGGCGTGATGAGCCCCTCGTCCTCAAGAAAGCGGATCTTGGAGTTGGAGAGGTCGGGATAGGAGCTTCGCAGATAGTTGACGACCTGGCCGATGCTCAGGTAGCTGCGCTCGGCCAAATTAATCACCCGTTTCGATGCGCTCCGGCTTGGTCTCGTGGAAGATCAGCGTGAAGGTGCCGATCTGGACAGACGAACCGTCATGCAAAGGCGCCGAATTGACGATGGCGCCGTCGACCCATGTGCCGTTGAGCGAGCCGAGGTCCTCGATAACCATACCGGCGGGACCGGGGACGATCTTGGCATGGGCGCGCGAGACGGTCATATCGTTCAGGAAGATGGAATTCGCCGGGTCGCGACCGATGGTGGTCTCGCCCTCGTCGAGCTCAAAGGTGTTGCCGGTCTGCGGCCCCTTGATGATGGTGAGCACGGGATGAGAGAGCGATACGCTCTTCATGAGGTCCGGCGCCGTGGCATCGTCGGTGGGCATACGGAAAACGCGGGTCTGGTCGACGTTGTTGTTTGCGCCGCCCTGGACATCCGGTGTGAATGACATGGTTACTCCTATCGTCTGCGCCGTGCGCAATCGTGGTTCAATTCATTCTACCCCACCCTGCCCGGGATAGGTTTAAGCTACACGATGAATCAAGAAGCGAACGTTATGATTCGACGATGTCGGGGTTGAGGAAGTCCTCCTCCTCGTCCTCCGGATGAAGCTGGGCCTGACGGATGGCGCGGTAGCCCTTTGCCGTGTAGACCACGGCAGTGACGAGGGAGAAGACCACGCCGAGATATACAAGGTAGATGCCGAAGGGCTGGGCGGTGCCGTCGAGTCCGGGGAGGATGGCGCCCAGCGAGGGGAAGAGCGCAGGCCCCTGGATAACGGGGAGGCCGAGCAGCATGAACGAGAAGCCGGTCATAAGGAGCGCCGTTGCCGCCTTGCCGGTATAGACGACGTCGATGGGACGCTTGTGGTAGCGGCGGACGACGGCGTTGCCGCAGGCAAGGTAGGCGTCGCGAGTGATGATGGCGACGCAGATCCACACGGGGAGCTCGGCGCGCCAGACAAGGCCGAGCACGCCGGTGAAGAGGAGCGCTCGGTCGACGACCGGGTCGAGCATTTTGCCGAGCCAGCTGACGGTGTGCGTCATGCGCGCAATCTGGCCGTCCAGCCAGTCGGTGGATGCCGCGACCGCGTAGATCACCAAGGCGACGTAGCGGTTGAAGTCCGTCACGAAGAGGTACAGGAATACGACCGTGAGAACGAGCCGCAGAAATGTGATGAAGTTGGAGATGGTGAAAATCTGGTTAGACGGATACTCCGAGGTGCCGATTAGCTCCTTCTTTATGCGTCTTCTCAGGCCCACGGGACTCCCCCACCGTTTACGAACAACTAAAAGGCATGATACCCAAGGGAATCAGTCTCATGCCATGTAGATACGAAAAGGGCATCGGTTTTGCCGATGCCCTGAAGTTTCTGGTCGGGACGACTGGATTCGAACCAGCGACCCCTTGACCCCCAGTCAAGTGCGCTACCAAGCTGCGCCACGTCCCGAAACAACTGCTCTCTCAAGCAGCAAGAGATACTTTACTCAACTCATGGCCCAAACGCAAGGGGTAATTTGGTTAATCTTGCGAGCAACCATGAATTTGAGCGGCGCGTCGCCAGATCTCGCGAGCAAGCTCTGCCTTGCTGAGGGTCGGAAGCTCCTCCGCACCGTTTGCGGTGACCCACCAGGCTTTATTAGTGTCAGTCCCAAAGCCGGAGTCGTCGCGCGTAACATCGTTGGCGACGATGACGTCGCACCCTTTGGAAGAGAGCTTCGCCTGCGCGTGGTCGAGAAGATCGTTGGTCTCGGCGGCAAAGCCGATGACTGTGCGCTCCCCTTTCTTGTGCGAGATGGTGCCGAGGATATCGGTCGTCTCGACGAGCTCTATGGCATCTAGACCGCCGTCCGCTTTCTTGATTTTGCGGTCGGCGACGCTGCGGGGGCGGTAGTCGGCGACGGCGGCGGCACAGACGATGATGTCGGCCGTCGCACCTTCGCGCTCGGTTGCCTCGAGCATATCGGCGGCCGTCTCCACGCGTTGCACCTGCACGCCGACAGGCACCTCAACGGAACTGGGGCCAAGGACGAGCGTGACGTTGCGTGCGCCGAGCTTGAGGGCGGTCTCAGCAAGGGCTGCGCCCATCTTGCCGGAGGAGCGGTTGCCGATAAAGCGTACCGGATCGATGGGCTCGAAGGTGGGGCCGGCGGTGATGAGGACCGACATGTTGGCGAGCGTGGTATCGGGCTCGAGGGCGGCGAGCGTGGCGGCGACGATATCCTCAGGGTCGGCAAGGCGCCCGGTGTCGACATCGCCGCAGGCGAGGTAGCCCGAGCCCGGGCCCACGATCGTCACGCCGCGGCGACGGAGCGTCTCGACGTTCTCACGCGTTGCCTCAGCGCGCCACATACCCGCGTTCATGGCGGGGGCCACAAGTACGGGCTTTTCGGTCGCGAGCAGCGTGGTGGACATGAGGTCGTCGGCGATACCGTGCGCCATCTTGGCGATGACGTTGGCCGTCGCGGGCGCCACGAGCACAAGGTCCGGCTCCTGCGCAAGCGAGATGTGATGGATGGGGTCTGTCGGGTCGTCGAAGAGGTCGATAGCGACCTTCTCGTGCGTGAGGGCGCGGAAGGTGGTCGGTCCCACAAACTGCGTGGCATGCTCGGTCATGAGGACCTTGACGCGGATGCCCTGCTTCTGGAGCAGGCGCACGATCTCGCAGGACTTGTAGGCGGCAATGCAGCCCGTGACGCAGACTAGAACGGTCTTTTGGGCGTCTCGCTCCCCCATATCACGCCTCCGTATCCTGGATGAGGATGCGCCCGCAGTAGGGGCAGGTCGCAATGGCGCCCTTGCGGGAAAGGTCCTCAACCGATGCCTCGGTGAGCGCCATGCGGCATGCCGAGGGAACGTTGCCTGCGAGGGTCTCGACGGCGATGCCCTTATGGGTGCGGCGGGACTCCTCGTATGCGGCGAGCATGTCAGCTCCGAGCGAGGCGGCGAGATGGCCGCGCCTGCGCTCCTGCTCGTCGATCTTTGTTTGGAGCTCGGTCGCGACCGCCTTGGTTTTCTGGGCATCTGCCAGAAGCGACTTTTCAAACTTGTCGACGTAGGCGTTGAGTTTCTCGGCCTTCTCCGTAATGCCTGCGAGCTCTCGCTTCTTATCGGTCAAGGTGAAGGCGATCTTGTCGAGTTTCTTGGCAAGATCGGAAAGCTCGATCTCGAGCTTCTGCACCTCGCGGTAGTCCTTCAGGCGCTGGGCGTCCTCCTGGGCGAGCGTCACCTCGTCCTCGGTCTTTACCTGGTCGTCCTCGAGGTCGGCAATCTCGGCCTCGAGGTCGCAGCACACGCCCTTGATATGGTCGCGCTGGGAGATGAGCTTGCGGTAGGCGGCGCGCTTTTGGGCGAGCTCGCGCAGCTCGGGCAGGTCTGCGAGCGTCTTCTTGTTGCGCTCGAGGGCAAGATCGAGCTCCTGCAGCTCGAGCAGGATCTGTGCGTCAGTCATAGGTTCTCTCCTTCTCCCCATGAGCGCCATTGGCGGCGCTCGGGCAACTTGATTACGTCATGTGGATCGATGCCGGCTTCTAGGACGGCGTTCATGAGAACGTCGGCGAAGGGAAGCTCGGAGGCGTCGTGGCCAAGCAGCACGACGCTCATGCCGCGAGCGGCTAGGTCCTGGCATACATGGTAGCCCGCCTCACCGCAGATGATGGCGCTCGCACCCGCTTCGAGGGCAAGCTCTCCATAATCTCCGAGCGAGCCGCCCATGACCGCGATGCGCTGGTGCCTAGCCGTGCCGCCGTCCCAGATGCGCGGGACGGTGTCAAAGGCCGCCGCAGTGTGGGAGACAAGCCCCTCTACGTCACAGGGTTCGATGTCGATGAGCGCGCCGAGGCCGGTGGCGTCCGGGTTGGCAGGGTGCTCGAGGGATGCGATGACCGTACCACCGAGAAGCTCGCTCAAGGTACGCCGTGAGGCAAGGGAACGATCGAGATTGGTGTGAAGCGAGATGATCGCCACGCCGCGTTCAATGGCAGCCCAGACGGCCGCAGCCGCTTGGGGCGTGGTCTCACCCGGCGTGGGGTTGAAACTATCGGGAGCGGAGATGTAGACCGGATGGTGGGCCACAAGCACGTTTGCCCCGGCCTCCGCCGCTCTCAGGACGTTTTGGTGCGTAGCGTCGAGGGAGCAGGCAACGCGCCGTACGGTACGGGCGCGGTCGCCAACAGATAGTCCGATATGGTCCCACGGCTCGGCATCCGAGGCGGGAAAAGCGGCTAAGAGCGCTCGCTCAAGGTCTCCCACATGCATATGCGTGCCTTTCTGGTCGGGTGGCTAGATAAACGAGAGCAGCGTCTTGGCAAAACGGTCGAGGTCGGCAGGATCGACGCGGTCGTCAAACGAGATGCGAAGCGCCCCTTGAGCTTCCCTTTCGGGAACGCCCATGGCACGGAGCACATGGCTCGTTGCCGTGCTACCGCTCGAGCAGGCAGACCCGGCGGCAACAGCAAAGCCGGCGGCGTCGAGCGCGAGGATGAGGTCGTTGGAGTCGGCATCCTCGATCACGACCGACACGATGCCGGGCAACCGGTCGACCGCTCGGTCGTCTCCCATGGAGGGCTTCAGACGCGGCGAAGCGGTGAGTTCGCGATACAGGTGCTCGGAGAGGGCGTGAAGGCGCTGGCGCTCCTCTGCGACGGTGGGCGCAAGGGCGCGCGCGACAGCGGCAAAGGCCATGATCTGGCGTACGTCCTGGGTGCCCGCACGGCGACCGGCCTCCTGCCCGCCGCCAAAGATGCGCGGTCGCAGGGGCGTGCGCGAGGCAAGGTACAGGGCGCCCGTGGAGACGGGACCGCCGACCTTGTGGGCGGCGATGGAGAGGGCGTCTACGCCAAGCTCCTCTACCGTAAAGGGAATATGCAGGTAAGCCTGGATAGCGTCAGTGTGCATGTAGGAGCCGCTCGCATGGGCGATGCGGGCGAGCTCTGCTATAGGTTGGACAACGCCGGTCTCGTTGTTGGCGAGCATGATCGAGGTGAGGGCCACGTCCTCCCCCATCGCCTCCGCAAGGGCCGCGGGCTCGATGATGCCCTGGCGGTTGGGGGCAATGACGTCGACGGTGAACCCTGCCGCGCGAAGAGCTGGCAGGTTGTCGAGGATGGCATCGTGCTCGATCGCCGAGGTGATGATGCGTGTGCGCCCGCGGTCGCGCTCGCGGGCGGCTTCGGCGATACCGGCAAGGGCGAGCTCGTCCGCCTCGGTGCCGCCGCCCGTGAAGATGATCTCGTGGGGTCGAACGCGCCGACCGAGCGAGCGGGCGATGTCCCCGCGCGCCTTCTCAAGAGCTGCCGCCGCGCGGCGCCCCAGCGAGTGAAGCGCATTGGGGTTGGCGCCGGCAAAGTCGGATGCGTCGTAGTTCCCCTCAGCGGCAAGCGCCTCGGCGCGCAGGGGCGCCGAGGCGGCGATGTCGAGGTTTACGATATGCCGTTGCGAATCGTGTGGCATGGTGGCGCTATTCGCGATTTCCAGCAAGGACGCCCTCGCCCATGCGGCGAAGTTCGTCGACCATGGAAGCGGGGTCCTCCGCCCCAAAGACCGCCGAGCCGGCAACGAGCAGGTTCGCACCCGCCGCCACGACGCGCTCGATGGTCTTGGGCGAGATGCCGCCGTCAACCTCGATCAGAGGCGACACGCCGTGCGCCCGGCAGAGCGCCGTGAGCGTCTCGAGCTTGGCGATGGTGCCCTCGATAAAGGACTGGCCGCTAAAGCCGGGGTTCACGCTCATGAGCATGACCACATCGACGTCGTCGATGATGTTCTCGAGCATGCAGACGGGCGTGGAGGGATTGAGGACCACGCCGGCGCGCACGCCGCGGCTCTTGATGTGCTCGATCACCCGGTTAAGGTGCGAGGCGGTCTCGTAGTGGACCGTGATGAGGTCGGCGCCGGCATCGATGTACCAGTCGATGGTCTCATCGGGGTTGGTGATCATGAGGTGCACGTCGAGCGGCAGGTCGGTCATGCCCTTGCAGGCGCGGACCATCTCCGGACCAAAGGTGAGGTTGGGCGTGAAATGCCCGTCCATCACGTCGATGTGCACGTAGTCGGCGTTCTTGATGCTGTCGAGGCTGCTCGCGAGGTGCCCGAGGTTCACGGAGAGAATCGACGGGGCGATCTGGATGCGGTCGGTCATGTGCTAGTCCCTTTCGGAGGAGGTGATGCCGTAGAACTCTTCGGTCGGGAATCGGTCGGTGAGGGTGTTCAGAGCCTCCGCGATGCTCATCCCATGGTAGAGCGCCTGCTCAAGGACGAAGGTGAGGGGCGCGTCGACACCGAGGGAGCGTGCGAGCTCGGAGGTGCTCTTCGCGGCGGCTGCGCCCTCGACGATCATGTGCGTGCGTGCCTGGTAGTCCTCGAGGCTCTCGCCGTGTGCGAAGGCGACGCCAAAGGAGCGGTTGCGCGAATGCGGAGAGGTGCAGGTCGCCACAAGGTCGCCCATGCCGGCAAGGCCCATGCAGGTCATGGGGTCGCCACCGCGCGCGTACACGATACGGCTGATCTCGGCCAGGCCGCGCGTCATGATGAGGGCGAGCGTGTTGTCGCCCAGGCCCACGCCGGCGGCGATACCGCATACGATGGCGATGACGTTCTTCACGGCGGCGCAGGTCTCGACGCCGATCATATCGCTCGAGGTATAGATACGAAACGCCGGCGAGATGAGGAGCGCCTTGAAGAACTCCGCCACCTCGGCGTCGGGCGAGGCCACGACGGCGGCGGAGAGACTGCCCTTGCAGATCTCCTCGGCATGGTTGGGGCCGGAGAGCGCGGCGACGCGCTCGGGGTGACCGATCTCCTCGGCAACGACCTCGCTCATGAGCTTGCCGGTGTGCTCCTCGATACCCTTGGTGAGGCAGAGCACGGGCGTGTCCGCGGCAATGTAGGGCGCCGCGCCGCGCACGGTCGCGCGGATAAAGGGCGAGGGCACGACGACGATGATGCCGTCGGCGCCTGCGAGCGCCTCCTCGTAGCTCCCGCTTGCCGAGACGTTGTCCGGCAGGCGGTAGTCAGAGAGGTAGAGCGGGTTCACGTGCTGCTCGTTGATGCCTGTGGTGGATGCCTCGTCAAACGACCAGAGCATTACCTCGTCCGCGTGGGCGGCAGCCACGCCTGCGATGGCGGTGCCCCAGGAGCCCGCACCTATTACCGTGATCTTCATGCTAAAACCTCGCTAACGCTTGCTTGAGCCAAAGGAGAGCTTGGACTCCGTCCCCTTGCGGAGGCGGTCGATGTTTGCCCGGTGCGCCCATACGACCGTCCAACCCAAAAGCGCCCAGAGCGCAAGCGCGGGGACGGGGATGCCGGGCATGGCGATATAGACCGTCACCGGCACGAGGGCAGCGGTCACGATCGAGCCCACCGAGACGTACTTGGTGATGGCAACCAGCACGATGAAGATGGCGAGGTGCACGACCGCGAGCGGCCAGAAGAAGCCGAAAAGGATTCCCACGCCCGTGGCGATGCCCTTGCCGCCGTGGAACTTCAAGTAGGGCGAGAAGATGTGCCCATAGAGCGCAGCGAGGGCGACGAGCGCGGTGAAGACCGCGTCAAGAGGGGCCCCCACACCGAGCGCGGGAAGTACGAGATCGCGGTAGACCATGACGCAGACCATGCCCTTGAGCAGGTCGAAGGCGAGCGTGAGTGCGGCAACCTTGGGACCGCCGACGCGCAGGGCGTTGGTGGTGCCGATGTTTCCCGAGCCCTCCTTCTGTATATCCTTATGGCTCATCGCCTGGACGAGGATCTTACCAAAGGGGATGCCGCAGATGAAGTACGACGCGGCCATGACCGCGATGGTGGCGATGTAGGGCATCACGGCTACTCACCCGCCTTATCGGCCGAGGCCTTGGAGCGGAAGCGCAGGCGGATGGGCGTGCCCTTGAGGTCGAACTTCTCGCGCATGCGGTTCTCGATGTAGCGGGCGTAGGTGTCGTTCACAAGGTCCGGATGGTTCACAAAGAAGGTGAAGGCGGGCGGCTCGGTGCCGGTCTGCGTCACGTAGTGCATGCGCAGGCGGCGCTTGCCGTCAACGACGGTATGGCCGAACTCACGCAGGTCGGTGAGGAACTGGTTGAGCTTGGCCGTGGTGAGTGTCTGTGCGCGGCGCTCGGCTGCGGCGTCGACCATGTTCCAGATCTTCTCGACGGAGCGGCCGGTGAGCGCCGAGATGCGTAGGATCTCCGCCCACGGCGCCATGGTGAGACGACGGTCGACGGTCTCCATGACCTGCTCGCGTGCGCGGTCATCGGTAAGAAGGTCCCACTTGTTAAGCAGGACCACGAGTGCGCAGCCGCGCTCGATAGCGAGGTTGGCGACCTTCTGGTCCTGCTCGGTGACGCCCACCGATGAGTCGACGACGAGCAGCGCCACATCGGCGCGGTCGATGGCACGCAGGCCACGCACCATCGAGTAGTACTCGATATTCTCGTAGACTGTGCTCTTCTTGCGGATGCCAGCGGTGTCGACCAGGCGGTAGCGGCGGCCGTCGCGCTCGACGATGGTGTCGATCGCATCACGCGTGGTGCCCGCTACGTCAGAGACGATGGAGCGCTCGCGGCCGATGATCTTGTTGAAGAGCGAGGACTTGCCGGCGTTGGGGCGGCCGATGATGGCCACGCCGAGCGAGTCGGGATATTCGTCCACGTCCTCGGTCTCCTCGGGGAGCACCGCGATGAGGTCGTCGAGCAAATCACCCGTTCCGTGTCCGTGGGTGGCGGATATGGGGATGGGGTCGCCCACACCGAGCGAATAAAACTCCCAGAGGCGCTCCTGCTCGCGGTCGGGGTTGTCGAGTTTGTTCACCAGAAGGAAGGTCGGCTTCTTGATGCGCTTGAGCAGACGCGCAACCGTCTCGTCCTCCTCGGTGACACCGACGGAGCCGTCGGTGACAAAGAGGATGGCGTCCGCCTCCTCGGCGCCGGCAAGCGCCTGGTCGCGGATAGAGGCGGCAAAGACGTCGTCGCTCTTGAGAGGCTCGATACCGCCGGTATCGATAAGGGTGAAGCTGCGACCGTTCCAGTCGGCATCATGGTAGCTGCGGTCACGGGTGACGCCGCGGCTCTCGTGCACAATGGCGTCAGCGGTCTGCGCGATGCGGTTGACCAGCGTGGACTTGCCCACGTTGGGTCGGCCGACAACGGCGACGATGGGTTTCATGCAAGAACTCCTAACGGGCCTATGGCCCCGTTCACACTCCTAAGGCGTCCTCGATGGCGCCTAGAAGGTCGAGGGGCAACGAGGAGGCGACGCGAGCGATAGCGCCGCGCCTCTCCAGGGTCTCCAACACGTCATCACGATGATAGCCGTCCAGCGTGAGACCGTCGGCGTTGAACATGACGTCCGGCAGAAAGAGCATAACCCCGGAGAGGTCGTTATCGAGCTGCTCGATGAGGTCGCAGCCGCAGATGAGGCCCGTCACGTCGACGTTGCCGCCAAAGTAGCGATTCTTGATGGCAACGACCTGTCCGCAAAGCGGCTCGCGCCCCACGAAGCCGGCGATGGTCTCGCGCGCCGCCTCCCCGGAGACGACGGTGAGCGTAAGCGAGCGCGATGAGAGCTCTCGTCCGATGCGCTCGATGCGCGCGGCCTCCCCATGCAGGGTAGATGCAGTGTCATCGAGGTAGGACCGGATCATGCCGATGCCGTCGTAGTACTGGGGGTAGCCGTCGTACCATGCACCCGGCGGCACCGTGACGCCGGCATCGAGGTAGAACTCGTCGGAGAGCTGGAATACTGTACGGCCAAAGCGCTCGCGGGCCCGCTCCTGATAGGGGCGTACCTGCTCGATGACGCGGCGCGCGGCCGCCGGGTCATCTGAATAGGAGCTCGAGAAGCGCTTCTGGAACTTCGTGTAGCCAAGAGGGACGATACCGAGGCTCGTGATCTCGGGCCGCTCCTCAACGTAGTGGAGGGTGCGCTCAAGCTCCTCGCAATCGTTGAGCCCGGGGCAGAGGACGATCTGGGCGTGGACCTCGATACCGGCTGCAACAAGGCGCTCGAGCGCCTCGAGTCCGCGCGCAGCGTGCTTGCCCATGAGGCGGCGCCGAACATCGGCCGAGACGGCGTGCAGCGATACGTTCATGGGACTCAGCTGGCAGGTGATGATGCGGTCGATGTCCTCATCGGTGAGGTTGGTGAGCGTGACGAAGTTGCCCTGCAGAAAACTCAGGCGGTAGTCGTCGTCGCGGATGTAGAGCGAGGTGCGCATGTGCTCGGGCAGCATCGTCATAAAGCAGAAGACGCAGCCGTTCACGCAGGTGCGCATGCCGTCAAAGACCGCTCCGTCAAACTCGACGCCCCAGTCCTCGCCCGGTAGACGCTCGAGCGTGCAGGCGGCATAGGTTGCGTCGCGGGGGTCAAAGACCGTGAGGTCGACCTCCTCGGCATCTGCCCCCCAGAGCCATCCGATCATGTCGGTCAAGGGCTCGCCGGCGACCTCCGTCACTATCATGCCGGGCTCGATGCCGGCGTCCCACGCGGGGGAATCCGGCCTCACGGCGTTCACGCGCCCGCCCACAGGCTCGCTATGGTCGACTTCGGGTTGGGTGCCGCCGTAGGTGACGCTGCCATCCGCGTACGGGGGCCTGATGGGTTCTGTCATGCTCCCACGACCTGGGAGATGGCGCGGACCGTGCGCTCGATCTGGTCAGCCGGGGTGGAGGCGCCGGCGGTGACGCCGATGAGTTCTGCCCCGTCGAACCAAGAGGCGTCAAGCTCGCTCGCATCCTCTATGTGATGTGTGTTCTGGCAGCGCTCGGAACAGATCTCGGCAAGGCGACGGGTGTTGCCCGACGACCGTCCCCCTATGACGATCATCGCGTCCGCGCGCGCCGCGAGCTCCGCTGCGGCAAGTTGGCGCTCGCTTGTGGCCTCGCAGATGGTGTTCACAACAGTGAGCTCCTCCACGTGGCCCAAAAGCTCGGCAACGACCGCCCGTAGGTGCGCGAGCGTCTGCGTTGTCTGGACGACGATGCCCACCTTACGGGCGAGTTCGATGTTGTCGAGGTCTTCGACCGTGGACACAACGTGGGCGCCCTCACCTGCGTGGCCGAGGATGCCCTGCACCTCGGGGTGGCCGCTCTCCCCCACCACGATCACCTGGTAGCCCGCCTTGGCGAGGCGCTCGGCGGCGTGGTGGACGCGCTTTACGTAGGGACAGGTGGCGTCTATGACCGCAAGGCCGAGGTCCTGCGCGCGCGAGATCACCTTGGGCGTGACGCCGTGGGCGCGGATGACGAGGGTTCCCTCCCCCGCTTCCTCCGGCGTATCCGCCGGACGCACCCCGGCACGCTCAAGCTCTGAGACGACGAGCGGGTTATGGATGAGGGGTCCGAGCGTATGTACCGGCTGTGCGGCATCCTCCGAGGCCTGTCGCGCCATCTTGAGGGCGCGCTCGACGCCGTAGCAGGCGCCGGCCTGGCGGGCGATCTCAATGCGGGGCATGGACTACCTCCTCCCGGGGTGCTCCTGGCGGAGCTCGTCGCGCACCTCGTACATGCGGCGCACGGCCTCGTCCTCAAACCACTGGAGGCGCTCGGAGCGCTTGAGGCCCTCCGGCGCGTCGGCAAGAGAAAGGCGCTTGGCGCAGCGCATCCAGGTCTTTACCGGGCGCATGATGTGCTTGCCGGCAGGCGTGATGTCACGGAAGCCGCATACCGCCATGGGGGCGATGTCGGCCTTGCCCATCTGGGCCATGAGGGCAAATCCGCCGTGCACCACGACCGGCTGATCGTCTGAGCGGATGCGGGTGCCCTCAGGGAAGATGAGCACGTCCTCGCCGCGCTGAAGGGCGTGCTGCGCGCGGCGCAGCGCCTTCATGTCGGCGGTGCCGCGGTCGACGGGGATGCCGCCCACGCGTGCGAAGAACCAGCGCACGATGGGGTTGTTGTTGAACTCCGATTTCATGATCGGACGGACCCGGCGCCCGGTCCGCACGGTATGCGGGACGATTGAGATAACCTCTGCCATGGAGGTGTGGTTGCAGATGATGACCGACCCGCGCTCGCCTCGCGGCAGCAGCTCGTCGGCGTTGTCGACGGTCCAGCGCCACATGATCTTGGAGAAGACGTAGAGGATGGCGATGACGACGTAGTAGAACACGCGGAGCGCCACGGGGTAGTCGCGCATGGCGTTGTCGTAGTAGTCGTCACGTGTGTAGTGCAAAAGCTTCACGCGCCCCTCCTCTCCTGGATGAGGTCGGCGATCATCGCGACCACCTCATCGATGGTATGGGCAGTGGAATCGATCTCAACGGCGTCCGGGGCGGCCGTCAGGGGCGCCACATCGCGGGAGCTATCGAGCTCATCGCGACGACGGATCGCGTCGAGCGTGCGCTGGACCTCGTCGGCAAGTTCATCGAGCGTGAGGTCGTCGTCCTCGTGGCGCTGGAGCACGCGCCTGCGGGCGCGCTCGGCGGGGTCGGCCGTAAGGAAGATCTTGATATCGGCCGCCGGGAAGACGACGGTGCCGATATCGCGGCCCTCTGCTACCACATCGCGGCCCTCGGCAAAGGCGCGCTGGGGAGCGAGCATGGCGGTGCGGACCCCGGGGTAGGCGGCGACCTTGGAGACGCACGAGTCGATGCGCGGCGTGCGGATGGCGTCGCTCACGTCAACATCGTCTACCTCGATGCGCGTCGTGGAGCCCTCGCGCGGAGGGAAGCGGATCGAGATGGTGTTGGCAAGGTCGTCGACAGCGGGCTCGTCGTCGAGGTCGACGCCGCGGTCGAGCGCGGAAAGCGCGACGGCGCGGTACATGGCGCCGGTGTCGAGCTTGTCGAAGCAGAACCTGCGCGCGACCTCGCGGGCGATGGTGGACTTGCCGGAACCCGCCGGCCCGTCGATTGCGATGATCATATCTCGTCCTCTCTGGTCCTGGTTGGATCGTTTTCAGATGCCATGCGTTGCATGTCGGATTTGAGCGCGGCAATTTCTGTTTCTTCAAGTTCGCGCCAGGCGCCCGCCGCGAGCTCGCCGAGGGTAAGCGGTCCCATGCGGTCGCGGTGTAGGCGGATGACCGGGTGATGGATGGCGCCGAACATGCGCTTCACCTGGTTCTTTCGCCCTTCGCGCAGCTCGATCGAAACCGGCGTGGCCGTGCCGTCCTCGATTGTTTGCGCGTCGTCGGGCCAGAGCTCGCATGCGCAGGCGCAGTCAACGATGGCGCAGGGCGCGGGGCGGCAGGGGCCGTCGTCGAGCGTGATACCTTGGCGGAGCGGTCCGAGCTCCTCGTCTGCAAGGCGACCGTCCACGAGCGCGAGATAGCGCTTGGGCACGTGGAAGGAGGGGTGCAGAAGCCGGTTGCCCGTGTCGCCGTCGGTCGTGAAGAGCAGAAGCCCCGTCGTGTCCTTGTCGAGTCGCCCCACGGGAAAGAGCCCGGGGAAACGCTCGCGCGGCACAAGCTCTGCCACGCAGGGACGCCCCTGTGGGTCGGCCATGGTGGTGAGGTAGCCCGCGGGTTTATGGAGCATGAGGTAGACGGGGCCCTCACCCATGGCGACCGTGCGTCCGTCTACGGCTACCTCATCGGCGCCAAGGGTCACCTTGGTGCCGAGCTCGGTCACAACGGCGCCGTTCACAGAGACGCGACCAGCGGTGATGAGGTCCTCTGACCCGCGCCGGCTCGCTACGCCGGCGCGCGCAAGAAAGCGCTGGAGGCGCATGGTCCAGGGATGGTCCTCCCCTGGTATGACCTTATCCGCCTCAGTCATCGAACTCCTCGTCGGTCGCGTTACCCACGATCATAAGGTCGTCATCGTCCTCTGCCACCTCGTCGATAAGCTCGCGCTCCTCGTTGAGGTCCTCCTCGGTCTCCTCCAGGGTGGATTGGATGGAGCGTCCCGAGAGGCGCTCACGAATGAACTGGCGCGCCTGCTCGTCGGGCGCGAACTGCTCGAGGTCGGGCAGGTCCTTCAAGGAGCGCAGGCCAAACTTTTCGAGGAAGGCGTTGGTCGTACCGTAGAGGATCGCCTGGCCGTGCTCGGCGTCGCGGCCGAGCTCACGAACGAGGCCCTTGTCCACGAGCGAGGAGATGACGCCGTCGGAGTTGACGCCGCGGATGCCGCGTACCTGCTCGCGCGTGGCGGGCTGATGGTAGGCGATGACGGCGAGCGTCTCGAGCGCGGCCTGACTGAGTTTCTGCGTATCCCATGAAAGGACGAATGCCTCCACCTGCTCGTGGAAGGCAGGATGGGTGAAAAGACGCCAACCGCCCGCGACCTCACGGAGCTGGAACCCGCGGTTGGCCTCCTCGTACTCGACTTTAAGCTCCGCCAGAAGCGACGCAGCCTCGCCGGGCGCGATGTCGAGTGCCTGAGCGAGGGCGCTCGCGCTTACCGGGTCGCTCGATACGAGCAGAAGCGCCTCAAGCGCCGCCTTGGGCGAGAGCGGGTTTAGGTTCTCAAGGTCGTTCATGGTCTACTCCTTACGCGCACGGGCGCTTGGCATCAGTCTTCCTCGACGTAGAGGGCGTCTCCCGGGTGGTACTCCTCCGCGCCCTCCACACGCTCGATATGAATCTCGCCAAAGTTCTCCTCCTGCGTGAGCGTGATGGACCCGCGTTTGGCGAGCTCTAGGATCGCCAGGAAGGTGGAGACGAGCTGGTCGGTGGTCTCGGCACCTTCGATAAGGTCGGAGAACGTGCAGGTCATGCGAGTTGCCGTAAGACGGTCGACCGAGGCCACGGTGAGCTCGAGCGGCACGCGGTGCGGGGCGACGTGCTCGGCCTCGAGCAGGAACGTCTCACGTCTGCTGTCGAGGTCCGCGCAGATGACGGCAAGGCCGCGCAGCGTGATGCCCGCGAGGTAATCAGGCATGAGGTTTAAGAACTCCGGGTCGGGGCCGGCAACGCGCGGGTGCATGCGGCGCTCGGCCTCCATACGCGACCCGAGCGCGGCGGCCGCACCCTTGAACTGCTTGTAGGCGATGAGGCGCTGGATGAGGACCTCGCGCAGACCCTCGGCGTCGAGCCCCGCGAGCTCATCGTCCTCCTCGAGGTCCGCTGTCACCGGGCCGTCAACGTCGGTTGGCACGAGCGAGGCAGCCTTGATGTCGAGAAGCGTCGCCGCCACAAGGAGGAAGTCGCTCGCCACGTCGAGGTCCACGTCCTCCATGCGGTCGACCTCTTGGAGGTACTGCTCGGCAACTTCGGTGATAGAGATGGCGCCGATGTCCACCGCGTGGCGGCTGACGAGCTGCAGCAGCAGGTCGAACGGGCCCGAGTAGGCCGCGGTGCTGACGCGGTACGACATGCTGCCCCTCTCCTTTTGCGTGTACGTGGGTTAGTCCAACTTTTTATTTTAGCCTAATGCCCAAGCCGCCAGCTGGTAGAAGAGCGGGTATACCGTGAAGTTGAAGTACACGCCCACGATGTCGATGCGCAGAATCTGCGGCAGCAGGTAGAGCACGATGATAAGGATGGGCATCGCGTACTGCTGGATCTGATAGTAGGTCTCGAGCGCGTGGCCCTTGAGGAAGGGAACGAGGATCGATGAGCCGTCGAGCGGAGGCAGCGGGATGAGGTTGAAAAACGCGAGCGACAAATTCACGAGGATGGCGCTCATAAGAAACTCGAGGGGCAGGGTCGAGCCCGTGGCCATGACAAGAGAGCCCACAACCGGTACCCGGCAAAGTGCGGCGAAGACGACGGCGAGCACGATGTTGGACGCAGGACCGGCGAGCGCCACGATGAGCTCGTCGCGCTTAGGGTTCTTGAGGTTACCGAGGTATACGGGAACCGGCTTTGCAAAGGCAAAGACCGGACCGCCGAGCACGATCATGATAAGCGGCAGGAGCACCGTACCAAAGGGGTCGATGTGCGCGAGCGGGCTTAACGAGACGCGCCCGCGAGAGCGCGCCGTCTTATCCCCCATCGCCCAGGCGGCAAGGGCGTGAGCGCTCTCGTGCACGCAAAGACCGATGATGAGGGCGAGGGCCTGGATGAGAAGCCCTGCGATATAGGTAATGTTGAGCATGGGACCCCCTAGCGCCTCACGAGCCACGAGATGCGCTGCGCGGCGTAGTCAAGGACAAAGAGCGCAATCGCGGTCAGGGCAAAGTCAAGGCGAAAGACGCCGCCAAAGGGCGTTGCGATAACGCCGTAGCCCGAGATGAAGGCGGGTATGGTGCGCGAGATATCGAGCACAAGGTTCACGATGCCAAGGCGTGTCGCCGCCCCCGAGAAGGACAGGATGCACACGATGGCGACGAGCGCTATCGCGGCGAGCCTGAAGCCCCAGGACAGGATGGCGAGCGCAAGGGCGGCTGCTTTACGCGCATCCACGGGCGATCTCCTCCTCAATTTCGGTCGACAGCTCGAGCCATTCGTCCTCGGCGTCGGCGATCTTCTTCTTCAGGTCGTTGTACTCGGCGAGAGCCGCGTTGAAGCGCTCCTGGTCGGCGTAAAGCTCCTCGGAGGCCATGAGCGCCATGAGCTCGTCGTAGCGCGCGCGGTCGCGTTCCAGATTCTTCTCAAGGGTTGTCAAGCGCGTGCGGCGCGACTTGAGGCGGCGGTTGAGCTCGGCGCGGGCCTCGGCCTCGGCGCGCTTCTGCTCCTTGGTCTTATGCGCTTCGCGCGAAGGTGCGGTGGCAGGCGCATCTTCTCTGCGGTGCGTGCGCGGCACGCTCCTCACCGGCGCTGTGGCCGGCGTCTCCGTTGCGGAGGCGGCTTCGGCGGCGGCGCGCTGCGCCAGATCCTCGCGCTTGAAGAGGTAATAGTCGTATTCGCCATCGATAACGGTCATCTTGCCATCGCGAATGTCGATGACGCGGTTGGCGACAGAGCGGACGAGGTGCTCGTCGTGGGAGATGAGCACGAGCGTGCCGGGGAAGTTTTTGAGTGCGTTCTCGAGCATGTCCACCGAGTCGATGTCGAGGTGGTTGGTGGGCTCGTCGAGGCAAAGGAGCGCCTCGGGCGCCACGAGCATCTTGGCGAGTGCCAAGCGCGCCTTCTCGCCGCCAGAGAGCACGCCTACGCGCTTATCGACGTCCTCACCGGAGAAGAGGAAGGCGCCAAGAAGGCTTCGCTGCTGCGGCACCGTCCAGGTGGGGGCTACCGAGTCGATCTCCTGCAGAACCGTGTTGGATTCCTTTAGGCCCTCCAGTTGATGCTGGGCGTAGTAGGCAACGCCCACGTTCACACCGAGCTCGCGCGTGCCTGCGCTTGGGGCCTCGATGCCGGCGAGCATCTTCATGAGGGTCGACTTGCCCGCACCGTTGGGGCCCACAAGCGCCACATGGTCGCCGCGGTAGAGCGTGAGGTCAAGCCCGCTGTAGATGTGTTTCTCGCCGTAGGACTTTGACACGCCCTCGAGTTTCACTACCATGTCGCCCGAGCGAGGCGGGTCGGGGAACTTGAAATCCACGTGCTTGTGGCCCTCGGGCAAGATCACGAGCTCGCTCTTGATCTGTTCGATGCGGCGCATACGCTCCTGCGCCTGCGCGGCCTTAGTAGGCTTGTAGCGGAACTTGTCCACAAAGACCTGCATGTGCGCGATCTCGCGCTCCTGCGCGGCGCGCTTGGCGCGCATCTGCTCGAGGTTGTCCTCACGCTGCTTCAGGTAGGAGCTGTAGTTGCCCGTGTAGGTGGTGATACGGCGGTTCTCGATGGCTGCCACATGGTCCACGCATGCGTCCATAAAGGCGCGGTCATGGGATACGATCAGCACGGCACCCTCGTAGGAGGCGATGAAGCCGCGCAGCCACTGAACGCTCTCAAGGTCGAGGTGGTTGGTGGGCTCGTCCAGAAGGAGCACGTCCGGATGGCGCAGGAAGAGCTTGGCGAGTGCGATGCGCATCTGCCAACCACCGGAGAACTCGGCGCAGAGCTTGCCAAAATCCTCAACAGGAAAGCCCAGGCCCGCCAAGATCTGGCGCGCGTTGCTCTCGAGCTCGTAGCCGCCCAGGCGCTCGAAGCGGTCGAGAACCTGACCGTACTCGTTCAGGAGTGCTTGCGGCACCTCGCCCGTCTCCCCCGCCTCGGCGATCTTCTGCTGGAGGTGCTCGGCGCGCTCACCAAGCTCACGAATCTCGTGCGCCGATGCCACGACCTCGTCGATAACAGGAACGTCTGAGGCAAGCTGGGTCTCCTGCTCGAGGTAGCCCACGTTCACGCCCTTTGCAAAGGTGATGGTGCCTGCATCCGGTGCGTCTTGGCCCATGATGATCTTGAGGAGCGTGGTCTTGCCGGCACCATTGGGGCCAACGAGGGCGTAGCGGTCCCGTGGATTGACCTGAAAGGACGCTCCCGAGAATAGGACGCGCGCCCCAAAGCTCTTCTCTACCTTCTCGACGGAAAGGATCATGGTTACCTACCTGCCTGCTCAACGTCTCAGCAACCGGTTGCTAGCAAAAGGGCCGAGGATCTCTCCCCGGCCCCGTCAGATTCGATGGTGGGCGTTACAAGATTTGAACTTGTGACCCCTTCCGTGTGAAGGAAGTGCTCTACCCCTGAGCCAAACGCCCATCTGCCTCTTCGGCGTAAGCTATCCTAGCATGACGCTCAACGGCTGCCAACCCCCAATGTGAATCTTTCCACAATGTGATGGTGTCGGATAGCCTGTCCTCGGTTTGGGGGCCCTGCACCGTTAGGCAAGCAGAGGGCCGAAAGCGGTGCCTACTGCCCGTGATGCTCACATGCGAGAGCGCGCCCGGCCAGTATCGCAGCAACGCCAAGCGTGATCGCCGCTACGGCACCGAGCATCGGAAGGATCGAGTCCCCCGTAGGAACGATGACCTCGTTCGTATGGGCTTCGACGACAGCGAAAGACGTCTTCGCAGTTCCAGTGGAGGATACGATTTCAAGCTCATGGCTGCCGAGTTTCAGGGTCTCGAGGTAGCTCGCCTTCAGCGTCACGATGGTGCTGCCTTTGGTCACACGGTATTGCTTCGCAGCGACGGTCTCACCATCGAGGCGCACCTCGCGGAAATCTTCATACGCGGCGTTCGAGGTGACCGTAAGGTCCTTCGCACTCCCTTTCTGCCACGTGACGTCGGCGCCGGCGACGATCTTCGGCGAGAAGTCGGGGTCGATGCCGCCGCAGACGGCGCAGTGCCCGCCGTCGCCGTACTTATGGCCCGTCGCGGGAACGGTTTCGCCCTTTTCGATCATGTAGCCGCAAACGGAGCAGACCGTGTCGCCGGTGTAGCCGTCCTCGGTGCAGGTGGCCTTCTTCTCGTTCTCGACGGTGCTCGTGTGCTCGGCGTAGTCAAGCCTGTCGCCGCAGGCCGCGCATGCGTGCCAGTGTCCGTCCGCGTCGCTCGACCACGCGCCGGCGGGGTCGTGCTCGACCGTCACCGTGCAGGTCGCGGTCTTTTTTCCGTCCTCCGTGGTGACGGTGATGGTAGCGGTGCCCGCGCCCACGGCGGTCACCTTGCCGTCCGCGTCCACCGTGGCGACAGTTTCATCATTGCTACTCCAAGTCACGCCCTTGTTGGTGGCGTTCGCCGGCTCCACCGTGGCAGTGAGGGTGGCAGTTTCCTCCTCCGTCAGGGTCAGGCTGGTCGCGCTCAGCGACACGCCGGTGACGGAGACCGTCTGCTCGGGGGCGATGGCCAGGGTATATTCCCTGCTGTCGCTGCCGTAGCTGTTTTCAGCGTTCACGGTGAAGGTGCTCGAGCCCTCCGCGGTGGGGGTGCCGGTTATCTCGCCGGTGCTTTCGTTGATGCTCAAGCCCTCGGGCAGGGAGCCGCTGGCGAGACTCCATGTGATGGTGTCGGAGCCAGTGACCGCAAGGGTCTGACTGTAAGCCGTGCCAACCGTGCCGTTTGGCAGGCTTTCGGTGGTGATGGTGGGGGCATATCTCACTGTACCCGTTATCTTATCTCCACCGGTGAGGGTGCCGCCATCTACAATCACCTTATGGCTACCCGTGTTCAGGCTGGCCACGTCCGGGATGGCCAGGCTCTCGTCCTCGCCGATCTCCAAATCCTCCTGCAAGATCACATCGCCGTACACGGTGCCCTCGTTGCCGTCAAAGACGATGCCAGCGCCTGATGGTGTAGGTTTATCGACACGCTCAGCTTTGATTCCGTTTTTCGCCCGCACGATGGCGTTATCGGTGACGGTCAGGCTGGTGGTGGCACCGGTGGCTTGAGATGATCCCACATAAAGCAGTAGCCCATCACTGTTCCCTGTGCCGCTGGCGGTCAGACTGCCGCCGTCGACGGCAAGGGAAAGATTCGGGGAGCTGGTGGCAGATACACTGGACTGAACACAGATGCCGGCGTGGCCAGAATAGGTGTAAGTAGTGTTTGCCACGACAGATGCGTCGTTGATGGTCAGGGAGGCATTGCCTGTTCCGCTTTTGACAAATAGGCCGTGGCTGTTTGTGCCGGTAACTATGAGACTGCCGTTACCAGTGATATTTAGGGAGGCATCTGTACCGTAGCTATTAGCTGACATCTCAGCATTCACATAGATCCCAAAGTTGCCTGTGATGGTATTCTCGCCAATCAGTTCGATGGTCAGGGTAACTGGTTGACCGCTGTCGCCCTGAGCATAGATCCCGGCGCCATAAGGAACTGATGAAATATTGTCGTTTCCCGTGATCGTCGCCCCATTTAAGGTCAGAGTTGCGGTGCTGGGGTCGTATTTGACAGTCCAATCGTTTTCACCGCCTTCTACCAGACTACCTTGTGTTGAACCTGCTTTTAAGTAGGTTGTCACATTACCGATTGTAATCTGGTAATTGCCCACATACAGTGTTGTAGGAGCATTTCCCGCCGCCAGCGCCGTGGCGGGGAGCGCGACCAAACTCAGCAGCGCCGTTGCGAACACGGTCGCGACCATCCTTCTCAGCATCTTCGTCCTCCATCCTGCGCACACGCCGTCAAACAATTGCTCTTGAACCCATTGTTGAGGACGAGGCGCCCCCTTCCCCTACCCGACAGGCAGGGCAATATGGGGAGAAGGAAGGTGCGGCGATCGGAAATCGGCCCGCGCACAATGCCTGGGCGCCTGCAGGCCCGCCTACGCCAGCATGAACTGCGCAAGGTCCTTGCGGCTCGTCACGCCGAGCTTGCGAAACGCGTTGGACAGACACTCCTTCACGCGGTTCACCGAGAAGCCCATGTGTTCGGCGATCTCGGCGTTGGACCAATCGCGTGAGGCGAGCATGCAGACCGTGAACTCGGTGGTAGTGAGGTTGTCCGCCACGTCGTCGGCAGCCGAGGGGTTGTGGACGCGGCGCCAGCCGGCACTGAAGCGATACGTGATGTCGATCATGCGCTTGAAGTCGTCCGGCCACGCGGGCTTGATCGCAGCCTCGAGCATACCGCCCAGAAGCCCGTGGTGCTCACCGAAGGGCTGGATGAGGCCGTCCGGGCGCGCGATATCCCAGGCGGCGAGGACGTGCTGGCGCGCCTCGTCGGTGCGGCGGAGCGCCATGAGGCTCATGACGGCCGCGAGGTGCAGGTAGATGGCAGGTATGGGGTAGAGCGCATCCGCCATGGCGAAAGCGCCCAATACGATGCCATAGCTCTGCTCATAGGCACCCTCGAGGTAGAGACGGTGCGCCTTGACATAGCAGGCGAAGAGCCTGAGGCCGGGCGGCAGGAGCGTGGGCAGGTCAGGAGCTTGTTGCGCGGGCTTAGGTGCGGGTAGATGCAACAGCGCGCTCGCGGCGTTCCCGATGAAGGCCGCCATGGCCGCTACCTCAGGAGGCGTACCCCCCCAACTCGAAATTCAGGCGGTCGAGGGCGCCATCGAGCGCGAAGCGAGCGTCGTTGATGCGGCCGAGGGTGAGGTTCGAGAACGCGCAGATGAGGCAGGCGGAAAGGCGTGCCTCGGCGTCGTCGCTTTTGAGGAGCGGGGCGGCGAGGTCGCGTGCGCGCCCCGCGTCGCCGGTGAAGTAGGCGAGCTCGGCCTGCGCGACGGTGGCGCGTGCTCCCTTAGTGAGGGATTCTACGAACATCGCTGCCGTGCCAGGCGTGTACGCTGTGCTCATAAGCGGCATGAGGCACTGGAAGGAGAACGTTGGAAGGGGGCTAGGCGTCTGCAGTTCGGAGGCGTGCTCTCCCCTGCGCGGGTCATCGGGCTTGACCGCGCCCTCAGGGATGCGCCATGAGCCGAGGAGTTTCTCGGCACCCGCGATGCGCCTCTGCTTGCAGTAACGCTGCACGAGGCGCGTCGTCACGCCCCAACGGCGCGCCGCCTCCTCTGCCGTGATGTAGGGCATGTGCTCCCCTTCTCTGCCACAAATTGGTCCGTATTGAAAAGGAGGATAGCAGAACGAACTGTTCGGCAAAACGAACAGAAAAAGGCCAGACATGAAGCCTGGCCTTAAGATGGTTGGTGGGCCCAGCAGGATTCGAACCTGCAACCCAGGGATTATGAGTCCCCTGCGCTAACCGTTGCGCCATGAGCCCGAATAGTAAAACGCCCTCCGATTTCTCGGAGGGCGGCTGTTCACTTGGGTGGAGACGAGGGGGATCGAACCCCTGACCTCTTGACTGCCAGTCAAGCGCTCTCCCAGCTGAGCTACGCCCCCAAGCGGTGCGGGAAATACTATACGGAAACGTCCCGTTGAATGCAAGCCCTAATTCAAAAGAATTGGGACTATCAATTGCAGCAAGGTGAATATGTCACATATGAAAAGAGCCTCCGGATTAACCGGAGGCTCGAACATTCTTGGGTGGAGACGAGGGGGATCGAACCCCTGACCTCTTGACTGCCAGTCAAGCGCTCTCCCAGCTGAGCTACGCCCCCAAGCAACGAGGAAATACTATAGGCGATGTGCTCTTCTAGCGCAAGGGGTGAATTGTGGCAAATTCTTGCGCAAGAAGATGCCTCTTGTTTAGGAACGCTTAGGGAGAACGAGGTCGCAAACGTGCTGGACGAGCTCATCGACAGCAACGTCGGTGCGCTCGCCTGTCGCGCGATCCTTGAGTTCGACGGTGCCGTTCGCAAGCCCGCGCTTGCCCACCACGATCTGGTACGGGAAGCCCATGAGGTCGTTGTCCGCGAACTTCACGCCCGGGCGCTCGGCACGGTCATCGAAGATAACCTCGACGCCTGCGCAGGAAAGCTCGCGTGCAAGATTCTCGGCGGCGTCGAAGGCCTCGCCCTTCTTGTCGAGGGAGATGACGGAGACCTCGTAGGGCGCGACGGAGACGGGCCAGATGATGCCCTGCTCATCGTTGTGCTGCTCCACGATGGCGGCAAGCGTGCGGGAGACGCCCACACCGTAGCAGCCCATGAGGAAGGGCTTCTCGCGGCCGTCCTCGTCGGTGAAGGTGGCGCCCATGGCGGCGGAGTACTTGGTGCCGAGCTGGAAGACCTGGGATACCTCTATGCCGCGTGCGCCCTCGAGGGGCCTGCCGCAGTGCGGGCAGGGGTCGCCGGCATGCACGGTGATGAGGTCCGCCCACTCGTCGACGGTGAAGTCGCGGTCCGGGCAGGCGCCGGTGTAGTGGTAATCGAGCTCGTTGGCGCCGCACGTCCAGCTCTTGGAGGCGCGCAGATTCTCGTCCACCACAAGGCGAATGCCCTCGGGCAGGTTCACGGGCCCGATGAATCCCTTGA
Organism: uncultured Collinsella sp.; assembly: GCA_949285915.1. Taxonomy (GTDB): domain Bacteria; phylum Actinomycetota; class Coriobacteriia; order Coriobacteriales; family Coriobacteriaceae; genus Coprousia. Next base: position 78,321 of record CASDZW010000001.1, read on the forward strand.
TGAGGCCGTGCTCGACAAGCTCCTCCTCGGTCATGAGGTGATAGGAGCCAAAGAGCTTCTCGGCCTTGCAGTCGTTGAGCTCGTGGTCGCCCGGAACGATGCAGACAACCGGCTCGCCCTCGCCGGTGATGAGCGCGAGCGACTTGCGCGTGCCGTTTTCGGGGAAGCCAAAGAACGCGGCGACGTCCTCGATGGAGCCAAGGCCAGGGGTGTGCACCTTGGTAAGGGTGCCGTCGCCCGGGCCCTCGGTGACCGCGACCGTGGTGGTGGCAGCCTCCTCGTCGGCGGCAAAGCCGCAGGAGTCGCAGTAGAAAAGCGCCGCCTCGCCGGCGTCTGCGAGTGCCATGAACTCAACGGAGGTGTCGCCACCGATCTGGCCGGAGTCGGCGACCACGGGGAGCGCCTTGAGCCCGCAGCGCTCGCAGATGTTGGCATAGGCCTGCTTCATGGCGTCGTAGGTCTCCTGCAGGCTCTCCTGCGTGGCGTTGAACGAGTAGCCGTCCTTCATGATGAACTCACGGCCGCGCATGAGACCGAAGCGCGGGCGCATCTCGTCGCGGAACTTGTCCTGGATCTGGTACAGGTTGACGGGGAGCTGCTTGTAGCTCTTGAGCTCGTTGGTGATAAGGTCGGTCACCGTCTCCTCGTGCGTGGGGCCGAGGGCGAACTCGCGCCCGTGACGGTCGGTCACGCGCATGAGCTCGGGACCGTAGGCGCCCCAGCGGCCGCTCTCGCGCCAGAGCTCGGCATCCGTGAGGATAGGCATGAGCATCTCCTGGGCGCCGGCGGCGTCCATCTCATCGCGCACGATGGCCTCGATCTTTTTCAGTGAGCGCCAGGCGAGCGGCAGGTAGCTGTAGAGACCGGCGGCCTGCTTGCGGATCATGCCGGCGCGCAGCATAAGCTTGTGGCTCGCGAGCTCGGCCTCCGCCGGATCCTCCTTGAGCGTCGGGGCGTAGAGCCTGGACATGAGCATGTAAGACATCGCAACTCCTTGTGTCAATTATTCATGCGCCCGTACGTGCAGGCGCTAAAGCGTCTCGATCTCGCGCATGAGCTCATCGATGATAGCATCCTCGCTCACTTTGCGCAGCACCTCGCCGTGGCGGAATATGAGCCCGCAGCCGCGCCCGCAGGCAACGCCCACGTCCGCGCCGGCGGCCTCTCCGGGTCCGTTCACCACGCAGCCCATGACGGCGACGGAGATGGGCTTGGTCACGCCCTTGAGCCTGCGCTCCACCTCCTCGGCGATAGGAATAAGGTCCACCTGCGTGCGTCCGCAGGTGGGGCAGCTTACGAGCTCGGGTCCACGGCGGCGAATGCCGAGGCACTCGAGGATGCCCCAGGCAACGGGCGGCTCCTCGACGGGGTCTGCCGTGAGGGATACACGCAGCGTGTCGCCGATGCCATCGGCAAGAAGCGCGCCCAGCCCTACGGCGCTTTTGATGGTGCCCTGCTTCACCGTCCCCGCCTCGGTGACGCCGAGGTGCAGCGGCACCTGCGGAAGCTCGCGCGAGAGAGCGCGGTAGGTGGCTATGGTTGCGGGCACGTCATGGGCCTTGGCGGAAAGGACGATGTTTTCAAACCCGCGACCTTCGAAATGCTCGACGAAGCGCAAGGAGGACGCAACGAGCTTCTCGGGAAGGGAAAGATTCTCGTTTTGCGCGATGTCATCCTCAAGCGACCCGGCGTTCACGCCGATGCGGATGGCGATACCGGCTTCTCCCGCGGCGTCGATCACCGCGTCCACCTTCTCCCAGGAGCCGATGTTGCCGGGGTTGATGCGAAGCTTTGCCGCCCCGGCCTCGATAGCGCCGAGCGCAAGGCGATGGTCGAAGTGAATGTCGGCCACGATGGGCACGGGTGACTCGGCGCAGATGGTGCGGAAGCTCTTGAGGGCCGCGCGCGAGGGCACCGAGACACGCACGATGTCGCAGCCGGCATCCGCAAGAGCGCGCACCTGGTCCAGCGTTGCGGCGGCATCGACGGTATCGGTCGAGGTCATGGACTGCACGACTACGGGCGCTCCCCCGCCGATGGTCACCTCGCCCACGCGGACGGGACGGGTCTTGGTGCGTGCGGCGTTCTCAAACATGCGTGACCCCCTCTACAGGATGAAGCGGATGATGTCTGCGCGGAGCAGGTAGATAAAGAGCGCACCGAAAAGGGCGATGCCGATGTAGGAAAGCGCGGTCTGCACTTTTACCGAAAGCGGGCGGCGGATGACGGCCTGCACGATCTCGATGACGAGCTTGCCGCCGTCGAGCGGCGGTATGGGCAGGAGGTTCATGAAGCCGAGCGAGAACGAGATGAGGGCGGCCACGCTGAGGAAGGTGGAGGCTCCGCTTTCCGCCGCAGCGGCGGCCATGACGGAGATGCCCACCACCGAGGTGGAGCTGTCGAGGACCTCGAGCGTGCGCTGGGGATTCACGAGCTGCATGATGGAATCGGCCGTGAGTGCAAGATAAGACCAGGTCACACTTGCTGCCTGAGCGGGGTCGAGGTGCACCGTCTCCTGCGGCGCGGTGATGCCGATGGCGTCGGCGCCCTCGGCGTCTATGGTCACCGTGAGCTCTTTGCCGTCGCGGGCGAGGACCATGTCGAAGGGCTCGGACAAGTCGAGCGCGCCGATGATGTTTGCGATATCGGAGAAGCTGTCCGTGGCGGTTTCCGCAACAGAGAGGACGGTGTCCCCGGCCTCGATGCCGGCCGCTGCTGCCGGTGAGGCCGTCTCAACGGTTCCTATCGTGTTCACGTCCATGGTTGCGGTGACGCCCACAAACATGTAGATAGCCATAAGGAGAAGAAAGCCGGAGACGAGGTTCACCGCAACGCCTGCGACGAGGATGAACGCGCGGGCGAAGAAGCCCTTGCCTGCGTACGTGTGTGAGCGCTCTCGCTCAAAGAAGGCGTCATCCCCCATCGGAGGCTCCCAAGCCTCTCCGGAGCTGGTCGCTTCGCCACGCTTGAATTGCGCGCCGTCAAGAAGCGTGGCTCCTGCCTTGTCGCGCGGGGCGGCCGCATAGGTAGAGGGGTAGTAGACGCCGGGCTTCTCGCCGGCCGCCTCATCATACCTGCCCTCGATAGAGCCCCAGTCGAGGAGCTGCACGCAGGCAGCGAGCGCATCTTCCTCAGAGATGGAGAGCGCCTCGGAAAGCTCCGCGACCGAGGTCGTGCCGCGGCGGTGCACCTCGGCAAGGACGCGCTTGGCGATTGCGCTGTCGCCTTCGGGCTCCATGCCGCAGACCATGGCGTACCCGCCGAGCAGAAGCGGCGTTACGCCGAATTTTGTGCCGATACGGCGCGAGACGTGGTGGAGATTGAACCGGCAGGGCAGACCGAGGAAGAACTCGGTGACACGCACGCCGACGGCGCGCGATGCTAAGAAGTGACCGCCCTCGTGCACAAACACGAGCGCGGACAACATGAGGAGACCCCAGAACAGGGGTCGGATGATACCAAGGAGCGTCTCCATGGGTGACAGGCCTTTCGGTACGGGGACCTAGCGGGCGCGGGCGGCGAGGTAGGCGCGCGCCTCGGAACGTGCCCAGAGGTCGATCTGCTCGAGCTGTTCGAGCGATTCTACCCGCAATGCGTCATGCTGCTCGAGGCAATGGGCCACGCAGCCGTCGATATCGGTGAATGAACACGATTCTGCAAGGAAGGCGGCCACGGCGACCTCGTTGGCAGCGTTGAGCACGCAGGGCGCGGTGCCGCCCGTGCGCGCGGCCTCCTCGGCAAGCGCGAGGCACGGGAAGGCTTCGGTGTCGGGCGCACCGAAGGTGAGCTGGGCGATCTCGCGGAAATCGATGCGCTCCGCCGGCGTCTCCCAGCGATCGGGGTACGAAAGGGCATACTGGATGGGCAGGCGCATGTCAGATGCGCCAAGGTGGGCGATGACCGCACCGTCGCGGTATTCGACCATGGAGTGTATGCGGCTCTCGCGCTGGATGAGGACGGGAATGCGCTCCACAGGAAGGCCGAAGAGCTGCATGGCCTCGATGCGCTCGAACCCTTTGTTCATGAGCGTGGCGGAGTCGATGGTGATCTTGGCACCCATGTTCCACGTGGGATGCGCGAGCGCGTCGGCACGGGTGACGCTTTCAAGTTCGGCGCGCGTGCGCCCGAAGAAGGGGCCGCCCGAGCAGGTGAGCCAAATGCGGTAGACCTCCTCGGCGCGCTCACCGAGCAGGCACTGGAAGATGGCGCTGTGCTCTGAGTCGACGGGCAGCAGCTGCCCGGCAGACGCCATGGGCATAAGGAGGTCGCCTCCGACGACGAGCGATTCCTTGTTGGCAAGTGCCAAGCGCTTCTCCCCTTTTAGGACGTGGTAACTCGCCTCGAGCCCGACGGCACCCACAACGGCGACAAGGACCGTGTCTGCCTCGGGCGTATCGGCGAGCTCGGCAAGCGCGGAGACGCCGGTGAGAAGCTTGGTCCCCTTGGGGAGCTCAGAGAGACAGGGGTCCTGAGTATGGGCATTATCGGTAACCGCGACGAGGGGTACATTGAACTCACGCGCGGCGGCGACGAGCTCGGCGGTGCGGCTGTGCGCGGAGAGCGCGACAACCTCGATGCGGTCGGGATGCTGGCGGCAGACGTCGAGCGCCTGCTGGCCGATGGAGCCCGTGCAGCCGAGGATGACGAGGCGTATGCGCCCGGCGTCGGTCATAGGATGCCTCCCAGATAGAGCATGAGCATGGCTGCGATGCAGCCGAAGATGAGCGAATCGCAGCGGTCGAGCATGCCGCCATGGCCGGGGATGAGGTTGCCGGAGTCCTTAACGCCCACGCCTCGCTTGATCCGCGACTCGATAAGGTCGCCAAAGACGCCGAGGATGGCAACGACAACACCGGTTAGGAGCGCATAGCCGAGCGACAGCGGGAAGAGGTGCGTGGCCCAGACGATGAGCCAGATGATGACCGACCCCGCGATGCCGCCGGCAAAGCCCTCCCAGGACTTCTTGGGCGAGATCTTAGGCGCCATCTTATGGCGGCCGAATTGGCGTCCAACGAGGTAGGCGAAGGAGTCCGAAACCCAAAGCGACGCACAGGAGCCGATGGCGAGAAGCGCCCCCGCAAATCCGGGGGCGGCGTCGCGCAACAGCACGATAGACGAGAGCATAAAGCCGGTGTAGAGCGGACCCATGAGTGTGACGGCCACATCGGCGATACGCGTGCGGGGCGTGTAGACGTACCAGAGGCCGCATGAGAGCACGAAGATGAAGATGAGAGCCGTCATCGCGATACTCTCCCCCAGAGCGGCTATGGGGGATAGCGCGCTGCAGGCAACGCCGAGGGCGAGGTTGGGCACCTTACCGTCGCGTTTTGTCATGAGGAAGAACTCGTAGGCGCAAAGCCCGCTGATGAGCGCGACGAAGATGGCGGCGGGAACAGACCCGGCGAGAAGACAGCCGATGAAGAGCGCCGCGTACACGACGCCAGAGACGATGCGCGTGAGAAGCGCGCTCGAGCTGTCCTTAGGGGCCTCGGTCACCTTGACGCGACCGCGCGCCTGGCTAAGGACGCTCGATACGTTCGTGCGCTTATGCTCTTGTGTCTGGAAATCGTGATCCATCGTGTGCTACGCGTCCTCCTTCTGGGAGAGACCTCCAAAGCGACGGTCGCGCCCTTGGAAGGCGAGTATGGCGCGAAGGAGCTCCCAGCGGTTGAAATCGGGCCAATAGGTCGGCGTGATGTAGAACTCGGCATAGGCGACCTGCCACAGCAGGTAGTTGGAGAGACGCATCTCGCCGGAAGTCCTCACCACGAGCTCGGGATCGGGAAGACCGGCGGTGTAGAGGCTGTTTGCCACAACGTCCTCGTCGATGTCCTCGACAGCAAGCTCTCCTGCGGCTACGCGGGCGGCTATGAGCTTGGCAGCGCGTGCAATCTCTGCGCGGGCTCCGTAGTTGACCGCGAGAGCAAGCACCATTCCTGTGTGGTCGCGGGTCTCGGCAAGGCCGCGCTCAAATACCTCGCGCGTCTCAAGCGGAAGGGCGGAGATGTCGCCCAAGAAAACGACCCTGACGTTCTCGCGCTTGAGCAGAGGCAGCTCCTGGATGAAGGTCTGCGCGAAGAGGTGCATGAGGAGGTTCACCTCGGCCTCGGGCCTCTTCCAGTTCTCGGTGGAAAAGGCGTAGGCAGAGAGCACCTCGACGTCGAGACGGACGCAGGCCGTGATGATCTCGCGCAGGGAGACAATGCCCGCGCGGTGCCCCTCGCCGCGGTTGAGGCCGCGGGCGGTTGCCCAGCGGCCGTTGCCGTCCATGATGCAGGAGATATGCCGGGGAATCCTCGTGCGGTCGAGCGCATCGAGATCGATATCCTCCGGAGGATTGGCGAAAAACGTCTCGAAGGTGGAATCGTCGTCCATGACCTAGATCTCCATGACCTCGGCCTCTTTGGCCTTCAGCATCTCGTCGATCTTCTTGATGTAGTCGTCGGTGTGCTTCTGGACCTTGGCCTGCTCGCGGCGAACCTCATCCTCAGAGAGCTCCTCGTCGCGCTCGAGCTTGTTGTTGAAGTCGCGACGGATGTTACGGATAGAGACGCGGGCCTGCTCGGCGATCTCGCGGCACTCCTTGACGAGCTCGCGGCGGCGCTCCTCGGTGGGCGCCGGGAAGGGCAGGCGCACGACGGTGCCATCAGAGCTCGGGGTGATGCCGAGGTCGGAGGCGTTGATGGCGTGAACGATGGCGTTCAGGACCGACTTGTCCCACGGCTCGATCATAAGCATGTGGGCCTCGGGGACCTTGACCGCGGCGACCTGGGTGATGGGGGTCGGCACGCCGTAGTAGTCGACGGTGATGTCACCCAGGATGTTGGGGTTGGCGCGACCGGTGCGCACCTTGGAGAAGTTGTGCTTGAGGCTCTCGATGGATTTGTCCATATGAGCGGTGATGTCGGCCATGATCTAGTCCTCCCGAACGACGACGGTTCCGATAGGCTCGCCCATGAGGGCGCGCTTGATATTATTCTCGCCCTCGATGTTGAGGACGATGATGGGCATACGGTTGTCCTGGCAAAGGGCCGTGGCAGTGGAGTCCATGACCTGCAGGCCGCGGACGAGCACCTCGTGGTAGGTGATGGTGTCAAAGCGGACGGCATCGTCGAACTTGGCGGGATCTTTGTCGTAGATGCCGTTGACCTTGGTGGCCTTGATGAGGCAGTCCGCGTCGATCTCGCAGGCGCGCAGCGCCGCTGCGGTATCGGTGGTGAAGTAGGGGTTGCCCGAACCGGCAGCGAAGATAACGATGTCGCCCTTCTCCAGATGGCGCATGGCGCGGCGACGGATGTAGGGCTCGCACACCTCGTTCATCTGGATGGCGCTCATGACACGACAGGGCGTGTCGGTGCGCTCGATGGCGTCCTGCAGGGCGAGTGCGTTCATGATGGTGGCGAGCATGCCGATGTAGTCGGCCTGAGCGCGGTCCATACCGCCGGCAGCGCCAGCGATGCCGCGGAAGATATTGCCCCCGCCCACAACGACGCCAATCTGGACGCCCTCCTCGTGAAGGGCCTTGATGTCGCGGGCAAGTCGATCGGTGATGGCGGGGTCGATGCCGTACTCGCCCTCCCCCATCAGCGCCTCACCGGACAGCTTCAAAAGAACGCGCTTGTACTGGTAGTCAGCCACGGAATGCCTCCTTAGGACAGCCTGAACTCAGACCATTCTAGCAAAGATGGTCCAAAAAAAGGGAAGGACCCGAGGGCCCTTCCCTGTACGGTACGCTATCGAGCGCGAGGTTACTCCTCGCCGCGGGCGAGACGGTCGAAGGCGACGATCTTGATGGTGTCGCCGAGCTCCTTGCTGACCTTGGCCGCATAGGCGGAGATGGTCATGCTGGAGTCCTTGATGAACTCCTGCTCGTTCAGGACGACGCCCTTGTAGTACTTCTCGAGGCGGCCGATGGCCATCTTCTCCTGAATGGCCTCGGGCTTGCCGGACTCGGCGGCCTGAGCCTTGTAGATGGAGACCTCGTGGTCGATGACGTCCTGCGGAACGTCCTCGCGCACGGCGCAGATGGGAGCGGTCGCAGCGACCTGCATAGCGACGTCGTGGGCGAACGTCTTGAAGGCGTCCGCGGAAGCGGTCTCGGCCTTCTCGAAGGAGAACTCGACGAGAACGCCGATCTTGCCGCCCATGTGGACGTAGCTGGAGACAGCGCCGGAAGCAGGCTTGCGCACGGCGAAGCGGGTGATCTTCATGTTCTCGCCCATGGTGTGGATGAGCTCGGTGAGCTCGGCCTGGACAGTCTCGGCGGCCATGGGGGCGGCGAGAAGAGCGTCGACGTCAGCCGGCTCGGTGGCGCAGGCGACCTCGGCGACGGAAGCGGCAAAGCCGGTGAACTTGGGGTTAGAGCCCACGAAGTCGGTTTCGCAGGCGACCTCGCACAGAGCGCCCTCGCGGCCGTCAGCGGAGACGTAGGCACCCACGGCGCCCTCGTTGGTCTCACGGCCGGCCTTCTTGGCAGCGGCGGCAAGGCCGTTCTTACGAAGGATGTCCACGGCGGCGTTCATGTCGCCGTCAGCCTCGACGAGAGCCTTCTTGCACTCCATCATCGGGGAGTCGGTCATCTCGCGGAGTTCCTTGACCATAGCGGCGGTAATCTGAGCCATGTTCGGTTCCTTTCTCAGCGGAAGCGTTTCCGTATTGACGGTTACTCAGCGGCAGGAGCCTCAGCGGCAGCCTCGGCAGCGGGCGCCTCGGCGGCCATCTCGGTCTCGGAGATCTGCTCCTTGCCGGTGCCGGCGAGGCAGGCGTCGGCCATGAGCTCGCACATGAGGGTGACGGCGGAGATAGCGTCGTCGTTGCACGGGATGCCGAAATCGACCTCGTCCGGGTCGGAGTTGGTGTCGATGAGGGCGACGACCGGGATGTTCAGGCGACGAGCCTCCTTGATGGCGTTCTCCTCGCGCTTGGTGTCGATGACGAAGAGAGCGGAGGGCAGACCCTTGAGGTCGCGGGCGCCACCGAGGTTGTTCTGGAGCTTAGCGAGCTCCTTGCCGAGAACAGCCTGCTCCTTCTTGGGGAGGACCGCCATGCGGCCGTCCTCGACCATGGTCTCGAGCTCCTCCATGCGGTTGATGCGCGAGCGGATGGTCACGAAGTTGGTGAGCATACCGCCGAGCCAGCGCTGGTTGATGTAGGGCATGCCGGCGCGCTCGGCAGCGGCGCGCACGGGCTCCTGGGCCTGCTTCTTGGTGCCGACGAAGAGCACCTTGCCGCCCTTGGCAGCGTTGCGCAGGAAGGAATAGGCCTGGTCGGCGTTGATGATGGTCTGCTTGAGGTCGAGGATGTAGATGCCGTTGCGCTCACCGAAGATGAACGGCTTCATCTTGGGGTTCCAGCGGCGGGTCTGGTGGCCGAAGTGGCAGCCTGCCTCGAGAAGGGTGCGGATGTTGATCTTGGTAGCCATGTAAACCTCCTGTGGTTCGCCTCCGTGCGGGGTCAACCTCTCCCTACCACCCGGGACCTGCTACCCTGCCCGGGCACCACGGCGGGAAAGTAGCCGCACGTGTGTGATGAATACGCGTCGCCAGAACGGCAACGTTCGAAATCATAGCAGGATGCGCTCTGCTTTCCAAGTAAATTCCGCACAAAGTGAGGCTCTTTATAGAACCGCCTCATGCGTCGCCGCGCGGATGGGCCTGAACGACCGCGCCGAGAAGCCTCTCCGGCGTGAGGTGCGTGTAGAGCTGTGTGGTAGAGAGGCTCGCGTGGCCGAGGAGTTCCTGCACGCTCCTCAAGTCGGCTCCGCCGGCGAGGAGGTCGGTTGCGAAGGTGTGCCGCATGGCGTGCGGCGTGATGTCCGCGGGAAGCCCCGCTATGGTTGCGAGCTTGCGGAACCGGTACCTGAGCGCCGCCGCGTCCATACGGTTTCCGCGCGCTGACAGGAACAGGGGCCTTCTGGCATCCCGTTGCTCACATCTGCCGGCGGCGAGAAGTGCCGGTCTCCCCTCCTCCAAATAGCGTTTTACCGCATCGAGGGCACGTCGATAGACGGGGACGATCCTCTCGCGGGACCCCTTGCCGAAGAGGCGCACGGTCCTCGTTGCGAAGTCGATGCTCTCGATATCGAGTCGGGAGAGCTCGGAGATGCGCGCGCCCGTGGCGTAAAAGAGCTCGAGCATGCAGGAATCACGGACGCCCTCCGGCATGGTTAGGTCGGGAGCTGCGAGCAGGTCCTCCATGGCGCTTTCCCCCACGGTTTTGGGAAGCGACTTGGGAATCTTGGGTGACTGAAGCGTGAGCGCGGCAGCAGCCGTAACGATCCCCTCGAGCTCGCACCAGCGGAAGAAGGAGCGGAGGGCCGAGAGGTGGGCGGAGACGGTCCTCGGCGCGTAACGGGCTGCATGCAGCTCCGCGAGATAGCGCCTGAGATCCCGGACAGAGGGCTTTAAGGCATCTACTGAGGCGCGCACCGTCCAGGAACCGTAGGCATCTAGATGTCCCTCGTAGGCTCGCACGGTCTCGGGGGATAACCCCTCCACGCGCGAGATATAGGCGATGAATCCGTCGAGGGCCTCGAGAAAGTCCTCGGCGGGAAGGCTAGTTCTGTCCGCCATCGTTGAAGAGGTCGCCTCTACTCGAGAGATAGACGTCGAGGTCTGCGAGAGCGCGCTCGGCGTAAGCGGCGTAGCGATCACGTTTGGAGCGGCGACGACCGTCGTCGAGAGGCGGTACGAGTCCGAAGTTCACGTGCATGGGCTGGTAGTTCTCGGTTACAGGGTCGGTTGCGTAGGCAACGAGCGATCCGAGCGCGCCGGTTACGGGAAGCGAGACCGGATCGGCCCCGATGAGGTCCGCATAGGTGTTTGCCGCGGCGAGAAGCCCCGACGCCATCGCCTCGACGTATCCCTCCGTGCCGCAGATTTGTCCGGCAAGGCGCACCGTTGTGCCGGGAATCGCGAAGGTTTTGTCGAGTACGTGCGGCGCATCGACGAAGGTGTTGCGATGCATGACGCCGTAACGGAAAAACTCTGCGTTCTCGAGTCCGGGGATCATGCGGAACACCCGCTTCTGCTCGGGCCAGGTGAGGTTCGTCTGGAACCCGACGAGGTTGTACGCCGTGCCCTCGGTGTTCTCGGCACGGAGCTGCACGGCAGCCCAGGGGCGGTGCCCGGTCCGGGGATCGGTGAGTCCGACGGGCTTGAGCGCGCCGAAGCGAAGCGCATCGCGCCCGGTGCGCGCGATCTCCTCCACCGGCTGGCACGCCTGGAAAAGGTCACGTGCCTCGAACTCCTTCTGCACCACACGGTCGGCTGCGAGGAGCTCGTCTATGAAGCGCTCGTACTCCACCCGGTTGAAGGGCGCGTTGAGGTAGTCGCCGGTGCCCTGGTCGTCGTAGCGCGACTGGGTGAAGAGGACGGAACGGTCGAGGGACGCGGCGTCCACGATGGGTGCGGCAGCATCGAAGAAGGCGAGCGACTCGGCACCGAGTTTCTCGCGAATACGTTCGGCGAGCGCGTCTGAGCAGAGCGGGCCTGCGGCTATGACGACGTGACCGGCAGGGATATCACGGACCTCCTTGCGAACCACCTCGATAAGGGGCTCATCTTCGATGCGCTTCTCCACTGCGGCGGAAAAGGCCTCACGGTCGACAGCAAGGGCCCCTCCGGCCGGCACAGCGGTCTCCTCCGCGCACGCCAGCAGAGAGCACCCCATCCGGCGAAGCTCCTCTTTGAGAAGTCCCGCAGCGGAGTCTCGCCTGGTGGCCTTTAGGGAGTTCGAGCAGACGAGCTCAGCAAGATGGGCCGTGTGGTGCGCCGCAGACGTCGTCTCCGGGCGCATCTCGATAAGGCGGACGGGCACGCCGCGGCGCGCGAGATCGAGGGCGCATTCTGAGCCGGCAAGACCGCCGCCGACGACGGTAACCGTGGGAAGGGTCATACAGAAACCTTTCTTGTGTGTTCGGTACGCATCCTATTGTGCCCCAAAGGAGGTTCTGTTGACGAGGGCCGCCGCGGTCGCCGCGTAACGACCATCAACCATCCGCTCCACAAGACCGGCCAAGGTCAGCTCCGAGAGACGCTCGAGACAGGTGCGAGTGTCGATATGCGCTGCGCGGGCGATGGCATCCACGCGCAGCGGAGTTGCCACAAGCGCCTCGAGCATCATGCTCCCGCACTGGTCCAGAGTAGGTGTGCGTGCGCCAGGGGCAGCTTCAGATCGAAGGCAGCAGAAGATGCGTGATAGAGCACAGGAGAGAGCCTCCTCATCGGCGATGATGCAGGCGCCCGATTCGATAAGGTAATTTGATCCTCTGGATGCCGGTGAGAAGATGGACCCGGGCGCGGCGAGCACCTCGCGGTCAATCTCGGTTGCCGCTTCGGCGGTTGAGAACGTACCCGAGGGCATGCCCGCTTCTGCCACGAACACCGCACGGCTAAGCGCCGCTATGATGCGATTTCGCTTGGGAAAGGCATAGCGCCGCGGCTGCGTGCCCCAGCGCTCGATGGAGATAACCGCGCCTCCCTGGGCGATGGTTTGCTCAACGAGGGGCTCGCTGCGCTGTGGGTAGATAACGTCCGCACCGGTTCCAAGCACGATGATATTTGTTCCGTGTTCGTCTAAAGTGGACCGCGCCGCGGCTGAGTCACACCCGATGGCGCCTCCACTCACCACGGCAATGCCAAAGGAGACGGCCATGCGCGCAGCCAGGGTGCAGATGGCTTCGCCATAGGGGGTCATCTGCCGCGTACCGATGATGGCGAGCGCATCCTCAGCTAACACTGACGGGTCTCCCCTTCCGTATATGATCTCAGGTGGCGATGCGAGGTCCTCTAAACGATCGGGATAAGCGCACCCCCCTCGTTTGATCTCCCATCCGTCGCCGAAGGCACCGTATCCCATCAAAGTCTCCTATCCCCGCGGTACATTGAAGCTTCCTTCACGTGTGACTCTCGCACGAACATGGACTCATCCATATCGGCAAGCGCACGCGCCACGCGGCAGAGTCTGTCCAACCCTCGACCGCTCAGATGTGTCCTCTTTGCGAGAGCGATGGCGGTCTCTTCTGCCTCGGCTGATAGCGTGTGACTCTCACTCCCTTCATCCTTGCGCCTCTGCTTACGCCAAGCTCGAAAGGCACGTCCGCGAACGACGCTTTGTGAGATTTCACTGCTTGAGAGGCCTTCGTTGCCACGAAGTACGACCTCTGGATCGGGTCTCGATACGTCAATTACAAGATCGATGCGGTCCATGAAGGGGCCCGAGAGCCGCGCTCGGTATCGTTCTATGGCGGAGATGGTGCACTTGCAGCCAATCTCTGGGTCCCCTAGATATCCGCAAGGGCAGGGGTTGCTTGCTGCGACAAGCTGAAAGCGGCAGGCGAAGGTGTACACGCCATCGACGCGGACGATTCGTACCACGCCCTCCTCAGTGGGCTGGCGGAGCATATCGAGGATATTCGCGGGAAACTCCGCAAGTTCGTCCAAGAAGAGCACGCCTCCGTGCGCAAGGCTGATCTCGCCTGGGCGGACGGGACGACCTCCACCCAAAAGACCTGCCGAGGAAGCACTGTGATGCGGGCTTCTGAACGGTCTTCTTCCCGCTAGGATGTCCTTAATCGGCTCCCCCACGACCGAATGGATGCGGAGCGCTTCCTGTTTGGTTTTATCGTCAATGGGCGGAAGTATCGTAGGGAGTCTCTGGGCGAGCATGGTCTTACCCGCACCTGGTGGACCCACCATGAGAAGTCCGAGTTCCCCCGTTGCGGCGATGGCGCAGGCTCTTTTGGCAAACTCCTGCCCTACCACGTCTGCATAATCAAGAAGCGGAGCCAGCCCATGAGCGGACGCGGGAGCGTCATCGTAGGCATACATGCCGTGCGCAATGCCGTGGTTTAGATTTGCCAGGTTTACGATTCTCGCCGATCGGATGCCCTCCAGCGGAACATGACCTTCACTCCACCCACCGACAATGACAGCGTTGAGCTCTCGTGCGAGAAGCTGATAGGCTACCTCGCCTTTAACCGGACTGACGTCTCCGTCCAAGGTGAGCTCGCCTACAAGCAGCACATCTTCGAGCCCATTTAGGGGAATCTGTCCCGACGCCGCGAGTATGCCCACCGCGATAGGAAGATCGAGACCGGTGCCAGTCTTTCGGACATCGCCCGGGGCGAGGTTCACGGTGACGCTTTGCCTCGGTAACGTATAGCCTGAGGCGCGCAGCGCGTTTCTGATGCGCTGGCGTGCCTCGAGCACGGAGGAGTCGGGCATGCCTATGAGGTGGATACCGGGGATTCCTCCCGATAAGGCGACCTCGACCGTTACCGGAAATGCCTCGACTCCCCTTAAGCAGGCGCCGCGTACAGAGACGACGCCGCTCACATCTCACACTCCCAATCGAACGCACCGCACGCTTGAACGATCCCCACCTGGTCGTCACCGTCTACAACGACCCCAATGGTGTCGAAGCGAAGCGACGGCACCGGGAAGTTATCCATGAGGTAGGAAGCGGCGATTCTGCGGTAGCGCTTACGCTTGCGGACATCGACCGCCTCCTCGGGGTAGGCCCCTTGAGAAAGGCTGCGCTTGCGCCGCGTCTTGACCTCGACGAGCACGATGCATTCGTCCGCCGGATCATAGGCTACATAGTCTGCCTCGCCCTCGCGGCAGCGATACCCGTGCTCTAAGATCTCATAGCCGTTGCTGATGAGAAAGGCCCCAGCTAGAGCTTCACCGAGGATGCCGAGCTCGTGCGGTGTGAGGTTCTCCACGGCAACGTCTGCAGGAAAACCGACGTCCTCAACAAGCGCGTCGGTGAGTTCCGGGCTGATGTCGCCAAGGTCCCATTTCTCGGATACGGTTCTCTGCCCCAACATGTCCTCTCCTCTCGTTGAAGGTGAGGACATGTTCCACGGCACTTCTTACAGATTTCACGCTGACTCTTGCACAGGGGTCACCATGCGCTGAAGGGACTTTGAAAGGTTTCCAACCTCGCAGGTAGCTTGGTGGAAAACCTCCCGGGATAAGGTCGTTGCCGATTAGAAGAGCGATTCTGTCTCCAGAAAGTTTCCACAGAAGCTCACGCGGTGAACCTCAGAGAGTCCCATCGCCTTGATGGCTGCGATGTGCTCCGGTGAGGCGTAGCCTTTGGAGTCGGCGAAATGATAGCCGGGGTACTCCGCGTCAAGCTCGACCATAAGCTCGTCACGCGTGACTTTGGCAACGATGGAGGCGGCGGCTATGCAGGCGATGGTCGCATCGCCGTGGACAACATCACGCTCGTTCTCGACGGCGTGCAGCGGGTTGCCGTCCATAAGCACGCAGTCGGGCGTGATGCCGGTGTCTGCCACGGCGCGGCGCACAGCCTCCCTGAGGGCGGCGGCCATGCCCATGCGGTCGATATCGGCTGCGGGTATCTGGCCAAAGCCGATTGCTACGGCGTGCTCGGCAATCTTTTCGGCAAGCACCTCGCGGCGGGCGGCAGAAAGCTTCTTGGAGTCGTTGATACCCCAGATGATCGGCTCATCGGGAAGCGCGACGGCGGCCACCATCAGGGGACCGGCGACAGAGCCTCGACCTACCTCGTCTACGCCCACGATCACTCCATCGCCACCGACCTCGTACATGCGTGCATACATAGATATGACGCGGTCGCGCTCCGCGCGCTCCTTATCGTATTTTCTTTTTGCACGCTCGCATGCCTTTACCACCTGCGCACGCGGATCCTCGGCGTAACGCTCAATAAGTGCGGGAATGTCCTCAAAAGACGCGCTTGCAAGTTCGCCTGCGATCTGGGATGCGGATTGAGAGAGGTGTTGGTTTGCCATAGCCTGTCTGTCCCTTTACGAAAAGGGCCGCCCTGAGGCGGCCCTTTGGTGCATATGAAATGCTCTTAGCGCTTCTCGGGGATGCGAGCGGCCTTGCCGACGCGATCACGGAGATAGTAGAGCTTGGCGCGACGCACGCGACCGTGACGCACGACCTCGAGCTTGCCAATCTTGGGGCTGTGAAGCGGGAAGGTACGCTCGACGCCCACACCGAAGGAGATCTTACGAACGGTGAAGGTCTCACGAGCACCGGCACCGCTCATGCGGATGACGTCGCCCTGGAAGACCTGGATGCGCTCGCGGTCGCCTTCCTTGATGCGGTAGTGCACCTTGACGTTGTCGCCGACGCGGACCTGCGGGATGTCCTCGCGGATCTGCTGACGCTCAATAGCGCGGATGTAGTCCATTTCTGATCCTTACTCTTGTCCAGAGGTGCCGCACCCGTAAGCCGGCACATGGGTTTGACAAACGAAATAAGTATACGCAAAGCGCCCGGTAAGGCAAGTGGAGATTTGGGGAAGGTGCGCAGCGGGGTCGTGACGTGGATTGCACGAAACGACCCCGTCCCCAAACGAGTATGCCTTACTTGTTCTTGGCAAGCGCCCCCATGTCGGCCACATCGGCAAAGACCGCCTCGAAGCGGTTGAGCAGGCGCAGGCGGTTCTCACGCAGGCGAAGGTCCTCGTCCATAACCATGACGTCCTCAAAGAAGCGGTCGATGGGGGCACGAAGATCGGCGAGCGCGGAGATGACCGAGGCGAAGTCGCGCTCGGCAAGTGCCTGGGAAACGGATGTCGCAGCGGCGTCGGAGGCCTCTGCAAGCTCGCGCTCGGCATCACCGAGAAGAGCCTCGTCCACATAGCAGCCGAGCTTGCCGTCCGCAAGATGGCTTGCGCGCGCATAGGCGGTAGCGAGGTTCTCGAACGTCTCAGGATCGCTCTCTCGTGCGTCACGCAGCGCTTGGGCCAGTGCGAAGAAGTCTGCGGGGGCAGAGACAGATCCAGCGGAGACCGCGGCGACCACATCGACGGGGATCTTGGCGTCGCGCGCCATCTGCTCCATGCGGCCCTTCAGGAAGGCGCAGACCGCGTCAGATGTGGCCTCAAGATCGAAGGCGATACCCTGCTCGGCAAAGAGCTCGAGAGCAGCTTTGACCAAGGGCTCGAAAGCGCACCCGAGACGCTCGCGCAGAATGTTGATGACGCCAATGGCGGAGCGGCGAAGCGCATAGGGGTCTTTGGACCCGGTCGGCGGCTCGCCGATGGCGAACATGCCCGCGATGGTATCGAGCTTGTCCGCAACCGCGACGATGCAGCCCGCGATGTTCTCGGGCAGCTCGTCGCCGGCGAAGCGCGGGCGATAATGGTCACGGATGGCCGAAGCGACCTCGGGGCTCTCCCCCGCCGCCAGCGCGTAGTAGCCGCCCATAACGCCCTGCTGGCTCGTAAACTCGATGACGGCGGAGCTCACGAGATCGGCTTTGGCGAAGTGGGCAGCGCGCTGCGCGTCGGAAGCGGCATGCGCGCCCACGCGAGCCTCATGCGCGATGGCAAGCGCGAGGTCCTCGATACGTTCGGACTTCTGCAGGACCGTACCGAGCTTCTCCTGGAAGGCGACATCGGCGAGTCGGGAGCGCAGGTCCTCAAGCGGGATCTTGAGGTCCTCGTCGTAGAAGAACTTGGCATCGTAGAGACGGGCGCGGACCACGCGCTCGTTGCCGTCGATGATGGTGTCGGCGCACTCGGGGCGACCGTTTGCCACGACCACGAACTCGCGCATAAGCTTGCCGTCCGCATCGTAGATGGGGAAATAGCGCTGGTTGGAGAGCATGGACTCGCAGATGATCTCGTGCGGGACCTTAAGGAACTCCTCGTCGAAGCGACCCACGAGAACGCTTGGCCACTCGCAGAGGTTAACGACCTCGTCGAGCACCTTTTTGGGCGTGTCGACGTGAGCGCCCTGAAGCTCGCGTTCGATCTTTGCGATGCCCTCGGCGATCACCTGGCGGCGGCGCTCGTCGCCAAGAACGCCCGCCGCCTCGAGCACGGCCTCGTACTGCGCAGGCTCGGCAACGACGTGCTCACCCGGACCGAGTACACGGTGGCCGCGGGTGGTGTTGCCGGAGACTACGTCGGCATAGCGAACGGGAACGACCTCATCGCCCAGAAGCGCGCAGATCCAGCGAATCGGACGCACAAAGGTCTCGTGCGTCGTACCCCAGCGCTGGCTGCGGTAGTTGGGCCACTCGAGAGCGGCGATGGTCTTCTCGCAGAGATCGCTCAAGATCGGAAGAGCGGGCGCCGCCGGCACGCTGCGCTCGGCGAAGACGTACTCGCGGCCATCGGTGTCCTCGCGGCGCACGAGCTCGGAGGCGCTGATGCCGCATTTACGGGCGAATCCCTCGGCCGCCTTGGTGGGATTTCCCTCGGCATCGAAGGCGATGTTGGCGGCGGGACCGCGCTTCACCTCGTGAACGGCCTCGGTTTCGGTCGCCACCGTCGAGAGAACGGCCAGGCGACGCGGGGTGGAGAGCACGCGGATATCGCCGTGAGCAAGACCTGCCGCATCAAGACCGTCCGCGACGAGCTTGGGCAGCTGCCTTACGGCATTCATGAGCGGCGCGGAGGGCATCTCCTCGCAGCCGATCTCGAACAGGAAATCACGGGTGTCGCTCATTTAGGCCACCTCCCCTTCGGATGCGTTGCCATCGGTTTTGGATGCCACCTCGGCAAGGTAGGCCTCGCAGCATGCCTTGGCGACGGTGCGGACGCGCAGGATGTAGTTGGCGCGCTCGACCGCCGAGAGGGCGCCGCGCGCGTCGAGGATGTTGAACGCATGGCTGCACTTCATGACGCAGTCGTAGGCGGGAAGCGGTAGCTTGGCCTCAAGGCAGGAGTGGCATTCGCGCTCGTAGTCATCAAACTTCTGGCGCATCATGGCAACATCGGCGACCTCGAAGTTGTACGCAGAGAACTCACGCTCGTTCTCGAGGAAGACATCGCCGTAGGTGATCGCGGTGCCGTCCGGCAGGTAGCTCCAGATGAGGTCGTAAACCGAGTCAACCCCCTGCACGTACATGGCGAGGCGCTCGAGGCCGTAGGTGATCTCGACCGGAACAGGGTCGACCTCGATGCCGCCCACCTGCTGGAAGTAGGTGAACTGGGTGACCTCCATGCCGTTCAGCCAGACCTCCCAGCCAAGACCCCAGGCGCCGAGCGTTGGGCTCTCCCAGTCGTCCTCGACGAAGCGGACGTCGTGGTCGGCCGGGTCGATACCGATTGCCTTGAGGGAGTCGAGGTAGAGCTCCTGGGAGTTCACCGGAGAGGGCTTGATGAGCACCTGGAACTGATAGTAGTGCTGGAGGCGGTTGGGGTTCTCGCCGTAGCGGCCGTCAGCGGGACGGCGGCAGGGCTGCGCGTAGCAGGTGCGCCATGCGCCGGGCCCGAGCGAGCGGAGCGTCGTGGCGGTGTGGAAGGTGCCGGCGCCGACCTCCGAGTCATAGGGCTGCATGATGACGCAACCCTGGGAGCCCCAGTACTGCTGGAGTTTCAAGATGATGTCCTGGAAGGTGAGTGCAGATGCGTTCATACGCCCCTATCTTCCCTTCTTCGTCGCGTGCAAAACATAGGATATGGTAGCCGAAGCCCGCCGTTGAGGGGACCAGGCAAGGCCAATAGCTAAAAACACCCGTCTTTACGAGATGGTGCCGACGCGGTCGAGCGGCCAGTAGCGCACGAATGCGACGGCGACGAGGTTCTCGGCCGGCACCGCGCCAAAATAGCGCGAGTCCGCGGAGTTCTCTCGGTTGTCTCCCATCACCCAAACCGAATCATCGGGAACGGTGTAGGGAAAGGTGACCGAAACGCCCGGAGCCTGTTGGGCAAGCTCATAGCTGAGGCCTGCGGCGTAGGGCTCGTCGAGCTCCTGCCCGTCCACGTAGACCTTGCCCGAGCGAATATCGACGGTCTGCCCGGCGGTGGCGATGACGCGCTTAACGAGGACGTCATGGTCCCCGGCGCTCGTGGGGTTACGGAAGACCACGATATCCCCCGCCGAAACGTCCTGGCCAAGCTCGAGTGTCACCTTTTGGCCGAGCAGCTGATCTCCGACCATTATCGTGGGCTCCATGGAAGCCGTTGGGACGTAATAGGGCTCAACCACGAAGGTGCGTACGATGATCATGATGAGACAGGCGACGGCAAAGACCGCAACCCACTCGAGCAGGCTGTAGAAAAAGGACCGGGTTCGCTCCATGATCACTCCCCCTTTGCCGCGCCGTCGGCAGATTCCTTGGCCGAGGCTAAGAGGCGGTGCGCAAACGCGCGCTCCTCATCGGTGAGGTCGGCGATCTCGATAAGGTCCGGTCGCCAGCGAACGGTACGCTCGATGGCATTGGCGCGCCGCCAGGCAGCCACCTTCGCATGGTCCCCCGAGAGAAGAACCTCGGGAACGCCGCTTCCGCGGAACTCAGCGGGGCGGGTATACTGCGCATACTCGAGAAGGCCGCCACCGGCACCGGTTGCGAAGGATTCATCGACGTTGCTCATATCGTCACCGAGGGCCCCGGGAATGAGGCGAACCACGGCGTCGGTCACCACCATAGCGGCGAGCTCACCGCCGGTGAGCACATAGTCACCGATGGAGATGCGCTCATCGGCATAAGCGTAAGCGCGTTCGTCGATACCCTCATAGCGCCCGCAAACGAAAAGGATGCGCTCTTTAGTGGAGAGGCGCTCAGCGGTCGCCTGCGTGAACGGCTCCCCGCACGGCGTAAAGAATACGATGTGCGGGCGAGGGCCTTGGGCGATGAGGTCATCGAGTGCCTCTGCGATGGGCTCGACCTTCATCAACATCCCCTGACCGCCCCCAAAGGGGGCGTCGTCAACGGTGCGATGGCGGTCGTGAGTCCAATCCCTCAGGTCATGGGCGCAAAACTCAAAGAGGCCGGCTCGCTGTGCGCGACCCAAGATCGAGGTCGTCATGACGGTATCGAACATCTCGGGAAAAACGGAGAGCGCCTCGATGCGCATCATGACACCTCGCTATCGTTCATCTCAATGAGGCCGTCCATGACGTGGACGGCAATATTGCCAGACTCGGGGATTTGGGTGATGACATCCTCAACTACCGGTATGAGCACCTCGCCATAGGCGCCGCCGTCGACCACCCAGACATCGTTAGCGGGAAGCTCGAGAATGTCGCGCACGACGCCGAGCACGCCGTAGCGCTCGTCCACGACCGCGCGACCCGAGAGCTCCTCTACGGAAGCCTCGAGGGGGCCGAGTTCGATGTCGTCCTCGCGTGCGAGGACATAGCAACCCGAGATTGCCTCAGCATCGCTCATGTAGTCTATGCCGGAGAAGGAAACAAGTGCCCCGTCTCCGCCTGTTGAGAGGTGCTCGACCGTGCACCAGCGATCTCGCTTGAGGGCAGGGGGCGTCAAGGCCACGGAGAGCCCCTCGCTCAAAACGAGAGGGAGGCCGCGCACCGGTTGCACGACGACCTCCCCTGCTTTGCCGTGCGGCTTAACCACACGGGCGATATTTCGATACCGTACGGGCAAGATGCCTAGCCCAGGACCTCGACCTCGACAGCCGTCCCAAGACGGGCTGCGAGTGCACGAGCGAGCGTGCGAATCGCCTTGATCGTACGGCCGTGGCGACCGATGACCTTGGCAACGTCGGAATCCGCGACGGAAACCTCGATAGTGGAGGCGTCCTCGCGGTCGATGACCTCGAGACTCACGGCATCCGGCTCGTCGACGATGCTCACGACGAGGTACTCCACCAGATCGGCGATACGATCCGAGAGGAGCTCCTCACCTTCGAGCATGCCGCTAAGCTCCTCAGACACCGCTTACTCCTCGGCGCCCTCGGCAGCCTCGGCCTCAGCCGCCTTAGCGGCCTCCGCCTCCTTGGCGAGCTGCTTCTTGGACTTCTTGACAGCGGTCTCGGCCTTGGGGCCCTCCTCGGCGGCCTTGACGAGCGCCTTGACGGCGTCGGTCAGCTGGGCGCCCTTGGACTGCCAGTCGTTGATCTTCTCGATGTCGAGATCGATGGTCTTGGGGTTGGTGAGCGGGTTGTAGCGGCCCACCTCCTCGATCAGGCGACCATCGCGGGGCGAACGGGAATCGGCGACCACGACACGGTAGTACGGACGCTTCTTAGAGCCGTGACGGGCGAGACGAATCTTGACTGCCAATGAAAACTCCTCCAACCAGGCAGCCGGTATGGCTGCGACGACAGACAAACAAATGGGTATGATACGCCAACGGAGGGGCGTGCGTCCTGCCAACGCGCAGGAACTTCGGTATTTCCGCAGGCGGTTCCATATAATACGCACTTCTTGCAATATTGCAAGGCCCCATTGCGACGAATGCGCACGCAGCGCACAAGATGCTATACTGCGATTATGTACGATAGCGAACATACATACGCTAACAAGAGCGATCTTGCCGACGTCACCGCTGGCCTGTTCGGCGGGTGGAGGGGTCCGGCCATCGGTCTTATGGACCTGGACGCGTTCTTTGCGAGCGTAGAGCAGCTCGACCATCCCGAATGGCGCGGCAAGCCCGTCATCGTGGGAGGCAGCCCCGAGGAGCGCGGCGTCGTATCCACGGCGTCCTATGAGGCGCGGCCCTATGGCGTGCATTCGGCTATGCCCTCGGCGCAGGCCAAGCGGCTTTGCCCGGACGCCATCTGGACTCGCGGCCACTTTGACCGGTACCGCGAGATGAGCGCCAAGGTTATGGCCATCATCGCAGACGAGACGCCCTATATCGACCAGGTTTCCATCGACGAGGCGTTTTTTGATATCACGCCGGGTCGCTTCTCACGTGAGAGCCCCGTGGAGATTGCCCAGCGCATCTCCCGGCGCGTGTCGGAGCTCGGTATCACCTGCTCCATCGGTCTCGGTCCCAACAAGACGGTTGCCAAGATCGCAAGCGAGCGCGATAAGCCCCGTGGTCTCACCGTGGTTCTTCCCGGTACCGAGGCGGCGTTTCTTGCCCCCTTACCGGTGCGTGCTATGAGCGGTATCGGCAAGGCTGCCGATGCGGCGCTTGCGAAAGCCGGCATCCTGACCCTCGGCGCGCTTGCGGAGGCACCGGTCGCAAAGCTCGCCCCAATCTTTGGGTCCGCTGCGGAGATGATGAAACTGCGCGCCCAAGGGCGAGAGCAAAGCTCGGTTAAGTCCCAGGACGCTCCTGACGAGGTTAAATCGATCAGCAACGAGCGCACCTTCGCCCATGACCTCACGCTGCGCGAAGACGTGTACGCGGCGCTCGCCCTGTTGGGCGAGTCGGTCGGCCGCCGGTTGAGGAGAAAAGGACTCGTTGGAAGAACGGTCACGGTTAAGGTCCGTTACACCTACGGCAGCGGGCACACGGCGCAGCGCAAACTCCCCCATCCGACCGATGATGAGAACCTGTTTGTCTCCGTGGCGCGTGAGCTTGTCGGCTCGATTTGGCAACCCGGTATGCCCGTGCGCCTCTTGGGGATTGGCGTGAGCGATTTCGACGCTGACGAGGGCGTGCAGACCGATCTGTTCTGCGATGTAGATGAGCGCGGCGCCGTCTCGAGCGACCGAAGAGGCCTCTCCGTTGCCGTCGATCATGTGAGGGAGCGCTTTGGCAGTGCGGCGGTAAGCTTTGGTCGCGCCGCTCGTTTTGACCGCGATCTTGTGCGGGAGGACAAGTTCCTCACGCAGAACAAGCCTACAGAATAGGCCCCGCCGCCAAAGACGACAGGGCCCATGAGTGGAACCGGCTCTGCGAGTTCTACGCGATGTCAATGCGCGGCGCGTCGCCCCAGAGCTTCTCGAGACGGTAGTAATCGCGCGTCTCAGGGGTGAAGACGTGAACGATGACCGTACCGTAGTCCATGAGAATCCAATTGCGCTGGTCACGTCCCTCGATGGAAAACGGGTGCTCGTTGCAGGTCTTTGCAACCCGCTCCTCGACCTCGTCCACGACGGCGTCGACAAGGCGCGAGTTAGAGGCGGACATGATCACGAAGTAATCGCATACGTCCGAGAGCGCGGTAAGGTCGAGGACCGTCACATCGTCAGCCTTCTTGTCGTCGCCCGCGCGGGCGGCGGTGAGGGCTACCTCACGCGCGTCGACGCCGGAGGAGGATAGCGAGGCGGCCGTGCGCTCAGCGCTGTGCGCGTAGCCGAGCTCGACGTCCTCTTCGTTTTGGGTGTCCTCGATTGTGCTCTCGATGGTGGAATCGGTCATGTTCAGCCCTTCTTGGTCATATAGTCGTTATAGATGGACACGGTGCCAGGATACAGGTAGCGCCTCGTCTCGAGTACGTAGGAGATGCCGCCGATGAAGCTCGTAAGGAAGAGCTCCTCGAGCGAAACGTCACCCACAAGGTCTCTTTGGTGCTCGGCGTAAGCACCGTAGCGGTTAGGCTCGATGCCGTCTGCTACGAACACGATCATGTCGAGCGGCGTCATATCAGGCGCAGCAAGCGTATGGCGTGCAACCGCCTGGAACACCTCCGAGGGAAGCTCCCCAAAGAGCTCGATGAGCTCGCGCGCGGCAACCGGACCGTGCAGAAGCGGGGACGCCTGCGCGGGATCACCCTCGATGGGGATATGATAGCGAAGCGCACGAGCAAGCACCTCGTCATCGGGAATCACTTTATCCCAATCGTGGATAAGGCCTGCAGCGTACGCCGAAAACACATCGACGTCGTATACCAATGCAAGCGAGGCCGCGGTCCTGGCGACGCCGAGCGAATGGCGATGGCGCTTTGCCGCATCCTTCATGCGGACCGCCAGTAAATCGCGCATACGACGAATCGTCGCATCCTTCTCCTCGTCAAAGGATATGGCGTCGTCTTCTAGCATCCAGTTGCGGCCCAAAGCGCTCCCTCCTTACAACGTCGCTACATGCGGTAGAGACGGTTCTTGTTGATATAGCCCATGACCGACTCGCTCGTGAGGTAGCGAACGCTCTTGCCGAGTCGAACACGGTCACGGATGTTGGTCGAGCTTATGGCGAGCGCGGGAATCTGGATATAACGCACGTCGAAGTCGATTCCCGACGCCGCGATGCGCGCTTGAGCCTGACGGATATCGTAGCCCGGGCGCGTGGCTGCGATGAGCGTGGCGAGGCTCGCGATTTCGGCCGCATCATGCCAGGTGACGATATCGATGATTGCGTCGGCCCCGGTGATGAAGTAGAGGTGGACGTTCTCGGGATAGGCGCTCCTGAGCGCCTTGAGCGTATCCACCGTGTACGTCACACCGGGACGGTCGATCTCAAAGCGACTCGCGTAAAACGACGGGTTCGCGGCGGTTGCGAGCACGGTCATCGCATAGCGATCCTCCGGGCTCGTGACCTCTCGGTTCTGCTTGAAAGCAGGGCTTCCCGCGGGCATGAACAGGACAAGATCGAGCGCGAGCGCCTCGCGCGCCTGCTCGGCGGTAACGAGGTGCCCGTAGTGGATGGGGTCGAACGTGCCGCCCATGATGCCGAGGCGGTACTCACGACCAGGATCCTGCCCGAGCTCGGGAAGTTGAGAGGCACTGCGGTCCACGCGCTCCCCTTTCGGCTAGTCGACAGACTCCTCCGTCGAGGCGTCCTCCTCTAGGATACCATCGTCGCCGTCCTCGTCCATCTCCTCGGCGCCCTCGAAGATGAAGGCACGGCCTACGATGCGCACCTCATCGCCGGGGCGGCATCCGGCCTTCTCGAGAGCGTCGTCCACACCCATTCGCGCGAAGCGGTGCTGGAGGTAGATGAGCGCCTCCTCGTTTTCCCAGTCGGTTTGTACCACTAGGCGCTCAACCTGCGTACCGATGACACGGAAGGCGCCCGGTTCCTCGCATACAACCTGGAAACGCCTCTCGCGCGCGCGGCGACGCTGCTCCCAGTGATCGTCGAGCGCCTCGGCGGGTGCTTCGGCCTCAAGCGCACGCCTGAGCTCGGCGACCTGCTCGCCGCATGCGAGCATGAGCGTGTTGAGGCCCGCACCCGTCACCGCCGAAACGGCGAAGAAGCGGTGACCGTCCTCAATCGCGGCGTGCTTGAGCGCAGCCACGCGGTCCTCCATGCCGGAGACGTCGCACTTGTTGGCGACAACGATCTGCGGGCGATCGGCAAGCTCGGAGGCGTAGCGTCTAAGCTCCTCGTTGATGATCCGGTAATCCTCTACCGGATCGCGCCCCTCAAAGCCGCCGGTGATATCGACGACGTGCATGATGAGGGCGGTGCGCTCGATGTGGCGCAGGAACTGGTGCCCCAGGCCCTTACCCTCGCTTGCGCCCTCGATAAGACCTGGAACATCGGCGACTACATAGGAGTATTCACCGGCGCGAACCACACCGAGGTTGGGAATGAGGGTGGTGAAGGGATAGTCTGCGATCTTGGGGCGCGCCGCGCTCATGCGGGCGATAAGCGAGCTTTTGCCAACGCTTGGGAATCCAACGAGGGCTGCATCGGCCATGAGTTTCATCTCAAGCTCGATCCAATGCTCCTGTGCGGGCTCACCGAGCTGGG
This sequence comes from uncultured Collinsella sp., assembly GCA_949285915.1. Classification (GTDB taxonomy): domain Bacteria; phylum Actinomycetota; class Coriobacteriia; order Coriobacteriales; family Coriobacteriaceae; genus Coprousia. Next base: position 104,612 of record CASDZW010000001.1, read on the forward strand.
CGAAGGCAGGGGCACGGCGTACCGAGGTCACAAAATGGGTGTTTCCCAAACCACCGGCGCCGCCCGGAGCGACGATGACCCGCTCCTTATCGCGTGTGAGGTCGGCGATCTCAAAGAGCGGCTCCTGGGTCTCGGGGTCGAGCTCGCGCACAACGGTGCCCACGGGAACCTTGAGGATGAGGTCCTCGCCGTCGCGTCCGTCCTTGCGTGCTCCCTTGCCGTGGGTCCCGCGCTCGGCGCGGAAATGGTGCTTGTAGCGGTAATCGATAAGCGACGAGAGCTGAGCGGAAGCTTCGATGATGACATCGCCGCCGCGACCGCCGTCGCCGCCGTCGGGGCCGCCCTTAGGAACGTGCGCCTCGCGACGGAAGGACATGCAGCCTGCGCCGCCGTCGCCACCTTTTACGTTGATGCGGGACAGATCGGTAAACTGGGACACGAGTGACTCGCTTTCATACGACAGGAGACCCCCGACACGCGCGAGGGTCTCCCGACAATCATGCTTCTATGAAGGGTGAGCTGCTACGCCTCGACAGCCTCGGCAGCGGGGATGACGCTCACGCGGTGCTTGACGCCCTTGTGGTACTGAACGGTACCATCAACAAGAGCGAACAGCGTGTCGTCCTTGCCACGACCGACGTTGGCGCCGGGGTGGATGTGCGTGCCGCGCTGGCGAACGAGGATGTTGCCCGCCTTCACAACCTGACCGCCGAAACGCTTGCAACCAAGTCGCTGGGCGTGGGAGTCACGGCCGTTGCGGGAGGAACCGAGTCCTTTTTTGTGTGCCATGTCTTTACCTGCTCTTTCAAACTACGTGCGGAGTGCCTGTGCTACTCGGCAGCCGGAGCCTCAGCCTCAGCGGTGACCGTCTTCTTGGCGGCACGCGAGGTGGCCTGGACCTTGGTGACCTTCAGCTTGGTGAGCTGCTGACGGTGACCCTTGAGGCGACGATAGCGCTTGCGCTTCTTGAACTTGAAGACGATCTGCTTCTCGCCCTTGAACTGATCGACGATCTCAGCCGTGACCTTGGCCTTAGCGAGCTTGGTGGCGTCGGTAACGATCTTCTTGCCGTCATTCAGGAAGATGACGGGGAGCTCGACCTTATCGCCGACGTTGCCCTCGAGCTTCTCGACGGTGATGACGTCGTCGGTGGCGACTTTGTACTGCTTGCCGCCGGTGGAAACGATTGCGTACATTCTCTAGACCCTTCATGCATCTGTTAGTGCAACAGCCGAGAACTATAGCAGCCTCTGAGGTGCACGTCAATGAAAATTCCCAGCTCGTACACAAGTTTTTGACACGTGTTCGGCGCAGGGCGCCTACAAGGGGTCGATGCGACCGCCCTCATCGTCTTCTCCGTACTGATCCTCACGTTCAACCTCGATACGTGAGGAGCAGGTGAGCTCAGGCGTTCCGGTTGAGGTGATAGGCTCTGTCTCCAGCGTGCCGGTGAGCATGCGGTCGATCGCGGTGAGGAGAATCTCGGGGCGAAGGGAGCCTTCGTTGCTGGAACGAGTTTTGAGCGTGATGGCCACGCCACCATCAGCGGGCTCCACGGACCACGTATCAAGCGTGGCGTTAAGATCGAGCACCTTCTCCTTCTTTCCGCGAAGGTAGTTCACCTTGCCCAAAGTCGCCACGGCACCGAGTGCGCGATCGACCTCCTCAGCCGCATACGACGTGGCGAGGTGGATGCGGTAGTCCTGGCGTGTGATCAAAAGACCGAGGGTGGGCGCGCGCATATCGATGTAGCCGGCCTGCACCGGTGCCAGGTCCTTTGGTGTTGCGGCGGTGAGCTTCTCAAGCGCTTCTGCGGCGGGAACGTAGCTTTTAAGGACAAGATCGTACCATTCGCAGACAGACGAGGTGGCCACTGGCAATGCCGATGAGAACGCGATGCGCATATGCGGCGAGAAGCCCTGCGTGACGGCATAGGGCAGCCCCGCGCGACGCACGGACCGCTCGACGGTGCGCGCAACCTCCAGATGTCCCAGGTGCCTGAGTCTCCCCTGCTTGACGTAACGGACGCGCAGGCAGAAGAGCATGGGTTCCGCTACCGTCATGACCTCTCCCCCATTAGAACGTTTTCAGCGCCGAGCGTGGGGCACACGCCGCAGCCGGTGCAGCTCTCCCTCGTGCAATCGGCCGTGGTCTTGCCCGCGAGCGCGCGCCGCCATTCTCGCTCAAGAAAACCGCGCGAGACGCCGGGGCTCGTGTGCTCCCAGGGAAGGCGCGCATCGAGCGGAAACTCCTCATGAGCCACCTCGCGCAGATCGATGCCGCATGCGGCGGCTGCCTCGAGCCAGCGATTGAGCTCAAAGTGCTCGGACCACGCGTCAAAGCGCTGCCCGCGCTCCCAGGCACCGAGGATGACCGGTGCGAGGGCGCGACCGCCGCGCGATAGGACGGCCTCGATAAGGGACGTCTCGGCGTCATGGTAGTGCACGCGTACGGCCTTGTTGCGCACGCTCTTGAGCAGGAGCTGCTGGCGCCGCTTGACCTCATCGTCATCAAGCTGGGCGCACCACTGGAAGGGCGTCCATGCCTTGGGGATGAATACGGCAACGGAGATGGAGACGGAAAGGCCTCCGCGCTGGCCTTTGGGAACGACCTCACGTGCGATGTCGAGCACGTGGTCGGCAAGCTCGGCAATAGCGACGATGTCCTCGTCGGTCTCGCCAGGAAGACCCATCATGAAGTAGAGCTTGCAGCGGCGCCATCCCGCCTCAAAGGCCGCACGGACGGCGCGCTCAAGGTCCTCTTCCGTCACGTTCTTGTTGATGATGTCGCGCAGGCGCTGGCTTCCCGCCTCCGGTGCAAACGTGAGGCCGCCCTTCTTCTCGCCCGCAACGGCAAGAGCCATCTCCACGCCAAAGGAGTCAAGGCGCTGCGAAGGCACCGATACGGAGACGCCGGTGCCCTCCAGTCGGTGATTCAGTCTTGTGAGGATCTCCTTCACGCAGGAATGGTCGGTTGTGGAGAGCGAGGTGAGCGAGACCTCGTCGTACCCGGTCTTCTCGAGACCGCGCATGACGGAGGAAACGACCTGGTCGGCGGTGCGCTCGCGTACCGGGCGGTAGGTGATGCCCGCCTGGCAGAAGCGGCAGCCGCGTGCGCAGCCGCGCAGTACCTCGACTGATAGGCGGTCGTGGACGAGCTCGGTATAGGGAACGATGGACTGCGCCAAGGGGTCGGTCGCACCAAAGTCGCGCACAACGCGCTTGTAGACGACAGGAGGTACCTCTGTGCCATCTGCGGGTACGGTGTAGCCCCAGCGTGTGCACGCCTTGTCATGGCAGACCTCATAGAGCGAGGGAACGTAGACACCGCCCACACGGGCGAGCTCGCGCAGGATCTCGGCACGAGACCGCCCCTCGTCGCGCAGGCGGCGATGAGCCTCGCAGAACTCGACAATCTGCTCCTCGCCCTCGCCGATGAGGATGGCGTCGAAGAAGTCGCAGTAGGGCTCGGGATTGTAGATGGAGGGTCCGCCAGCGATGACGAGCGGGTCATCCTCCCCGCGATCGGCGGCGAGTTTGGGGATTCCGGCGAGGTCGAGCCCCTCCAGAACATTGGTGACGGCCATCTCGTGCGGGATATGGAACCCAACAACGTCAAAGGACGCGACTGGGGCGGCGCCCTCGAGAGAAAGGAGCGGGATGCCGGCCGCGCGCATTGCATCGGCCATATCGACCCAGGGGATGTAGCCGCGCTCACATGAGATGCCAGATGCACGGTTGAGCGCTGCGTAGAGGATGGCTATGCCCTGGTTGGGCAAGCCGACGTCATAGACGTCAGGGTAGATGAGACAGGCGCGGTATGAGGCATCCTGCTCGGAGAGCGTGCCCCACTCGTGGTTGATATAGCGGCTCGGCTTCTCTACATGGGCGAGGAGTGGCTCAATGTCAGCGAATCGGTTCTCGTACGGTGTGCGCACGCCCTAGATCACCTCCGCAGAGCCTTGGGCCTGAGAGGCGCCTGACCTAACCTGATTCACGAGGTCGTTACCACGTGATACCGCTTCGCGCGCCACGCCGGCAGCCGTTCGAACCCGTTCGTTCAGCCGGTCGTACTCAAGGCCGTGCGCGTAGAGGGCGGCAAGGGCCATGCCCATTCCGTAGGTGCCGAATCCACCGATGAGGCCTTTGACTGCAAAGGACAGGCGCGGCACCTGAGCGCAGGCGGCGCGCGACAGGGTGCGGAGCACAAGGCCCGAAAGCACCACGCCGGCGATCTCATAGCCGCGCTCAGGACGCAGGCGGTAGCCGTAGGTGGAGGCCAACTTGAGCGCCATACCCACCTCGGCGAAGGTCATGACCGGGAAATTGGAACCGGGCATGAACACGAGGACGCCGGTGGCGAGGTTTGCGAGCGCAGTGGTGGTGACGATGCGGTTCGCCGCCGCCTCGCGCATGAACGGGAAGTTGGCCGCAAAAGCGGCGTCCTTCTCAGTGCGGTCGAGAATCCAGCGAGAAAGCGCATCTTTAAGGTGGGCAGGATCAGAAGCGGCGATGAGGCCAAGGAGCGGCGTGTCAGCTTCGATGAACGGCACCTCGACGCTTGAGTCGGCGATAACGCAGACGGGGGCTCCGCCAATGACAAGCTTCTGCACGGCGTCCTCGAGGTAAGGAGAGCCCGAGGTGAGGACGAGCACGACGTCCGTATCCGCCTTGGGCACGACGGGCTCGGCAACGAGGCGCTCAACACGCACAAGGGCTGAGGTGGTCTGCGGCACAAAGGCGTCGCGAACCGCCTCGACGGTTGCGCGCGGAGCGGTGGCGTCAACGTAGACGGCAACGCGAACCGGGGTATCCGATTCGAGCGTTGCATCCATACCGAGCTTAAAGGCGTTCATGACGCCGCTTAGGGGAAGCTGCTCCCAGGGGATCTTCATAATGAGCCCTTCGTCAGAGGTCTTTGTCACGCTGCCTTAGCGCGACATCTCCAGATTGATTGTACGATGCCCACGGCCGTGCACTGCGCGATCATGGAAGATGAACCAAAGCTTATGAAAGGCAGCGGGATGCCCGTGATGGGCATGAGGCCAATGCACATGCCGATGTTCTCAAAGATCTGGAACATCCACATGCCCACAATGCCCACGCATACAAGACGCAAAAACAGGTTGTCGCTCTTTACCGCCACATGGATAGTCGAGAGCATGAGGGTGGCAAAGAGGATGAGGACGAGCATGGCGCCGGCGAAGCCGAACGTCTCGGATAGAAGCGCGAACACAAAGTCGGTATGCGCCTCAGGCAAGAAGCCAGACCCGGACTGGGTGGCGTTTCCGATGCCCTTGCCAAAGAATCCGCCGGAGCCCACGGCAATCAGCGACTGCAGGAGGTTGTAGCCGTCGCTCGACGTATCGGCAGAGGGGTCGATGAAGACGAGCAGGCGGTTCATCTGATACTGCTTGATAAGCGAGGCGCTGTCTCCAAAGAGGCCGTCAATGACCGAATCGGTTGCCAAGATGAGGGACACAAGGCCGATGATGAGAGCGATGGTTGAGAGCACCCACTCCTTGCGCGCTCCGCTCATCATGATGATCACTGCTCCGGCAAAAAACACCACGAGCGAGCTGCCCAGGTCACCTTGGATGATGATGCATACGAACGGGATGGCGAGCATGCCGCAGAGCTTCATGTAGTCGCGCACGGTGTCGATGCGTCCGTTGTACTGCGCGCCGAGCGAAGCCATGAAAAAGACCGTGAGAAGCTTTGCAATCTCTACCGGCTGGAAGGTGAGTCCGATGAGCGGAAAGCGAATCCAGCCCGTCATGCCCTGCGCGTTATGGGAAAGGCCGGGCACGAACGGCAGGAAGATGCAGACGATGTCGGCCACAAGAAGTGCGGTCGAGATATTGGCGAGGTTGCGGAGGTCTGAGCGCCAAACGGCCGTAGCGCAGATGATGCCGAGCGCGATGCCGAGCAAGTGGCGCGAGAAGGAGGCGTCGGCGATGGTGAGCGATGCGGACCAGATCACCAGGGAGCCAAACGCCATAAGGCCGACCCATGCGGCCAGCACGCCAACCTGCAACGTGGAGCGCCAGCTACCCTTAGCTTGCGAACGAGAGCGGTTAACGCGGCGGAGGCTGCTCTGAGAGCGCGACTGTGCTTGAAGCGGCATATGGTCAACCTCCCTTAACGGACCGCGCTGTTGCCGGAGTCGGACGAGGTATCGGGCGCATCGTAGATAACGCCGAGGACATCGCGGATGGCGCGCGATGCCGTAGCGGATCCGCCGCCACCCTGCTCGAGCACGGCAGCGACCACGTACTTGGGATCGTCAGCCGGCGCATAGGCGCAGAACCACGCGTAGTCGTCCTCGTTGTTCTTCTGACCCGTTCCCGACTTACCGGCGACCTCGACGGGAAGGTTGTTGAAGTGCGAGGCAAGGGACCGGTCCGTGGAGTAGATAACATCATGGATGCCACGCTTTACCAGCGCGAGGTCATCCTCTGAGTTGATCTTTGCCTCGAGACGTACCTTCTTACCGGATTCGTTGTAGAGGTAGGCGTCTCCCTCCCCTTCTCGGGAGACTGCGGAATGAAAGACATGCGGTGTGTACTCGACGCCGTTCATGGCGATACCCGCGTAGACGCAGGCCATCTGAAGCGGCGTGACCAAGATGTCGCCCTGACCGATGACGATGTTGGTCATGTCACCCGGGTTCCACGTACGTTGGTCGGCGGGCCAGTCGGAGAAGTACTCCTCTTTCCACTTGGCATCGGGGACGCGTCCCTCAGCCTCACTAGGGAGGTCTACTCCCGTCCTCGAGCCGAGGCCCCACCGGCGGAACATCTCCTGAAGGCCTTCGGGTGCCTTGTCGTAGTAGAAGAAGTCACGGCCGATGTCGTAGAACACTGGGTCGCAGGAGTTGGCGATACCGGATTGCAGATTCATAGTGCCATGGCCGGATTCGAGCCAGCACTTCTTACCATCCGCCTCGCCGTTGCCCGTCCAGAAACCGGTGCACACGGTTGTGCGGGACGATGAGTAGATACCGTACTCAAGGCCGGCGAGAGCCGAGAGGACCTTGATAGTGGATGCGGACATGTACTGACCGTTAATGGCACGGTCGAGCATGGGGGTTCCGCTCTCCTCGCTGTTGAGCTCGTTCCATACCTCGGTGGACACGCCGCCCACAAAGACGCTCGGGTCGAAGGTGGGAAGGCTCGCGAGGCCGAGGATCTCGCCGTTGGTGCAATCGAGGCACACGCAGGCACCTGCTCCGGCGTTTTCGTAGCCGGACTGTTTTGCAACGTCGATGGCATGCTTAAGGCCGTCCTCACATGCCTGCTGGATCTTGACATCGATGGTGAGCTTGATGTCCGAACCGGCGCGCGCCTCAACCGAGGAGCTCTGACCGGTAACGTTGCCCGAGGCATCGACGGTTACAATCTGCTCGCCCTTGATGCCCTGCAGCAGCGACTCGTACTCGTACTCCACACCGGCCTGACCAACGACGTCGCCCGAGCTGTAGGTGATCTGGCTGGCGTCGCCGGAGCCCGCTTCCTTCTGGGCGTCGAGCTGCTCCTGGGTGACGGTGCCGGTATATCCCAGAACGTGCGCCGCGAGCGACCCATAGGGGTACTGGCGCTCGGTTCGCTCGTCCACCACGACGCCGGTAAAGTCAGCGGCGTGCTCTTGGATGTAGGCGACGGTGGAGCGGCGTACGTCGGTAGCGATGGTGTGGCGCGCCTGTGCGCCCTCGGTGTTGTCCTGAATGTTGCGCAGCGCGGCGACATACGGGATGCCGAGCACATTAGAGAGATGGCGCACGAGAACCGTGTCCTCGGCAAGGTCTCGGTAAGCCGTCACCGCAAGAGAGGGGCGGTTGGTGACGAGCGCGTTGCCGTTGCGGTCGAGGATACGACCGCGCGGGGCCGAGGTGCGGACGGTGCGCGTCTGGTTTTGCTGCGAGAGCGTGTCGTAATAGTCGGAGCTGACCATCTGCATGCTCCAGAGCTTTGCCGTGAGAGCGGCAAACATCGCACCAACGCCAGCCATGAGGAAACGGAAACGCCCCTTAAAGGTGACGCCGAGGGTGTTGCCCTCCCCTTCCGACGCGCGGGGGCGCGTGCCGTTGGCGGTGTCGTAGGTGTACTTCCCCGAGTAGCCCCTCAAAAAGATGAGCGATGCGATGATGACAAGGAGCAGCACCAAGCCGGCTACAAGAACGATGATCTGAGCATCCATGCGCTACTCCTAACGGATGCCCTTAAAGCGCGTTCCCTTGCCGCGGGCGCTGAAGCTGCGGCTTGAACCAGAGACTTGGGAAAGCCCCATCATAAAGAGCGCTCCGATGAGCGACGAGAGTATGCCGCTCGCAAGGCCATGTCCGAGCAGCGCGGTGAGAATGCTTCCCTCGACGCCCATGATGACAAGCGCGAGGCCGTAGACAAGATTCTCGGCAATGAGCGTGATGGCAAGGAACTGGAAGGAGCGGGATGAAAGCGCACTGCCCACGCCCGCACTGGCTGTGGCAAGCGAGAACGAGCCAATCGTGAGGATGAGCGCCATAAGGCCGACGGGAACGGGTGCCGTGAGGTCGTAGCTGAGACCCGCAATAAAGCCGACGATGGCAGCGAGACCTGCATCGCCCTGAAGAGCGATGGAGCAGGCGAATGCGGCCATGAAGTTGATCCGGCCACCAAAGACGGAGATTTGCGGACCCAAGGCCACCTGGAGAATGAAAGCGATGACGCCTGCAATGATGATGGCGCGGTTCCCGCGTCCCGTATCGCGGTAATCAAAAGGCATCGTCACTCACTCCCCTCGGTTGTGTCGGTCGATTCAGTCGAGCCTTCGCCAGATGCGTCACCCTGGCTTCGCTCTCCGCCGGCTGGCATATTGTTTGCCGAGGCAACGTCTTCGTCAGTGGCGGTCTGCTCCTCGGTAAGTGAGGTTATTACCAAAACCTCCTCGTTGCTCTCGGTCCTCGATGCGGAACTCACAATAATCGTGTAGTAGACATCGTTGGAGTTCTTGGTAACCGAGGCAACCGTACCTATGGGAAGGCCCTTGGGATACACGCCACCAATGCCTGAGGTGATGATGATATCTCCCTCTTTGACGTCTGCATCGACGGAGACGTAATCCATGCGCAGCGTGCCGTCGGGCTGGCCTTGAACCATACCCTGCGCGCGGGTGTCCTGGATCATTGCCGAGACGCCAGACCCCTCGTCCGTCAGAAGGCGAACCGTGGAGGCATTGGGGGCGACCTCGATGACCTGACCGATAACGCCCGTGGAGTTGGTAACGGGCATGTTCACGGAAATGCCGTCTAGAGACCCTTTGTCGATGGTGACCGTGTCAGACCAGGCATCCGAAGACTGGCCGATGATGCGGGCAGCTGTCGACTGGAGGTTATAGGTAGACTGCAGATCGAGCAGCTTCTCGAGCCGCTCGGATGTTGCCTGATACTCAGCGAGCTCGGCTACGCGTGCGGTAAGCTCGGCATTCTCGGCCTCGAGCTCATCAAGGGTGGCACGCGAAGCGGTGAGGTTCCCAAAGATATTCCCGACAGCGTTGAAGGGCGCCGAAACGAGATTGCCTGCCATGCGCGCAGGCGTGGTGATTGTCGTGACGCCGGCGCGCAGGGTATGGATGGGACCGGAATCCCCCTCACGAAGGTAGAACGTGAGGACGAGAATCGATACCACACATAAGGCAATCAACGGGCGCAAACCCGTTGATTGCCGTCTTTGATTCAGGTTGGTCGAGTAGCTCTGATACTTAGGCAAGAGCTATAGCCCTCCTTTAAGCATTGCTCTGGACGAAGCCACCGTCGAAGGCATTGGCTTCCAGCACGCGCGCACAGCCGTTTACGACGTTGTCAAGCGCGGTGGGGCTCACGTTTACGGCCACGCCGGTCTCATCGCGCAGGCGCACATCAAGACCGCGCAGAAGCGCGCCGCCGCCGGTGAGCAGGATGCCGTAGTACATGAGGTCGGAGGCAAGGTCGGGCGGAGTTGCGTCGAGCGCGTCCTTTACCGCCTTGGTCATCTCGTCAAGCGGCTTCTGCAGAGCGCGGCGGATCTCCTCGCTCTCGATGCGCACGGTCTTGGGCAGACCGGTGATGACGTCACGGCCGTTGACCTCCACATCGAGCTCGTCTTTCAGCGGAACGGCAGAGCCGACTTTGATCTTGATGTCCTCAGCCGTACGCTCACCGATAGCGAGGTTGTAGGCATCGCGGACATGGGAGAGGATCGACTGGTCAAACTCGTCGCCGGCGACACGGATGGAGCGCGAGACGACGATGCCGCCCATAGCGATAACGGCAACCTCGGTGGTGCCGCCTCCGATGTCGATAACCATCGAACCGGTAGGCTCCTCAACAGGCAGGTCGGCACCGATAGCGGCTGCCATGGGCTCCTCGATGAGGTAGGCCTGGCGGGCGCCGGCAGAGATGGTGGCCTCAAAAACCGCGCGCTTCTCGACCGACGTCACGCCGGAGGGAACGCAGACGACCACGCGAGGACGCGGCGTCCAGGGGTAGCGCTTCTCGCTCGCCTTGTCGATGAAGTAGCGAAGCATGGCCTCGGTAACGTCGAAGTCGGCGATAACGCCATCCTTCAGAGGGCGCACAGCGACGATGTTGCCGGGCGTGCGGCCGAGCATGCGCTTGGCCTCGATACCCACGGCCAAGATGCGCTCATCGTTCTTATCGATAGCGACAACAGAGGGCTCGCGGATGACAATGCCCTTGCCGCGTACGGAAACAAGGGTGTTTGCCGTGCCGAGGTCAATGGCAAGGTCACCAGCGTACTGGCCAAATAACATATCCGTCAGAGAAAACAACGCAGCTCCCCGATCGTTCGAACATCATGAAGCGGAGCTCGAAGCATGCACGAGCCCCATCGGCTAGTGTAGAGCAAAGGCCGCATAACGGCAGAGCGCATGCGGCCTCACATCAAAATACCCATACTAGGCTGCAGAACCGTCAGCCTCAGCAGCCTCATCAGCCGTGGTGTCGGCAGGTGCCTCATCAGCGGTGCCCTCGTCAGAATCATCGGACGTTGACACGGTGTTGGAACCGCTGAAATCGATATCGATGGACGCGACCGCCCAGCCGATGTGGTTAGCCGTGCGGACGAAGTCGACGGTATAGGTCTGAGTGCCGCCAAGCGAGAGCTCTACCTCAACCTCAGCCTTGGAGGAGGTCATGTTCTGATCCATGGCGGTGATGGTGGGAGTGGCGCCCTCGGGGATGGTAGAGGTGATGAGCGAGCGAGAAGCCTCGTCAAGACCCGGAGCGAGGTAGGAGCTCGTGTCCTCGCCCTCGGTGACGGCGTTGAAAAGACCCGTCAGCGCATCCTGCTGGGAGGGGAAGCCAAGACCGCGCGAATAGGCGAAGCCAAGGCCGCCGGCGGCGATGAGGAGAAGCAGCAGAAGGACAATGAAAACCTTGAGGCCGGTGTGGCGCTTCTTGCGACGCACCTTCATGGACTCGCGGTCCTGCTGGATGAGCTCGGACTCGCTCATCGTGAAGAAGCCGGTGTCGGAGGGGTCGGGCATGAAGGCACCGGACTTGCCGAGCGGGTCGAGCGGGTCGACGGGAGCGGACGGGGCCGTACCCGTGGGCGCCATGGCGCGCTGGGCGTTAAGCGCGTCAAGTGCATCCTGAGCGCGGGCAAAATCATCCTGCTGCTCGCGCGTGAGCTGGTAGATGCCGTCTGCCGTGGCTGCAGTGAAGGCATCGACGGCGTCAGCCGGACGATTCTGCGCGATGAGCGCCTGGCCGAGACCAGCGTTGATCGCACGGGTGTCATCGCGCGGCGTCGCAAAGTCGAGGGCGGTACGGTAGGTCTCGACGGCGTCGCCGGGACGGCCGAGCTTGATGAAGCAGGAAGCAAGGTCGGCAAGCGCGCTCGAGGGTGCGGGGTTGGCCGCGTCGATCGCTGCCTGACGGAAGGCGGTACCTGCCTCTACGACGTTATCCTGCGCAAGGAGAGCGTTACCGAGGCCGAGATAGGCCTTATAGGGCGTGGCGTAGGTGGCGTCCTTCACGGCCTCGCGGAAGCTGTCGGCAGCGCGATCGTACTCCCCCGCCGCAGCGTACGCCTTGCCGAGATTCGTATGAAGCGCTCCCCGTTTACCATATGCGGCGTCGGAGAGAGCCTGCTCGTACGCAGATGCGGCGTCACGCCAAAGCCCGAGCTTCATGAGCGAGTTGCCGCGGAGGTGATCCACCTCGCCCGCAACTTCATTGGCATCCTTGGCGGCGGCGAACATCTGGGCAGCGGCAGAGAAATCGCCGGCGCGATAGGCGCTGCGAGCCTGCTCGAGATACTGGTTGTTCATACGGTTACTCCCCCTTGCTGGAATGTACGATCTCAATATGCTCGATTACATCGCCGGCGCGAAGCTCGCGCTCGACCTCAATACCCTCTACCGTGGTACCGAAAACGGTGTACCCGGAATCAAGGTTATGCTGCGGACCGAGGCAGAAATAAAACTGGGAACCGGCGGAATCCGGACGCTGAGAGCGCGCCATGGCGAGCGCGCCGTCAACGTGGCTGTTGCGCGGGTTGGTGCCGAACTCTGCCTTGATGCAGTACCCGGGTCCACCGGTGCCAGGCATGCCATCGGGACCGGGCTTGCCCGCGGCAACGTCCTCGGGAGTCATATCCCGCGTGTTGGGGCAGCCGCCCTGGATAACGAAGCCGGGAACATAGCGATGGAACTTCAACCCATCGTAGAAACCGCTCGAAGCGAGCTCGCAGAAATTAGCAACATGAATCGGCGCGCCCTCGCCGTCAAGGTGGACGCGGATGGTGCCGCGGCTCGTCTCGATGACAGCTTCCTCGTCGCCCTCAAGCTGATAGGCGGGCGTATATAGGTCTGGAATAAACCCAAACATGCAAGGTCCTCCCCGAAAACGATACGTATACGCTCGCTATTCTAGCAATAACCTCGCAATTTCACCAAGTGAGCATGCAAGATGCCCAGAGCGCACACCTAATGCTGAGTGGGTTTCCACTGATAGTAGTTTTCCTCAAAAAGGGTGAGGTTCTGGTTTTGACCAGATCCGTCAAGCGCGTCGCGAAGGGGCTGGGAAATCTCGGACTTGTGGGCGGAAAGGCTTTCGCCATCGGGGTAGCTCAGAGAGATATCCCAGGAATCGCACAGCACGTCGACTCGGTTGTACATCCAAGTTGCAAGCTGGACCAGGTGATCGAGGTCTTCTGTGTAGGGGGAACCATCTTGAAGATTGATCTCGGAGAGCTCGTCGAGGGTTGCCTGAACCTGGTCGCGCAGTGCGTAGGCACTCGCCGAGGCCTCGCGGCGACGCTCGAGGTTGGACAGGAGGAAGCCCCCGTTGTAGTCGTCGATAACATCACCCAGGGGATCTTGGTAGCCGCCGATCTCCTCGTAGATGCGCGTAAGCGTATCGTAGGCCTCGGCATCGGTGAGCAGGGCCTCGTCGGTAAGCTCGACCTCATCTTCTTCAGGCGAAGTCTTCTCATCTGCAGCTTCGTCGCTCTCCTGCTCTTGCGTCGCAGCACCCTGGCGCGAGGGGAACATCTCCGCTGCCTGACGTTCGATCTCGGAATAGACGCCGGGCATGACGCCGAAGGGATCCGCCACCACAAAGAAGGCGCAGGCGCCGATAAGTACAACGACGGCAATCGCTGCGACGATCTTGCCCACGGGACGGCGGTGCGCGTGATAGGGGTCCTCATCATGAGAGGAGGCAGCCGGAGCATCGTCGGTGAACTTGAGGACGTTGGTGGCCGATGGGTCGAGACTTACATCGAGCACCTCCGCTGCAGACGGACGCGTGCGAACGTCCTCGTCGGTCAGCTTGGGGAAGCTCGCGGTCTTGCCAGCAGCAAGATCTGCAGCGGACGCCTCGGTGGAGAGGATCCCCGGCGCAGGTCGTCCGCACTTGGGGCAGGTGCGATCCTTGGGAGTGAGACGCGCGCCGCAGCCCTCGCAGAAAATGAAGTCATGTGTGGAGGCGCTCCCCGAAGCACCGATGAGCGCGCTGCAATGCGGGCATACCGTAGATCCGTCGGGAACGGTTGTGTTGCAATGCGGGCAAATCACGGAAGCGTCTCCTCACTCGGCCAGCTAGCGCTACGCGCGCTCAAGAACCTGATTCAGTACAAATGGCAGGATACCACCGGACGCGAGATAGCGGGCCTCAGTTGGCGTATCAACGCGGACGATCACCGAAAACGTCGAGGTATCACCGTTTGGACGACGAAGGATGACGCTGGTCTCAACCGGAAGAGCACCCCATGTGGAGAAGTCGACTGGAGAGATCTCTATGTCCTCGTCACCGGTGATGCCAAGGGACGCGGCCGAATCTCCGTCACGGAACTGCAGCGGGACGATTCCCATACCGATAAGATTGGAACGATGGATGCGCTCGAAGCTCCCTGCGACGACGGCGCGCACGCCGAGAAGCATCGGGCCCTTTGCGGCCCAGTCGCGCGAGGAGCCCGATCCATACATCTTGCCGGCAAAGACCACGAGGGGAATCGTATGGTCGCGCGCCGTCTGCGAGGCGTCGAAGATGCGCACCGTCTCGCCGGTAACCGGGTCTTTTGTCCATCCGCCGCGAAGATCGGGAGCCATCTGGTTCACGAGACGCACGTTAGCGAACGTGCCCCGCATCATGACCTCGTGGTTGCCGCGTCTGGATCCATAGGAGTTGAACGCGTCTTCGCTCACGCCCCTATCCTTCAAATAGGAAGCCGCAGGGGAATCGGGAGCGATGGAGCCTGCCGGAGAGATATGATCGGTGGTCACGAAGTCTCCGAGCACCGCGAGGGCTCGACCGCCTTCAATAGAGAAAACATCCGAGGCGGAGACATCGTCGACAAACGTTGGGCGACGGACATAGGTCGAGGTCTCATCCCAGGCGTAAGTCGTTCCCTGGGCAACCGGGAGGGCTTGCCAAGCGGCGCTCCCCGTAAGCTCGCCATGAGAGACCTTTGCATAGACGTCTGAGAGGTCAACGGCATCAAGTGCCGCCGCAACCTCTTCATCGCTCGGCAAGAGGTCGGAAAGGTACACGGGACCGTGTGAGCCTGTGCAAAGCGGCTCGCAAGAAGGATCGATGTCGACAGTCCCCGCGAGAGCAAGCGCGATGACGAGCGCAGGGGCGCAAAGATAGTTCTGGCTGACATCTGGGGAGATGCGACCTTCGAAATTGCGGTTGCCGGAAAGCACGCTCGCGAGCTCACAAGAAGAGGCAATGGGCTTCAGCATGTCCAAAATGGGACCTGAGTTGCCGATGCAGCTCATGCAACCCCATCCACAAACGGCAAACCCAAGCTCTGCGAGCGGTTCAAGAAGCCCGGCGCGTTCAAGCATCTCGGTGTTGGCGTGCGAGCCGGGTGCAAGCACGCACTTTACCCAAGCAGGAACCGTGCACCCGAGTTCGCGGGCGCGCTTTGCCGTGAGGCCGGCGGCGATCATCATGGCGGGGTCGGTCGCCGTAGTACAGCTTGTGACCGCAGCGATAGCGATAGTGCCGTGATGCAGCGCCTCCTTCAGACCTCCCGCATCGATAGTAAAAGGCTCATCCAGATCTCTTCCCTGTTTTGCAAGCGCCGCACGGAAGCGTGTACGGAGCTCGCGCACCGGCAAGCGGTCATGGGGGCGCGAGGGTCCCGCCAGGGACGGCTCGATGCCGGAGAGGTCGATGTCAATAACTCGGTTGTAGACCACGCCGCTCGCATGGTCAAACATACCCTGCGCGATAAGGTAGGCGCGAGCGAGTGCGACCTCATCTTCGCTTCTTCCAAAACGTGCAAGCTCCGCAAGAGTCGCCTCGTCTGCCGGGAAGTAGGTAGCAGTAGCGCCGTATTCGGGCGTCATGTTTGCGATGGTCGTACGCTGGGTGACGCTGAGCGCCTCAACGCCAGGACCAAAGCACTCTACAAGGCAGCCGACGACGCCCTCTGAGCGCAGTTTCTCGGCAAAGAAGAGCGCGACGTCCATGCCGCTCACTCCGCTAGCAAGTTCGCCCGTGAGATGAACGCCGACGACCGGGGGCACGCTCATGGTGATGGGCTGCCCCAGAGCCGCAGCCTCGGCCTCGATACCGCCCACACCCCAACCGAGTACGCCAAGACCGTTGGCGGTGGGCGTATGGGAGTCCGTTCCTACGAGAGTATCAAAATAGGCAACGTCTCCATCGGTCCACACCACACGGCAAAACCGCTCAACGTTGAGCTGATGGCAGATGCCGATTCCCGGGGGCACTATCTTGACGTTTTCAAAGCTCGAGGCTGCCCACTTAAGGAACGAGAATCGCTCGGCATTGCGCTCGGCCTCGATGCGCGCGTTCTCCGCTGCGGCGCAGGCGCATGAGGTGACATCGGCCGTGACTGAATGGTCAATTACGAGCGTGCAGGGAATGAGCGGATTCACGCTTGCGGGGTCTTTCCCGCGAGCCGCCGCCTCGTCACGCATGGCGGCAAAATCGGTGAAGACGGGCACGCCGGTGAAGTCTTGGAAAAGCACGCGCGCAGGCATGAACTCGATCTCGGATGCCGTTGAGCCAGAAAGCGCGGCATCCACGATGGTGGCAGCAGCAGCCCGAGCGGCCTCGTTATCCGTAGACCTTCTCACAACATTTTCAATCAGCACCCTAAGACAGAAGGGGACCTTATCGATACCGTCGATGGCGGAGAGGCTGCTTATCCTATACGTCGCGCCGTTTACTTCTAAGGCGCGCTCGAGAGGAAGTTTTTCGGAGTATCCGGAAACATCGTGCTCTACATGCGAAGGGTTCATAGACGCCTCCTCAACAAGGGTCAGTCGTGGTCTCTCATCCTACTTGATTTACGAGACGGCATAGACACGCGTATTCCCTGCGCTGATTTTGTAACAGTGCGCTTTCTCCTTGTTCCGGGAGTTGCGACTTCGCTGGTAGAAGCGCGCTTGTCTGAAGCGCTAGAGGACTTCTCACGGCGATCGGGAACACCGGGGGCGGGAGCGTCGTCCGGAATCTCGGAACGGAGGGCGGTATCGGCAGCGCGCATTTCCTCAGCGTGCTTTCTATCTGTAAGGTAGCGGTTGATGCGATCACGTGAGCGCCAGACGAAACGACGAAGCGACGAGCGCGTGGAGCGAACGCTTCGCCCGCCGGAGCGGCTCATTTTCACTTGCACGCCGCGGCCAAAACCGGTCGCTGCAAAGGAATGCCGCGTCTGACTCCTATCCATAACTTTGGCAAGAGAGAAGAAAATGACCGCCGAGACGAGGCTTATCACCAGAAGGGTCACCGCGACGCCGAGCGTGAGGCGCGCGATGGAGAAGAAGTCCGAAAAACCGATGATGCCGACGGCGAGCCCGGCAACAATAACACCGAGCAGCACCGCGCGGAGCGGTGTGAAGGGCCAGGAGATGCGTGCGATGAGGCAGCATCCCACGGCGCTTGTGGTGACGAGACACATCGTGGACAGGGTCGCGCCGTCAAGCTCTGCAAAGGAGCACACCGCCATATTGAGGCAGGCTGCTACGAGCACCGCGCAGGATGCGGGGAGAGCGCGCTTTACCACGTTGGTGAGGAATACACCCTCGACGCGCGCACGGTTGGACTCCAGGCCAAGCACAAAGCCCGGGAAGCCGATGCAGAAGAAGTTGATAAGCGTCATCTGGATGGGCTGGAAGGGATAGGGCGGAAAGGCGATGCAGATGGCAGCAAGTCCCATAGAGAAGAGGGTCTTGGTCAAGAAGAGCGCCGCCGATCGCTGAAGGTTATTGATGGAGCGCCTGCCCTCGGCAACGACGGCGGGCATAGCGGCGAAGTCGTTGTCCACGAGGACGATCTCGGCAACGTTGCGCGCGGCATCGGAGCCAGCGGCCATCGCGACTGAGCAATCTGCCTCTTTGAGGGCGAGCACGTCATTGACGCCGTCGCCCGTCATGGCGACCGTGTGGCCGCGCCGCTGCAGCGCTTGGACGAGCTCGCGTTTTTGAATGGGCGTCACGCGTCCGAAGACGTGGTATCTATCGACCGCGGCGTCCACCTTGGCCGGTGTGTCGAGCGTGGTCGCATCGACATAGGCGCTCGCCCCGGGGATTCCCACCACCTGGGCTATCGAGGAGACCGTTCGGGGGTCGTCGCCCGAGATAACGTTTAAGGTCACGCCCTGCTCGACGAAGTACCCGATGGTCTCAGCAGCCGAGGAGCGAATCTCGTCACGAATGGTGACAAGACCGATGGGTGTTACGCGTCCAACCATATCGCCGTCTTCATCAAAGCCGTCAACGACGGCGACCACAAGGACACGGCAGGTTGACGCAAGGCGAGAGACTTCAGCGGCAACCTCGGCGTACGCGTCAGGCGGGAGCACGAACTGGGCTGCGCCCATAACAAACGATCCGCAACTGAACGCGGCACCGCTCCACTTCTTTGCCGAGGAGAACGGGATTGCTCGCACGAGCTCCGCCTGAGGAACATCGTTCTCAGGACGTGCATAGTAATCGAGAAGGGCTTTTGCGGTCTCGTTAGCATCCTCGGCAGATGCACGTGCGATGTTGGCGAGAGCATAGTCCAGAGCGGTGACTCCCTCCGGGACCCCGGACAGCGCCTCCCCAAAGGATGCGGCTACGGCTATGGGATAGGTTCCTTCGACCTCCATACGTCCAGAGGTGATGGTGCCCGTCTTATCGAGGCAAAGTACGTCTACACGCGCCAACGTCTCGATGCAGTAGAGCTGCTGGGCGAGCACCTTGCGGCGCGCGAGCCTCACCGTGGCGATGGCAAGCACCGAAGAGGTGAGAAGAACGAGTCCCTGCGGAATCATGCCGAGAAGCGCGCCGACCGTTGAGAGGATGGCCGCGCTGACATGGGACCACGAATCGCCGCCAGAGAACACCCAATCGATGAATCCAGCCGAGGAATCCGGGGTAAGAGCCGCCCAAGCCTCATAGCCCTCGTGCACGCTCGCGTAGAACAAAGCAAGCCCCAAGGGGACCATGATGATGCTCGCAAAGCGCACGATGGCGTTAAGAGCGCGCATGATCTCGGAGTTTACCTTTTTAACGTACTTGGCTTCGTTGTTGATGCGAGCTACGTAATTGTCAGCACCCACATGAATGACGCGGGCATATACGAGGCCGGAGTCCAAGAAGCTGCCGCTCATAAGGGTCGAACCGGGGTCTTTGCGAATAAGGTCGCTCTCGCCGGTGAGCAGGCTCTCGTTCACTTGCGCCGTGCCGTCAATCACGACCGCATCAGCCGGAATCTGGTCGCCACGACCGATCTTTACGATGTCATCGAGAACGATTTCCTCAAGATCGAGCTCGACCTCTTCCCCATCGCGCATAACACGCGCTTTCTTGGTGGCAAGTAGTGTGAGCTTGTCCACCATGCGCTTAGAGCGCAGCGCCTGGACGATGCCGATTCCGGTGTTTAAGACGACGATGGCAAGGAAGGTGAGGTTCTTCCATGAGCCCGCCGCGATCACGAGGGCGGCGAGTACGATATTAATAAGGTTGAACAGCGTGCACAGGTTCTCGATAACGAGCTGGCGAACGCTTTTGGTCTTGAGCTCCATGTTAAGGTTGACCTGACCGCGTTCAACGCGTTCGGCAACCTCGGCTGCGGTGAGTCCCGTTAAGGGCTCGGTATGGTCTTGGGGCATGCAGGCTCCTCGGGTAGGCTAGACCGTGATATACCCAACCGCCCCCGCAAAGCGGATGCGGTTCCGGTGATCATACGAATCTACGACATTAAAGCACATCACAGGGGTATTAGGAGATCGGGCCGTCTGCGACGGTCATGCATGCGGTAACATCAATCACGTATTGATACATGAGGCAACAGGAGTTCTATGGAACGCTATGTTTTGCGAAACGCAGGCGCTAACGCTCCGGAGAGCCTACAGCGCGGCATCGATTGGCTGATAGCGCAAGGTGGCGGCACCGTGGCGGCTGATTCCCGTGAAGTCATCCAGCGTATGCTCGGGTTCGAGTCAGGCGTTGATGTTGACGCGTTCTTCAAGCAGTTTAAAGACCAGGGTATTAAGTTTGGACACATGCGGCGAGGGCTTCCCTTTAAGGGAAATGTCGTCGCTGCATTCACCTCAGACGGTATCCTCCGCATGCTCGATAATCGTCCGGGAATCACACAGCTGCTCGTTTTAGAAGGAAACGAGCGCGATACCCGATGGTGGATTGCTCGCAGAAACCCCGCAGAGATCCACAACGCCAACGACGCTGACACGGTTGCCTAGACCGTAGGAGGTCAAACGGCAAAGGGCCCGTTAGCAAGAGTGCTAACGGGCCCTGTGTGGTTGAGGGTGTCCCGTGCAGGATTCGAACCTGTGGCCTTCTGCTCCGGAGGCAGACGCTCTATCCAGCTGAGCTAACGGGACGTGACGCAAGCCATTATACCCAAATCGTCTGCGCGTGCCAGTCTGCCGAAAGGGGCTGCTGATGACAGAGTTAATTCTCTATGTACGCAAGATACTTCGCGTTACTATGTACCAACGTTGACGGTTTCACACTGAGCCTGAGGAGCCCAGATGATTGCAATTTTGAAGAAGAACGCCGACTCAAATGCGGTCGCCCATCTTGTTTCATGGATTGAGAAGAAGGGTCTCACCGCGCACGTGAGCCATGGTGAGAATGAGACGATCATAGGCCTCGTGGGCGATACCACCAAGATCGATCCGTTCCTTCTGGAATCTATGGATATTGTCCAGCGCGTCCAGCGTGTGTCCGAACCGTTCAAAAAGGCGAACCGCAAGTTCCACCCGGCGGACTCCGTCATCGACTGCGGCGGCGTTCCCATCGGCGGTGGCAACTTCCAGGTTATCGCCGGCCCTTGTTCGGTTGAAGGCGATAATCTCCTCCGTATCGCCCGTCGCGTGAAAGAAGCGGGCGCCACGATGCTCCGAGGCGGCGCCTACAAGCCCCGCACATCCCCGTACGCCTATCAGGGCATGGGTCCCCGCGGCCTCGACCTTCTGCTGGAAGCGCGAGCCGAGACGGGCCTTCCCATCGTCACCGAGATTATGGACCCGCGCGATATTGACGAGTTCCTTACGCGCGGCATCGACGTCATGCAGATCGGCGCGCGCAACGCCCAGAACTTCCCCCTCCTAAAAGAGGTCGGAAAGACCCGCGTTCCCGTCCTTCTCAAACGCGGTCTCGCGGGCACGATCGATGAGCTCCTGATGGCTGCCGAGTACATCATGAGTGAGGGCAACGATAACGTTATCCTCTGCGAGCGCGGTATCCGAACGTTTGAAACGCGTACGAGGAACACCTTCGATCTCAACGCGGTGCCGGTACTCCACGAGCTCTCTCATCTACCCGTTGTTGCCGACCCAAGCCATGCGACGGGCTACACGCGCTACGTCGAGCCCATGGCGCTTGCCGCCGTGGCCGCTGGAGCCGACGGTCTTGAGGTCGAGGTCCACGACGACCCGGCACACGCCTGGTCTGACGGCGCCCAGGCCCTTACGCCCGAGATGTTCGACGATCTCATGGCGCGCATCCGCATCATCCGCGAGGCGATCACTGCCGACACCTGCCAGGAGAGATAATGGACGAGGTAGACGCTTTGCAGAACACAAGCATCGATGATGGTAGTGGGAAACGTTGTCCCACGGTCGGCATCGTCGGTCTCGGCCTCATAGGCGGAAGCTTTGCCAAGGCCTATGCTAAGGCCGGCTGGCGCGTGCTTGCGAGCGATATCGACCCTAACGTAATGGACGCAGCGCGCATCGAGACCATCCAGGGAGCACTTGATGACCGTTCTTTAGGTGAGTGCGAGCTCATCATACTTGCAGCCTATCCTGATGCGTGCATCGCATGGCTCGAAACTCACGCTGGCGCCCTATCCAAAGCGGCCGAGCTCTCGCGTGACACAGATCCAACGCTCCACGAGTGTCAGGCAGGGCCTTTGGTTATCGATGTCGCGGGTGTCAAAGGGGCAATCTGCACGCAGGCGTTCGCCATCGCCCAGGCAGCGCGCTTCCCGTTCCTGGGAACACACCCCATGGCGGGAACCGAGATGTCCGGCTTTGCCTTCTCTCGCGCCGACCTGTTCGTAGGTGCTCCCATGGTCCTCGTCCCACCCGAGCTCGACGACATCTCGCGCCTTCTTCTTCTCGACCGAGCGCATGACCTTCTCCTGCCGGTCGGTTTTGGCAGCTTCAGCGTCACCACTCCGGAGGCTCACGATAGGGTCATCTCCTACACGAGCCAACTCGCACATGTGGTATCGAATGCCTACGTCAAAAGCCCCACGGCGCAGGAGCACCACGGGTTTTCCGCCGGTAGTTATCGCGACCTTACGCGCGTCGCCCATCTAAACCCTTCCATGTGGTCCGAGCTCATGATTGATAACGCCGACAATCTCACGGAAGAGATCTCTCAGCTCATGGATTCACTTGGCGCGTACCGCGACGCCCTCGTTTCGCGCGATACGCCTCGACTCAAGGCGCTCCTTGCCGAGGGTGACCGCATCAAGCGCGCGCTCGATGACGATTCGGAGGCATGATTGTATGGACACGCTCACCGTTGACGTGAATGTCTCTCGCCCTTATCGCGCACATGTGGGTACGCGCCTTCTAGAGCAAGTCGGCGAGATCGTTCGTCCGCTCGTTGCAGGCGCACGCGCGGCCATTGTCACCGATTCCAATGTGGCACCCCTGTACGGCTCTATCGTTGAGGAAAGCTTGGCGCAGGCCGGCTTTAAGACAACGACCTTCGTCTTCGCTGCAGGTGAATCAAACAAGACACTTGCAACCTATGAGGAGATACTCGCCCACCTCGCTGACAACCACCTTGACCGCGACGACGTCGTCATAGCTCTCGGCGGCGGCGTTACGGGCGACATGGCAGGCTTTGCCGCCGCAACGTATCTTCGTGGCATCGCATACGTTCAGGTACCGACGAGCCTGCTTGCCATGGTGGACTCCTCTGTTGGGGGGAAGTGCGCCGTAGATCTTCCCCAAGGGAAAAACCTTGTGGGAGCCTTCTGGCAACCAAAAGCGGTGATTGCCGACGTGGGTTGTTTGGGCACGCTTTCTGCCGAGCAACTTGCGGACGGTTGCGGTGAGGTTATCAAGCATGCCGTCATCGCCGACGCGAACCTTCTCGACATTCTAGAGGCACATCCGATCACCCTCACGTCCCTCTCCGAAAACCTGCCCCTTATCGCCGCAATTGTGGCACGCAACGTTGAGATCAAGCGCAATGTCGTTGTTCAAGACGAGCGTGAATCCGGTGTGAGGAAACTGCTGAATTTTGGCCACAGCATCGGTCACGCCATCGAGGCAAGGTCTCACTTTGCGCTCGGCCACGGCGCCTCTGTCGCCATGGGCATGGTCGCTATAACGCGTGCAACGGCCTCCGTGGCCGATGACCCAGAGCCGCTCATCGAGCTCGCCCGTCGTATCGCCAAGGTTTGCGAGACGCATGGCCTCCAAACGACATGTCCATACGAGGCAGATGAGCTTATAGAATCCGCTCTTCACGACAAGAAGCGTCGAGGCGATGCGATTGATCTGGTGCTCCCCTTGGGAGTTGCTTCTTGCACTATTCAGACGGTCGATCTCGAACAGTTTTTCGAACTCATGAGAATCGGTCTTTCCGAAGAGGAGCTGAGCTAGCGTGATTGCAACCATCGAGCCCCGCGACCTTGCTGGCGAGGTCGGCGCCATCTCCTCCAAATCGGTGGCGCACCGACTCATCATCGCCGCAGCGCTTGCGAACGGAAAGACCGAGCTTGCCTGCGCGACTACCTGCGACGACATCGACGCGACAGTGCGTTGCCTCACAGCGCTCGGAGCTCATATCGATAGAACGGATACGGGCTATATTGTCTCGCCCATTCCCAAAAGTCGCGAACAAGGCATTCTCTCCGCACTTAAGGGCCGTGAGCTCGACTGCGGTGAATCCGGTTCCACGCTACGCTTTATGCTTCCCGTTGCCTGTGCGCTTGGCGCCAACGCGGTCTTTACCGGTTCCGAGCGCCTGGGGCAGCGCCCCCTCGGCGAGCTCGCCGGAGAGATTGTTGCAGCCGGCTGCGATATCACGGGACTTGGCTCCTTCCCGCTCGGAACCTCCGGTAGAATGCGCCCCGGCAGGTTCATTCTACCGGGAGATGTGAGCTCGCAGTACATCTCGGGCCTCCTTCTTGCGGCACCGCTGCTGCCGGGCGAGGTTGAGATTCTGGTACGGGGACGCATCGAGAGCAAGCCCTATGTGTCCTTAACCGTGCAGGCGCTCGAATCATTCGGCGTGTCCGTAAGAGCGAAAAAACTTGTCGGCACCACGGCCGAGGAGCCGCAGACCCTTTACACCGTACAGGGAGAAGGATACCGGACCCCCGGAACGGTCGCCGTCGAGGGCGACTGGTCAAATGCCGCCTTCTGGCTCTGCGCAGGCGCCCTGGGAAAGGAACCTCTGACGGTGCGCGGTCTGTCGCTCCGCTCAGTCCAAGCGGATCGAAACATCACGGCTGCGCTCGTCTTGTTTGGGGCGAAAATCGTTCGCGGGGCTGATTCGGTTACGGTAAGGCCGGACAGGCTGCACGGCATCAAGCTTTCGGCAAAAGACATCCCCGACCTTGTTCCCGTGATATCCGCCGTTGCCGCATGCGCCGAGGGACGCACGGTCATCGAGGATTGCGCGCGCCTGCGCATAAAGGAATCCGACCGTATGGCCACGACGACTGAGATGCTGCGCGCCCTTGGTGCCGATATCCGTATCGAGGGAGACTCGCTCGTCATTGACGGTAAGCCCTCACTTACAGGCGGAACGGTGCAGGCGCATAACGATCATCGCATCGCCATGACTGCTGCCGTCGCATCCGTTCGTGCGGAAGGTCCCGTCATAATTGAAGGTGCGGAGGCGGTAGCAAAGTCCTACCCGGCCTTCTTTGACGACTATCGAAAGCTTGGCGGCGACGTACGCACCCAGGAGGCGATCTAACCATGTCTTCCACCATCGGCAACGTCCTCAAGCTCTCAATCTTTGGCGAGTCTCACTCCCCTGCCATCGGCTGCTCGCTTGACGGGTTGCCTGCCGGCATCCCCATCGATATGGACGCGCTGCAAGCCTTTCTCGAGCGCCGTGCTCCGGGCAGGTCCAAGACGGCGACAGAACGGAATGAGGCGGATAAGCCCGAGATTCTGTCCGGTATACATGAGGGCGTCACCGATGGTGCGCCCTTTGCCGCGATCATCCGCAATGCCAACACGCGCAGCAAAGACTATGAGGGCCTGAGGTCTGTGCCGCGACCGGGGCATGCGGACTATCCCGCACGCATCAAGTTTGGTAACTGGCACGATGTCGCGGGCGGCGGCCACTTCTCCGGACGTCTCACAGCGCCGCTCTGCATCGTCGGCGGCATCGCCCTGCAGGCGCTCGCCTCTCTTGGTATAACGGTAGCCGCCCACATCGCCTCTCTTGGGCCAGACGGAATTGCGGACGAAGGGCTAGACGAACTCGCGCTTGACGAGTCGCAGCTTGCGCGGCTTCGCGTGCGGGCCTTCCCCACCATCTCCTCTGATGCCGAGGAGCGTATGACACAAGCCATACTCGATGCGCGCGCATCAAAAGACAGCATCGGCGGCATCATCGAATGCGCCGCATACGGCGTGCCCGCCGGCATCGGAGACCCCATGTTCGACGGGCTCGAGAATCGCATAGCGCGTCTGGCCTTTGGTATCCCTGCCGTGAAAGGCGTTGACTTTGGCGCCGGGTTTGCCGCAGCGTACCTCAAGGGCAGCGAGAACAACGACCCGTACCGCATCATCGATGGTGCGATTTCTACTGAATCAAACAATGCCGGCGGTATTCTCGGTGGTATCTCCACTGGCATGCCGCTCATTTGGCAAATGGCGGTCAAGCCCACGCCCTCGATTGCAGCACCCCAGAAGAGCATCGATATGGACGCTATGCAGGATGCCGAGCTCGTCGTCCATGGGCGGCATGACCCTTGCATCGTCCCGCGCGCCGTGCCGGTTGCCGAGGCGGTATGCGCGCTTGCGCTCCTCGATGCCCTTCTGGAAGATGGGCGTTTCCCCCAGCCGGACCCCCAGGTCATGCAAGACTGTTAGGAGAGATATGGAGCTCACCGAAATTCGTGATAGGCTCGATACCATCGATGCTAAGCTTCTCGACCTGTTCTGCGAACGCATGAAGCTTGCCGCCGAGGTAGCCGCCTCAAAGAAGAAGTCCGGTAAGGCCGTATTCGACCCCGCACGTGAGCGTGAGAAGCTCTCCCGTGTCGCCGAACAGGTACCGGAGGAGCTCGTACCCCAAGCGGTGGCACTGTTCTCGCTCTTGATGAGCATGAATAAGGCGGAGCAGTCCCGCATCCTCTCTGCCGGCGACCCGCACAGCATCGCCGAGATGACCAAATCCGCCCTCAAGCCCGCCGATGTCCCCTTCCCCGCACGCGCATCCATTGCCTGCCAGGGTGTGGAGGGAGCGTACAGCCAGATCGCCGCGAGCCGCCTCTTCAGGCTGCCGAGCATCGCGTTCTTCGCCTCCTTTGATGGTGTCTGCCGCGCGGTCAAGGACGGCCTCGTGCGTTACGGTGTCCTTCCCATTGAGAACTCAACGGCCGGCTCGGTAAACGCCGTATACGACCTGTTGGCCGAGTATCGGTTCCATATCGTGCGCTCCATCCGCCTTAAGATCGATCACAATCTGCTCGCCAAACCCGGAACGCGTATCGAGGACATTCGCGAGGTCTGGTCCCATGAGCAGGCAATCGCTCAGTGCGCTGGCTACCTTGAATCTCTCGGTGTACGCGTTCATGTATGCGAGAACACGGCTCAGGCAGCGGAGGCCGTCGCATCTTCTTCGCGCACCGATGTCGCAGCCCTTTCCTCTCGCGTCTGCGCCGACCTGTACGGGCTCGATCTCCTCGACGAAGACGTCCAGGACTCGGACAACAACTACACGCGGTTCGTCGTGATATCCGCTGAGCCCGAAATCTACGCTGGCGCAACGCGCGCCTCCCTCATGCTGACCGTGAGTCATGAGCCTGGTTCTCTCTATCGCGTGCTCGAGCGCTTCTACGCCCTGGGGATCAACCTCGTGAAACTCGAGAGCCGCCCGATCCCGGGTCGTGATTTTGAGTTCATCTTCTACTTCGACCTCGACTGTCCGGTGAGTGCCCCCTCCTTTATCGAGCTCCTCGATTCACTGGGGGATGTATGCGAGCGCTATTGGTACTTTGGCAGCTATACGGAGGTGCTCTAGATGACGTCCCACCAGCAGAACCACGATGTTGCCGGAAGCCGGCCTTACGGTGTTCTCGGTCGTGTGCTCGGTCACAGCTACACCCCCACCATCTATCGCGAGCTCGCAGGCCTTGACTACGTTCGCTTCGAACGGGAGCCAGAAGACGTTGAGGCTTTTCTGCGCGGTGGCGAATGGGAGGGCGTGAACGTCACCATTCCCTACAAGAAGCTCGCTGCCGAGATAGTGGATGAGCTCTCCCCCATCGCGCAGCGCCTGGGAAACGTGAATACGATTACGCGCCTTGCGGACGGCCATCTGAAGGGTGACAACACCGACTACTTTGGCTTCAAGATGCTTGTGGAAGCACTCGGGCTCGAGCTTGCCAGCAAGCGCGCACTCGTTTTCGGTGGCCATGGAGGCGCCGGCTCCACGTGCATGGTCGTACTCGGAGATCTGGGTATGGAGCCTGTCGCGGTATGCCGCACCGCCGAGAGCGCCGAACAGACTGGAGCCGCCGCGGCGTTTCCGAGCATCACGTATGAAGAGCTCGATGCATATCGCGATGCTGCTCTCGTAGTGAACGCGACACCCGTTGGGATGTATCCCAACTGTCCGAAAACCATCTGGCCTCTCGATGCATTTCCCTCCCTTCTGGCCGTGGTCGACATCGTGTACAACCCCGCGCGAACAGGTCTTATGATGGAGGCGGAACGTCGCGGCATCCCCACCATCGGCGGCCTTCTTATGCTCGTCGCCCAAGCCGCGGCCGCTGTGGAGCGGTACACGGGAAACACCGTTACCATCGAGCGCATCCGTGAAGTCACCGCGGCACTTGATGCGGCGGAGGAAAACATCGCTCTTATTGGAATGCCCGGCGCCGGCAAGACCCGGGTTGGATCTGAGCTCGCCGCACTTCTTGGTCGCGAGCATATCGACATCGACGCAAATCTTGAGAATGCCCTTGGAATGTCCTGCTCCGATTTCATCACGTCTCAGGGTGAGGAAGCATTTCGGCGTGAGGAGACAAAGGCGCTGCGCCGTATAGCCGGTCGCAGCGGACTAGTCATCTCCTGCGGCGGAGGCGTTGTGACGCGTGAGGAGAACTACGCGCTTCTGCACCAGAACTCCCGCATCGTCATGCTTGACCGACGATTGGAAGAGCTCTCTAGCAAGGGTCGCCCGATTTCCGCTCGTGACGGTGTAGAGGCGCTTGCAGCCCAACGTATGGATCGCTATCGTGCCTGGGCCGACATCGTTATCCGTTCCCGTGAGAGCGCCGCAGCCACCGCCCATGCGCTGAAGGAGGAGCTATGCGCGCACTAGTCATCAACGGTCCCAACCTCAACATGCTCGGCATACGTGAGCCGGGAATCTACGGGAACGATTCCTATGACGACCTTGTTGCCCTATGCGAGACGGCTGGAGCAGAACTTGGTTTTGAGCAGGTCGAGGTGTTTCAATCGAATCATGAGGGCGCCATCATCGATAAGATCCAAGAGGCGTATGGCGCCTTCGACGGCATCGTCATCAATCCTGCCGCCTATACGCACACGAGCGTGGGCATTCTCGACGCGCTCAAAGCGGTGAGCGTCCCTGCCGTTGAGGTTCACATCTCAGACGTGGATGCGCGCGAGGACTTCCGTCAAATCTCCTATGCCGGTATGGCCTGCTTTGCGCGCGTGTCGGGCGAGGGCCTTGAGGGATATCGACACGCGCTAAAGCTTCTTGCGGATCGCCTCACGTCATAGCTCACGCATGTGCATTTCGCACACTCCATGTGCAACACGGGACTGCGGACGATTTCCTGTACAGTCTACACCGCGTAGCCGAGGAGCCTGCGGTTCTCGTCCGGCGTCCTCCAGCCGAGCGCCTCGGATATGCGCCCCGACCGGAACCAGTGGAGCCACCGGTTGAGCTCCAGCATGAAGCCGCCGGCGTCGACCCCGGCCCAGTCCCCGTTGTGGAAGAACTCGCTCTTGAGCAGCCCGAAGAAGCCCTCCGCCCTCGCGTTGTCCGGGCTCGACCCCTTGCGGGACATGCTCCTGACGAGACGGTTCCGCCGGCAGACCTCGATCCAGCCGGGCCAGCGGTAGTGCCCGCCGCGGTCCGAGTGGACGACCGGCCGCTCCCCGGGCGCGAGCGCGGCGCACGCCGCCTCGAGGGAGGAGTTCGCCAGCCTCGCGCTCGGCGACGTCCCGATCGACCAGGACACGGGCCTGCCGTCGAAGCAGTCGGCCACGGGGCTCAGGTACACCTTGGAGCCGCAGGGGAGCCTGAACTCAGTGATGTCGGTGACCCACAGCATGTTCGGGGCGGGCGCGCGGAAGCAGTGGGAGCCGTCCCCGCGCAGCGGCAGGTTCGGGGGCGCGGGCGTCGGCTCGCCCGCGTAGCTCGACCAGCGCCTCCCCCTCGGCCTCCGGGCGGCGAGCCCCTCCTCGCGCATGACGCGCCTCACCACCTTCTCCGAGACGCGCACGCCGGCGGCGCGCAGCGTCGCGTGCACGGCGCGGTAGCCGCGCCGCCCGCAGAGCCCGAACGCCTCCGCGACGTACGGCCTGAGCCACGCCAGGCGGTCGCGGCCGAGCGTCGCGGGCGTGCGGTAGTCGTTGCCGATCGGCACGGGCGTCTGCGCCGTGAAGGGCACGAGCAGCTCCGCATGCGCACGCAGCGCGGCGAGCAGCGGCTCCTCCACATCGCGCGTCGACGAGACGATCGCCAACATCTGTTCCGAGATCGAGCAGATGATGGGCCGGCACGGCCTCGACTCGTCGAACACGGGCGCGAGTGGGATCAGTTGCGGCGGGCCGCTCGACAGCAAGCGAGGCGTGGTCATGTCGCCGCCTAACCTGCCCGGGTGGAACGATATTCCGATCGTCCGGATGCTCGAAGAACGTTTCGGGATCAGGACGGGAATCCATAACGACGCGAACGCGTGCGCGCTGGCCGAGTGGAAGTTCGGCGCCGGCGTCGGGACTCAGAACATGGTGTTTCTGACGTTCGGCACCGGACTCGGCGCCGGGCTGATTCTCGACGGCAAGCTCTACGCCGGGACGAACGACAACGCCGGCGAGCTGGGGCATATCCGCCTGTCGGAGTTCGGTCCGGTGGGATACGGCAAGTGCGGTTCGTTCGAAGGGTTCGCCAGCGGCGGCGGCATCGCC
>CASDZW010000002.1 GCA_949285915.1 uncultured Collinsella sp.
TGCGCCAACGGTCATCCTTACCGGCGGCGACGCCGCGCGCATAGCGCCGCTCCTCAAGCACACGGCTACCGTCGATAGCGACCTCACGCTCCGTGGGCTCGCGATCCTATGGCAGAAGAACCGTCGCGGCTAAGCAGCCCCCGGTAACGGACCAGGGCCCTGCAGGTCAACAACCTGCAGGGCCCTGCTGTATCAATGCGACGTTTGCTGCTGTGTGCGCGGCGACGTGCCTTACACGTAGAAGAGGATGTCGTCGTAGGTCGGCACCGGCCAGTAATCGGCCGCAACGATCTCCTCCATGGCATCGACCGTCATGCGAAGCGCCTCCATGGCGGGCGCAACCTTGTGCGCGTAGCAGTTTGCCTGCTCCTGCGCGTCCACAATGGCCTCGGCCTCGGTATGGACCGACACGAGCGCGGCAATGGCCTCGTTAATGTGCGTGATGCCGTCGCAAAGGGCGTTGAGCGTCTTCTGTTCCCACTCCATCGCCGAATCGGCGCCGGCGGCGCGGATGGTCTCGATGCCCTTGGCGACCTTGGTCGCGTACGCGGTGATGACCGGGCGGTACGTACGGCGCGCCTCGCGCACCATCGTCGTAGCCTCGATGTTCATGAGCTTGTTGTACTTCTCGAGCTTGGCCTCGTAGCGACTGTGGGCCTCGGTCTCGGTGAGCACGCCCATGGACTCCCACAAAGCGATGCTCTTGGGCGAGACCATGGCCGGTAGCGCGTCGGCGGTGGTGCGCAGGTTGGCAAGACCGCGGCGCTCGGCCTCCTCGTGCCACTCCTCCGAGTAGCCATCCCCCGAGAAGAGGATGCGACGGTGCTCGCAGAGGCTCTTCTTGCAGTACTCGAGCGCGGCGTCGGCAAACGTATCCGCAGGCGTCCCCTCAAGCGCGTCGGCAAAGTTCTTGAGCGCCTCGGCGACCGCCGTGTCGAGCACGAGGTTGCAGTCGGACGCATTCGCCTCGGAACCCACGGCACGGAACTCAAACTTGTTGCCCGTGAACGCAAAGGGCGAGGTGCGGTTGCGGTCGGTGTTGTCCTGCTGAAGCTTGGGCAGGACCTCAGCACCCAAGTCGAGCACGCCCTGCGTGGCGTGCACGCTCGCCTTACCGTCCATGATCTTCTGCACGACCTCGGTGAGCTGATCGCCCAAGAAGATCGAGATGATGGCGGGCGGCGCCTCGTCGGCACCCAAACGGTGGTCGTTGCCGCAGGAGGCGGCGGACATGCGCAACAGCTCCTGGTACTTATCGACGGCCTCGATAACCGCGGTCAAGAACACCACGAACTGCAGGTTCTCAAGCGGGGTGTCACCGGGATCGAGCAGGTTCTCGTCCTCGGTGCCGAGCGACCAGTTGTTGTGCTTGCCGCTACCGTTGATGCCCTCAAAAGGCTTCTCGTGCAGCAGGCACACCAAGTCGTGGCGGCTCGCGATGAGCTTCATCTTCTCCATAACGAGAAGGTTGTTGTCAACAGCCTGGTTGAGGTCGGAGTAGACCGGCGCAAGCTCGTGCTGGCAGGGGGCGACCTCGTTGTGCTTGGTCTTGGACGGGATGCCGAGCGCCCAGAGCTCGTTGTCGAGGTCCTTCATGTACTTGGAGACGGAGGGGCGGATGGCGCCGAAGTAGTGCTCCTCGAGCTCCTGACCCTTGCAGGGCGGCGCGCCAAAAAGCGTGCGGCCGCAGATAACGAGGTCGCGGCGGCGACGGTACGCGTCCTTCTTGATGAGGAAGTACTCCTGCTCGTCGCCCACGGAGGGGACCACGCGCTTGGGATGCTTACCAAAGAGGGCGAGCACGCGCTTGGCCTCGCGGTCGAGCACGGTCATAGAGCGCAGAAGCGGCGTCTTCTTGTCGAGCGCCTCGCCGTTATAGGAGCAGAACGCCGTGGGGATGCACAGCACGTCGTCTTTGATGAAGGCCGGGCTCGTGGGGTCCCATGCGGTGTAGCCACGCGCCTCAAAGGTGGCGCGGAGGCCGCCGTTGGGGAAGCTCGACGCATCCGGCTCGCCCTTGATGAGCGCTTTGCCCGTGAACTTGGTGATGGCGGTGCCGTCGCCCACCGGCTCGAGGAAGCTGTCGTGCTTCTCGCTCGTGATACCGGAAAGCGGCTGGAACCAATGGGCGTAATGGGTCGCACCATGCTCAAGCGCCCAGGTCTTCATGGCATGCGCCACGGCATTCGCCACGTCGAGGTCGAGCGGCTCGCCGCCCTCGATGGTCGCGAACAGGCGCTTGCAGACATCCTTGGGCAGGTACTCCTTCATGACGCTCTCGGAGAAGACCAGCGTCCCGTAACGCTCGGTCAGATCGGCCATACGGCACTCCCTTCGGTGGCGCGCCTCGATGCAGCGGGCGGCCTCGGCGATGCAGCTGTGAACAGGGTAACGCACCAGCGGCGTTGCGGGGGCGCCCAGATAAGGTTCTCGTCCAAAACGCAACAAAATCCCTCGTCCGCGCAAGCCGGTGCGTCCAACGTTCCCATCCGGTTACCGACCTCGCCGCACGCAAGCGCGACGGCCCGCATGCGCTACCATCTCTTCTGCCGGCACACGCTCCAAACGAAAGGCACGCCATGCGCATCGACGACATCTTTGCCAACGCCCGCGCTAACGGGCGCATCCCCGTCTCTTTTGAGATGTTTCCGCCTAAAGGCGAGCTCACCTTGGAGCGCGCTCGTGAGGCGGCCGAGAAGCTCTGCGCCTGTGCGCCCGATTTCATAAGCGTCACCTGCTCTGCCGGCGGCACGGGCGACTCAGGCGCCACGGCGGACATCGCCGCCATGATCGAACGCGATTTTGGCGTGAGCTCCGTCGCGCACCTCACCGGCATCGGCCGCACACGAACCGAGCTTGCCGAGCGCATTGCCGCATACCGAAAGGCAGGGGTCGAAAACGTTCTCGCCTTGCGAGGAGACCTGCCCGAGGGCGCCGATGCGGCGTGCGGTGATTTCTCCTTTGCCTATCAGATTATCCCCGCCCTTGTCGAGGCAGGATTCTGCGTGGGTGCCGCCGCTTACCCCGAGGGCCACATCGCCTGCGATGACCTCGCCGAAAGCGTTCGGCATCTGCGCCTCAAGCAGGATGCGGGCGCCTCGTTTTTGGTCACACAGCTCTTCTTCGATAACGACCTGTTCTACCGGTTCCGCGAGCTCGCAGACGCCGCGGGCATCACCGTGCCCATTACCTGTGGCATCATGCCCTTTATGAGCAAGCAGCAGGTAACGCGCATGGTCTTTATGTGCGGAGCCTCGCTTCCCTCCCCCGTCATCAAGCTCCTCGCACGGTACGAGGATGACCAAGAGAGCCTTATGCATGCGGGCATTGACTACGCCTGCCGCCAGCTTGAGGACCTCGCGGCGCACGGCGTCGACGGCCTGCACGTGTACACGATGAACCGCCCCTCGGTCGCTCGCGCAGCGATGGCCGCACTCGGGAGGTAGCGCGCCGTGACGACCCGCGCCGCCGCATACGCGCACCATGCGCCCGACGCCCCCTGGCGCGTCCTCGCCGGCGCTCAACGGTATCGCCTGGGCAACATCCACGTCGACCGCGCCGAAATGCTCCGCTACCTCGGCTACACCGGGCAGGATATTGACGAGGACCTCGCCCGCCGCATCGAGCGCGTGGCACAAGAGGTTGAGCAGACGCTTGAGCCGCACGGTGTGAGCCAGGTGTTTGGTGTTGATACCCATGCGCGCACCGCTGCGGGCGCGCCTTGCGTGCGCCTCGTGGGAACCGTCGTCGAGCTCACCGGGAACGATATCCGCCGGCACCTGGAAGGCGCCTGCGCCGTAGCGCTTTTGGCGGTGACGCTCGGCATGGAAAGCGAGCGGCGCCTCCGCACCCTCGCCGCGACCAAGCCTGTGGAGGCAGCGCTTTTTGACGCTGCCGCCTCCGCGCATGTCGAAGCGGCGGCAGACGCAGTGGATGCCGCCATCACGGCCGACGCCGCACGTGCGGGCCTCGTCCGCAACGGGCGCTTCTCCTGCGGCTACGGCGACTGCCCGCTCAGCGCACAAGGCCCCATCATCGATGCGCTCGACGCCCGTCGCGCGCTCGGCATTACCGTAACGGAGAGCTGCCTGCTCGTTCCCAGCAAGAGCATCACCGCGCTCATCGGCCTCTTTGAGCGAGGTGACGAGGTGCAGGACGCATCGCGCACCTGTGCGCACTGCGCGCTTAAGGAAGGCTGCGCGTTCAGAGCGCGCGGCGAGCGTTGCTGGCGGCAAGCAAATTCTGTACAGGAGGACTGACATGACGCGCGACCTTGCACGCGCCCTCAAGGGCGAGAGCCATCTTCTGTTCGACGGCGGCATGGGGACCATGCTGCAGGAGGCAGGTCTTGCCGCTGGCGAGACGCCCGAGCTGTGGTGCCTTACCCACCCAGAGGAGGTGCGCGCCATCCACCGAGCTTACGTTGAGGCGGGGAGCGACGTCATCACCACCAACACCTTTGGCGCCAACCGTCTCAAGCTCGACGGTAAGGCGACGGTCGAGGAAGTCTTCTCGGCAGCCGTGGCGTGCGCCCGTGCCGCAGGGGCTCGCTACGTCGCCGGAGACATCGGGCCCACCGGCGCCCTGCTCCGCCCCTTGGGCACCCTCTCGTTCGACGACGCCTACGAGCTTTTTGCCGAGGAAGCGCGCGCTGCCGCTGCGGCGGGCGCGGACCTCTTCATCATCGAGACGATGACCGATCTTCTTGAGGCAAAAGCGGCCCTTCTTGCTTGTCGCGAGAACACCGACCTGCCCATTATCGCCACGATGACGTTCGGCGAGGACGGACGCACGTTTTTGGGGACGAGCCCCGAGGTGGCAGCCGTTACGCTCGATGCCCTCGGTGCCGATGCGGTGGGCATCAACTGCTCGCTTGGGCCCTCGGAGCTCCTCGGCCTTGCCAAGCGCATGCTCGCCGTTACGGAAAAACCCCTTCTCGTACAGGCGAATGCCGGCCTTCCGCATGTCGAGGGCGAACGAACCGTCTACGATATCGGCCCCGAGTCCTACGCAGAGAGCGTGCGCGCGCTCGTGGACGCGGGCGTGGGAATCATCGGCGGCTGTTGCGGCACCACCCCCGCCTATATCCGCCTGCTTGGCGAGGTCATCAAGGACCGTGCGCCAGCGCCGCGCCACATCGAACGCGCACTCACAGCCACCAGTGCGCAAAGCATCGTGAACCTCCCTGTAGGGGCGGGCCATATCGCCGTCATTGGCGAGCGCATCAACCCCACGGGCAAGAAGCGACTCCAGCAGGCACTGCGCGAGGGCGATATCGACTACGTCGTGGGCATGGGAATCTCCCAGCAAGAGCAGGGTGCCGATGTTCTCGACGTCAACATCGGTCTGCCCGAAATCGACGAGGCGAGGCTCCTGCCCGAGGTAGTTGAGCGACTCTGCGCAAGTGTCTCGCTGCCGCTCATGCTCGACTCGTCCGACCCGGTCGCCCTCGAGGCAGCATGTCGGCGCTACCCGGGAAAACCAATCATCAACTCCGTGAACGGGAGCCGCGAGAGCCTCGAGGCGATTCTTCCCATCGCGGCGCGCTACGGCGCAAACGTTGTTGCCCTCACCCTCGACGAGACGGGCATCCCTCGCACGGCAGAGGAGCGTCTCGCCATCGCCCGTCGCATCGTCGAGGCGGCAAAGCAAGCCGGCATCGGCAGCGAGCGCATCCTCGTCGACTGCCTCGCCATGACCGTATCGACCGATCAATCCCAAGCCGCCCAGACGCTCAAGGCCATGGGCCTCGTCAAACGCGAGCTCGGCGTCTTCACCACACTCGGCGTCTCAAACATCAGCTTCGGCCTACCCCAGCGTCCGCTCATCAACAGCACATTCCTCTCCGCTGCCTTTGGCGCCGGCCTCGACGCCCCCATCTTGAACCCCGCAACGGAGCGCTACCGCGATGTGGTGCGCACCTGGCGGGTACTCAATGCGGAGGACACGGGCGCCGAGCAGTTCATCGGCCACTACGCCGCATGGCTTGACCCCTACCAGCATCCCGGCAAAGGGGCCATCGGCGATGGTGCCACCACGCGCCAGCCGGAAGGCACAGCTGCCGCTGCAAAAACCTCGTCCACGCTGAGGGAGCTCGTCATCTCGGGCAGGCGCGGAGACACGGCGCGCTGCGTAGCCGAGCAGCTCAAACACCACGACCCGCTCGAGATCATCAACGACGAACTCATTCCTGCGCTCGACGAGGTGGGTGACCGCTTTGAGGCAGGCACATACTTCCTCCCCCAGCTCATGGCATCCGCCGAGGCGGCACGGGCGGGCTTTGACACCATCCGCGATGTCATGCCCGCACGCGCAACCACAGACAAGGGCGCAATCTGCCTGGCAACCGTCAAGGGCGACATCCACGACATAGGCAAAAACATCGTCAAGATGCTCCTCGAGAACTACGGTTACACCGTCTTTGATCTAGGACGAGACGTCGCTCCCGAGCGGG
Organism: uncultured Collinsella sp.; assembly: GCA_949285915.1. Taxonomy (GTDB): domain Bacteria; phylum Actinomycetota; class Coriobacteriia; order Coriobacteriales; family Coriobacteriaceae; genus Coprousia. The sequence continues at coordinate 6,455 of CASDZW010000002.1, forward strand.
TCCTCGACTGCGTAAGAGCCCACGGCATCCAGCTCGTCGGCCTCTCCGCCCTCATGACAACCACCGTTAAGAGTATGGAGGCGACCATCGAGCTCCTTCGACGCGAGGCTCCCGGCACTAAGGTCTTTGTGGGAGGAGCTGTGCTCACGCCCGAGTACGCCAAGATGATCGGGGCAGACTTCTACGCGAAGGATGCCGCCGAATCGGCGCGCATAGCTGCTGAAGTGCTCTCATCATAAGCCCCTAACGCCCATAATCTGACCGTACAGCCGAGCCTGTCCCCGATGCGTCGACGATGCGATCGTACAGGGCCCTCGTCTCGGGCTCGGGCATGCCTTTGTCCTGCGCCTTGAGTGCAAGCGCGTGGCGCCGGTACAAATCGACCACCTCCCTCCGTCTTCCCGCGAGTTCGTACACGCGCATGGCCGCACGGACCACGTCCTCGCGCAGGGGAGCCTGTAGAAGCGCCGCGTCCGCCATCCACGAGGCGCTCGAGACATCGCGCTCCTCCAGAGCCGCCTCAACGCCGCGCAGCATACAGTCGACGAACTTCGTCCGATACCCCTCGCGCATCTTCTCGAAGAACGCCCCTCCCTCTCCATCGGGAACGAACAGTGGTCCTGCATAGAGCTGCTCGACTTTAAGGCATATGTCGATGATCTGCGGGGCGCTTATGCCCTTGCGTTTGAGGAGCACTTCCCGCGCGAGCATATCGAAGCGCATAACATCGGAGACCACGTACTCCGCATTGAAGGCAATGCCCTCTCCTTGCAAGATCAGATATTGCGGACCGTCCTTGGTCTGCCCCAGCGCGCGCCTGAGTGCCGAGAGCGTTGAGTAGAGACTGTTGCGCGCATGCGTGTAGTCGTAGCCATGCCACAGTTCCTGCTGGAGCGTCGCGCGCGGCACAAAGGCCCCCGGCGCAAGGGCAAGACGCGCCGCGACGACACTCGTCTTTCGCCTGCGCCACAGAGCGCTTGTGAGCACGTGCCCATTGCGCTCGATCTTAAGTCCGCCGAAGAGACGAACGGTCAGCTGACCAACAACCGTCCGCTCCATATCACCCACCACCTCAAAGAGGCGCTCCGAGCGTTCCTCCGCCGAGGCGCCCGTCTTAAAGGCAGCTTGGAGATGCTCGGGGATTAAACGGACGATGGCAGCGGCAGGAACGCCGAGAGCGCGCAGGGCAAGTCGTGCGGCCGGGCGAATGCCCTCGTCGAGCATTTCTTTACGGTGAAGAGACATCCAGGCGGACAGCTCCGCATCAAAACGGACAGCGGCTAAGCTGAGCGCTGTCGTCCACGCGGCGGACGGGCGGCATGATGCCGGAGAGAGGTCGATTAGCTCCGCCTCTTCGCTCAACGCGACGCGTGAGGTGTTGCAGATGTAGGCGATCTTCTCGAGAACCAGGGCATGCTCGCGCACAAACGGTACGCGCCGGTCGGCGAGTTTGATCACCTGCTGAGCGCGAAAATGCGCGTTCACCACCTGGTCCATACTCAGATACTGCCAGCCCTCCAGCAAGAGGCACAACAGCTGGAGCGGCTGATCGGAGGTGCGAATGGCCATGGTTCCCGCGTCGACGAACGCGCGCTCATCGGTTACGGGCAACCCCGCGTATACGCGGCGCATCGAGATGACAAGCCTGACGGTCATCAATACCGGTGCGAGCCTGCGTTCACGGAGATAGTCGAGTGCCTGCAGTAGCATGTCATCGCGCTCGTCTGTGCCGCCATCGCGCCCCAAAGAGACCTCTCGTACGAGCTCGGCGCACATCGCAAAGATTGAGGGCAGGTCACGCAACGGCTCTTCGCGCGAATCCCGGGGGGCGCGCATCTCCCCGCTTTTCTGGCGGTTGGTCTTCCCCTCCAAAAGGTTGCGCAGGCTGGTGCTGAACGACCGGAGCGCACGGGCAGCGTCACTTGTCGAACGTCCGCTCTTTCGCGGGCTCACTTCGGGCAGGCCAATACCCGGGCAGGTGCTCCAGATTCCCCTAAGCGCGCAAGCAACAGCCCATTCGGAAGGCGTCACCTCCTCTTCTACCTCCAGAGCGCGCGCCGCAAGCTCCGTTGCCATGGCGCGAGCGACCTTAAAATCTCCGAGCGTAAGCGATGCCGTGTAACGGGCAAGCTGGCATCCCACAGGAAGAAGGGCCTCCGGTGCCGCCATGGTCGTCTCCGTTGCAATGCGGGCCACGTACGCGCCCTGTCCCGCAAGGGCGCACGCTGTCGGGAACCTCCCCATCTCCTCAAGTGCCGCTGCCGCCCCCAGCAACTCGTCCGCCAGAAGCACCGCGTCCTCGGCACTTCCACGGCGCAGCAGCGCCCGCACGGCCTTAGCGGGAAGCTCTCCCATGCACTCCGAAACCACTTTGCGCATGCTCCTGCGCGAATCCCATGTGCCCAGACAGCTAAAGGACTGACTGGAGGGATCGACCCCAAAGAGCGGATAATCGTGAACGAGGCGTACCCGTGCAGCCTGGGATAGCTTGATTCCACAGGCGTCGAACTCGCCAAGACCTCCCCTCCCCATAAGAAGCATCATCCCAGCGGCGCGCAACGCCTCGGGCGCGTCCTTCTCCAGCTCGCTCCAGACGCTTCGATAGAGACTGTCCACGCTGGCATCGAGCGTCGAGGCCGCTCCCTCCCCCTGGGTGACCACAGACAGCGCCGCCACGAGCATCGGTATTCCCTGGGTAAGACCGTACACGTCCAAATCACCGGATATGGAAAACGTCCGGATCCACGAAGCGTACTCCCTCGGCCGTATCCTCAACGCCTGACTTCCAAACTTCGCCGCATCCCCCAAAAGCGCTATGAGCTCTCTGCAGCGCGGCGTGCAAGCTAGCAGCACCTCAAAGTTCTCGGAGCGCATAGCGCGCAGCACGCGCACCACCTCCTTGGCCTGCGCTTCTCCCCACGGCGGGACATCGTCTATTGCGATAAGCGGCCGTGTTGCCTGCGGCAGCTCCAGGCGGCAGGCGGCAAGCTCCGTTGCAAGCTCTGAGGGGCTTTTGCCCTTTGCATCCATGATGCGCGCAACGCCGCGCAAGGGGTCGCTTCTCACCTCCTCGGCATATTGGATGAGCAGCGCCGTCTTGCCAAATCCCTCCGGAGCAATCAGGATCGCCATGCCCGCGGCCCGGCATTGCTTGGTCAGTTCGCGCAGAAGATCGACGCGCTTCACCGTGAAGCTCTCCCCCATGGGCAGGCGCGGCAGAAACTCACCGTCGCCTCCCGTCGCGCCGATCATGCGGTCTTCGTACGAATCCATAGGCTCGTCCTTTCCCTCCCCCTCACCATAGGCGCGGCGCTGCCCAACCGACGTACCATGGCAGCATCTTTCTGCGCGCCGGTTGGATGGCGGTCAGATTTTGGTCAGACATTGGTTAGACGTCCGCGCCCGCAGCGGCGCGCGCACCGTCGCAGCTCATCGCGGGCGCGCAGCCGACGCAAGATTATTTGGGTGGGCACGCTTGATTTTGAGTTCTATAATTTAAACCGTTCATCCGATATATCGCTCTACCCCACCGAAATGAAATAGACGAGTTGCATAGGCGCTGCTACACGCACTTTTTCGTTGCATTGCCCTCTCGTGTCAGACATTTGTTAGAACAAAATTCGTCCTGAGCATTCGCAGGTGGTTCACCGTACGTTGATGAGCAATCTGATAGACTATGCGCGTGGGGGCGTGGCGGAATTGGCATACGCAGGAGACTTAAAATCTTCGGCCGCAAGGATTGTGGGTTCGAGTCCCACCGCCCCTACCAGATATTCCGCTGGCGGACTGCGTCCGCCGTCTCTTTGCGCAAGGGGGCGCTCGAATGAAGAAGATCGTACTTGCCTGCGGTGCCGGTGTGGCCACCTCGGCCGTCGTCGCGCAGAAGATCTCTGCCCTGCTCGATGCTAACGGCTATGCCGATTCCTACGAAATCGTTCAGTGCCCGGTGGGCGAGGCGAAGGACACCTGCGCCGACGCCAACCTCCTCATCGCTACGACCGTTGCGCCCGAGGGGATCACCTGCCCTTACGTTAACGGCGTTCCCTTCCTCACCGGTATCGGCCGTCCCGCCGCCGAGCAGGAGGTTCTCGAGGCCCTCAAGGCCTAACGCCCGTCAAACCAGCGTCCGCAAGTTTTCTCTTGCGCGAGTGCGCGGGCTACGGTATGATGAACCGTGCTTTTGACGAAGGTCGAAAGACGCGGGCGTGGCGGAATTGGCAGACGCGTATGGTTCAGGTCCATATGGGGGCAACCCCGTGAAGGTTCAAGTCCTTTCGCCCGCACCACCGAATAGCAAAGGCCCCGGTAACGGGGCCTTTTTCATGCCGAACTATTCTGGGGCTCCAGCCGGGACCTCCGCGCAGCAGGCATCTGGGCAGTACTGCGCATAATCACGTACCAGCGCGGTCCCGACCAGCCGGCCGTATCCTTCCAGAGGGTCGTTATGCGCTTACCAATTCTAATCGCAACAGCGTACCCGCCCTGCACGCGCTGCCAGCGCTCCACCGCATCGATGCGAAAGAGGCGCCCGTCGGGCAGGGCGATTACCTCCGGGGTCTCATGCCCATCGGGCCCAACCCGCAGGTACACATCCACATAGGTTCTCATACCCCTGGGAACCACGAGCCACCGCCCTTCAGACCTGATTCGAACATCAGTTCCTACTATACGGTGCCGTGCGGACAGACACGTGGTTTCAGGCGGCTCCGCCTCGCGAGCGCCTAGGCAAACAGCTCGTCCACAATCAGCTTAAAGCAGACCTTGCGCACCGGGCTCGGTCCGTCCTCACCAAAGACCAACGTCGGCATATGGGGCTCGCCAGCAAGAAAGAGCGCAAAGGCGCCGTCGGCAAGATCGCCGTCGATACCATAGTCGCTATCAACCAGCTCGAAATCGTCCTTCTCGTCATATGGGGCGACGGGCGACGTTTCCCCCGCGGTCACGCGGAACGCCTCGCGCCCTGCGAGATCAATTTGCAGATCCATGTAGCGACGATGCGTCTCAAAATGTGCGTCCTCGGGTGCACGCGTCGTCGCTTCCATGACATTCGCGTAGACCTTGTCGCCCAGGATCTGATGGGAACCGAGCTCCAAATCCTGCGGATCGTGGTCGGCAAGCCAGTCAATCAACACGTCAAGACTCTTAAAGAGACCGCGGTAACGCTCGATATCGCAAAGCGAGCCTACAAACATAGCCGTTCCCCCTATCGTGCGTTACTGGAAAACGCCCAGAAGCGTCAGGTTGCAATTGGCGTACAGGTTGTTGACGTAGGTCGTCCACGCCTGCTGGGCGGTGCTCGCCGTCTCGTAGTAATCCTGGTAGGCAACGTAGAATGCAGCGGTTGCCTGGGCGTAGGTAGCGGTCGTGCCGTCAAAGCTTGCGCCGTCGATAGCGGCATACATCTCGCCGTCGGTGCGCGCCCACGTTCCGGTTGTGCTATCCCACTCGTCATCCAAAAGGTTGATGATGTAGCTCGCATATTCCGCAGAAGAGGTGCTCTCGTCGCCGTTCTCGGGCTCGGTGGGCTGAGCGGGCATCTCCGCTGCGCCTTCGGGAGCAACCTGCTCGTAGAGCTTCGAGATGAGCAGGTTGGTGCGCACGATCTCGCGCGCCTGGTCCTCACTGATCTGGTACTGCTCGGCAAGCGTAGCAAAGTCGGAGACACCAAGCGTCTCCTCGGCATAGGATGCCATTTCGTCGTCGGTGGCCTCGATGCCGCGCGACTCGGCGTCAGCGACGAGGATTTCGTTGCGCACGTTGGTGAGAATCACCTCTGCCGAGGGAACGGTGTAGGTCCCCTCATCGGTCAGCGCAACATCGAGGCTGTACTGGCTCTCGATAGCCTCGCGCACACTCACCGTATGCTTGGCGCCGTCGTAGGTGTAGGTGGCGAGCGGACGGTCGAGCTCATCCTCGGTAACCGTGGCAGAATGGACCCCTTCGGGAGCGAAGCCGCCGGAACCGATAACGTAGCCGAGCACCGCGGCGACCACCGCGATCGCAAGAGCGCAGACAATAAGCAACGGTAGCTTATTGCGACGGGAGGCGTCCTCATCGCCCGCGGGCGCGGTGTCCTCCTCGGCGTCCTCCGAAGAGGGGGCACCTACCAGCTCGACATCGTTCTCCGGAAGGTCATCGGGCACATCCTCGCGCTCGATGATCTGAATCCCCTCGATCTCTTCGCGCTCTTCTTCGTCTTTTTTCTGGATGAAGCCCATCGGCGCTCCTCTCGACCGCACTGCAGACGTATCGCCGCGCGCGGCGGCGATACCCGTAGCTTACGTGAACAAACTTACTTGGACATAAACGCTATGACCGCATCGGCAAACGCGGCGGTGCCGACTGCACCCGCCGTGGAACCGGTCAACGCACGGCGGACATCGGCCGTGACCGCTGTGCCCTCGGCAAGCGTCGCGGTAACAGCGGCGCGCACGCGCGCGGCAGCCTCGGCCTCGCCCAGATGGTCGAGCATCATGGCCGCCGAGAGAATCTCGGCGGTGGGGTTAGCGATGTCCTTGCCAGCGATATCGGGGGCAGAGCCGTGCGTCGCCTCAAAGACCGCAAGCTTGTCGCCTATATTGGCACCGGGCGCCATGCCGAGCCCGCCCACAAGCCCTGCGCACAGGTCGGAGACGATGTCGCCGTAGAGGTTGGGCAGCACGAGTACGTCGAACTGCCCCGGGTCCTGCACGAGGCCCATGCAGCAGGCGTCCACGATCTTGTCCTCAAAGGCGATATCGGGGTAACTCTCCGCCACCTCGCGGGCAACGCGCAAAAAGAGACCGTCGGTCGCCTTCATGATGTTTGCCTTGTGCACCGCCGTGACCTTCTTGCGGCCACAACGGCGCGCATACTCAAAGGCGTAGGTAACAATGCGACGCGAGCCCTCAGCAGAAATAGGCTTAACCGAGATGGCGGAACCCGGGCGAAACGCCTTCTGTCCCGATGCCGCCACCAGCTCGGCCAGACGCTCCACCTCAGGGGCATCGGGCTCAAACTCAATACCCGCATAGAGGTCCTCGGTGTTCTCACGCACGATCACCACGTCAACGTCGCGATACCGCGATCCGTCGCCGGGAAGCGAGCGACACGGGCGCACACAGGCGTACAGGTCAAACGTGTGCCTAAGCGCTACGTTCACGCTGCGAAAACCCGTCCCCACCGGCGTGGTGACCGGGCCCTTGATGGCAACGCCGAGCTCGCGCACGAGCTCTATGGTCTCGGGCGGCAGCGGGGTGCCGCAACGCTCAATCTGGGCTGCGCCCGCCTCGGCCACATGCCACGAAATCTGAGCACCCGAGGCATCGACCACGCGCCGCATGGCCTCCGTAATCTCGGGACCGATACCGTCTCCGGGGATGAGTGCGACGTCGTGAGCCATGGGTTACTCCTCTTCTTCGTCCTCGTCGTCATCCTTGGGAACAACGCGGGTACGCTTCTTGGGATCCTTCAGCTTGAAGCGCTTGACCAGATGGTCGTAAATCTCGGCAGAACGCGCCTTAATGGAAGCGCCCTTGCCGTTCTGGGCATCAAACTGCAGGCGTCCGGCGAGCTCGTCCGCCACCTCGCCGGCAATCTTGCCCTCGGCAAAGGTCATAAGGCAGGCGAGCATATCGCGGTACTCAAGGTCGCCGTGGTAGCACTGGATGGCCTCGTCGAGGATCGGCCACACCTTCTTGGAACGGCCACGCTCGGAGGCGCCCCAGGTGGCGAGGAAATTGAATGCCGAGAAACGCAGCGTGGAGGACAGCTCGTCAAAAAGCGCGGCTTCCGCCCCCTCAAACGCAGCACCAACCTCCTTGGCATGCGTGGGCACAAGACGGGTGAGCGCGTCGAGGACCTCCCAGCGGGTCTGCGCCTCGGGACGGTAGAGCGCGTCGATAAGGGCATCGATATGTGGCGCCAAAAGCTCGGGCTCCTCCGCAGAGAGCAGCGCCACCACGCGCGCCGCAAACTGGCGACGACGGCGGCTCGCGCTCGCCAGGTCCTCGATAAGAGCCTCGAGCGCAGCGCTGTCGCGCTCAACGTCGTCGAGCTTCGCGCGCTCCTCGTCGTTAATTTCTTCCACAGCAGAATGTGCCATATCGTTTACCTCTTGTTTTCCGTATCGTTGCTTGCAGCCGACGCGCGGCGGGACGCCTTGTCGCCCGAAACGGAGATGAGGTCGGGCGCGGCCTCCCCCGTCTTCTTACGGCGACGCGCGGCGCGGGCAGCAGCACCCGCGGCGCCACGCTGACGGCGGTTGACGTCAAAGAAGCGGTCGAGAACCTTCCACGGGCCCACCGACTCCCCAAATCCCATCTTGAGCCCCACGACGGCGCCCATAAGAAGACCGAGCGGCGTGGCGTAGAGCAGCGGGAACAGCGTGAGCACTGCGGTGAGCACCACGCACGCCACGACCGCGATGGCGTTGTAGAGCCAGTACGCGCCCGCGCTGAGCGCGCGCTCTCCCCAGTAGTTGCCTATGGTGAAACCAAGGTACACGCTAAAGACAAAGAGCAGGATGAAGCAGATGAGGAAGGCAAAATCTCCCATGCGCTACTCCCCGTGATGGCAGCAGCAGCCCTCGCCGTGCTCGTGATGATGTCCCTCGCCATGGCAGCACTCGTGCTCACCGTGGGCGTGGTCGTGACCGCAGCCGCACTCATGATCGCCGTGGGCGTGGTCGTGGCCGCAGCCGCACTCGTCGTCGTGCTCGTGCTCGGCGGTGTAGAGCGACCAGTCGAGACCCGCGGCAACTGCCTCGGCCTCCTCCTGATAGAGCAGGGTGATGGCCTGCGTGCCGAGCTCGGCGCCACCGATGGCCTCGAGCATGTCGTAGAGGGTGAAGGCCACGTCGCAGCCGGGCAGCGCGATGTCGCGCTCCTCCGCCTCGGCAAGGGCGAGACCGAGGTCCTTGATGAAGTGGCGGACCTTGAAGCCGGGCTTCCAGTCGCCGTCGAGGGCCTTGGGGGCGAGCGTAGCGAGAACGCCGGTGGAGCCGGTGCCGGAGAGGATCATCTCGCGCACCTGCTCGAGGTCAAGCCCCTCCTGCTGCGCGAAGGAGAGGGCGTCGGCCATGCCCACCATGGATGCGGCGAGCGCCACCTGATTGGAGAGCTTGGCGCTCTGGCCCTTGCCGGCGCCGCCGAAGCAGAAGATCTTGCTCGTGAACGTCTCGAGGACCGCGCGGACCGGCTCGATATCGCGCTCGGTGGCACCCGCGATGGCAGTGAGCGTACCGGCGATGGCACCCGCCTCGCCGCCCGTCACGGGGCAGTCGAAGGCCACGCGCTCAGAGACCGCGGCGGCACCGGCAATATCGCGGGCGAGCGCAGGCGAGCTCGTGGTGAGATCGATCAGGATCGCGCCGGGCTTGGAGGCGGCAAGGATGCCCTCGCCGGCGAGATAGAGCTCCTCGACATCCTCCGGATAGCCGACCATGGTAAAGACCACGTCGGCACCGCGGACGGCATCAGAGGCGCTCTCCGCCCACACCGCGCCGCGCTCGATGAGCGGCTCGGCCTTGGCGGCAGAACGGTTGTAAACGGTCACGGGGTAACCGGCGTCCAAGATGTGCCCGGCAATGGGCGCACCCATGATGCCAGTGCCGATGAACGCAACGGAAAGCTTCTTATCTGCCATGGATTGCTCCTATCGTTATTTCCTGACGCGGCGGGCGATACGGTCGGAGAGCGACACCTTCTCGGCGCGGTTCTTGCCCCAGAAGATGAGGGCGACCATGCCCGGGCCCACGTGCGCTCCGATGGTGGGGCCCACCGAACCGCGAATGATGGTGAGGTCGGCGCAGCCAGGCTCCTTGCGCACGGCGGCCTCGACCCAGTCGCCGTCCTTTTCCGCGTCGGCCGTCACGACGGTGAGCGGAAGCGCGGGGTCGAGAACGTAGTTGTCCTGGAACGCCTTGATGAGCGCGCGCAGGGCCTTCTTGCGGCCGCGGTTGACGCCCGTAAGCGAAAGCGAACCGGCGAGGTCGAAGGAAAGCGACGCCTTCACATCGAGCTTGCTCGAGAGCTGCGCCGCCGCGGGCGGGATACGGCCGCCGGCAGCGAGCGAGTCGAGGCTGTCGAGCGTGAAGTAACCGTGCACGTAATGCTTGGCCTCGTTTGCCCACTCGACGAGCTCGGCAGCGGAAAGGCCCGCGGAACGCTGGCGCACCGCCTCGAGGGCAAGCAGCTCGCCGCAGGCGCACGGCAGGCAGTTGTCGACCACATACAGCTCGAACTCCGGATACTCGGAGCGAACCTGCTCTGCCGCCTGGCAGGCAAAGTCATAGCTGCCCGAGAGCGCGCTTGTGAAACACAGGTAGACCGTGGGCGTGCCCTCTTTGGCGCACTCGGTGAAGAACTCAAGGTAGCGACCGAGCGAGATTGCCGAGGTAGACATCTTCACGCCCGAGCGAATCTGGTCGTAGAACTCCTTCGGGGTGATCGAGGTCCAGATATCATCGGTCTTCTCCTGGCCATCAACGATGTAGGGGAAGCCCAGAATGTCGACGTCGAGGGTCGCGGCGATCTCGGGCGTGAGGTCGGCGCAGGTGTCGACGACGATGCGATAGCGATTTGCATGGCCGGAAGAGGAAGGCTCTGCCATCTCCATACCCTTTCATACGCGAAGGGCGACCACCCGTACGGATGGCCGCCCATCACCTTACGTGTAACAGACGTATTTTACTCGCATTTACGCGTCGAGTTCCTCAATCTTGGGCTTGATGATGCCATATCCACCGTTTTTGCGGTGATACACCACATTGATGAGGCCCGTCGCGGCGTTCTCGAAGACATAGAAGTCATGACCCAACAGATCGGTCTGAACGAGCGCCTGCTCCTCGGTCATCGGCGTGATATCGATGACCTTCTCGCGAACGAGCATGTCGTCCTGCTCCTCGGGGATGAGAAGGTCGGCCAGATCCTCAACGGGCAGCTCGGGCGCCACCTCGGCGGCAGACGGTCCCTGTTGGCGGTTGTCGATGACCTTGGTCTTGAACTTGCGGAGCTGGCGAGTCACCTTGTCGGCCGCGAGGTCGATGGCGGTGTACATGTCCACACCGTGCTCGGCAACGCGAATGACAGAGCCGCGGGCGCGGACCGTGACCTCGACGATGGCGGGCTCGGGGTTAGAGGGGTTCTTCTCGTACCTGAGCACCACGTCTGCCGTCATAGGCTCGATATCGAAGACCTTGAGGGCTCCGCCGATCTTCTCGTCTACATGTGCGCGCAGGGCATCGGTTACCGTGGTCTTGCGTCCTGATACGGTGATATCCATGAATGCTCCTGTTCTCCTCGGGGATAGGACTCGGTACTCACGTTGTACCCAAACCCAGCCGAACCGAGCACGAAAGACGGCGACTCCCGTTGGCGAAAAGAAGAAGCCCGCCTACCGAAGGCGGGCTAGACAAACCAGCGTTATACGCTTGTGGAGTTAGTCAAGACTATGGAACTAATCAAGACTGTTGAGCGAATCCAGGGACTCCTCGTCCTCCGCCGCTTCGTCCTGCGCCTGCGTGGCATCGGTGCTCGCAGAGATGGTGACGCCCGACACCACGGTGTCGCTCAAGCTAAACGGCATGGTTCCGTACCAGACGGTATGAATGGCATCGAGCGTTCCGTCAGAGGAAATCTCGTCCAGCGCAGAGGAGACGGCGTCGGAAAGTTCGTGAGCGTCGGAGGCAATTGCGAGCCCATAGGCCGTCGACGAGCTGAGCGTCCCCTCAAACGACACGCCCGGATAGGCGCGGGCGAGATAAGCGCCAGCCGTGGCATCGCACACCACGTAATCGACCTCGCCCGAGGCGAGCGCGTCAAAGCAGGCGTTAACATTTGAATACGTGCTCTGGGTGGCACCGATGGCACTGCGCACGAGCGCCTCCTGGGAAGCGGAGCCATCCTGAACAGCAACTGTCGCGGCGGCGAGGTCTGCCGCGGAGAGCGACGCCGCATCTGACGTACCAAATACGGCCGTTGCATTCTCAAGATAGACGCCGGATACCGTGATGCCCTCTGCCGCATCGGTCGTCTCCGCCCCAAGGTAGAGATCGGCCGTGCCCGCACCGACCGTGCTCTCGGCAGACGTGCCAGAGACCACCGCAAGCTCCAGGCCCATGTTCTCGGCAAGCGCGCAGGCAACATCCACGTCGTAGCCCTCCACGCCCTCGGTAAGGACCATCGCCTGCGGGGCATCGGAGGTATCCATGGCTACGGTCAACGTCCCGGGGGTCACCAGATAGGAGTCCTCTATCACCTGGGCGTTCTTCTCCACAGCGGGAGCCTCGCTGAGCGGGGGCGTGAAAAGCGAACATCCACCCAGGCCGGTCGCCGCCAGCACGGCGCCCGCGCACACCGCAGCAATCACTCGAAGTCTCATAGCAACCCTCGCCATGGCATCGTCCCATCCCTCATATGTCCGCCTTGCGCGGAACCTGCCGCCCGCACAAGGCGGACGGCACCAAAATCTCAGCCCCTCAGCTGACCTGGTCTTTGACCCCACACTTGCGCACCGGGGCGTTTGCTCGGGATGCCGCGGCATCCTTCACGACTGACCCGCTCGCCCGCGGGGCGGTATTGCCCCTAAGTTGGTAGGACGGACGGTGCGGCTTACCTCTAGGACGCGCCATGATCGCCCCCGCGCGCACGCGGCGGCTTACGTGGATCCCTTTGACCGCGTCTGTCTTGGACTAGGGTGGATGTGCACCCGCAACCACAGCCTGAGGGTTGTTGGCATTATAGCAGCTCGCGGGCAGAGCGGCACTAACACACCCGCGCAACAGCCAAGGCATCGATGTGCGCAGCCCCCGCATCGGCAAGAGCGCGAGCTGCAGCGCGCAACGTCGCGCCCGTGGTGATGACGTCGTCGACAAGCAGAAGGCGCATGCCCTCTACCTGCTCGACCGTCTCGTACACACCTCGCGAGCTCGCCTGCCTCCCTGCTCGCCCCAGCCTGCGCTGGTCGGCGCTACCGTGTTTGACGAGCGCGTCTGCCACCGGCACACCCGCAAGCTCGCCGAGCTCGCGCACGATGCCTTCCATGTGGTCGAATCCGCGCCGACGATAGGCGCGCGCCGTTGCCGGGACAAACACGAGTGCGTCGGCCCCCGCGAGGACCCCTCCGTAACGGTCGGGCGCCTCGGTCTGCGCGTGCTCGGCAGTATCGAGAAGCATCTGGGCAATAAGCGGCGCGAGCCCGCGCTCGCCACCGTCCTTGTACGCGCGCACGATGCGGGGCAAGGGGTCTTCAAAGACCGCCGTGGCAAGCACCCTATCGAGAGGCGACTCGTCGTCCGCAACCGACGCGCCGCCCACAGAAGCGCCCGTGGGATTTCCGCATTCGGTGCAGATGATGTAGCCACCCGGAGCCCCGCAGCGAGTACAGGACGTGACAGGGTCGATTAAGACGAGACGATTGAGGCATGCGGGGCAGATGAGGGCGCCGGGTCGCTCGCACCCGGCGCACCGCGTGGGCGAGAGAACCTCTAGAAACGGACGGGCAAGGCGTGCGAGCTCCTTCCCGCGCACGTTGGCGTTCGGCATGCGGGCGGATGCAGAAGACTCTTTTGTGCACGCGGCGCATACAGACATAACAACCCTCCCCCGAACATGCGAGGGAGGGTGGCGATGCATGCTCTATACCCGCAAAGCGGGCATCTATACGCAGCAAGCCCGGAGGCGCGCTACTCCGCCTGGGAGGCCGCCGAGGATCCGGAGGCACCGCCCTCGGAGCGCGGCTTACGCGAGCGACGACGGCGACGACGCTTAGGGGCGGATCCGTCGGAGCCGGCCCCCTCGGAACCTGCCGCGGGGGCGTCCGTCTTCGGGCGCTGGCCTCCCCCGTCACCGGGGCGACGGCGCGTCACCTTGACCTCGCCCTCAGCGAGTTGGTCGGCAACGGAGGGCTTATCGGGCTTGACGGAACGACCGCGCTCAGGTGCGTCCGTGCCCGCGGTGTGACGGCGACGGCGCGAGCGCGTCGGCTTGGCGGACGCATCGCCATCAACCGCGCTCTCGCGCGCGGCAGCGGCGCGGAACGCATCGTCGCGCCCCTCGCTCGTCAGGTGACGGCGGCGACGGCGCGTGTTCTGCGACGGTGTAGCCTCGGCCTCGGTGCGAACCTCCGCCTCGGGGGAGCGCTTGCGGCGACGGCGGGACGAGGAGCCCTCACGCGGAGCGTCCGTACCCTCGTCAGAGGCCTGAGAGGCCTTGGTGCGCGAGCGCTTGCGCGCGGGGGCGCCGGGCTCGCCCTCGTCCGTACCGCGACGGCGACGCGACGAGGTGGGGCCAGACGTGGCGATGCGGTCCGCCTGCGACAGGCCATCACCCACATCCACGCCGTTTTGGCGATCGAGCTCAAGAAGCGCAAGCGAGATATCGGCCGATTCAATCTTCTCGAGCACATCGCGTGTCACACAATCGGGGCGGCAGGCGCAATGCTGCTCCTCAGCACGCTTCTTGCAAGCGTCCGAGCAGGTCATGTCGGACAGGCTCACGCGGAAGACCTTGCCGTTCTCAAGGCGGAGCACAAGCTGCTCGCGCGGGGTGTCGTACTCTTGAATCTTCGCTTTGCCAAGCGGCGTGTCGATGAGCGTCTTCTTTTTGGGCGCGCGGCTCTTGAAGTCCTTGTACGCCTCGAACTCGTAGCGCAAACAGCACATAAGGCGGCCGCACACACCAGAGATCTTAGACGAGTTGAGCGGCAGGTCCTGCTCCTTTGCCATGCGGATAGAGACCGGCTCGAACTGCCCGCCAAAGCGCGTGCAGCAAAGCTCCTGCCCGCACTGGGCGTAGCCACCCGCCAGACGCGTCTCGTCGCGCACGCCAATCTGGCGCATGTCGACACGCACATGCAAACAACTCGCAAGGTCCTTGACGAGTTGACGGAAGTCGACGCGGTCCTCGGCGGCAAAGTAGAACACCGCCTTCTCGCCCCCAAAGAGGAACTCCACGCCCACCGGCTTCATGTCGAGGTTGTTCTGCTTGATGAGGCGGCGGAAGTCGCTCATGGCGGCGTCGCCGCGGTCGGCGAGCTCGTCGGCGCGGTCGAGGTCCTCGTCGGTCGCGATGCGAATCACCGGCTTGAGTGGCGCCGCAAGGTCCTCCTCCTCAACCTCATACGGGTCCTCGGTCACAAGGCCCAGCTCGGTGCCGCGCTCGGTGGAGCAGACGGCGTAATCGCCCTCCACAATGTCGAGGTCCTGCGGATCAAACCACAGCTCGCGCGCGGCGAAGGGGAACTTTACGGGAACAACTACCGGCATAGGAGTGCCTTCCTGATATCGAGAAACATGACCTCGAGGGCCAGTTGAGGGGTTATGTTGCGGGCGACGGTCCGCTCAGCGCGCGTCACGGCGTCGATAGCGCGCACCGCGCCTGCCGTGTCGGTCCGGGCGGCTAGCCGCTCGACGATTGCGGCAACGTCCTCGTTGACGATGCCATCGCTGACGCCTTCGAGCACGCCGAGTACGTCGCGCAGAAGCGAGCGGGCGCTCGCCAGCACTTCCATGATACCCGAACGCTCGCGCGCATTGAGTTCGCGCTTCTGACGGTCCTCAAGCTGCTTCAATGCTCCACGGCTGAGGTAGTCGGCGTTCTGGCTAAGCACGGCCTCCTGGGTGGACTTGACCTCCGCAAGCGGCGCCTTGACCTCTAAGATGAGCTGTTTTGCCGCGTTTAGGATGTCGAGGTCGTCCGCCTCGGGCAGCGCGTCGAGCGTACGGAGCATCGTGCGGCGCGCCGCCTGACGCTCCGCGCTTTTGAGAAACTCCACCGCACGCGCCGGGCTTCCCGCCACCGCAACCGCCATGCGGCAGCGCTCGGGAGCAGCACCGGTGGCGTGCGCGACGGCCGTCGCCGCATCTTGGGGTGACACCATGCGGAAGGGAACGCACTGGCAGCGCGAGACGATGGTGGGGAGTATCGTCTCTGCCGAGGTGCCGAGCAGGATGAACGTCACGCCCTGCGGAGGCTCCTCAAGGGTCTTGAGGAGCGCGTTGGCGGAGTCCGCCCGCAGCTGTTCGGCACGGTCGACGATGTAGACCTTCGAGCGGGCGCGGATGGGAGCGAGCGCAACGTCCTCAATAAGGTCGCGCGTCTGACCGATGAGGTAGCCCGTCACGCTCTCGGGAGAAAGGTAGTGCACGTCAGGGTGGGTCCGGCGCGCCACACGCACGCATGCCTCGCACGAGGCGCAGCCATGGCTCTCGCAGATAATCGCCTGAGCAAGCGCCCAAGCGGCATCGAGCTTGCCTGATCCGTGGGCACCAAGAAAGAGATACGCATGGCTTGTGCGGTCGCCCTCGACGGCGCGCATCAGAAAGTCGCGTACGCGCGGTTGGGTGTCGAGCTTGGCAAGAAGGCTCGACGCTGCGGGACGTTTGACAGTCGTTTCCACCGTCTCAGACGCCCCCTAGCGAAAAGCCTGCCGCCACAAGCTCGGCAGTAACGTCAGCGAAAACGTCCTCGATAGACCGCGCCGCATCGATGAGGCGCACGCGCGCCGGCTCCTCCTTAGCGATCGCTCGAAAACCAGCGGCCACGCGCTCCTGAAACGCAAGGCCCTTCGCCTCCATGCGGTCGGCCGCGTCCCCGCGCGCCTGTGCGCGCTCGGCCGCAACGGCCGGATCGATATCAAACACGAGCGTGAGCGCCGGGCGGCAGCTGCCCACCGCAATAGCGTTGGCGGCGTCGACCGATGCGCGGTCAATGCCATCGGCAAACGACTGATAGCACGTGGTCGAGTCGATAAAGCGGTCGCACACAACGACCTTGCCCGCGGCGAGCGCCGGCTCAATGCGCTCATGCACGAGCTGGGCACGGGCCGCGGCGTAGAGCAACAGCTCGCAGGTATCGCTCATCTCGGCATGCGCAGGATCGAGCAAAAGGGCGCGGATCTTCTCGGAGATGACCACACCGCCCGGCTCGCGCAGGGCAAGCACGTCGTAGCCCGCCTGCTCGAGCGCAGAGACGATGAGCGCCGCCTGCGTGGATTTACCGCATCCATCGATACCCTCCACGGTGATGAACGCGGGCGTGGGCGCAGCAAGCGAAGCTGTTTGCATGAGCACCCCCTATACCGCGCGATCCATGTAGTACTTGACGTTCTCCTGGTACTCAGGCCATGCCTCGGGATGGAAGTCCTGCACCCAGTAGCCAAGGGCGCGCGCCGTGACGAGCGTTGCGGCGGTGCTCACAAAGAAGACCGCGAACAGCACCAGAATCGTGATGGGAATGAACGAGAGCATCATGGCAAGCAGCTGCGCCACGATGTAGTAATCGGAATGATAGACGCCCGACATCCCGTAGGCGACCGAGATGCTCGACCCCATAACCACCATGAACAGCAAGAGGTAGCACACAAAGGTGAGGAGCACCACAAGAGCGGCGGGCCCCCAGTACGCGGCAAACACCTGACCGGTCTTGCCCGGCGCCGCAAAGAGCGACCAGGCGCGCTTGAGGTTAAGGCCCGAGCGGACGCGACCGCAGAGCGCCGTGCGCATGTTCATCACGGCAAAGAACGGGCCGCAGCAGACAACGAACAGGATGACGAGCAGGGTGAAGATAATAAACAGCCGAAGCGCGCTGAACACCGTCGCGGCAAACAGGCCGAGCACAAAGAAGACGACCGTCATGATGACCGAGACGCCATAGATGTAGAGGCCGTTGTCGAGCACGCCGGGGCGCACGATCTTGGTGGGAAGCGGAAGATGGCGGCCGAGCGCCTGCTCGCGCGCCCATGTGTAGGCATAGCCGCTAAGCACGAGGCTTCCCACGCCCGGAACAAACTGGAAGAGGGCCAACTTGAGGATAATCCAGAGCTTGCCGGGCGACGCCTTGAAGTCCATCCAGGCACGCTTGAGCGGACTCGGACGATACGGGTCGGCGATGGCGGGGTGTATCTCGGGGCCGGCGGGCGGCTCGTTGGCGCCGCCCGAACCGGAAGCGCCGGTGGCCGGGTAGGGCTCGGTCGGCGCGCTGTGCGGAATCTCCTGCGTAGGGGGCTCTTCCTGCGGAATCTCCTGGGTAGCCGGCTCCTCGCGAGGAGCCTCCTGCGTGGGCGCCTCCTCGGGCGGAATCACCTGCGTGGGCTGCTCTTCGCGCGGCGCCTCCTGCGAGGCGGGCTCCTCCTGAGAAGCGGACTCCTCCTGCGGGGTCTCATCGGTCGCACTGTTTTCGCTCGCATCGTTTGCAAGCACCGCACCGCAGACGGGGCAAACGGCATTTTGGGAATCTTCGGGCTCGAATTCGTGCCCGCATACGGGACAGGTGGCCATACGTGCCTCCTTTATTAGACGTCAGCCGCACCGTGTGCGGTATCGTCCCATGGTAAACGAACGCCCGGACACCGTACAAGCACGGTGCCCGGATGCTATTTCGCCTTGGTGCCCGAAGACTTCTTGGTCGTCTTCTTGGCCGAGGCCTTCTTTGCCCCCGGTTTGCGCGCACCGGCGCGACCGCGGGCAGGCTTCTTCTCCTTGCTGGGGCAGTCCATGTTCACGCAGATGCGCCACGGACCGCGCGCCGTCTCGACCACCACGATGGGCGCCCCGCAGTGCTCACACACCTCGCCTGTGGCCTCGAGCTTACCGCGCGCCGGCAGCGGGTAGGAAACGCCGCAGTCGTCGTAGTTGGTGCAGCGGATAAAGCGCTTGCCGCTCTTCTCGCTCTTGTGCGCGATAAGGTCGCCGTGGCGCCCTGCCGCCGCGCAGGTGGGGCACTCGCCCACCTTGAGGTCGGGCTCGAAATTGGTGGGGCACTGGGGGTTCACGCAGACCTCGTAGGCCTTGCTGCGGAACGGCTGGCACTTGATGCGCGGCGCGCCGCACTCCGGGCATACGGCCGCCTCGCCCTCAAGCGGGCTCACCTTCACGCCGGAGGGCACCGGATAGGTGACGTCGCAGTCCGGCCAGCCCATGCAGCCAATAAAGCTGCCGCGCGTCTTGGCGGAGGTCTTCATCACGAGGTCCTTGCCGCACTTGGGGCAGGTGCCCACCTTGGCATCGGCCGTGACAGCGTCCGCGATGCGGTCGCCCAGGTCGTCCTTGTGCTCTATGAGCGCGTCAAGCATGCCGGCAAGGAGCGCCCGCGAGTGGTCCACGACGCGCTCCTGGGTGTCCTGTCCCTCTGCCACACGCGTCATATCCTCGTCGAGCTCGGCCGTCATCTCGGGCGTGGTGATGCGCGGCGCAAACTCGTGCAGCGCGTCGACAATGGCCATGCCGAGCTGACTCGGCTCGATGGGGTCGTTTTTGAGGTAGCGCACCTGGTAGAGGCGCTCGATAATCGAGGCGCGCGTGGACTTGGTGCCGAGGCCGCGCTTCTCCATCTCCTGCACGAGGCGTCCCTGGCTATAGCGCGCGGGCGGCTCAGTCTGCTTGGCCTCGAGCTTGATGTCGCGCACGTCGACCACGTCGCCCTCGGCAAGCGCGGGCAGCTGCTCGTCGCGCTTGAGACCGTAGGGGTAAGCCTCGCGGAAGCCCTGCTCAACAAGCACGTCGCCCGACGCCGTGAAGGGCTCGCCCGCCACGTCGATGGCAAGCTTGGTGTTCTCAATGGTCGCGGGGCCCATGAGCGTCGCCAAAAAGCGCCGCGCGATGAGCTGGTAGAGCTTCTTCTGACCGCCGTCCAAGCTCGACGGGTCACCCTGGCCCGTGGGGTGGATGGGCGGATGGTCGGTGGTCTCGACCTTGCCGCGCGTGGGCTTCATGGGGCCGGCGAGGACCTTACTGCACACGGGGCGAAGCGCCGGGTTGGTATCGGCGAGCCCCTTGACCACGCCCGCGATATCGAGCGAGCGCGGGTAGACCGTGTTGTCGACACGCGGGTAGGAGATGAGGCCCGCCATGTAGAGGCTCTCGGCGATGCGCATGGTACGCGCCGGCGAGATACCCTCGGCCGCAGCAGCGGCCTGCAGGCTCGTGGTGTTGAACGGAATGGGCGGTTGCTGCTTGCGGGCGCGCTTGGTCACCTGCGTGACGGTGCCGGTTGTGGCACCCTCGACATGCGAAAACGCCGTCTCTGCCGCCGTCTTATCCGTAAAGCGCGCCGTGGCGTGGGAAATCTTGAACTCGTCGCCGTCCTTGGCGGCAAGGCCGCGGATCTGCCAGTAATCCTCGGGCACAAAGGCCATGCGCTCGCGCTCGCGCTCGACCACCAAGGCGAGCGTAGGCGTCTGCACGCGGCCGGCGGAGCGCACGTTGCCAAACCCGCCAAAGCGCGCAAGCGTGAGGTAGCGCGTGAGGACAGCACCCCAGATGAGGTCGATGTACTGGCGGCTCTCGCCGGCGTCCGCCAGATTCTGGTCGAGCGTAACGAGGTTCTCAAAGGCCGCCGTCACCTCGCCCTTGATGAGCGCCGAGTAGCGCGCACGGTACGCCGGCAGCTCCGGCGCGACCTCGCGTATCATGTCGAGCGCGTCCGAACCGATGAGCTCGCCTTCGCGGTCAAAGTCGGTGGCGATGATGACCTCGTCCGCCTTTTTGGCGAGGTTCTTGAGGACGCGGATAATCTCCTTCTCAGCCGGCTTCTTGAGCACAGGCGCCCAGGTAAGATAGGGCAGGCTCTCGACCTTCCAGCCCTTGAGCGAGATGCCGTTTGCAAGGTAGGGCTTGCGCTTGGTGGCATACGGCGGGCGCGCGAGCCCGTCGGGGATGTCCGCGGGGAGCACCTCGCCCTCCTCGGTCACGCTGTACCAGCCCTGCTTCTTGTCAAAGAGCACGTCGTCGGGGAAGTCGGGCGCCAGGATGTGCCCGGCGAGGCCCATGGAGACCCACTCCTCGCCTGCTACCTCAAAGCGGTAGACCTGGGTGTTGTAGACCTTGTCGGTCTTGGGCTTGGTGGTGGAGAGCAGCTGCGCGATCTTTTGCGCGGCGATGTTCTTCTCTGCGACGACGAGCTTCACGAGGACCCCTTGGCGACCGGTTGACACATCAAATCAGACACCGCGAAGCGTGCCCCGCAGCGGTGGTTTCTTGCCGGACAGTATAACCAAGTTGCGCGAGCGCGAAAAATCAACACATGCGGTTAAGCACTCGCCTGTGTCATGACAAAAAATCAGTTATTCAATAATCCGAGCCCCGATTGCGCAGTATACGAACAGAAGGGGGCTTCTCTCAGCAGGATTTTCCTTGGGTTTTAGCTACACCAATCTCGTCCTACACGGACCTGCCCATGAAGATTATTGAATACCTGATTTTTTACACCGTGAGGAACACCATCGCGATGATGAGGGCAAAGCCGGCGATATCGGTCGGTGCAAAGACCGTGCCCAAAAAGATTGCGCTCGTGATGGTTGCCGACACGGGCTCGACCGTGCCGATAAGGCTTGCACGCATGGAGCCGATGTCTTTCACGCCCTGCATATATAAGAAGTACGCGAGGAACGATCCCACAAAGACAAGCACCGCGAAGGCACCCCAACCCATAGCGTCAAATACGGGCACCTGCTCCCACGGGCGGATGATGACCGAGGACGCCAGCCCCGACACGAGCATGCCCATGCCCGTCACGATCGAGGAGCCGTACCGGGCGAGAAGCCCCGTGGGGATGATGGACATGCACGCGGCGCCCACCGCGGCGATAAGGCCGATGGCAAGCCCGTCGGGCGGGATAACGAGCGTGGAGGGGTTGCCCGCCGTCGCAAGCAGATAGGTACCGGCGAGCGCCAGCACCACGCCCGCGAGCTCGCGCTTGCGGGGGCCGCGCCGGGCGCGCAGACAGGCGTAAACCATAATGATGATGAGCTGCAGACACTGAAGCACCGTCGCGGTACCGGCGTTCATAGCGCGCACGGCGAGCAGATAGAAATACTGATTGAGAAAGACGCCGCTCGCAGCAAAGACCGCAAGCAGAGCGAGGTCGCGCGGGGTGGTGAGCAGCTGTTTGAGACGAGCGCGGTCGGTCGCGAGGATGAAAACGAGAAAGAGTGCGCCCGAGCAGAGCTGGCGCACCACCATAAGCCACGCGGTATCGACCGCGTAGTTCTCAAAAAGGTAGCTCGCGCACGTTCCCGAGAAGCCCCAGAAGATACCGCCCGCAAGCGTAGCCAGAAAGCCCGTGATGAGTTTACGGTTTGCCGAGGCGTTGAGGCGCTCACGGATACCGCGGCGGCGAGCACGGGAGGCGGCATCGGTGCCGAAATCTTCCGCCGTAATATCCTCTTGTTCTGCCATGCCTGCCCCCTTTGGTCCGCGACACACCATAGCGTATGATTGCGCAGGTTAAAAGGGGTATCGGACAAAAAGAACGTCAGAGGGCAAAGTCGCTTTGGCGGGCTAAAGCATGTGCTGGGAGATGCATGCGCTGGCTAATCAGCATGCGACCCGTCTTCGGTTGAGGGAGCATCCAGTTTAGGTGCAGGCGAAAGATAGCGCTCGCAGCAGCGCGGCACAGCGAAAATGGCAAGGCCGATCCAGACGATGCACGTGATAATGCTCGTCACATCGGGATTGATGGGTGGCACAAGCTCCATCAGAAGCGACGTGATGTTAGGGATGAACGCCACCAGACCCACAAGCCCAGCATAGAGAAGAAACGCGTCCTTTTTGCTCCAATGATTCTGCTCCACAAAGGTCTCTCCCGCGAAGTTCCGAGCAAAGTAGTCGCGCTTGATTGCCTTGTAGGCGCCCGCAATGAAGATAATCGTGACGATCAAGAACACGAAGAAGAACAGATAGAGGCCGATTATCAAGTTGAATGCCTGCAGCGTATCCAACCGCCCAAACGGATCGACGCCCACGGCATCCATCACATTCAGCACGATGAGCGCGATAGAGGCGATGGCGTCCGCCACCAAGGTAAACACCAGATACCGAAGGAACTTGCGCCGCGCTTGCTCCCCCATCACCCGCCACGATGTCTTGAGCATGTCGACGATGCCGTTCATGGTGCCTCCTCGCGAACGGGAAACCATAAGGCCTATATACCCACTACGGCCCCGCGCAAAGAGCGACGAAGGGCTGCCCCCCCCCCCGCAGACGGACTGGCTGCCGCGGTAAACGGTGGCGCCAGGCGCTAGTATGGGTATAAGCACCCTCGTTCACTACGTTTGCCTTGATAGGAGCTGTATGGCCACCATCGAATCCGCTGCCTGCGCATCCGCCGCCCACCTACTCGCCCCCGGCGCGACCGTCTCGGGCTTTACCGTCTGCCGCCGCGAGGCGATTGAGGAACTCGACGCCGACGCATACGTTCTGCGTCATAAGGCCTCCGGCGCACGCCTGCTCTACCTCGCCTGCGACGACGAGAACAAGGCCTTCGCCATTGGCTTCAAGACCCCGCCGGCCGACGACACGGGCGTCTTCCACATCCTCGAGCACTCAGTGCTTTGCGGCAGCGCCAAATTCCCCGTGAAGGAGCCCTTCGTCGACCTCATCAAGAGCTCGATGCAGACGTTTCTTAACGCCATGACCTACCCGGACAAGACCATCTACCCGGTTGCCTCCACCAACGAGCAGGACTTGCTCAACCTCATGGACGTCTATATGGACGCCGTGCTGAACCCCGCCATCTACACGAAGCCCACCATTTTTGAGCAGGAGGGCTGGCACGAGGAGGTCGAGCGCGACGCCGAAGGACGTCCGCACCGCCGTATCAACGGCGTGGTCTACAACGAGATGAAAGGCGCGCTCTCGGACCCCATGGACGTGCTCGATAACGCTGTGAACCGGGCGCTCTTCCCGGACACGGCCTACGCGCACGAGTCCGGCGGAAACCCCCGCGCCATCCCCTCGCTCACCTACGAGGCGTTTCTCGACAACCACGCCCGCCACTACAATCTGGCGAACAGCTACATCGTGCTCTACGGCGACTTTAGCAATGTGCGCCACGAGCTTGCGTTTTTGGACGAGAACTACCTTGGCACCGCGGCACAGGAGCGCGCGGCGGCTGCCCGCGCTGCGGCAGGCCACGCGCCGGCTGAGGTGGGCGCGCCTAACCCGCTTGGACACCAGGCGCCTGTTGTCTGCGATTACGAGCGCATTGAGATGGCGACTACGCCCGACAACGCCCTCGTGGGCCAGGCGTACGTGCTTGGCGACGCGTACGACCCCTTCCACACCGTCGCCGCGGACGTACTCTTTGACGCGCTTCTGGGCTCCAACGAAGCACCGGTGAAAAAGGCCCTTATCGAGGCGGGTATCGGCGGAAACGTGACCTCCTACACCTCCTCGGCGTGCTTGCAGCCCTACGAGCTCATCATCCTACAGAACGCCAAACCCGATGTTGCGCAGACCTTCCGCCGGATCATCGAGGACACCTGCCGCGACCTTGTGGAACACGGCATCCCGCGGGAGCGCCTGGAGGCCATCATCTCCAGCAACGAGTACGCCCTGCGTCAGCGCGACTACGGCACGGCGGACGGCGTGGTGCTTGCCTGCGAGGCGCTTTCCACCTGGCTGTACGCCGAAGACACAGATCAGACGCGCGCTGCCACCGCCGCCCTTACCTATGCGGAGACGTTCGCGCGTCTGCGCCGTGAGCTCGAAGGGGACTTCTTCGAGCAGCTCCTGCGAGAGCTCGTGCTCGAAAGCGACCACCGCGCCCTCGTGGAGCTCGTACCCGTGGACACCGCACGGGGCGCGGCAGACGTGCCCGACGGCACAGACGATGTGTCCGCTGTTGCAGATGCAGACAATACGCTCATGAACGACCCGAACTCCGCCGATTCCGGCAATCTCGATACGGTTATGAGCGCAAACGAGGCCGCTCGCATCGAAGAGCGCGTTGCGGCGCTGCGCGCGGCACAGGAGGCGGAGGACACCCCCGAGGCAAAGGCGACCCTGCCGCGCCTCACCGTGGCCGACATCGGCGCGGCGCGCCCCGAGCCCGCGCTCACTCTCGACCGCGAGACGCCCCTGCCCTGCCTTGTGCACCCGCTGCCGACACACCGTATCGCCTACGCGCTCACCTACTTTGACCTCACGCACGTAAGCTATGCTGAGCTCCCCTACGTGAAGGTGCTCTGCCGCCTCATGCAGCAGCTCGCCACGCGCTGCCACACCGCCGCCGAGCTCGACAGCTACATCACGAGCAACCTCGGCTTCCTCTCCTTTACGCCTGAGGTCTTCTACCGCGACGAGAATTGGCGCCTCGCCCGGCCCATGCTCTGCGTGGCAGCGGGCGCGCTCTCCGAGAAGATCGACGCCCTCGCCGAGATTCCACGCGAGGTGTGGGCGGAAACCCTCTTTGAGGACACCGGCCGCATGCACGACGTGCTCGTGCAGCTCAAGATTGGCATGGAGCAGGGCTTCATCGTCTCTGGCCATCAGGCGGCGCTTGCGCGCGCCTACTCCTACGTCTCGCCAGCCGGCGTGGTGCACGAGCAGCTCGGCGGCGTGGACTTCTACCTGTTCCTGAAAGACCTCGTCGAGCACTTTGACGAGCGCGCGGCCGAGCTTTGCGACAAGCTTCGTGACCTGCAGAGCCGCATCTTCACCTCGACCGGCACGATTGCGAGCTTCACGGGCTCATCGGAGGACTACCGTGCCTATTGGGAGGCCGCGGGAGACTTGGGGCTCGCGCCGCGCACGGCGCCCGCCAAGGAACTCTACGTGCCCGCGCCTGAGGACAAGCACGAGGCGTTCGTTATCCCGAGCGATGTGAGCTACACCGCGCTCTCTACCGACCCGCGCAAGCTCGGCATCGCTACGAACGGACGCTGGGGCGTGGCGGCAAACGCGCTTTCTTACGACTACCTGTGGAACGAGATCCGCGTGAAGGGTGGCGCCTACGGGTGTGGCTTCCGCGCCGTGGTGGAGCGCCAGCTTGCGTTCTACACCTACCGCGACCCTGCCATCGACCCGTCGCTCGCGCGCATTCGCGCTGTGGGCGCCTGGCTCGCCGGCTTCGAGCCCGACTCGGCAGCCTTTGAGGGCTTTATTGTCTCAAGCGTGGCCGCGCACGACGCGCCGGTGAAACCCTATGCGCAGACAAAGCGCCGCTGCGGCGAGTACTTTGCCGGACGTGAGCCGGGCTTCCGCGACCGCGTGCGCGCCGACATGCTTGCGACCACGCCCGCGAAGCTGCGCGCCCTTAGCTCCGACATCACCCGCGTCGCCGCCGAGGCGCCCGCGTGCGTCTTTGGCGGGCGGGACATCATCACGGCGAGTGAGGCCGGTTGGAACGTCGTGGAGCTGCTCAGCTAACCCGTAGCTGGCAAAGTAGCTAGCGGCGCCGGGCAATACCAGCAGCGGCCGGAGTGGCATGAGCACTCCGGCCGCCGTTTTTGCGCAAAGTAAGTGGCGCGCGCAGCACTACTTACCGACCGTGCGGATGTCGTAAGGCGTGGTCTGGTAGACGTAGTAGTTGAGCCAGTTGGTATAGAGGAGCTGCGCCTGCGCGCGCCACGTGTTCACCGGAGGGCGCGAGGGGTCGTTGTCGGGGAAGTAATGGGCGGGCACCTCGGGGTCGATGCCGCGCGCCACGTCGCGCTCGTACTCGAGCGCAAGAGTGTCGACGTCGTACTCAGGGTGGCCAAAGATAAAGAAGCGGCGGCTGTCGGTAGACTTCACAATGTAGAGCCCCACCTCGGGTGAATCCGCACTCACCTCGAGCTCCGGCACGCGCGCCACATCCTCGGCGCGCACCTCGGTGTTGCGGGAATGAACGGCATAGAAGCGGTCGTCGAGGCCGCGCACGAGCGGCGAGCTCGGCTTGACGATGCGATGCTCGAAAACGCCCGACGCCTTCTTGGGCAGCGGATGCTTGTCGATGCTGTAGTGGAAGTAGAGCCCCGCCTGCGCGCCCCAGCAGATATGGAGCGTTGAGTGCACATGCGTGGTGGACCAGTCCATGATGCGGCAGAGCTCGTCCCAATAATCGACCTCCTCAAAGGGCATCTCCTCCACCGGCGCGCCCGTGATGATAAGGCCGTCGAAGCGCTCGTGGCGCACCTCATCGAACGTGCGGTAGAACGTCTCCAGGTGGCTCGCCGCCACATGCGCCGCCTCGTGGCTCGCCGTGCGCAGCAGCTCGACCTCAATCTGCAGCGGCGTGTTGGAGAGCTTGCGCATGATCTGGGTCTCGGTGGCGACCTTGGTGGGCATGAGGTTCAAGATGAGTACGCGCAGAGGGCGGATGTCCTGGTGGATAGCGCGGTACTCCGTCATGACAAAGATGTTCTCGGCCTCAAGCGCCGCGGTTGCGGGCAGGGCGTCGGGGATGCGGATGGGCACGGTAGCACTCCTTTAGCGATCGGTCGGCTCAGTTGTCTGAGCGATTGGCGCGTACGGCACGCCCGGGGCGCCTAGCGGTCCTCTCCGGCAACGGCGACGCCGGCGGCGCGGGCAACGTCGGCCTCCTCAGGATAGTAGACGCCCCAGTCGTAGCGCAGGCGCGTCATGAGGTCCATAACGTCGGCGGCGATGTCGATGAGGCTAGCCGCGTGCTCATCGCCGGCAACGGCGGCTTCGAGGTCGGCAACCTCGTAGGCGAGCGCATAGCCCTCCTCCCCTGCCTCGACGACTTCGCGATGGCCGTCGTCGGTCCAGGTGATGATGGCGCGATCGGCGCGCGGGTACGCATCGACCTCGATATAACACCGGTCGAAGGAAAGCATAGCGCGCTTGGGCTGCTTGGAATGGAGCGAGAGGGAGAACACGCCTATCTGCCCCTCGGCGTTGCGGCACACAAACCCACTCGTTTCGTCCACGCCCGTCTGGGCGCGGTTGGCGAGCGACACAACCTCGGTGGGCGCGCTCGTCATGAAGAGGCGGGCGATGCTGAGCGCGTACACGCCGATATCGAGCATCGCTCCCCCGGCAAGCTGCGGATTATAGAAGCGGTTGGTAAGGTCGCCATACTCCTTGTAGCTGCCAAAATTCATCTGAGCGAGGTTGAGCGGGCCAAACTCCCCGGCGCGGGCACGGTCGAGAAGCTTGGTATACAGGGGCATGTGCAGAATCGTGGTGGCGTCCATAAGCACCACGCCGTGCGCGGCGGCGAGCTCACGCGCCTCTGCGAGCTCGGCGGCGTTGAGCGTGATGGACTTCTCGCAGAGCACATGTTTGCCTGCGGCAAGCGCCCCGCGCAGAAAGGTGATATGGGTGTTGTGCGGCGTGGTAATGTAGACGGCGTCGACATCCGGATCGGCGTAGAGGTCATCGAAGGTCCGATACACGCGCTCGACACCGTAGCGCTCGGCAAACGCGAGGGCTTTCTCGTACGTGCGGTTGGCGACGCCCACCAGGTGGCGACCGGCGAGCGCGAGCGTCTGCGCCATCTGGTTGGCAACGACGCCGCAACCGATCACTGCCCAGCGCAACTCTGGCGCACGGAAGATGTCCTGCGGAAACGGTTTTTCACGCACGGAGGCATAGGCGGCATCGGATGCCGCGGCGGAATCGAATGGAGCGCGACCAAAGGCAGACATATGAGCTCCTCACGGCGAGCCTGGATAACGTAGCCATTATAGTCGTTGCGCGCACGCCCCCTAGGCACCTGGCGTCTGCGGACCTCCCATCGAGCTAGAAATGAGACGGGTGAACGAGGCCGCAGCATGTTCACGACGGAAATGGGCATCAAATCTAAAACAGCCCGGTAACAAACCCGTTCTTAGGGCCTATTGGCCTGCATACGAGGTAGGCAATACGACATCTATCCAATGCAGGCAAAATATGATGCCCATTTCCGGCTCGAAATGACGCCTTATCCCAAAATCGCTTAGATGTGGGCACCAGGCACGCGTCCTTCAGCACCGTGCGCGTCCTCGAACCGGGCGATTTCCACTAGAAAGGCGTCGCCGAAGTCATCCGCTTTCTTCTCACCGATGCCGGGCACCTCCAGGAGCTCCGCACGCGTGGCGGGACGGCGTCGGCACATGCCACGCAGGGCTTTGTCGCTCGCGATCATATACGGTGCCCACGCGCGCTCGATGGCGAGCTCGCGACGGACCTCGCGCAGGCGCTCGAAGAGCTCCGCATCGTCACCCACGCGCGGGCGGGAGTCTTCTGCGGCCTCGGCGCGCAAGATATCGACCGCCTTGCGCGCTCGTGCGGGAGCACGACGGGCAGCGGCGCGGCGCTTAACCGTGAGGGAGAACGCCGCGCCCCCATCTTCTCCCAGCACCTCGACTGCTCGGGGACCGAGGCCCACCACGGGGAACTGCCCCTGGGACTGTGTAAAGTACCCACGGCCGATGAGCTGGCCGATCACGTCCTTGATGCGCGCCACGGACTCCTCGCGCAGAGCGCCATAGCCCGGCAGGTCGTCTAGGCGGTACTGCCGTATACGCTCGGTGTTGGCGCCGTGCAGGGCGTCGGCCACAAGGGCACGGCCAAAGCGGCCGCCGCACGCCTGCACGAAACGCACCGCCTCGCGAGCAATCTCGGTTACGTCCTCCACCTCATAGGCCGTCGTGCAGTTGGAGCAGTTGCCGCAACCTCTCCGCGCGCTATCGGACAAGCATGCGTCAGGGCGCGCGGCGCCCTCGGACACCCCAAGCGCACCTTCGTCGCCAAAGTAGCGCAAGATGTAGGCACGCAAACAGCCCGTGGTCTCGCAGTAGCCCTCCATGGCGGAAAGCAGGCGGTAGCGGTTCTGGCGGGCACGCTCGCGGGCCTCGTCGTCCAGATCGCTCTCGTCATCGGTTCGGTCGATAAGGTAGCGTCTGAGGCGAAAATCGTTGCCGTTCCAAAGCAGATGGCACTCCGCAGGGTCGCCGTCGCGCCCGGCGCGGCCCGCCTCCTGGTAGTAAGCCTCGATGCTCTCGGGCACGTTGTGGTGGATCACGTAGCGAACGTTTGGCTTGTCGATTCCCATGCCAAAGGCGTTGGTCGCCACAATCACCGGCACAAGGTCGTCGATAAAGGCCGCTTGGTTCTCCAGGCGTTCATCCGCCGACATGCCCGCATGGTAGCGGCCCACACGAATGCCCGCCGGTGCGAGTTCGCGCCCCAAGTTGAAGGCGAGCTCGTCCACCGCCTTGCGCGTCGAGCAGTAGATGATGCCGCTCTCGTCGGCATGTGCACGGGCATAATCACGAATCCAGACGGCCTTAGCCTTGTCGCCCATCTCCTCCACTCCAAAGTAGAGGTTGGTGCGGTCAAAACCGGTCACCACCGTCTCGGGCCGGCGGAGGCCGAGCATCTGGATGATGTCGGCGCGCACGCGCTCAGTCGCCGTCGCCGTAAACGCCGCCACAACGGGGCGCACCGGCAGCTCGTCGATAAAGCGTGCAATCTCGAGGTACGAGGGGCGAAAATCCTGTCCCCACTGGGAGACGCAGTGCGCCTCGTCCACCGCAACGAGGGGGATGCCGATGCCGTCCGGGCCCGCTATCTCGCGCGCGAAGGCGCAGAAGCGCTCGTCTGCCAGGCGCTCGGGCGCCACGTACATAATCTGGTACCAGCCCTCGCGCGCACGCTTGAGCACCGTGTTCTGCTGAGCCGGAGTGAGGGTCGAGTTGAGGTACGAGGGCCGGGCGCCCGCCGCCTTGAGCGCGCGCACTTGGTCGCCCATAAGCGAGACAAGGGGACTCACCACCAGCGTGAGACCGGGGAGCGTGAGCGCGGGAATCTGGTAGCAGATGGACTTGCCGGCGCCGGTGGGCATGACACCGAGCGCGTCGCGGCCGGCGAGTATCGCCGCGACGAGACGCTCCTGCCCGGGGCGAAACGCGCTGTAACCAAAGTACGTGCCGAGCGCTTGCCGCGCCTCGTCCATGGTCACCGTGGTCACCGTGGCCGCCATGCCGCGCACCTCCCCGCACCCATCGCAACGAACGAAAACGCCCGAGCAGACGGAGGGTACCGTCGGCCCGGGCGGACTGGTTCCGTAGCGAGGATTATACGCTAGCGCGTGCGGCGGCGCAGCGCGGCTGCCGCACCAATGGCGCCCACACCGACAGCACCGCTCGCGCCGGCTGCCATGAGCGCGGGGTCGCCCGTCTCGGGCAAGCTACCGGCATTGTTCTTGCCCTCAGCACCGTTGTTCTTCTTATTTGTAGTGTTGGCAGGCTTCTGCTCCTCAGTCGTCTGCTCCCCAGCGGTCTGGCCGCCTTGTCCGCCACCCTGCGTCGAGTCCGTCACATGAACGGCAACGGTGCGGACAACCGTCTTCTCCTCAATCGCACGGGCATCGCTCTGGACCCGGAACGTGCCGGTGAGCGTTACCGTTGCGTCGCCAACTCCCACCAGATCCAATCGGACCATGTCGGCAGTATCGCCTTTGCCCACGCGGACAACGCTCTCGTCACTCGAAACAGCGCTAAGCCCCACATACTCAACCGCAGAGCCCTCATCAAAAATGATCCCATTGACGGCGAGACCGAGCTGGCAAGACCCCGCACCAGCGGCAAGGTCATAGGAAATACCCGTCACATCAAAGTTGTTGTCGCCATCGCATTGGACCCCATCGGAACCCGTCGCAAACGCAACGCTCGAATCTTCGATAATGGCGTCGTAGCCTGGAACGGTATAGGTCATGCGCGCTTCGCCCAGCACGGTCACGCCATCCTCACCGTACACCGTCGCGATGAGATCCGCCGTGCCCGGCTTTAGTGCCTCAACATAGCCGGCCTCGTTGTTGACGGAAAGCACCGCAGAATCGCTCGAGCTAAAGACCACCTTGGTGGTAACCTCCTCGCCCGCAGGGTACCCTGCAGCATTTGCCGGCGCGACGCGCCAGTTCGCCAACTCCAGACGCACGCCCAAACCTATTTCCGCGTCGCCAGTACTGGAGGTGGTTGACCACTCCGAGTACGCATACTTGCCCTCGACAGGCCCCGCAGCTCCCGTATACTCCACAATCTGATAGCTGAGACGTGCGACCTCGGCGCCGTTGAGGTAAGCGATGATGTCGGCGGAGCCGGTCGAAGGTGTCTTCATCTCGAGGCCGTCGGAAGAGATC
Organism: uncultured Collinsella sp.; assembly: GCA_949285915.1. GTDB lineage: Bacteria > Actinomycetota > Coriobacteriia > Coriobacteriales > Coriobacteriaceae > Coprousia. The sequence continues at coordinate 38,281 of CASDZW010000002.1, forward strand.
CACAGCACGTCGGGATTGCTCGAAGCCCACGTCACGCCCTCGGTGAGCACGCTGGTCCCTCCGTCGCGATGCTCGAACAGCTGGAAAAGCCAATCGTTATCCCCACGATGCCACTCCGTATCGGAGTAGAGCTTGTACTCGCCATCGATAAACAGGCCATTGATAGAGTAGGTCACCTCACCGCCCGCCTTTGGTGCGGTAACAGCCGCATCCGTCGCAGGCGCGGCGGCCTCCGCGGCAAACGTGGCAACGGGCGCGCTGATCGCGAGCGCGCCGGTGAGTCCGGCGACGATAAACGGTTTGGCAAAACGCGATGAAGTCATAGGGTCCCCCTCAGGTGGTGCAACATCTGCAGTAGTCAAGCATGGATTTCATTTTCTACAGCGAGACGAGGGATGCCAGCGGTTTGCCACAAACGCAGCGCTCGACGTCAAAACTCATGGTAAAGACGCGCCAAGCGGCACGTCGCGCGCCCGTACAGGCGCGTCGCAAGGGAGAGAAGAGCACGACTGCCCCGTCGCCTCAGAACTAATCTAGCTTGAGGACCACATCGACACGGAGCATTCCGTCCCGCTGCTTGAGTGCGAGGGTGCCCTCACGGCGCTCGGCAAGGTCGTGGACGATGGTGAGACCCCAGCCGTGTTCGGGGAGCAGCGAGACCTCCTCGGCGCCCGTCCCGTCACGGCGCGCGTGTCGCAGGCGAGGTGGCATGCTGCGCGGCTTCAGTTGGTCGATGGCAGCCGCCTGCTCCGGGGTGCAAGGGTTTTCCACTGCGAGGGCGAGGTAGCCCTGAGCCGCGCGCATGCGCACCGTAACCGTAGGCGCCGCGCACGCGGGCGCATCCTCTCCACACCGCACTCCACCTTTCGATACCGTTTGCTCGCGGCCGGCCGCCTCTTCCGTTTCCGCCTGAGCCGCCGCGGTGAGGGCGTTATCCACCAGGTTAGAGATGACCGCGCAGAGCTCGGCATCGGTGATGCCCATATCCGCTGGAACCTCGGCATGCACGACGAGCTGCGCACCCCACTCCTTTGCCTGCGCCATCTTGGCCTTGAGAAGGGCATCAACAACGGGGTGCGCGCAGAGACGCCCGCCAAAACGCGGAAGCGCCTCCTCGGTGCGCGCCAACCCCTCCCGCGCCGCCGCCGCGTCGCCCGACATCAACGCATCGGTGATACGGGTGAATTCCGTTGCATAACGCATGCGGTCTTGCCGAGCCACTGCGAGCGCCTGCTCCGTTTGGGCGAGGTGCACCTGCTGCAGCTCAACCTGCTCCTCCAGTGCCCGCGCGCGAGCGCGGCTCGTCTCGAGCTCGCCCGCCTCGGAGATACCGGCAAGGAACCACGCATTCGACACGGCGGAGCCCGCACCGGCAACTACCGCCGCGAGCTCGAGAAGCACCACGCTGGCTGACGCGTCCGCAGACCCCGCGAAAGCAATAATCATCAGCGTCGCCACCTGCCATGCAGCCATGAGCGCCGTGAGCGCGCGGCTGCCAATAGGAAGCGTGCGGTATCTGCAGGCGAGCACTGCGAATGAGATGCCCACGGCAAGCGTTGCCGCACATACGAGCGCGAGAGCGAGCTCCCTCATGAGGACTCACCGTCCTCGCGGGCGAGCAGATCGGCCATCTCGCGTGCATAGGCGGCTGCTCGCTCGAGGTCGCCTTTCGCCATAAGGGCATCGATCGCTTGCAGGTGGCTGCGTGCGTCGTGACGAAGTTGCGCGGTGCGCACCGTGGCGCGCATGACGTGGTCGTACGCCGCAAGACAGGCGTCCAGCTGCTCTTGCGCCACGCACGTCTGCGCCCGTGCGATTGCGGTGCGACGCGCCCGCTCCACCTGCACCAACAGAACCACCAAGATCAACGGTAATGCGATCATGCACGCCAAGCCCGCGCGTGCAAGAGGATGGGTGGATGAGATGCCCTCTGCCACGAACAGGGAGTACATGACGCTCGCCAGCATCGCGCAGCAAAGGGCGGTCACCGCAAAACGAGGCAGGACAACGTTTATGCGATCGCCGTGCGTCCAACGCGCCATGAACGCGCACACGAGGCGCCCGCAGGCGACAAGAACAGCAAACGCGAGCAGGCGGAGTGCGAGGAGCAGCACCGGGTCCTCAGCCATCACCGCCGCAGCATCGAGGGGCTTTCCTACAAGCGTGAGAAACAAGACGCCGGTACCCTCGCCTGCAATCGCCGCCCCGATGCAGAGCGCCGTGGCTACGAGACGGCGTGCCACGGGGCCGCGCATCAAAATCGGCGGTAGGCTGAACATGCAGAGCAGGAAGTGTATGCGCGCGACTGCGGGATATACCTCGCCCGTGACAAGATCGAACGCCATTGCCGCGCCGCTCGCGACAAGATAGACTGTACGGCCGCGCATGGGTAGCGCCATAGCCATATTCCAACACATGACAAACGTGTTGGCACCGCCGACAAGCGTGATAAGCACCTGAAGCGCACCCTCGCCCATCGTACACCTACAGCGACCGGCGCACGAACGACACAAGGCGCTCGGCAAACGTTTTGCGACAGCGCTGACTTACCGGAAGATGCGTACCGTCCGTAAGAACGAGCTCACGACCGGTAAACTCCGTCACATACGCCAAGTTGACGAGAAAGCTCTTGTGGCAGCGTACAAACTGGTCGGGCAGCTGCATCTCGAGCTCCGATATGCGCGCATAGGCCTCCACCGTGCGCGAGCGCTCGTGGATGCGCACCTTGCGACGGTCGCTCTCGATATAGCGCACCTCGTGCGGCGCGATGCGGATGAGTGAGGTGCCCTGATGGACCAGCAAGGGCTCTGCTCGCTCCGTATCCAGCGCGTCAACGGCACGGGTGAGCGCTGCGTTGAGCTCGTCTTGTACCACGGGCTTGGAGAGAAACCACGTGTGGCGCGTGTGGTACGCGGCGGGCGCGTACTCAAGATAGGCCGAGACGTAGATGACCTGCACGGGCGCGGCGGACGGTATGAGCCGGCGGACGAGGTCGATGCCGTTAACGCCGTCCGCCAGCCGCACATCGACAAAGAGAATGTCGGGCAGCGCCGCCGCTGAAGGCGAGCGATGAGGGTCGGCATCCAGGGGGTGCTGAGAAGCATCATCCGAAGGTGTCCACCGGACGTTGTCGACCGCCCGCCACGCGGTCGCGAGCTCAAGACGCTCCGCCATGGGCGAGGCGTCGATCATGCGAGCGAGCTCGGCGGCATGCGCCGCATCGTCCTCCACTATGGCCACCGTATACATAGAGCACCCCCCCCCGCGCGATCCGTTACTGTCCAATGCAGGGAATAGGGCTCCATACTACCATCGGAAAGCTGCGGAAAAGCGCTATCGCGGCGGACGATGTCACAACCGCGCGGTTATCCGTCACGAGCGATGCGGCGTGCCGCGCCCACCCCCGCGCGCAGCAAAGCGTCCGGCATCGGACGGGTTCGCTAGGCGAAGAGCTGGCCCCGCACCTCGGGAAACGGTCGCACGGCCGGCTGGTCTGGGCGATGCGGGGCAATGTGCCGCTCCATCCAGATCATGTTCCACCAGCGGCCGTACTTGTAACCGCACTGCCTAAACTCGCCCACGAGGCGGTAGCCCATATGCTCGTGGAAGCGCCAGCTATCGTTGGTGAGATGCTCGTCCTCTACGTCGGTCGTGGCAATGCAGGCCTCCATGTTGAGGATGCCTTGCGCGGCGAGACAGCGCTCGAGGGCGTCGTGGAGCGTGCGGCCCACGCCACTGCGGCGCTCCACCCGGTCGACGTAGATTGAGGTCTCCACCGCCCAGTCGTAGGCGGGGCGCGCCTTGAAAGGACTTGCGTAGACGTAGCCCACAATGTGGGGCTGGCCGTCCACACCGGGGCGCTCGGCCACCAGATAGGGGTAGCGCTCGAGCGTGTGCTCCATGCGCGCGGTGAACTCCACGAGCGTCGGCGGCTCATACTCAAACGTGATCGCCGTGTCGCGCACGTAGGGCGCGTAAATCTCGTGGCAGCGGGGCGCATCGGTTTCAGGCCGCGCCACGCGAATGGTTAGGTCGCTCATGCTGTCTTACCCCTATCAATCGGAATCCGTACAGAACCTATGGTGACGAGGTGCAACCGCCCCCAAGCGGACTGTTGCACGGTTTGAACCCGTCCCCAAATGAGCCAAGCAAGCTAGTCGTCGTCGCCGGAAGGGCCGATCTGCTCGAGCACCTTGAGCGCAGCGGCCACAGGACCGGCGGGGTCGTTGGCGTCGAGCCCGCGCCCCACACCGGTACCCGACCCGGCGCCCGCCTTGTAGGGCACCGAGAGCTTGCGGCTCTTGGGGAAGTTCACCGCAGACAGGCGACTCTTGAGGTCGAAGTCAACCGTCTTGGGCACGTCGACGCCCTGGAACGTGAGGCGCCCTGCCGCCAGCGAGATGCTCTCGAGTCCCAGCCGGTCGGCGCGGATGCGCAGACGCGCGCGGTCGAAGAGATTCTTGGCGGCAAGAGGCAGCTCGCCAAACTCCTCCACGCACGCAGCTTCGGCCTCGTCCACCGCAGCCAGCGTATCTGCCGCGGCAACCTTGCGGTAGACGAGCACGCGCTTGTCGACCGCGGGCACGTACTCCTCCGCCAAGAAGAAGTCCGCCGGCAGGTTGATGGTGACACTTGCCTCCTCAACGTCGCCGCCCTCGCCGCGCGCCTCGGCCACCGCCTGGCCCAGCATCTGCGTGAAGAGGTCAAAGCCCACGCTTGAGAGGTTGCCGTGCTGCTCGGCACCCACAAGCGACCCGGCGCCGCGGATTTCGAGGTCGCGCATGGCGATGCGCATGCCGGAGCCCAGGTCCTGGAACTCGGCAAGCGCGGTCAGGCGCTCGGTGGCCTCGGGCGTGAGCGGAATCTCGCCCGGGAACATGAAGTAGGCATACGCCTGCGTGGCCGAGCGGCCCACGCGACCCTTCAGCTGGTAGAGCTGCGCCAGGCCCAGCCGCTGCGAGTCCTCGATGATAAGGGTGTTGGTGTGCGGGTTGTCGATGCCGCTCTCGATGATGGTCGTTGCTACGAGCACGTCGATCTTGCCCGTAGCGAAGTCGATCATGACGTCCTCGACCTCGCGGGGGCTCATCTTGCCGTGCGCCACGCCCACGCGCGCCTCGGGCGCGACCTCGTGCACGCGGTCCACGGCGTCGTCGATGGTCTTCACGCGGTTGCTCACGTAATAGACCTGCCCCTTGCGCTCGAGCTCCAGGCGGATGGCAGCAGACACCACATCTGGGTCGTACTCGCCCACATGGACGATGACCGGGCGACGTCCCGTGGGCGGCGTGGTGATGAGCGACATGTCGCGCACACCGCTGATTGCCATCTGCATGGTGCGCGGGATGGGCGTTGCCGAAAGCGTGAGCACGTCAATCTGCTCGCGCAGGTTCTTGAGCTGCTCTTTGTGCTGCACGCCAAAGCGCTGCTCCTCGTCGATGATGACGAGCCCGAGTTTTGCCGGGTTGACGTCCGAGGAGAGCAAGCGATGCGTGCCCACCAGCACATCGACTTTGCCCTCGGCAAACGCGGCGAGCGCGCGCTTTTGCTGGGCCGGCGTGCGGAAGCGAGAGAGCACCTCGACCTCCACCCCAAAGGGCGCAAAACGCTCGAAGAACGTCTGGTAGTGCTGCTGCGCGAGAATCGTCGTGGGGCAGAGCACCATCACCTGGCGACCGGAATCGACGCACTTGAACGCCGCACGCAGCGCCACCTCCGTCTTGCCAAAACCCACGTCGCCGCAAAGCAGGCGGTCCATAGGCTTGGCGGACTCCATATCGGCCTTGATGTCGTGGATGGCCTCGAGCTGATCGTGCGTGGGCTCGTAAGGAAAGCTCGCCTCCATCTCAAGCTGCTCGGGCGTGTCGGGCGGGCAGGCAAAACCGGTGATGGAGCTGCGACGCGTGTAGAGATCGACGAGGTCGAACGCGAGCTTTTTGGCGCTCTTGCGCGCTTTGTTGGTCGCGCGCGACCAGTCCGCCGTGTTGAGGCGCGTGAGGCGCGGGCTGTCGCCGTCGGGGCCAACATAGCGCGTGATGCGGTCAACCTGTTCGAGCGGCACGTACAGCTTGTCGCCGCCGGCGTACTCCAGAAGGAAGTAATCACGCTCGCGCCCCGCAACCTCCTGGCGCACAATGGACGAGAAGAGCGCGATGCCGTGCGTGGCGTGGACCACGTAGTCGCCCGGCTTGAAGGGGAAGGTCACCTCGGTGATGTCCACACGCCGGCGACGGGCTCGCCCGCGGCGGGCGTCGAGCCGCGCGTTCAGGTCGGCAATGGAGAAGACGGCGAGGTGCGCCTCGGGAATCACCACGCCGGAGGGCAGCGGTAAATCGATAAAGGTGACGCGGCCGCGCGTGAGCGTGGGCACCGTAGACGCACGCTCGACAGGGTCGATGCGTTTTAGGTTGAGCGGGTCGGTCACGCGGATCTGGATAGACGCATCGACCTCCCCCTCGTTCTCGGGCGCGGCCTGCAGCGACTCCTCAAAGGGAATCGATTCGTCGCCGAGCGAAAGCTCCAACGACTCGCGGGCGCCGCGGTCGGGCGCGGCGAACACCACGGCGAAGCGGTTTGAGACGCATTCGCGAATGCGCGAGATAAAGCGCGTGTCGGACCCTGCAATGGCAGGCTGCTCGATCTTGAGCTCGGCGGTGACCGCACCGCCCGCACGAATGAGCGAGACGTAGTTCAGACGCTGCTGACGGCCAAAGTCGAGCTCCTGCGGGCGCACGTACAGACCGTCGAGCCTGCTCACGCGGGCCTCCCCCGCGCGCCGCTCCCAGTCCTCATAGGCGCGAGAGCAGTCGTCAAAGAGCGACCGCGGCTCCGAGAGGACCACGAGCGCGTCTTTGGCGAGATGCTCGAGCGGCGTTACGGTGCGCTCGTACAGAAGGGGCAGGAAGCGGTCGAGCTCGGGCGTGGCCACGCGTGCCTCGGCAAGCTCAAGCAGCGCCGCAAGCTCACTATCCTGCTGCGCCGGCTGATACAGGGCCGCCCGCAGGCGATGCAGCGCGTCATCGGTCAGCGCGAGCTCGCGACAGGGGTAGATATCGACCGCCTCCTCGTCGCCGATGGTCTGGCCCGTAGAGGTCACCATGCGCCGGATGCGGTCTATCTCATCGCCAAAGAACTCCAGACGCACAGGCGAGGTGCCCTGCGCGGGAAAGACGTCCACCGTATCGCCGTGCACGCGGAAAAGCCCCGGCGCATCTGCCGCCTCCGCGGCGGTGTAGCCCATACCTACCAGACGGCGCGGCACGTCTTCAAAGGGGACCTCATCCCCCACCGCAAAATGCGCTTCCTGCCAGTAGCGACTCGAGGGATCGGGCACGCAGCGCAACAGAGCGCGGGCCGAGGCAACCATAATGACGGCCTCACCGCGCGCCACGCGGCCAATCGCCTGGCAACGCTGCGCCACGGCGGCATCGTCCAGGTCCGCCTTGGCGTTCCAAGGAAGATCGCGACGCTCGGGGTAGCGCACCACACGCTCCAGCCCCAGATAAGCAGCAAGGGCGCGGGCAGCGCGGTCTGCCGTCTCCTCGCCCGAGACGATGTAGACCGTCGCGCGAGGGCGCCGGGCAAACTGCGCGGCAAGCATAAGCGTGCGGCCCGACTGCGACACCGCAAGCGTGGCATCCTTGCCCGCATCGAGCGCGGCCTCGATGGCGGCAGGGCCTTCTGCGCAGAAGAGCTGCGCGGCGATTCGATGGATAAGCATACGGTCTCCCGTCTGACCGGGCGCGGGCACCATTTCTTGCGCCACGCACGCCGAAAACCCGCCCAGGCAAGCTGGTGCGGGTCAGTCGTTATGTTTTGCCCTATCTTAGCGCACAGCAGCGACGCGAATGCCTCGTCCATGCAGACTCTAGTCATCCCTACCAAGCGGCAATATTTTGCACTACCTGCAGACTCTTCATATCAGTCAACGGCAGACATCGTAGCGGATGCACGGACCATTATCGAAAGCGCCCACGACACCGCACGGCGTAACCTTTACCTGTTTTTGTCGTTCCACAACATGTTTCCTGAGATTGTGCACACGCTGTGTGCACAATCTGGAAGCGCTTTGTCATGGTCGCATTATCGCGAGCTTTTGCGCGTTATCAACGACGATGCACGTGCGTGGTATGCACGCGAGGCATCCGAACAGGGATGGAGCGTCCGCACGCTCGCACGGAGTGTACGTCCGCATGTTTGACGACAAGGTACGACGCGCCGATGATAATCCCACCATAGGCATCGTCCTCACCTCGGAAACAAGCGAAGAAGGGGGCAATCGCTAAATAAGGCCGAGCTCCTCGCAGGCGACAAGGATGCCGTCTTCGTCGATGTCGGGCGCGACGTAGCTTGCCGCCGCCTTGACGGCGTCTGAAGCGTTGCCCATGGCGATACTCGTGCCCACGCAACCGAACATGGGGATATCGTTGCCGCCGTCACCAAAGGCCGCACACTCCCCGGGCTCGATGTTGAGCATCTCAAGCGTCGCGGCAATCCCCGCGGGCTTGCCGCCGCCCGCGGGGATGACGTCGCAAAACGCATCGCTCCAGCGAACATGCTCGACCTGTGAACAGACATCGGCAAAGACGCTCTCGCAGCCCGGCTCCACATAGACGCACATCTGGTAAACCGGCTCATCAAAGGCATGCTCAAGGGGCAGAACCTGTGTCGGGGAATCCGTATGCTCCTCTGCCTTGCGCACGCGCTCGCTGCGGCGATTCACAAACAGGCGGTTAAGCTGCATGACCTCGACCTCGTAGAGACCGGCATCTGCCTGCGAGGCAATGATTCGCACGTCCTCCCAAGGCAGCGAGACATCACGGTAGACGGTTCCGTCGCTCAGATAGCAGTACTGGCCGTTGAAAGCGAGCACACCGTCAAAGGGAACCTCCTCGCAGAGCTCGTTGATAACATCCGGCAAAGCGTTCGACGATCTGCCCGTAGCGATAAAAAGCTTGACACCCGCATTGTGAAGACGGTGCAGCGCGCGGCGCGCCGATGCGGGAACGGTATGGGTCTTAAAGCTCACCAGCGTGCCGTCTATGTCGAAGAACGCCGCCTTGATCATAAGTCCTCCTTGATGCCGTCGGCATGCGCAATGGGGTCCTGCCGGGATCCACACTTCCCGGCAGGACCGGTTGGGGGCAATTGGGCACGACGCCATACGTAACCCAAAAGCCGGTTTGAGAATAATATACGCAGGGAGTTGAGGGAATTTGAGTTGAGGTGATTTATGCGTATAAATTTCTCAAGAGCATTGTAGTATATTTATTCGTATAAATCAACAGATTGCGAGTTCCACACCGTGAAGAGCATCTACCACTCCATAGCCGCTACGCTCCGCGATGAGATTCGTGCCGGAGCGCACCCGTTTCAAACGCTGCTGCCTACCGAGGCCGAACTTTGCAAACGCTTTGGCTGTTCGCACGCCCCCGTGCGTCGCGCGCTTGCGGAACTCGCACAAGAGGGCTACGTGCAGGCGCGCCAAGGTCGCGGGGTTACCGTCATCTGGCAGCCGGAGCCAACAGGCACGCAAGGCTATGCCACCGGCGGAATCGACACCTTCCCCGAGATTTGCGCGGCACGCGGCCTCACCCCCAAAACGCGCTTGCTTACCTTTGAGCGCATAACGGCAAACGACGCTCTGTCCGAGGTGACGGGCTTTGCGCCGGGTATACCGCTCGTCCATCTCTTGCGCCTACGCATAGCGAGCGGGGACCCCGTGGCTGTAGAGGAGACCTATACCTCCGAACTTGAGGTTCCCGGCATCACGCCCGAGATTGCCATCACCGGCACCTACGCCCATATCGAAAACACCCTCGGTATAGAGATCCTCACCAGCAAGCGCACCATCACTATGCGCAAAGCGGGCGCGGCGGACGGCGAGCTCCTCTCCTTGGACCCCAATACCTACCTGGCTTTTGTGGAGTCCCATACCTTTGCCTCAACCGGCAACCAGTTTGAGGTCATCTACTCGCGCCAGCATCCCGAGTTCTTCTCTGCGCGCATCCTCGCCACGCGACCCACGCGCTAGCTAGCGGAGCGCCTCGCCAAACGCCGCGGGGCGCCGACTCGCATCGGCGCCCCACAATTGAGCATATCTTGTACTAAAACAACCGCGCGCTTAGCTCATGAGAGCGTTCGTGAGCTCACTCGCAGCGCTCTCGTCGGCGCTCCACACACCCTCGTCGTCCTGCGAGTAGGTAAAGTTGCAGTCGACTTCCTGGGGCTCGACGCTCTGAGCAACCTCCAACAGAATCTGGCCGGCCTGCTGGAAGAGCTCATCCTCGCCCGAAATCGTCGTGAGGTCGATGCCGGAGAGATACTCGGTGAACTGCAGCTGGAACTCGTTCACGATATCACCCATCGACTTTGCCGTAACGGTTACGTTGGCATTCGCCGTCTTGTCCTCAACCGTGATCTCGTTGATGGTGTAAGCAAAACCATCCAGGTAGGTGTTCATAAACTCCCCGGGGTCGATGCCAAGCGAGTCAAAATTCTCGCCCGCCGAGCTCTCAATAGTCTCAAGCATCTCCTCGTTATCAGCCTTGACCTCGGCGAACTGCGCCTCGAGGTCCTCGCGGATGAGTTGCTCGGCAGAAGGGCCGCCGCATCCGGTAAGCACCAGAAGACACGCGGCAAACAACGCCATAATCGGTACGATGAACTTCTTCTTCATGGGCCCTCCCCCATTCAAACCTACGCCCTGCTCGAGGGCGCTACCTGCCTATTCCTTGGCGCCGTACTGCTCGTAGTAGGCGTCGAGCGCGTCTTTGATCGCGTCGTCAATCACCACACGGCCACCGACCTCGTGGTTGTGGAGCACCTCGGTGACCTCGGCCATCGACACAATCGACGCCACGGGGAAACCGTACTTTGCCTCAATCTCCTTCTGGGCCGTGGTGACGCCGCCCTTGCCGACCTCCATGCGGTTGAGGCTAACGATGAGCCCCTTCACCTCGACGTCTGCCGCAGCCATGAGCTTGGGATAGGTCTCGTCGATGGACTTGCCCGAAGTCGTGACGTCCTCGACCATGACAACGCGGTCGCCGTCCTTGAGCTCGTAGCCAAGCATGCCACCCTTGTCGGCGCCGTGGTCCTTGACCTCCTTGCGGTCGGAGCAGTAACGGACCTCCTTGCCGTAGAGGTCGTGAAGCGCGATCGCCGTGACCACCGCGAGCGGAATGCCCTTGTAGGCGGGGCCAAACACCACGTCAAAATCGAGGCCAAAGTTATCGTGAATGGCGCGCGCGTAGTACTCGCCCAGGCGCTTGAGCTGCTCGCCCGTCACGTACGCCCCCGCGTTCATGAAAAACGGCGACTTGCGGCCGCTCTTGAGCGTGAACTCGCCAAACTTGAGCACGTCGGACTCGACCATGAACTCGATAAACTCCTGCTTATAAGCCTCCATGGATGGGCTCCTTTCATGTATATCCAGATGAGTCTAAGGGTACCAGACTCACCCCTGCGCACGGCCGAGATGCGCGCTTGCATACGCTAACGAGGCTGCACGCCCGCTCACCCGAGCGCTTGGCGCACGCGTTCGCAGAAGCGCTCGACAAAGCGGGGCGCATCCACGGTCACAGCGACTTTGGCGGACTTCTGCGAATCATGCAGGCGCAGAGGGTCGCCGATGGTGCGCCCGCGGAACGGCCCGTCCAGATCGACCTTGAGATTGATGTCGAGCGTGCCCGCAAGTGTGGGGTCAAGTGCGATCGCCACCGCAAGCGGGTCGTGCAGGGCACAACCGCCGAGGTAACCCTGATGCTCCAGATAGAAGTTGAAGTAGTAGCCCACGATATCGGCAAAGGCCACGCCCGCCGAGGTGCCAAGCGCCCGCCAGCAATCAAGCTCGTCAAAAGGCAGAATCGTCTGATGCGTAACATCGAGCCCCACCATGGTCACCGGCACGCCCGAGCGCAAAACGGCGTCAGCCGCCTCCGGGTCGTTGGCGATGTTTGCCTCGGCGCCCGGCGTGACGTTGCCGGGGATGGTGAGGGCACCACCCATGAAGACGATGCCGCCAATGGTGCGTAGCACCTCCGCATCGCGGCGGGCGGCGAGCACTAGGTTTGTCAGAGGACCGGTGGGGACGTAGATGAGGTCGCTTCCCCAGGTGCGCGCGGCATCCAGCAGGAAGTCGACCGCAGCGCCGCCCTCGGCATCGGACTTGCCCACGGCCTCGCGCGTGGGCTCAGGCAGCGCAACCCCGCCAAGGCCGTTGGTACCGTGCACGTCTACCATCGTGGTATAGGGCGCCGTAGCCGCAAGCGCCCGGTCCGCACCGGCAACGACCGGCACCTCGGGATGGCCGAGGAGCTCCAGCATGGCAAGGCAGTTCTCAACCGACTGGGCGCAGGGCACGTTGCCAAACACCGTTGTGATGCCAATGAGCTCTACCTCGGGACTTGCGAGCGCATAGGCGAGCGCCATGGCATCGTCCACGCCCATATCAAGATCGAGTATCAGCTTTTTCATCTCAGTTCCTCTCCCCCAGCAGCCGCACCGCCAATCCAGCGGCAGCAGCGTGCCTGTTGCAACATAGACTCCGGCATTGGCGGCTACCAGCCCATCATCCAAGCGACAACCTTGTCCCACGTAGGGATGGAAGGCTGCGCGCCCAAGCGCGTGACCGCGAGCCCCGAGGCAAACGACGCCTGTATCATGCACTCAAAGATAAGCTCGCCCGCGGCACGCGCTGCAGCGAACACGCCAATATAGGTGTCCCCCGCGCCCGTGGTGTCCACGGCCTCGCAGCGCTGGGCCGGCACATGCATGAAGTCATCGTCAATAAGCGCGACCGACCCGGCGGAGCCAAGCGTGATGACGCCCATGCCGCCGTCGGTGAGCTCCTCGATCTTTTTGAGAGCCGCGGTGCAGGACGCTTCGTCCACCGGCATGGCCCCCGTGATGGCGGCGCACTCGGTCTCGTTCAGGCACACAAGATCGACCTCGTGCCACGCCTCTTTAGGCAGGTTGCAGGCAGGAGCCGGGTTAAAGATAGTGAAAAGCCCGTGCCGGTGTGCGCGCACAAGCGCCGCTGCCGTAGCGCCCAGGTCGCACTCGCCTTGGGCAATGAAGACGCTGCCCATAGGCGCCGCGCCAGATGCCACCAGCTCATCGATCACGCTCTCGACATCCTCGGGTGTGCGCACCGCGTTCGCGCCGGCTGAAAGCACGATGCGGTTGTCCCCGCCACTGCGTAAGATCGTGGCGGTGCCCGTGGGGACATCGGTAAGATGAGCCACGTTTGCGCAATCAACCCCGGCGTCCTCAAGCCCCGCCGTGAGCTCGCGGCCAAAGCCGTCATCACCCACGGCCGCAATCATGTAGGTTGTGGCCCCGCGGCGCGCTGCAGCGACCGCCTGGTTTGCGCCCTTGCCGCCCGCCGCCGCAAAGAAGTCGCTCCCCGCAATGGTCTCGCCCGCCTCGGGTATGCGCTCGCACGCCACCGAGAGGTCCATGTTCATGCTGCCGAACACCACAACGCTATGCTGTCCGTCCATGGCGGCCCCCTTCCGTCGCAGCGGGCGCGCGCTTGGCGCCCGTTGTCTCCCATCATACGCGCGCATGCTCGCGCCCTCGTGACAAGTCTGTAAACCGGCTTCAAATGTAGGTATGCGGCGTATTGACGTACTGTTAACGACGCGGCAAACTAACATCATCCCGCCCTAGAGCACGTTGGGGACCTTCGTCCCCGTTGGGGAGGCCGCTATGGAAAAGCATACCGAGCACAGCCGCGTGCGCCACTCGCATGACGAGCGGCGCGACGAGATTCTGCGCGCCGTCGTGGCCGTCTGCGCCGAGCAGGGGCTCTCGCGCCTATCCGTTTCAAGCGTCACCGCCCGCGTGGGCTGCACCCGCTCGCTGTTCTATCACTACTTCCCCAGCAAAGAGGCGGCCTTTGACGCCGCGCTCGAGCTCACCATCGACGCCTTTATCGACCGGCTGCGCGCCTGGGACCGCGAACGCGTGAGGGGCGATATCGAGGGCGCGCTCGACGGCATATCTCATCTACTCAAGACCTTGGTGGTGGAGACCCCCGACCTCTCGCGTTCCATCGCCGCCGATGGTGACGCCGTGCTCTACACCGCCTTTGTGCATCGCGTGGCCGAGCGCTGCGCTCGCTTTATGTGCGAGACCACGGTCGTCGACTTCTCGCGCTACCACGAGGTGCTGATCGACCACGTCTACGAGACGTTCTACATCCTCATCAGCGGTCTCATCCTCTTCATCCGCTCGCACCCCGATGTAGAGGAGACCGTCATCAAGGACGTCATCGCAAGCACGCTGCACATCGAGGGCTACACCGAGAAATACCCCGAGCGCCGCCCGGAGCGCTGAGTCAGGCACCTTCCTCCGGGGTGGCGATCTCTTTGATCATGGCCTCGTTGCCCTGCATAAGATAGGTGTTATCGCTGCCACATGCGGGGCAGATGCGACCGTGCGCCACGGTCTCGTAGGTGGTACCGCATGCCTCGCAAAACGTGCGCGCGGGAATCTCTTCCACCACAAGCTCGCATCCGCGCATCACCTCGTTCTTGTCGCATGCCCAGCGCCAGCAGTCCTGAAGGTAGCTCGGCATGATGCCCGACACCTCGCCGAGCTCGAGCGTCACCGCCGAGACCCGCCCTATGCGGGCCTCGGCAGCGATCTCCTCGACGCTTTTGATGATGTGAAAGACAATCCCGAGCTCGTGCACGGCGCTCCTTTCCCAACGCGCAAGTCCAACGGTCGCGCCGGCCTCCTCTACTTGCCCCGCTTGCCAAACTTGATCTTGATAGCGCGCTTGAGGGCGTACTTGCCAATCGCCGGGAGCTTGTCCTCGTACTTGATCATCGTGCTTGCCTCGGGGTGCTCGCGATGCAGATGGATTGCGTCGAACGCGCACTTGGTAGTGCAAAGGCCGCAGCCGATGCACTTGTTCTCGTCCACAATGCTCGCCCCGCAGCCCAGACAGCGCGCAGTCTCGGCACGCACCTGCTCCTCAGTAAAGGTTGCCGTGTACTCGCGGAAGGGAGCGTCGGCTCGGCCAAGGTCGGGCTTCACCGCAGGCTGCTGGCGGCTCGCGGTATCGTAGCTCGCCAGGTCCGCGGCATCCTTATCGAGCTCGCGATAGGCGCGCGGGTTACGGCCGATAGTGAGGGTCGCCCCCTGCACGTAGCGATGGAGCGATACCGCCGCCTCGTGCCCTGCGGCGATGGCGTCGATAGCAAACTTGGGCCCCGTAAAGGCGTCGCCGCCCACAAAAATATCGGGCTCGGCGGTCTGATAGGTCTGCGTGTCGGCCACCGCCGTACCGCCGCGGCCGAACTCGACCGCGCTCCCGGCAAGAAGTTCACCCCATGCCACGCCCTGGCCAATGGAGAAGATCACGCGGTCCGCCGCAACGGTGCGGAGCTCCGCATCGTCATAGACGGGCGCAAAGCGACCCTCGTCATCGTAGACGCGTGTGCAACGGCGGAAGACGACCTCGCTCACATGGCCCGCATCGTCGGTACGCACCTCAAGAGGACCCCAGCCGTGGCTGATATGGACACCGTCCTCCACGGCCTCGCGCACCTCCTCCGCACTCGCCGGCATCTCGTCCTCCTGCTCGAGGCAGAACATCTCCACGTGGGGCGAGCCCAGACGCGCGGCGGTGCGCGCCGCGTCGATGGCAACGTTGCCGCCGCCGACCACGATGGTGCGCCCGGTAAGCGCACCCGCCTCTCCGCCGGCATCCTGGGCCTCGGCCACGCCGCGCAAAAAGTCCACCGCGGTCAACGCGCCCTCGGCCTTCTCGCCGGGAATACCCGGCAGACGGCCCGCCTGGCAGCCGATGGCCACGTAGAACGCACGGTAGCCCTCGGCGCGCAGGTCCGCGAGCGTCACATCGCGCCCCACCTCCACGCCAAAGCGGAACTCGACACCCATGGCCTCGATAACGGCAACCTCCGCCGCGATGACGTCTTTCTCGAGCTTGTAGGAGGGAATACCGTAGGCGAGCATGCCGCCCGGGCGCGCGCTCTTCTCAAACACCACCGGCTTATAGCCGC
Organism: uncultured Collinsella sp.; assembly: GCA_949285915.1. Classification (GTDB taxonomy): domain Bacteria; phylum Actinomycetota; class Coriobacteriia; order Coriobacteriales; family Coriobacteriaceae; genus Coprousia. The sequence goes on from CASDZW010000002.1 coordinate 54,318, forward strand.
GCTCTGCCAAATAAAACGCGCAGCTAAGGCCTGCCGGGCCGGCGCCGATGATGGCAATCTTCTCGTCAAAGGTGCCCTCCACGCGAGGGATCACCTTGGGCGGGATGTAGCGCGTCTGCTCGTCGAGGTCGCGCGCAGCAATGAACTTCTTTACCTCGTCGATGGCGATGGCCTCATCCACCCGTCCACGTGTGCAGGCGTCCTCGCAACGGCGGTTGCAGATGCGCCCGCAAATGGCGGGCAGCGGGTTCTCGCGCTTGATGAGGGCGAGCGCCTCGGTATAGCGCCCCTGCGCCGCAAGCTTGAGGTACCCTTGCACCGCAATGTGCGCCGGGCAGGCCGTCTTGCAGGGCGCCGTGCCCGCCTCGTAGGTCTCGATCCGATTCTTGTTGCGATAGTCGGGCGACCATTTCTCGGGTCCCCACGACGTCGCATCGGGAAGCTCCTGCTTGGGGTAAGCGGGAACCTTGCCCGTGGCCTTCTCGCACAGCTTCTGCCCGAGCTTGACGGCGCCCGCCGGGCACACCTCCACGCAACGGCCGCAGGCGACGCACTTGTCCGTCTCCGTGCGCGCAACGTATGCCGACCGCGAGAGGTTGGGCGTGTTGAAGAGCTGCGAGGTGCGCAGCGCGTAGCACACGTTCACGTTGCAGTTGCAGATGGCAAAGATCTTGTTCTCGCCGTCGATGTTGGTGATCTGGTGCACAAAGCCGTTGTCCTCCGCCTTTTGGAGGATCTCCATCACCTCGTCGCGCGTGATGTAACGCCCGCCCTTGCCGGTCTCCACCACGTAGTCGGCCATGTCGCCCACCGCGATGCACCAGTCGGCCGGATCGTCGCCGCAAGCCTCGCCGAGCACGCTTCTGCTCATTCGGCAGCTGCAGGGACTTGCCGCGTACTTGCCGTCGTACTTGTCGAGCCAATGGCTGATGTGCTCGATGGAGACGCTTTGGTTCTCGGTCTCGATGGCTTGCTCAACAGGGATGACGTGCATGCCAATGCCCGCACCGCCCGGCGGCACCATGGGGGTGATGCGCGAGAGCGGGCCCTTTGATGCCTGCTCGAAGAACTTTGCCGTAGCCGGGTGCTTCTGCATCTGCTCCCAGCGCATGTTGAGGAACTCCGCCGACCCCGGCACCAGAATAGGGCTCACCCATTGCTTGGTGCGCGTGGGGTTCTCCCAGTTGTACTCCAGAAGGCCAATCTCGCTCATCTCGTCAAGCAGTGGACGCAGCACATCCGCCGCAAGCCCTGTCGCGCGCTGGGCTTCCTCAAACGTGTAGGGCCGGCGCACCTTGAGCTTGAGCAGCACGTCTGCCATCTCGTCGGTCGTCACGCTCTCAAACGCCCAGTACTCGTATGGCAGAAGATTGCCCTTGCCGAGCGTGCGGTTGGTGAGATGCTTGCAGAGCGCGACGATTTTCTCACGCGGATGCTCGGGTAGCGGTGGCACAAACTCCGCGCCGATATCGGGCTCGGTATAGGAGATGCCGGGGCCGTTCAAAATCATGCTCGTTCCTTTCGCACGTAACTGGCGCCTTTTGGCACATTTGGGGACGGGTTCAAACCGTGCATTACCGAATAGGTGCCACGGCAGCCCGTCTGACGCGGCCGCGTACCTCGGCGCTAGGCGCCGCTTTTCCAAGTGGCGACGCGCTCGCGCAGCCACTCCGCCCACACGTCAATGCCCTCCCCTGTTTTGGCGCAGATGGGAATGACCTGCGCTGCAGGGTTGCGGCAGGCGATGTTCTCGCGCACGCGGTCCATACTGAACGTATCGAATATCGGCAGCGCGTCGATCTTGTTGATGAGCACCACGTCGCAGACCGAGAACATGAGCGGGTACTTAAGCGGCTTGTCGTCCCCCTCGGGGACCGAGAGGATCATCGCGTTGGCAGAGGCCCCCGTATCAAACTCTGCCGGGCACACAAGGTTGCCCACGTTCTCCAAAATTGCGAGGTCAACGGGCGTAGGGTCCTCCGCACGAAGCGCATCGAGCCCTTGCTCGGTCATATACGCGTCCAAGTGGCACATGCCGCCCGTGTGAAGCTGGATGGACCGCACGCCCGCACCTGCGATGGTGCGCGCGTCGACATCGGAGTCGATATCCGCCTCCATCACCGCTATCGAGAGCTCGCCCGCAAGCGCCTCGATGGTACGCAGAAGCGTCGTGGTCTTGCCCGAGCCGGGGCTCGACATGAGGTTCAGCAAAAACGTGCCCTCGCGCTTGAGCCGCCCACGGAGCTCGTCCGCCTTGCGGTCGTTGTCGGCAAACACGCTCTGCTTAACCTCGATAACGCGAAAATCAGCCATAGCACCGCCGTTCGTCGGAAAGTGTTGACGTTTCGTCAAATAAGAGATTGACATATCGTCAACTCCGGTCAAGACTGAAATCGGCGAGCCGGGTCGTCTGCACGGGGAACGGTCCTTTTCCCGCATACCTGCGTTATCGCCTGCAACCGCGCCCCTCGGGGCATGTTCGAAGGAGGCTGCATGCTGTTCCAAGTGTATGGAGAGAACGCTCCGTTCCAGTGGCTCGGCTGGGTGCTGGTGTTTGCCGCCCTCATCCTCGCCAACGAATTCGCCCGCCGCTCCAAGCTCGGCGGCATCCTGTGCTTCCTCGCGCTCCCGGCAGCGCTTACCGTCTACTTTGCTGCTATCTACATCGGCGCGGCGGCGGGGGCAGAATGGGCGCTCACCAACCCGACCTACGTCTACATGAACAGCTGGTTCCACTACGCAAAGCTCTATGCCGCAACAGCCGGCTGCATCGGCTTCATGATTTTGAAGTATCGCTGGGGCTCGCTGGGCAAAAGCCACTGGTTCCGCGCCTATCCGTTTGTGATCGTTGCCATCAACATCCTGATCGCCGTGGTCTCGGACTTTGAGAGCGCCGTGCGCGCCTGGGGCACCACCTGGGTCTCGAGCGAGGGCGTCACCCTCATGGGCGGCTGGCATAACGTCTTTAACGGCATCGCCGGCATTCTGAACATCTTCTGCATGACCGGTTGGTGGGGCATCTACACCTCCAAGAAGCGTGACGACATGCTCTGGCCCGATATGACCTGGGTTTTCATCATCGCCTACGACCTCTGGAACTTCTGCTACACCTACAACTGCCTGCCCACCCACGCCTGGTACTGTGGCTTGGCGCTGCTGCTTGCGCCCACCGTGGCCAACTTCTTCTGGAACAAGGGCGGCTGGATTCAGAACCGTGCCAACACACTCGCGCTCTGGTGCATGTTTGCCCAGGTATTCCCCATGTTCCAGGATTACTCGGTGTTCTCTACCGACTCGGTGAACGACCCGACCGTGAACCTTGTGGTGTCTGTGCTCGCCCTCACCGCCAATGTGGCCGCTCTTGCCTACATTGTCTACCGTGCCAAGAAGCTCGGCGTGAACCCCTACAAGCAGGAGGTCTTCCGCGGTACGCGTGACTTTGAGAAGGCGATCGCCCGCGCCGACCTCACCGTCGAGTAACCGCAGCGTACCGCCCGCGAGCCTATAGGAAAACCCGTCGCCAACCCTGGCGCCACAGCGCATTTACCGTACGCCCGCACCGCTGTCCTTTCCAGCGGTGCGGGCGCGTCGTTCAAAATCCAAATAACAGGAATCAGCCCCACGGATCGCGCTCAAAGAGCGGCTCCGGCTCGGGTCGACGGTCCGAATAGGGGTCGTAACCGTCGTCATCCTCGTTTTCCGCCCGAATGAACGGGTCGCGCGGTGCGCCCCCGTGCTTGGGCGGCGTCTTCTGAGGATGCCGATCCGTCGGCGCGGTGTTCTGCGCGCTAGGCTTCGATGCCATTGGAACCACCTCTACACCGGACGCTTGCCCATCTTTGCGTACACGTCATCGCGCGGGATCCAGTCGAGGAACTTCTCCACCTGCATGTCCCAGAAACGCCACTCGTGCCCAAAACCGGCCACCTCGTCCCACGTCACATCTGCACCGAGCTCCACCAGGTGATCGCGGAAGTCGACGTTTGCCTGGAAGAGGAAGTCCTCGGTACCGCACGCAATGTAGAGGGGCGGCAGCGTGCGGGCGGCTGCTGCGGCGTCATCCGCAAGCGCAGCGAGATCGTACTCATGCGGCAGCGGCGCCTCCTCACCCTTGGAACCCATGGGGTCCTTTACAAACGTTACCGGGTTAATGCCCACGCCGCCCGAGAACGAACCGATGGCACGATAGCGCTCGGGATGCGTGATGCCATGCAAGAGCGCCCCAAAGCCGCCCATGGAAAGCCCCGCGATATAGGACTCCTCCGGTTTGTCGGAAACGGGGAAGTAATTGCAGACAAACTCGGGCAGCTCCTCGTCCACAAAACGCATGAAGTCGTCCGCGCCCGCATCTGCATAGGCCTTGTTCTCGGCGGACATGGTCACCACGGCAATGCGCTGCTCCTCGGCGTACATCTCAACGTTGGAATAGCCCAGCCACTGCGCATGGTTGTTGCCAAAGCCGTGCAGCAGGTACAGCACGGGGAACTTGGCAGGGAGTTTGTGCGTAGGCGTGATACCCCCTAGGCCGAGCGACTCCGGGCAGGTGACCGAAGGCACCACGACCGAGATATCGACCGCGCGGTTCAGCACATACGAGTAGAAGTTGCAGACCGTTCTCATGAGCGCTCCTCACATCGAGGTGGTTGACGCTCCTATTGTAGGCCGAGCGCGCGCAGAATCGTGAGGAGGAGCTGAGCGGCGAGCAAGATGGCAAAGCCGCCCGCCACCATAAGGCCAATGTGCTTGAGGCCAGACGCGAGGTACGCCCCGCGCAGGGAGGCATTGATCTCGTTGACGTTTTGAACCTGTGCCCAAGCGCGCTCGCCGCACTGCGGACAGGTAACTTTCTTGGCAAAAGAGTGATAGGTGGGCTCGTCTACCAGCGCGGCCCCCTCGCGGCGCGTACGCGCAACGCTCGCCGACTTGGAGAACCACGTATCGGCAAGTTCACCGGCGGGCAAATCAAACGTCGCGCCACAGGACTCGCAGGTAAGGTGTGCCGTAAGGCCGCTCGCACGCAAAAGGGCACGGCCGCCGCGCAGGAAGTGCACAGCGCAGGCGATAACCCAACCAAGAAGGGCAACACCCATAACAATAAGGACAATGGTCGAGGTGCTCATGGTCCTACCTTTCTGCAAGAACAAGCGCCGGCAGCTCGTGCAGGCTGTCGAGCACCGCGGCGCACTGGGCCGTGAGCTCGGGCGTAGGCGCCGCCCACTCGGGCACGAGATAGGTGCGCATGCCAGCCGCCACAGCGGCACGGGCGCCGTTGACGGAGTCCTCCACCGCAGCACACATCACGGGTTCGAGCGAAAGACGCGAGGCCGCCTTGAGGTAGATATCGGGCTCGGGCTTGGCGCGCTCGATCTCGTCCCCAAAGGTCATCGAGGTGAAATACGGCACCATGCCAAAACGATCGAGGGTAGGAAGTGCTCGCTCGCGCGCCGTCGAGGTGGCAAGGGCAAGGGTCACGCTCGCATCGGAGAGCGCCGCGAGCGCCTCCAGAGCACCGGCGCAGGGCTCGAGCGCCTCGTCTTCAATCTGGAAGAACAGCTCGCGCTGGTGGGCAAAGAGCCGGTCGGTGAGCGCCGGGTCGCCAAACTCGGCGTTAATCATCGCACGGGCGTTGGGCAGCGAACAGCCCACGAAGGCATGCCAGATGCGCTCCGGCACGTTAAGGTCAAAGTCTGCCGCCGCACGGCGCCACGCGGTCTGGCTCACCCGCTCGGTATCGACGAGCGTGCCGTCCATGTCGAAGATCACTGCCTCGGGTAGCGCCATGCCAATCCTTTCTTAGGTGTACTGCGGGTGTATTGTAGCGAATCCAACCCGCACAAAACAGCCGGGTACGGCCAAATTCCGTACCCGGCTGCACTTGTTTGGCGGTCGCACCCTCGACGTCTAAGACGTCTCTCGGGATCCTTACGCCTCCGGCACCTCATAGGTCGGGGCAGGACCGGTCGCATCCTCCACCACGTAAAACGCGCCGTCGGTATCCACGTCGACCGTGATCTCGTCGCCCTCGCGCACCTTGCCGTCGATGATGGCGCGCGCGATGACGTCCACCACCTCGGTCTGGATGAGGCGCTTCAAGGGGCGTGCACCATAGACCGGGTCGAGGCCGCCCACCGCGAGCATCTGCTTGGCGCCCGGGGTAATGACAAGCGTCATGCGCTCCTTGGCGAGGCGCTCGCGCACGTCGGCGAGCTGGATGTCGACGATCTTCTCGATCTCGGCCATACCAAGCGGATGGAAGACCACGATGTCGTCGATACGGTTCAAGAACTCCGGGCGGAATGTGGCACGCATGGCCTCGTCGACCTCGCGGCGCATGGCCTCGTCGTCTTTGCCCGAGTGCTCGGCGATTGCGGTGGAACCCACGTTGGACGTCATGATGATGATCGTGTTCTTAAAGCTCACCTGACGACCCTGGCCATCGGTCAGGCGGCCGTCATCGAGCACCTGCAGAAGCACGTTAAAGACGTCCGGATGGGCCTTCTCCATCTCGTCAAGCAGAATCACGCTGTACGGACGACGGCGAACCGCCTCGGTAAGCTGACCGCCCTCCTCGTAGCCCACGTATCCCGGAGGGGCACCGATGAGACGCTGGACCGAGAACTTCTCCATGTACTCGGACATGTCGATACGCACGAGCGCGCGCTCGTCGTCGAAGAGGCAGGTCGCGAGCGCCTTGGCGAGCTCAGTCTTGCCCACGCCGGTGGGGCCGAGGAAGAAGAAGCTGCCAATGGGCTTGTCCGGATCCGCCAGACCCGCACGGCTGCGGCGCACGGCCGCGGCTACGGCCGAGACCGCCTCGTCCTGGCCGATGACGCGCTTATGCAGCTCGCCCTCGAGGTCGCGGAGCTTCTCGAGCTCGCCCTGCATCATCTTCGACACAGGAACACCCGTCCACGCACTGACCACCTCGGCGATCTCGTCTGAGGTGACCTGCTCGTTGAGGCCGGCGCCCTCCTGCTCGCGCTGGGAGGCAAGCTCCGCCTCGGCCGCGTGGATCTCCTGCTCGAGCTGCGGAATCTTGGCGTAACGCAGCTCCGAGGCGCGGGCGAGGTCGCCCTCGCGCGTGGCGCGCTCCTCCTCGCCGCGCGCGTCGTCGAGCGCGGCCTTGAGGTCCTGCACGTGGTCGATAGCGTTCTTCTGGTTAAGCCAACCCGCCTTCTGGACGTTCAGCTTCTCCTGCACCTCGGCAATCTCCTGACGCAGGTTCTCCAAGCGCTCGGCAGAGGCCTCGTCGGTCTCCTTCATGAGCGCCTGCTCCTCGATCTGCATCTGCGTGAGACGACGCTGCGTCTGGTCAATCTCGACCGGCATGGAGTCGAGCTCCATGCGCAGGCGGCTCGCCGCCTCATCGACAAGGTCGATGGCCTTGTCCGGCAGGAAGCGGTCGGCGATGTAGCGGTCCGAGAGCTCGGCCGCCGACACCAGGGCGCCGTCGGTGATATGCACGCCGTGGAAGATCTCGTACTTCTCTTTCAGGCCACGCAGAATCGAGATGGTGTCCTCCACCGTGGGCTCCGAGACCATAACGGTCTGGAAACGACGGGCAAGCGCGGCGTCCTTCTCGATGTACTTGCGGTATTCGTCGAGCGTGGTGGCGCCGATGGCATGCAGGTCTCCACGAGCGAGTGCCGGCTTCAAGATGTTACCGGCATCCATAGAGCCCTCGGTTGCGCCCGCGCCCACGATGGTGTGGAGCTCGTCGATGAAGAGGATGACCTTGCCGTCCGACTTCTCGACCTCCTTGAGCACAGCCTTCAGGCGGTCCTCAAACTCGCCGCGGTACTTGGCGCCCGCCACAAGCGCGCTCATATCGAGCTCGATGAGGTCGCGGTCACGCAGGGTCGTGGGCACGTCGCCCGCAACGATGCGCTGGGCAATGCCCTCAACGATGGCAGTCTTGCCTACGCCCGGCTCGCCAATGAGCACAGGGTTGTTCTTGGTGCGGCGCGAGAGCACCTGAATGGTGCGGCGAATCTCGTCGGTACGGCCGATCACCGGGTCGAGCTTGCCGGCACGCGCAAGGTCGCAGATGTTGCGGCCGTACTGCTCAAGGGCCTCGTACTGAGGCTTGGCGTCAGCCGACGTCACACGGTCGTCACCGCGAAGCTCCTGATAGACTTCTTCGATGCGCTCGCGCGTAACACCCGCGGCCTTGAGCACCTGGCCGGCATCGCCCTTGTCCTCGGCGAGCGCCATGAGCAGGTGCTCGGTCACCACAAAGTTGTCCTCCATCTTTGCGGCGTGCTTCTCCGCGCGCTCGAGCACGCGCACCAAATCGCGCGAAAGACCGATCTCTCGGCCCTCGCCCGAAACCTTGGGGGCGCGCTCGACCGCGTCGGCGCAGGCGCGCGCAAGCTGCGCGGGGTCGGCGCCGATACGCTCGATGATGACGGAGATGTTGCGCTCGCCGCTGGTAAGCAGGGCCTGCAGCAAATGGATGGGCTCGACGGCACCCGCCTCGGCATCGCCAGCGATACCAATGGCCGCCTGCAGCGCCTCCCGCGACGTCATAGCCAACTTGTCGATTCTCATGCGAATCACCTCTCTTAGGGCGGTCGCTCGACCTATCCAGCCGAGCGACCTCGCCGCCCTGCGGGGCAGCATTCGTTCAGTCAGCTACCTTATAGCCGCTATGCGCGAGGTTATACACAAATCTAAGTCTCTCTATATAAGATTTTCTTAGTCATTGCATTTAGCATAAGCAACTCGCTGACGTGCGTCGCCTTATCATTGGTTAATGCAGCGTTTTCTACTCAGGGGGATACTTCTGCCACCATCGCCTTAGATTTTCGTTCCATGCTGCTTAGGCGGCCGCAAAGCCGTTTGGGATAGCGATGCCCAACGTCAAGCATCGAATCTCATCATCAGCCCCGATAGGCCCTGCACTCAAACACTTGTTTCGCTTCCTCGTGGTCATTGAAGCGCTTAAAATAGTGATTTTGAACGCCTTCATGCCCTCCGAAGACGACAAATCAGCAATCGTGGCATGCAGGGGAATTCGTTTCCTGCGCAAATGTCACCGTCATCCCCCGCTCTGACTCAAACCTCCTCGTCCGACAGGGAGTCTTTTATTATTCTGCCCACCCTTTTGACCACAGAGGGCATTGCAGGGTCGCGCGCGCAAAGATATTCTCCTCGAGCTCCCGGTCGCGACGCTCAATCTCATCGGCGTTGATGCGTTCCCAGCGCGCCAACGGCGTCTCATGGACATATGCCATATAGAGCGCCCCGGCGATGAGCACGAGAACACAAAACACCACAATGCCGGCCGTCCGAACCTGTGGAAACAGCACGCAGGCGATTGCTAAAAACACCAAGCAAAATCCAGCGGTAGCCGCTAGCGCTATCATCCACATCTGCATGCTCCGTCTCGTCATGCCAATACGCTGCACGGCCTAGCGTCTCGGCGCCATCCCAAACCATCGGATAGGCGGGGCGTTAGATCATTGCAGATTCCGAAAAGATGCCCCCATCTGCTTATTTATTCTACGCTATGCCCAACAATCCGCGTTCCGCAGGCAGGCCGAAACGCGAAAGGGCCCTTGGCTAATCGTACCAAGAGCCCTCGATACACATACTTTGCGCGGTGGAAAGATCCCAGGGGAGCGGCCGCGCGGCATCGCGCCCCCGCCCGCTACGACTCGCTGGTGATGTCGACGCCAAAGAACTCCTCCGAGAGGCTCGAGAGCGTGCCGTTCTCGCGCAGCGCATCAATCGCCCCGTTCATGGCCTCGCGCAGCTCCGCCGTCTCCTCGCCCTTGCGCAGCGGAAATGCCACGGGCGTGGGGTCGGCGTTCTCCGCCGCAATTTTGAGCGGTGCATCGGGGTGCGCTTTCATGTAGTCGTAGAACACAACCTCGTCATTTAACGTGGCGTCGATGCGCCCCTGTTCGAGGAGCTCGATGGTCTGGTTGAAATCGTCCACACCGGTGTTGGTCGCGCCAAAGCTCTCGGCGAGCGTGGCGTAGCTCGAGCCCAGCGTGTTGGCCGTATGCTTGCCGTCGAGGTCCTCCATGCTGGCGATGTCAGAGTCATCCATGGTGATGACCACGATGCGGTTGTAGGCATAGGGCTCGGTGAAGTCGTAGCGCTCCTCGCGCTCTGGCGTGACCGAGACGCCGTTTGCCATGGTATCGAAACGCCCCGAGTCAAGGCCCGCAAGCAGGCCGTCCCACTCGCCCTCGGCAAAGACCGCCTCCACGTCGAGCTCGGAGGCGATGGCGCGGGCGACCTCAATATCAAACCCGGTCAGCTCGTCGTCTGCGTTGTGGAACGTCCACGGGCTCCAGGTGCCCTCGGTCGCAAAGGTCATCTTGCCGCTCTCCACAATCGTGTCGAGGAGGTTGCCGCTCGTTGCCGTCGAGCCCGAGCCGGCATCCGTGCCGCCGCAACCGGCAAGCCCGAGGCCTGCCAGCACCGCCAACGACCCCGCGCCCCCGATAAAATCCCTTCTTGAAATGCTGTGCATAGCTGCGTCCTTTCTTGGCGTTCAAACTGCTAGATAGTCGTACTTGCAAACGTTCACGCGTGAAAACGTTGTTGCTCGATTATGTTGCCGAGGCATCGACCGTGCGCAAAAAGGCACGCACGCGGTCGTTGGCGGGGCGCTCAAAGAAGTCCCGCGCCGGGGCGTCTGCCACCACGCGGCCCGCTTCCATGAAGACCACGCGGTCGGCGACGTTTCTGGCAAAGCTCATCTCGTGCGTGACCACAAGCATGGTCATGCCCTCCTCCGCCAGACGCCGCATGACGGCGAGCACCTCGCCGGTGAGCTCGGGGTCGAGCGCCGAGGTGGGCTCGTCGAAGTAGATGATCTCGGGGTCGGTCGCCATGGCGCGTGCGATAGCGACGCGCTGCTGCTGGCCGCCGGAGAGCGCTACCGGGTAGGCGTCGCAGCGGTCGTCCATCCCCACGTGCTCGAGCATCTCGTGCGCACGTGCCTCGGCCTCCGCTTTGGGGACTCTTCGCGCAACTACCAGGCCCTCGGTCACGTTGCCGAGCACCGTGCGGTTGCGAAAGAGGTTGTAGCTCTGGAACACAAACCCGGTGCGCCGCCGAACCGCCGCGACCTCGCGGTGCGTGGCGCGCGCGAGGTCATAGGTCTCGCCGCCAAGCGAAAGCGTGCCGGCGTCTGCCCGCTCGAGAAAGTTCGCGCAGCGCAGAAGCGTCGTCTTACCCGATCCGGAGGGGCCAAGCACCGCCACGACCTCGCCTTTGTTGACCGCAAGGTCAATACCGTGCAGCACCTCGGTGCCGTCAAAGGACTTGCGCACGCCGGTCAATCTCAACATCTCGGACATACCATCAGCCCCTTTCCATACCCTGAGCGGCAAGCTTGCGCTCGCCTACGCGCTGCAACCAGGTGAGCACCGTCGAGAAGAGGAGGTACACGAGCGCAACCTCCAGGTAGAGCGGCATGGTCACCCACTCGCGCGAAACAATCTCCTGCGTGGCGCGGAACATCTCGGTCACCATGATGCCGGACGCAAGCGAGGTGTCCTTCACGAGCGAGATGAGCTCGTTGGAAAGCGGCGGGAAGGCGGTCCGCAGCGCCTGCGGCAACACGATGCGCCGCATGACCTGCAAGTAGCTCATACCCACGCAGTAACCGGCCTCGACCTGGCCCGCAGGCACGCTCTCAAGCGCGCCGCGCATGGTCTCGGCAGAATAGGCACCCGTGTTGATGGAGAGCACCAAGACCGCCGTTGGCAGCGGGTCGATCGTGATGCCCAGGTCCGGCAGGCCAAAGAACACAATGTAGAGCTGGACAAAGAGCGGCGTGCCGCGCACCACCCAGATGTAGAAGCGCGCAATTTGGCGAAGCACCGGCACGCGAGCGTACTGGATGAGCGCAACGACCGTGGCGATAACCAGCGCGATGGCAAACGACACGAGTGCAAGCGGCAGCGTAACCGTTACGCCCGCGATAAAGATCTTGGGCAGCGCATCGATCAGAAGCTCAATGGTGGCACTATCCACGGGCGCTCACCTCGCCTTCACCAGAACAGCCGGTATCTTCTTCGGCGCACGCCGCCCCGGCGTCCCTCTCCTGCGCACCTTCGGCGCACACGCGACGGGATGTGCACTCGCAACTCACACGATGAAGCATGTGATCGATGGCGTCGATACCGCGCTGGCGGCTGTGCATCTCGTCGAGCAGGCGCTGCCGCTCGCTCAAAAGCACGCGCTTTGCCTCGCGCGCACGGCCCTCTTCGCAGGAACACTTGGCACGCTGCACGCGCTCGGCGTCGCAGGCGCAGTCGCAGAGGCACCGTTCGACATCGGAACTTAAATCGCCCATAGCAGTCTCCTTTCCAACATAGATGCTACGGGCGTGCCTCATCTATGTAAAAGACCTATAAGCTATGCCTTGCCATACGTGGGCGCTATAGATTACGAAGAACGCTTCGCCACCTCTTGAATGCGCGAGAACTGCTGCATAATCCAGTCGTAATTCTCGCGCCGGTGCGGAACCGTGCAGGCGCTGCAATCTTTGATGTCGCCCTTCTCGCCCACATAGTGCGGGTTGCCGCCGCAATCGGGGCCGAGCGCATAGAGCGGGCAGAAACAGAAGAGGCAGTTGAGGTCCTCTGCGGGCATGTCGTGGCACGGGTAGAACTCGCATGCCGCATGGTTGAAGAACCGGTAGTTCTGGGTCTCGGGCAACTCCATGGCTCTCTCCTCCCTACGCCGCGATGCCGCGCAGCGTGGCGATGTCCTCGGCGGGCAGCTCGAAATCATAATCGATATCCATCTCGGGCAGGGCAAGGCGCACCACACGCGACCCGTGGTAGGTGATGATGCGCGCAACCTCCACGTCGTGCGTTACCTCCGCATCGCCCAGACCGGACAAGGCAGAGTCCGCCCCCTCGAAGATGTGAAAGATACGCCGTCGCTGACTGTCGGCAGGGCGGTCGCACACAAGCTTCCAGCGCCCGCAATCGAGCTTGTCAAGGGCAGAGGCGGCATCCGGCCCGCCCGACGACCGGGCGACGACCGTCGAGCCAGTGGCGGCATCTTCTACCTCAAGCCGGCAATCCGCAGTGAGGGAGCGTTCCCGGTTGAGCGCCGCCCAAAGCAGGGCGGGCGCCTCGTCGAGGTTGTCGAGGGCGGAGTCGATGGCACCCGCAATCGCTGCGGAATCGAGCCCAAACGCCGCCGCACCCGCTTGCGCGGCAGATACCGCGCCCTCGCCCAGAGCAGACGATGCCTCCCCTGCCGCCGCACTCAGCTGCTCGGCAACGTCGTGCATGCTGTGCCATGCGAGCGCAGACGCGGGAGTCGCGCTGTCCGTGACGACGCAACCCGAGAGCGGCAGAGCGCACCCAAGCGCCAAGGCAGCGGCGATACGGAAGCGCACGGAGATAAACGACAAAACGGACCCCTTTCTCGGTACGGTCTCATCCTACCCATGCCATCCGATTCCAAGGGGTCCGCCCACTTAAGAATGAGGTAAGCTCGCGCGGCGGGGTCGTCAGGCGACAGAGTTCTCGCCCAGCCTATCCGCCGCGAACACCTTGCTGAGCCGCGCGTCGCAAGCGCCTTACGCCTGCGGGTACTCCTCGTCCGTCACCGGCTCGAGCCACTCGTTAGAGGTGTTCTCGCCCGGCACCTCAAAGGCAATGTGGCTCATCCAGCTGTCGTGTGCGGCACCGTGCCAGTGCTTCACGCCCGCGGGGATATACACCACCGTGCCCGGCGTGAGCAGCTGCGGCTCGCGGCCCCACTCCTGGTACCAGCCACGACCATCGGTCACAATGAGCATCTGGCCGCCGCCCTTGTTGGCGTGGTGAATGTGCCAGTTGTTGCGGCACCCAGGCTCAAACGTCACGTTTGAGAGCGCCATGCCGCACGCGGCCGGATTGGTCAGCGGGTTCAGGAACGACTGGCCGATAAAGTACTGCGCATAGGCGTCGTTGGGGCTGCCCTTGCCAAACATTGGCGAGAAGCTTTCGCCTTGGCCATCATCCGCCTCGTTGCCGTAAACGGTGAGCAGCACGCGGAAGGCAGCCCACGCGTTAGGCCAGCCGGCGTAGAACGCCTCGTGGGTCAAGATCTCGGCCATCTCGTCGCGCGTGACGCCGTTTTGCTTGGTCGTTGCCATGTGGTACTCAAACGAGCTGTCCACCATGCCCTTGGCAACGAGCGTCACCACGGTGACGATAGAGCGCATCTTGAGCGAGAGCTTGTCTTCGCGCGACCACACCTCGCCAAAGAGCACATCGTCGTTGAGCTCGGCGAACTTGGGCGCCACAACACCCAGCTGGTTGCGGCCTGCGGTTTGCCTGACTGCCATATTGATCTCCTTTTCTGCCGGCTTTCGAGGGTGCCGGCCCGCCCCGGTTACCAATACAAGCGAGACTTAGGCGCCCATGTCTCGCAACACGCTATCTCACGCTCATAAGCGAACTGAACATGCGGATTTAGCCCAAGTTCATGACGGTTATGAGCGCGGGCACGATGGCAAAGCTCGCGATGGTCGAAACGATGGTCCCCTGCGCAGGGAGCTCACCGTCTTGCCCATAGGTTGCCGCGATGGGGCCTGCCATGGAGCCCGTGGGCATGGCGAGCATCACCACAAAGACGCCGAGGGCAAGCGCGCTCGGCACCACCGGCGCCAGCAGTACGTACACCGCAAGCGGCACCGCGAGGAAGCGGATGAGGGTGAAACCCCAAAGGCGCGGTTGCCCGAGCACGGCACCCAGATTGGCGTCGGCAATCGAGAGGCCCACGAGCATCATGGCCAAGGGCGAGGTGACCCCGCCCGCCATGCTTGCCGCCTGCATGATGGGGGCAGGTATGGGAACCCGCGCGAAGAAAACCACCATCGCAATAAGGCTCGCCACCAAGGGCACGTTCACCATATCGCGCAGCATGCCGCGCACGTCGATGGTGCGCCGGCGGCGCGGGACGTTCACGGTCGAGCCATCGCCGCGCGCCCCGCCCGAGCGCAGCACCGCCACGCCCAGGCTGTAGAGAAAGACGTTCGAGATGGCGATGAAGATACTCCCCAGAAACACGCTCGGACCACCAAAGATTGATTCGAGCACCGCAAAACCGATAAAGCCCGTGTTGGTGAGCACGCCCATCCAAAGGTAGAGGCTCCGCTCGGCACGCGAGGTGCGCAGCACGAGGTTGGCGAGCACGCCGCCCGCGAGCATCACGAAGAAGAGGGCTGCTGCAAGCACGAGCGACCAGGTGATGGCCTCAGCACCCGTGGAGGCATCGACCTCTCCCACCGAGGCGAGAATCGTGCACGGTAGCGTGATGTTGAAGATAAGGCCCGAGAGCTTGGGGCGGATATCGGCAGAGAGGAACCCGCAGCGCGCCGCCACATAGCCCAGCACCGTCACGATGATGAGCGAGAACATGCTCCCCAATGTGTTTGCGATATCTGCCATCAGGTCCTCCTTACACGAGCGCGATGCGCAGCGCTTGACGGCCTTCGAGTGCGCGCAGCGCCTCGAAGTCGCCCTCAATGTGGCCGAGCGTCACCTGATCGCCGTAGCGCAGCGAGTTCTCTTCGTCGCCGATGAGCACCGAGAGCCATCCGCCCACCGGGTTGTAGGCGATGTCGCCATTGCACCAGCCGCGATGCACCTCGCCGGCGTCAACCGGAAGGGCGCAGGGCATGGCGGCACAAAGCGCCACGCCCGTACAGCAAGCGGTGAGCGACAACGGGAGTAGCTCGGAAAAAGCGGCAGCGGATGCCGTGCCCTTAAGAAGCGCCATGGCGGAGCAAGCGCCTAAATCCAACGTGATGCGGTTCGGTCGTTCGCCTTCCATGCGCCTCACCGCCCTCTCCCAGCGCGTCAACTCCACCTGGACTTAGTTTCGCGCGACGAGACACAAATTACTATTGCTTATGTTCTATAGTGTGTTATGAGTGACACGTATGGTTAGGAGGCACTGTGGAGCTTCGCACCCTGCGCTACTTTCTCGCCGTCTGCCAAGAGGGCACCATGTCGCGTGCCGCCGAGGTTTTGCATGTGACACAACCGGCGCTCTCGCGACAGATCGCCGCGCTCGAGCGCGAGCTGGGCACGCAGCTGCTCGAACGCCACAGCAGAAGCGTCACCCCTACTGAGCGCGGCCTTTACCTGCGCCGGCGTGCCGAGGAAATCGTCGGCCTCGCCGACCAGACCTCCTCCGACTTCACCTGTCCCGACGAGATCGTCGCCGGCGATATCCGTATCGGCGCGGGCGAGAGCCAGGGCGTGCGCGTCATCGCTCAGGTGGCGCGCGCCTTTCGCGAGCATTATCCTGGCGTGCGCTTCCACCTGCACAGCGCCAACGCCATCGACCTCGTGGAGCGGCTCGAGCGCGGTGTGGACGACTTCACCGTGCTCATGAACTATGCCGATATCGAACGCTTCGCGCACCTGAGGCTGCGTCCTACCGATGCCTGGGGCGTCATCATGCGCGAGAACGACCCACTCGCCGCCCAGGAAACCGTCGGCCCCGCCGACCTTGGCGACACTCCGCTCATCGTGCCCGAGCGCCTCTGGCAAGGTGATGCGCCGGCGGGCATCTTCGCCACCTGGCTCGGCCCGCACGCGGACGATATCGAGGTGGCGGCAACCTACAACCTCAACTTCAACGCGGCGGTCTTTGTACGCGAGGGCGCAGGCCGCATGATTGGCTACGAGGGGCTCAACGCCACGGGGTCGGGCACCGGTCTGGCGTTTCGTTTGCTCTATCCACCCGCCGTCGCACCCATTGACTTTGCGTGGAAGCGCGATGTGGCCCTCCCCCACGCCGCGCAGCTGTTCTTGGACGAGCTACTGGCACAGCAATCCACTGGCTAGGCTTACGCTATCAATCCCGTATTCCTCTGCCAATATTGTCACTGACATTGTCACTGAGCTATACTGTCAGTGATCCAGATGGGAGGGGTGCCATGATTGATCGTAAAGAAGTTATCTGCACCATCAATCGACTGCGAAGCCAAGGGAAAGACGATGCGTATTGCGAGGCAAAGGCCTGCACCCACTCCCTTAGCGCCGATGTCTGGGAGACGGTCAGCGCGTTCGCCAACACGCATAGCGGCATAATCCTTCTTGGTGTCGATGAACACCACGGGTTCGAACCATGTCCCGGCTTTGATACATCACGCGTCATAGATCAGTTTGTCGAGGGGATCGGCGACGGGAGCCCATCAGGAGCGCGCCTTGCCAATCCACCTCGCTACGAGCTCGTGCGACTGGAGGTGGAAGGCACCGAGATTCTCGCTATTGCTATAGAAGAAAACGATGTCAACCGAAAACCTTGCTATCTCATTGCGCGCGGCGTTGCTTCGGGAACGTTCAAGCGAGTCGATGACAAGGACCTACTGCTCTCTAAAGCCGAGATCTACGAGCTGCAGACCGCCGGCACTCCCGTAGACAGCGACCGCCGCCCTGTGCCGGAGACGGACGCATCCGACCTCGATGCAGAACAGGTTGCCCGCTATCTTGCCGTCATGTCTTCGTCCAAAGCGCTGCGCGGCGTCGCGGACGATGCGCAGGCCCTAGAACGCCTGGGCATTACGGATAAGCAGGGTACGGTAAGACTCGCTGGCCTTTTGACCTTAGGCGTCTACCCTCAGCAATACTTCCCCGCATTGATTATTGATGTTGCGCACCACCCTGGCACAGAAAAGTCTGAGCCCGGTCAGCCGCGCTTTCTCGACCGTGTGACGTGCGACGGCGCGCTCTCAGAAACCGTCACCGATGCCGTTCGCGCGGTGCTACGCAACCTGCGCACCATCTCCTATGTCGATGGTGTTAGCAGGCACGATACCCCCGAGATTCCCGAGGAGGTTCTTCGCGAGGCGATTGTCAATGCAGTCGCCCATCGCGAGTACCAGGAACTGTTTGTCGGCCAGTCTGTTGTGATCGACATCTACCGCAACCGGGTGGAAGTCACGAGCCCCGGAGGGCTCTGGGGCGGCAAAACCCTTGCGAATCTCGCCGACGGCACCTCCCGCTGTCGCAACAGCACACTCATGCATCTGATGGAGACAATGCCGGTGCGCAATGGAGATGGCCTGCACGCCGAACGACAAGGGTCGGGCATCCCCTTTATGATCCATATGATGCGCGAACGCGGACTGCCTGATCCTGAGTTTTACGCCGGCATCGATCAGTTCAAAGTCGTCTTATGGCGTCCAAGTGCTGAGGTAGCACCAGCGGAGCACGCGTCGCGCAGAAAAGAAATGGTCGTTACCAGCCGTAATGTAACGGACAGCATTCCTCAATCAAGGAGCGCAAACACCGCGCTGGACATCCTGCCGACGATGCTACATTCCAACCGCGTCAGTCTCGATTTCGATGGCTCCTCTCACAGAAAGGAACGTCTACAGCAAATTATGAACTTCGTCGAGGAGCGGGCGCCGGTAGGAATCCAAGAGATATCCGAGGGCCTCGATATCAACCTAGCGACCACGCGGCGCGACATAAGAGCCCTGCTCAAGGCAGGATATATACAGGCAACGGCGCCCGCACAAAGCAGACGCCGCCGTTATTACCCTGCGCCAGCAGGGCATTCCCCAAGCTAGCAAGCTAGTCTCCTCGACAAACCGTCTTCAGGCCAATCAGAATATGACTGACCTTATAGCGACCTTATAGAGAGCTTCCGAGCTCGTAGGCCGCCTGCGGGTAACGCGAGCCACGCGTCATCGACGGCGCGCCGCATCCGTAGCCGAGCACGCGTCCGCAATCTTGCATGTCGAGGTAGCGCACGAGCGTGTTGTAGTGGGCCTCAAGCGCCTCGAACGTCCAATCATCTGCGTTCCACGCCACAGTCAAGAGCGCCGCTTTGACGTGCTTGCGCGTGAGACTCGCGTTGAACGCGCAGAAGCGATCGATAACCGTCTTGAGCTGGGCTGACATTCCGTAGTAGTAAAGCGGCGTCGCAAAGACGATCATGTCGGCGGCAAGGAGCTTGGCACGCAGGTCTTGCATGTCGTCGTGCTCGACGCATGGGCCCTCATATCCGCAGGCAACGCAGCCCGTACACGGCGGGATCTTGAGTCGGTCGACGTCGACACGCTCGACCGTATGCCCTGCCACGCGCGCACCGCACGTAAACTCCTCCACAAGAATCGCTGTGGAGCCGTTGAGGTTGGGGCTTCCTTGTAAAACAACGATGTTCATCATAGAGCGCCTACTTTCGAATAAACGCCTGGTCATGGTCGGGAAGGCCGGCTTCGTCCGTAATGTAGCGCTCGGCGATCATATGCAGGTCATACTTGTCGCGCAGCTCTGCGATCTTTGCCATCATGGGCGAGGCGTGGTGGACATCAATCGCCTCCTGGTCGCGCCATGCGTCTATGAGCAGCACCGTCTCCGGGTCGTCGAGCGGCTGGAAGTAACGGTAGCGCACGTTGCCTTCCTCGGCGCGGATGGCATCGGCGGTGCCGGAGGCCTCCATCTCCTCGGCAAACTTGCGCGCCGCGCCGTTCTCGCCCGTGTAATACAGATTCACCGTAATAGCCATGGTGTCCTCCTCATCTCTGCGCGGCCCGTGCCGCGTCGCCTATAACCAAAGTCGCGGTAGATGCTCCTTGAGCCTTTTATTCCTCATCCGCCCCAAGCGACTCGAGCTCGCGGATCACGCGCGCCGGCACGCCGGCGACGATACAGTTGTCCGGCACATCACGCGTGACCACAGCCCCCGCGCCTACCACCACATTGCTGCCGATGGTGACGCCCGGAACGACGATGACGCCGCCGCCAATCCACACGTCGCTGCCGATGGTGATGGGCTTGGTGATGGTCACGAGCTTAAGCGTCCCGTCCGCGCCGCGCTTCCAGCGCTCACGGGCGTCCACCGCATGGCTGCCGCAGAAGAGCTTCACGTCGGGCGCGATCACCACGCGGTCGCCGATGGTCACGAGCGCGCTGTCTTGGATGGTGCAGTTGCCGTTGATGAAGACATCGTGGCCGATGCTCGTGTGCTTACCGTAGAGAACGCTTGCGGGCGATTGCACGGTCACGTTATCGCCGCAGCTGCCGAGCATGTCACGTAGAATCTCGCCGCGCCGCGCCGGCTCTTTTTCAGCGTTGTAAGCGACGAGCAGCTCTCGCGTACGGGCGAGCATGCTCTGGATTTCTGGATCCGTGTAGTCGTACTCAAGCCCTGCCAGCAGTTTCTCGTGTTCAGTCATCACGAATCCCTCCCGAAGCTAGATCTTCCTTGTCTGTAATTTACGCTACGCTACGTCACTTGTAAAGTAGTTTTTCTACTTTGATTATCTTATTTGCTCTTTTGAGATACTTCTGATACTATCTTGGCGAAAAGATACGTTCATACGGAGGCACCGACCGCATATGGCAGAATTCGTCCGAGCGCGCAGCGACGAGCAGAAAGAACAGCGCCTGTCAGAAATCAAGCAGGTTACCCGCGATCTTTTTAGCGAGCTTTCCTATCACGAGATAACGCTCGCCGCCATCGCCGAGCGCCTCGGCTGGTCGCGCGCCGCACTCTATAAATACGTTACGTCCAAAGAGGACATCTTCCTCGAGCTCACGAACGATGCCATGGAGGCGTACCAAAACGACCTGCTCACGGTCTATCCGGCAGGCTCCACGTTCTCGCCCACCGTGCTGGCAGAGGTCTGGTGCGAGCAAGTGGTTGCCCACCGCGATTACTTCCGCTACGGCGATCTTCTCATGACCATCATCGAAACCAACTGCACGCTCGAGCGCCTCGCCGCCTTCAAGGCACGCTACTACGCAGGTCAGGACGCGCTCTCTGCGCGCTTTGCCGAGAACCTCGGCTGCGAGCCCGCCCGCATGGCACAGATGCTCTACGCCGTGTACTGCCATGCCGTGGGCATCGCCGGCTGGTGTCAGGAGAGCCCCCGCGTGGCGGAGGCCATCGAGCTTGCCGGGCTTGAGCGACGCACGGTGGACTTCCGGGACGAGATGCGCGATTTCATAGGGATGTGCCTTACCCACTACAAGGCCTAATCCCCTGTTCTGCGGGTAGCGCGCGACGGCCGCGCGACGCTACCCGCTGCCATAACAATCTATACCGCCATGCAGGAACCCTGCGGTTCCCGCACCCTTCCGTCATACCGAAAGGAAGCGTTATGACCGACTACGCACCAACCGCCTGCACCCATACGTTCGATCCCGCCGCAACCGTCATCACCAACGAGCGCGGGCAGGCTGTGCCCACCGGCACCGTGCCCGTCGACGCCCGCGCCTTCTGCCCGCAAGAAGCGACCACCGTCACCTGGCTCGGCGGCGCGGGGCTCCTCATCAACGCCCGCGGCACGCGCATCATGATTGACCCTGTGCTCGAGGGGTTCGACATGCCGGTGGTCTTTGAGGCGCCCATCGCCCCGGCAGACGTCCCCGCGCTCGACGCGGTGCTTCTCACCCATATCGATAACGACCACTTCAGCCGTCCCACCTGCCACGACGTCGCCGGCGTGTGCCCGGCCTACCATGCGCCGCAGTACGTGGCAGAGGTGGCGCGCGAGGAGGAGCTTCCCGGCATCGGCCACGATATCGACGAGACGTTCACCGTGGGCAGCATGACCTGCTACCTCACCCCGGCGTGGCACAACTGGCAAAACGACTCTAAGAAGTGGGCATACCGCGAGTGGAAGCGCGAGGACTACTGCGGTTACTGGCTGGACACGCCGGACGGTACCATCTGGCTGCCAGGCGACTCCAAACTCCTGCCCGAGCATCTAGAGATGTCCGAGCCCAAGATGATCCTGCTCGACTTCTCGGACAACGAGTGGCACATCACCTTCGAGGGCGCGGTCAAGCTCGCAAACACCTATCCAAACGCGCAGCTCCTCTGCATCCACTGGGGCACGGTGGACGCGCCCGACTGGTCAACCTTCAATGGTGACCCGCGTGCTCTGGCCGCCGCTGTCGCGAACCCCGAGCGCGTGCTCGCGCCGCTTCCCGGTGAGGCGGTGACCCTGTAATGAAGACGCTTTACCTTACGCGTCACGGCGAGACCATGTTCAACCGCCAGCACCGCATCCAAGGCTGGTGCGACTCGCCTCTCACCGAGCATGGACGCGATCAGGCGCGCGAGATGGGCGCAATCCTGCGCGAGCGCGACGTGAATCCCGATGCGGCCTTTTGCTCGACAGCCGAGCGCGCCGGCGACACACTCGAGCTTCTGCTTGGTGCGCTCAATCCCGCACAGCACCTAAGCTACACACGCCTGAAAGGCCTGCGTGAAATGTTTTATGGCGACCTCGAGGCCCAGCAAGACTTCCTCGCCGAGAACGATCCCGAGGCATGTCGGACCTACTACCTGCAGTTTGGTGGCGAGTCGTCCGATGCGGTACGCGACCGCATGGTGGCAACGCTCACCGAGATCATGCGCGCACCCGGACACGACTGCGTGCTCGCCGTGGGACACGGCGGCGCCAACTTCAACTTTCTGCGAGCTGTGACCGACCCCATGCCCATCCTCAACGCAGGCTGGGGCAATCTCACCACCTGCGTCTACACCTTTGACGAGGCACGGGCCGACGAGCTACCCGATGGGCAGGGCGCCGGCCCGTGGAACCTGGTTGAGGTTATACGTTTGCCAAAATAGCGCAATTTGCGCCGGCGCGCTTATGCGTCGGCGCCTGCCTCCACCTCATCTTCCTCATGCGGGAGCAGGAAGTTTGCCACCACCGCCACCACAAAGGCAATGGCGATGCAGTTGCTACCAAAGATGGACTGCACAATGGGCGGAAACGCCGCAAAGATGCCCTGTACCTGCGTAAAGCCAATACCGGCAGAGAGGGCGAGCGCCGCAATGGTGATGTTTCGCTGCGTAAAGCCCGCCTCGGCGATCATCTGGGCGCCCGAGAGCACGATGTTGCCAAACATCATGACCGTGCAACCGCCGAGCACCGCCTCGGGAAGCGAGTTGAAAACCGCCGCCACCGCGGGCACAAAGGCCGCGAGGATAAGAATCGCGCCGCCGCAGGCAATGACGCAGCGGTTGACAACGCGCGTCATGGCAACAAGACCAACGTTCTGCGCAAACGAGGTGATGGGCAGGCAGCCGAAGAGACCCGCGACCGAGGAAACGACGCCATCTGCTGTGATGGCGCCCGACATCTCGCGGTCGGTGGGCGTACGGTCAAAGCCTACCTTGGTGAGCGCGGTGGTGTTACCCATAACCTCGACGGAGCTCACGAGGTAGAGAAGCCCGAGCGAGATAATCGCACCAAGGTCAAACTCCGGCGCAAAGGGCATGAACTGCGGGATGGAGATGGGTGCGAGCCCTGAGAACGCGCTCAGGTCAACCTTGCCAAGCACAAGCGCTGCCACGTAGCCCACCACAAGACCAAAGAGGACCGAGAGCTGCTTTTTGGTTCCCTTGGCGAGGCACTGGAAGGCAAGGCAGCTCACGAGCGAGATGGTCGCGAGCAAAAGGTTCTGCCAGCTGCCAAAGTCCTCGGCACCCGAACCGCCGCCAAACGACTCCGCACCCACCGAGAGCAGCGAGAAGCCGATGGAGGTCACCACCACGGCCGATACGATCGGCGGCACAAAGCGGCGCCAGTAGCGCACCGTGAGGCCGAGCGCGCCCTCAATAAGGCCGCCGACGATGATGGCGCCGACCGCGACGTTATACCCTTGAGCGGCAACAATGGCAACGACCGCCGAGACGTACGTGAAGCTAATGCCCGTCACAATGGGCAGCGCGCCGCCCACGCGCCACAGGGGAAAGAGCTGCACCATCGTACCGAGGCCCGCCATAAGCAAGGCGTTTTGGATGAGCGCCGCGGACTGCGACGCATCCATACCGGCCGCCGCCGCAACGATGAAGATGGGCGCAAGGTTTGCCACAAACATGGCGAGCACATGCTGGAGGCCATACGGGAAGCCCTGCGCTATCGAAATTTTGGCGTAGAAGTCACCGAGTGCCGACGCCATGCTGGCGGCGCCGTCTGCACTGGCCGCCGCGCCTTTGGGGCGCTTGTCCTCGGCTGCCATTAGCGGAACTCGATTTCGCCGGTAGCGGGGTCCATCGCGTCGACAATGGCAAGCGACTGCAGGTCATAACCACGCTCGCGCAGGCTCGCGCCACCGTCCTGGAAGCCCTTTTCGATGGCGATGCCAATGCCCTCAACAACCGCACCGGCAGCTTCGCAGATCTCAATGAGGCCGTTCAGCGCGCAGCCGTTGGCAAGGAAGTCGTCGATAAGCAGCACATGCTCGCCGGCGCTTAGGAACTTCTTGGCCACGATCACGTGAAAGTCCTTCTGCTTGGTGAACGAGTGGATGGAGGTCGCATACTGCTCGCCATCGAGATTGATGGACTGATACTTCTTGGCAAACACGACGGGAACGTTGTTGAAGTGGCGCGCCGCAACGCAGGCGATGCCAATACCCGACGCCTCGATAGTCAGGATCTTGTCGACGGGCTTGCCAGCAAACAGACGCGCCCACTCCTCGCCCATGCGATCAAACAGCGCAACATCGCACTGGTGGTTGAGAAACGCGTCGACCTTAAGGACGTTGCCCTCCTTAACGGTGCCAAAGCGGCGGATGTACTCCTTGAGCTCCTTCATGCAACCTCTTCTCGTCGGCACCCGGCACGAGCGACAGGCGCGTTGTCCCTGCTGTGATTATACGCGCCACACCCTTGATGAAACAGCGTTTCATGCATTTGGGCTATAGTTCGAAGCTGGGCATCCAGCGCTATGGTTTTGTTCAAACCGCGCCGCATCGAGACGGCAACGAAGGGACTCTATGGAACTCCGCCATCTGCAGTACTTCCTCATGGTCGCCCGCGAGGGGACCATCTCCGGCGCGGCGCACGCACTCCATCTTTCTCAGCCCTCGCTCTCTCGCCAGATGCAGGACCTAGAGAACGAGCTCGGCCTCAAACTCTTTGACCGCGGCAGCCGTCGCATCGAGCTCACCGCGGCGGGCATGCGCTTGCGCCGGCGCGCGGAGGAGATAGTCGATTTGGTGGGGCGCACGGAGGCGGAGCTGCGCGTATCTGCCGAGACGCTCACGGGCGAGGTTCGCATTGGCTGCGGTGAAACGCCCGCGGTGAGGCTCGTTGCCAACGTGATAGCCGAGATGCAAGACGAGTATCCGCTGGTGCGTTTTGCCCTGCACAGCGGCAACGCCGAGGACGTGCGCGAACGGCTCGACAACGGCCTTATCGACTTTGGTCTCTTTGTGGGCAAAGTCGACCTTGCGCGATACGAGAGCATCGAGCTGCCCGCGCGCGACCGCTGGGGCGTTATCATGCGGCGCGACGACACCCTATGCTCCCGCGATGCGGTGACGCCAAACGACCTTACGGGCCTCCCGCTCATCCTTTCTGCCCAAGGCGGTGACGAGCTGGCGCCGTGGTTCCACCGCGACCTCGCGGAACTCGACGTTGTTGCCACGTACAACCTGCTCTACAACGCCGCGGCACTCGCCGAGGCGCATGTGGGGTATGTGGTATGCCTTGAGGGGATCGTCGAGGCTTCGCTCGCCACCGATCTTGCTTTCCGCCCGCTGGAGCCAGAGGTCACCGCCGGCGTTACCATCGCCTGGAAGCGCTATCAGGAAATGTCACCTGCAGCGGAGGCGTTTCGCCAAACCATCAGCGAGCTTTGGGGTAATTGATATTAAGTCAAAGGCAAACGCTATCGTTTAGTCGTCAATATGCTCTAGTATCCACGACTTTACGCGAGGATAATCTTCAGTTGCCGTCTTATACACCGTTTCAAAATGAAGCGTGTAATACCCATGGGCATATACATCGCGCGTTCGTGCGGCATACTTCAATTCGCTACCAGGATAGGCTTGATAGAAATCATCCGAGAGATGCTTCGCAAGCTCGCCGATATTGATTGATGCCATTGCTGCAGCACGTTTTATTGTCTCGTCATTCAAAAAAGCCGAGTCGTCCACGCCTAGCAACAAGTTTTCGAGAAAACTAATTTCATCGAGTATCTTCTCGAGGATATGTCGATCAGGCTGCTTCATACAGCGGCACCTTCTCGCATATATCCAAAAGCGACCCATGGGGAAGAGGGTCTTGAACCATATCGACATCAGTGGCTAGATGGGCCTCCATGGCCTCGAGGGCACGGGCAAGCGTGAAAAAGCTAACAACGGGATCTATGAATTCGACAAGGAGGTCGACATCCGACTCGTCGGACGCAGTTCCTCGAGCATAGCTACCAAATAACTTCACGCTTTTAATCTTCTCGTTATGGGCGGCGGCCGAATTGTATTCCAATACCGCCGCCTTAACGGCGTTACGAATCTCGTCAATGGTGTAGCACACGGCAACCTCCCCTCCCTTGATGGGAGTATTGTACCCGCATCTGCATTTAGTTGGCATCGCAGCACATAGAAGCCCAAACCGCACGTACGGAAACGAATCATGCAATAATTGAGGTAGTGAACCCCAAAACACGCGATTCGGCGCCCTTCCCGCTCTCGGGTTCACTACCTCGATTATTGCAGGCCCTCTACCTGCACTTCCTCCGAGGGCGCATCCCCGGGTTCACTACCCGGGTTCACTACCTCAATTCTTGCAAAAAACTCGGTGGCAGATGGCCACCGCAGCGAGCCGAGCAGCGAGCCGCGCGCCCGGGCCGCGGGCGATAACGTCTGCAACGCGGTGGCGGGCACCCAAAGCGAACCGGACAAGGCACGCGGCACGGGCCCGCAAACGCATACACCCCGCTCCGCACAAGCAGGCGAAGCGGGATGCTCTTGAAACCAAAGTGGCACGCCGGCAAGCGGCGTGGTTCTCGGCGCAGCTCTTACTGCGCGGCGAGGTTGATGCCCATTGCCCAACCCCAACGGGGGGCAACGGTATCGCCGTAGTAGTTGCACCACGTATCGAGGTTGGTGGTGGCGATGCGGCCGATGTTCTCCATGATGCGATTATCGCCAATGTAGATGCCCACGTGACCCCAAATGCGACCGGCGTAGTTCTTGCTGTACGTCGACACGGCAACAATCATGCCCACCTGCAGCTGGGCCTTGTTGGAGTACGTGCAGTAGCGCGCATACATGTCGTTGGCGTTGCCACCGATGTAGCCGTAGCCCGCACGCTGGAACACACGTGAAACCCATGCCGCACAGTAGTTGGCGCCCGGGGAAGGCGTGGCATAGCACGAGTCAACGAGACGGCGCTGTGCGGCGCTTGCCGCGTTGTAGTCTTGGCCGCTACCCGCCTGCGGGATGTAGCCACCGCCGCCGCTGCTGCTTCCGCCACCGCTCGACGAACCCTGCTGGGCGGCGAGTTCCGCCTGGCGACGGGCCTCCTCGGCAGCACGAGCCTCGGCCTCGGCCGCAGCGACAATTTCGGCGTCGCGTTGGGCCACAAGCTGCTGCACCTCGCCAGAAAGACCGCTCAGCACCTCCTGGACCTCGTCCTGCTTCGCTTGCATGCTCGCAAGCTGCTGCGTCTGCTGGTCACGCAGCTCCTCGAGGTCGGCCTTCTGGCCTTCGAGCTCGGTCTTCTTCTCCTCGAGCTCGGCCTGGATCGCGTTGATCTCCTTGATGGCCTCGCGGTCAGCCGCGTTGATCTTATCGATGTAGTAGATGTTGGAGAGCAGCTCATCGAACGACTCGGACGAGAACAGCAGCGCGAGCGCGTCGTTGCCGCCGTTCTTGTAGCTCGACGCCACGCGATCGGAAAGCTCGCCCTGCTTCCCCTCGAGCTCCTCTTGCTTCTTGTCGATCTCTGCCTGCGTGTCGTCGATCTGGAGCTGGACGTCCTCGATCTTGTCGAGCGTTTGCCCCTGCTGGACGGTGAGCGCCTGGAACTGCGAGGCAATCTCGTTCAGCTGGGCCTGAACGGCGTCGTACTCCGCCTGCGCCTCCGCAAGGGCGTCGAGCGTCTCCTGCGTGGCCTCGGCTGCACCCGCCGCGCGCGGCAGGCCAAACAGCACCGCAGCGCCGGCAAGGCCCAAAAGGCCCTTGAGGGCGGTGCGACGAGAGACCTGGTCCTGATAGGCAATGCTCAGGAAGGCGTTGGTGAGGTCGGTTTGCTTCTGCGCATTCGTAAGCGCGTCTTCTGTGCGTTGTGACATATGTGCTCCGTTAGTAATGTGTGTATATGTCGCCGAACGTAGATTTAAGGATAGCGTACTTTGCGGGCATCCGTTCTATTTACACAGACGTGTTTGTGTTGCGAATTGTTCACTTCTGCAGCATAGGGTGTCATTTCGGCATCAAAACAGACCAAGTTGCACGAAGGCGTGTCCGTTGTCGTAACCTTTGCCCCTGCGGCGTTTACAGCGTGTTGCCTGCGCTATACTCGGTGGGACCATCAGCGGAAGGAGACCGCATGTCCAGCACGCTTACCCCCAATCAGACCTGCGTCCTTGTAACCGGTGGCGCCGGGTTTATCGGCTCGCACACCGTCGTCGAACTTCTCGAGCAGGGATATAAGGTCGTCATTGTGGACGACCTGTCCAACTCGAGCGCCGTTGCCGTCGAGCGCATCAAGCGCATCGTGGGCGACGAGGCGGCGGCCAACCTCACCTTCTACGAGGCAGACGTCAACGACCGCGAGGCGCTCGAGCGCATCTTTAGCGCGCACCAGATCGACCGCGTCATCCATTTTGCCGGCTACAAAGCCGTGGGCGAGAGCGTCTCGAAGCCGATCGAGTACTACGCCAACAACATTGGCAATACGCTTACGCTCGTGGACGTCATGCGCGCGCATGGCTGCAAGTCCATCATCTTCTCCAGCTCGGCCACCGTCTACGGCGACCCGGATAGCCTGCCGCTTACCGAGGCAGCGCCCAAGAAGCCCGCAACCAACCCCTACGGTTGGACAAAGTGGATGATCGAGCAGATCCTGACCGACCTCCACACCGCAGATCCGGAGTGGGACGTCGTGCTGCTGCGCTACTTCAACCCCATCGGCGCACATCCCTCGGGCCTCATCGGTGAGGACCCCAAGGGTATCCCCAACAACCTCGTGCCCTACGTGGCGCAGACCGCCATCGGCAAGCGCGACGCTGTGCATGTCTTTGGCGGCGACTATGACACCCCCGACGGCACCGGTGTGCGCGACTACATCCACGTGGTCGACCTCGCGCTCGGCCATGTGGCGGCACTCGCCTGGATGAACGGTAAAACCGGCGTGGAGGTCTTCAACCTCGGCACCGGCACGGGCACCTCGGTGCTCGAGATCATCCGTGCGTTCAGCGCCGCCTGCGGGCACGAGATCCCCTACGTGATCGAAGCGCGCCGCCCCGGTGACGTGACCGCCAACTACGCCGACTGCGCCAAGGCGCGCGAGCTCATGGGCTGGGAGGCCAAGTACAGCATCGACGACATGTGCCGCGATTCGTGGAACTGGCAGTCCAAGAACCCCGACGGTTACGCCACGCCCGAGGCATAACGGAAGAAGGGTCCGCCATGGCAGAGAAGAACGCACACAGCTCCGCAGACGGCACGCGCTTTGTCGCCTACCTGACCGAGAAGCTGCCGCTGGTGGAGCAGGCGCTTGCCGAGACCGTGGCGCGCCCCCTGACCGACCTGCCGCAGGAGCGCGACCTCACGCGTTACCTCTACGAGCCGCTCGAGCGCTTCACCGCTTCGGGCGGCAAGCGCGTGCGCCCCGTGCTTGCGCTGCTCGGCGCCGAGGCGGTGGGCGGCGAGACCGCGCGTGCCCTCTCCCCCGCCGTTGCCATCGAACTCTTCCAGAGTGCCGCCCTCATCCACGACGACATCGCCGATGAGGGAGAGCTCCGTCGCGGCGAGCCGTGCCTGCACATAAGCGAGGGCACCGGCATTGCTATCAACGCAGGCGACCTCGCGCTTACCCGTGTGTTTGAGATCGTGCTCACCGATGAGGGACTCGAGCCCGCGCGGCGCCTGCGTGTGCTTGACGAGCTCGCCCGCATGGAGCGCCACACGCTCGAGGGCCAGGCCCTCGACCTTGGCTGGGTGCGTGACGCGCGCTGGGATATCTCGAGCGCGGACTACTTCTATATGGTGGACAGCAAAACCGCGTGGTATACCGCCGCGAGCCCGCTTCTCATCGGCGCCATCGCCGGCGGGGCGGACGACGCGCGCGCACGCCGCCTCATTGAGGTGGGCACGCCCGCGGGCATTGTCTTCCAGGTGCAAGACGACCTCCTGAACCTTGTGGGCGACGCCGATGCCCAGGGCAAGGACTTTCGCTCCGACATCACCGAGGGCAAGCGCACCCTCGCCGTGGTAACCGCGCTCGAGAATCTCGAAGGTGCACCTCGCGAGGAGCTGGTGGGGCTTTTGCGCGCCAAGACGAGCGACCCGGCAGACCTCGCCCGCGCCGTAGACCTCATTGAAGCTGGCGGCGGCATCGCAACCTGCCGCGACGTGGCGCACAAAAACGCCGAGCGCGCCATCGCGGCCGCGCACTCCCTTGCCGATGAGGGCGTTATCACGCATCCGGCGGCCGAGGTGCTCGAGTCTATGGTCCACTTCTTTATGGAGCGCAACAAGTAGCAGACAAACCGGCGCGCCGCAAAAGAGGAGCCAGAGGCGCTACGCCCGCTCGCGCGCCTCGAGGCGCCTATACGCGATACCACCTGCCACAATAAGCAGACCCGCCACCACCACGGCGATCGCGGCCAGCACATAGTTGCCATCCCCAAAGGCCGAAGCCGCTATGGTCGAGGTCACGATGGAGGGGATGCGCCCCGCCGTGGCAATGACAAGAACCGCCGCAAAGCGCATGCGCGTGAGACCAGCAAAGTACGTGAGAAAATCCTTGGGCGTTCCCGGGATGAGAAAGACAATGAGCATGATGAGCTCGAGCTTGCGTGCGTCTCTGATCCATCCGTACCGCTCGAGGTGGCTGCGATCAAAAAAGAGCCCCACCACGCGCCAGCCCCATGCGCGCACCGCGAAGTAGATGACGCTGGATGCCACGGCGCTCGCAATCAGACACAGGATGGCACCCTCGACAAACCCAAATGCGTAGCCACTCGCCAACTCTACGGGCTCTCCCGGTAAAAACGCCAGCAATACCTGCAGGATATTCACTCCAACGATAGCCAAGCGCGACAGCACGGGATGCTCAGCCACATACGCGCGCACCGCGTCTGCATCGGCAAGCCACGCGTAGACCGCCGGAAGATACTCCCAGCAAGCAATGAGCACGCCCACCAGCGCCACTATGCCGGCAGCGATAACCAGCGTGCGCCTGCGCCGCAGCGTACCTGCCGGACGTTCCGGCATGGAGCCCTTGATGTCCATCGTCGCCTCTTCCCACATGTGGATTCGGCCTCCTCCCGCCCAACGCGCGCGGCGTTGCCCTTGCACATGCCGTCTGCCAGCATGTGCTTTTTCCGTCTTAGAGTGTAGAGAGGGGTCGATAAACGGAACTTGAAGGCACGGTTAAGGTTTTGCTAACTCCACGGCAAAGGTCACGTGGACGAGCGCCCCGCCCGACGTGTCATTTGCAAGCACAAGGGACCCGCCATGCAGCCGCGCAAGCATCGAAGCAACCGTGAGTCCCAGACCAAAGTGCTCCGCAGACTTCTGCTCGCTGAAGAACGACTCGCAGCCGCGCCTGAGCGCCTCGGCGCTAAATCCCGGGCCATCATCGGTAACCCTCAAATCAAGCACGGCGGACAGAGCCCCTTCCGTCTCGTCTTGAGCAGGCGCCTTCCCATCGTCTGTCTCACAGCGACGGCGCATGCAGACAGCCAACGACACCCGTTGCCTGGCAAACCGGCATGCGTTCGACATCACGTTGCCCAGAACTTCCTCGACAAGCGACGCGTCTACGCAAAGCTCTGCAGCACCGGTGGAGCCGCACACGTCGGCAAGCTCGTTGCGCACTGACACATGGCAGGCAATTCCCGCCTCGGACGCAAGCGTGCGCACGGTGCGGCCCAAATCGCCGGCAAGTACCGAGAAAGCAACCGAGCCGCGTTCCACCTCGCGATCTTCCAGCTTGGTTATCCCCGTCATGGCTTGAGCATAGGATTCGAGACGCTCGACTTGCCCTTGCAAGGTCGCGATATGCGGTGACGGCTCTTTGCCCTCCATCATCTCGAGCGTGCCCTTGAGCACCGTTACCGGCGTGCGAAGATCGTGCGCAAAGGCCGCGTTTAAGCGCCTACGCTCCTCTGCCGTCTCAAACAGTTCGCGCTGGGCCTCCTCAAGAGACGCGCGCATGCGTTCAAAAGCAGAGGCCAGACCTGCAAACTCCCTGCCCGCTACCGCGCCGACCGTAAAATCCAAATCCTGCGCGGCGATACGCTCCGCCGCGTGATGGAGCGACCCCAACGGCTCCGCAAGACGGACCCGGTAAAACTGCCTGAAGAACACCGTTGCGAGCACGCCCAGCACCACAAAGGGCGCGAGCCCCGCCGCGATGCGCAGGGCAAACATGGGCGCGGTCTCGGTACCCGCCTGCGCCTGTGATACGTAATAGCCGATGTTCGAGGTAAGGATCTCATCGTTCGCCGCGCCAAGCTGATCTATCGCACTCCCCAGCTCACCTGTGGTCGATATCCGCTCGCGGCGCTCGCGCTCGTCGTAGTACGCAAGCTCGTCCGCTGCGATGGGTTTAGGGTTGTAGGGATTCCCGCCTGCCTCAATATAGTCTGCCTCGGTATAGTTGCCTCCCCAGTCATACAGTTTGAGGCCGTCGTCCGAGGCAATCCGCTCAAGCGTCGCGTACACAACAGGCCGCTCGGTGGAAGCGTTGATGACCTGCGGAGACCCCTTATCTGTCTCCACGCTTGCACACCCCGTACCCTGGCGCATCCCCACATACAACATGCGGTCGCCAACTCCGCTACCCAGATCAATGGAAACCGCCGGAACGAGCTCGCCCGATGCCGCGTCATAGATATAGGGGCCGCTGTCCACCTCGGTGCGTCCTTCGTTCTCCACGCGGTCCAGGTAGTGATATCCCTCAAGGCACGCCACCATGAACGCCACCGAAATCACAACGGAAAGCACCAGGCAGATTGCCGTATAGCAGGCAAACGACCGCATAAGGGGGAGATTTCTCCACCACACAGACAGCCGCGCCCGCAGTGTATCGGCAGCACCGTCTCCAGCGGCGCCCTCATGGCGGCCGCCGCCGGCTACGGGCACCTCGCCCCTTCTCTTACTCATCGCGCCTCCCACTTGTACCCGACGCCCCACACGGTTGCTATAGAATCTTGCGTACATCCCGCATCGGCAAACTTGCGCCGGATGCGCCTCACATGCTCGCGCACGATGCCAGGGTCGCCCTCGGCGTCCCAATCCCACACCTGCTCGTATATTTGCTGACGGTCATATACGCGCCCCGGGTTCTTGGAGAGCATCGCCACGATGTCAAACTCCGTCCGCGTGAGGTCGAGCGCAACGGCGGCCTCGTTCGGCCGCTCAACCGAAACCGCGCGCCGCCCGTAATCGACAGTGATCTCTGAGAACATGCGCACGCTCTCCGTCGCAGCAGGCCGGCGCGCCTCTCGGGCAAGATGGGCGCGGACGCGACCGCCCAACACGGCGAGCGAGAAGGGCTTGAGCACATAATCGTCCGCCCCTGCAGCAAAGCCGTCGAGCTGGTCGGCGTCTTCCACGCGCGCCGTCAAAAAGATGATGGGGCAGCTCAAGTGCTCCCGAATCTTTCGGCAGAGTGCAAACCCATCCATACCCGGCATATTCACGTCGAGCAGCGCCAGGTCGATTGCCTGTTGCCAGCCGCTACCCTCGGCAAGTGCAGCGTTGACTGCCTCCAGCGCCTCACGAGCGCTCGTGGCACAAACGCACCGATATCCCTCGCCCTCAAAAAACGCGCCCAACATGCGAACGATGTCCGGTTCGTCATCCACAATGAGCAGACGTGCACCTTCGTTCATGCCGGCCTCCAATCGATTGCTCCTGTCGATTGTATTCTGGCAGGCATTTGTCGAGTTTCTTCCTACGGCTGCTCTACCGTGGAATCTTTCTTGAAGCGACCCCCTATAGCCGGCTCTGCCAGCATGAGCGACCCCGAATTGCTAGACTAATAACCAGTTATGCCGTTTTTCGTTCGCATCGTGCTGCGCGAGGCGGGCGCTTCGATACGAAGAGGTTGTCCATGGAACCGATTACGCGTGGTATGCAGGGTCCCGCCGTAGAGGACGTCCAGACCCGTCTTGCCGCCCTCGGGTTTACGCTCAACGCGGGCGAGGTGGCCGAGCACAGCTTTGGCACCACAACTGAGGAGGCGGTCCGCTCGTTCCGCGTCCAGCAGGGCCTCGCCGCCGAGGGCGCCGTCGACCTTGCTTGCTGGAGCAAGCTCGTGGACGCCTCCTACCGTCTGGGCGATCGCACCCTTTACCTCCGCCTTCCCAATTTCCACGGTGCCGACGTGCAGACGCTGCAAAACGCCCTTAACGCCCTTGGCTTCTCGTGCGGAGAGGCGGATGGCTACTTTGGCCCGCATACGGAAGCTGCCCTGCAGCAGTTCCAGGAGAACGTTGGCCTTTTTGCCGATGGCATGGCCTTCCAGGATACGTTTAGCTACATCAAGCGCCTGCATCACGTGTGGGGCGGCAAGCCCTCGGTAAGCGAGTCCGAGGTCCGCACCGGCTTTGCGCGCGCTGCGAGCGTGCTTGAGCGCTACCGCATCGCCGTCATTGGCGACGACCCCATCTCGCGCAACGTTGCTTCGCGCATGTGGAACATCGCCTCTGCCACAACCGAGGGCAGCGGTTTCACCCTCTGCGACGACGCCGCTCCCGAGGACGCTGACCTTATCCTCGAGATTGCGTCGACCGAGCTTCCCGAAGATGCCGAGCCGCGCGCAACTGTTGACCTCTCCACCTGCGCGAACCTTTCGCAGCGTCTGCGCACCGCGTTTGCCGCCGCAGAAAAGGCACCCGCGCGCATTCGCATCGAGCTCACGGGCATGACGCGCATCGGCTCGTTTACCACCAGCGATGCGCAGGCGCTCGCCGTGCAGCTGCTCGACGGCGTTTGCGATGCGCTGAGCAATTAGGTACACTGTCTGACGCGCGCCGCATACGGTTAGCGCAGCATAGTGGGGCATCGTCCAGCGGCAGGACCCCGGTTTTTGGTGCCGGTTACGGGGGTTCGAATCCCTCTGCCCCAGCCACGAAAGATAGCAGCTCAGGGCCTATAACACGGCCTGAGCTGTTTTTCTTTTCTCTCTTTGAGCTAAGGATGTAAGCCAAACGTGAGCCAAATTCAAAGAAAACACGGCGCAAAACACCTCCGCTGATGCGCCGCGCATCGAGAATCAGCGTTTTAAAAAAATGCCGCGCTTCTTTATTTAACTCCTCGCGCCGGTCCCCCCATGGGCCCCGTTTGCTAGTGACCCATGAGGGCTTTAGTTGGACGGAAAAGAGGCATGCCGGAAACGCGGGTAGCCCCGCCCGACTGACGCCGAACGAGGCTACCAGCGCTGAAAACGTGAGACGGAGCCGGACCGCTGGCACGGGACACCCGCCTTCCTCACGGTAACACACGCGCAGAAGTTTAGACGTTCGCATTTACCGCTTTGGTCAAATCACCCCGTGAGAGGGCAGTCCTCTTCATCCAGCTTTTCACTTTCCTTGCTCTGTGACGACGATTCACCGCAATCCGCGACATAATGCGCTAGAGGCAGGCTTCAAACCGTACCTAGACGCTTCGTGGAGCTTCGAGGAATGCCCTCTCATGGCCCTATTTGACCAGAAAGCTCACAATGAACAAAGAACGGGCTCCGGTCGTATCGCCGGAGCCCGTTCTCAACCTCGTTCTAGAGAGGAAAGGCTGTACGTCAAGCGCTACGCGCGGGCGCTGGCACCCTCTGCGGGAGCGTCCGCTGCGTCGGGGCGCGCGCAATGAGCGCGACCGAGCTCGGTCCACTCGGGCTCCTCGTCGGGAAGCGAGCCCGCCTCCTTGGTGAAGAACTCCTTCAGGCAGTTGTACGCCACAATCACGCCAAGGACCATCAGCAGAATCGCAAACACGAGCTGCAGGCCGGACGTTGCGATAACGGCAACGCCGCTCGTCTGAAGCGCGGTGATGCAGCCGAGCGTGGACTGCACGAGCGACGTGAACGTGGAGCACAGCAGAAAGACCACGGGCACGTAGAGCATGAAGCCGCGGCGACCGGTGCACTTGCAGAAGACCGCGAGCGTGATCATGGTCATACCGCCAAGAAGCTGGTTGGAAGCGCCAAACAGCGGCCAGATGTTGGTGTAGCCGCCAAAGGCGAGGGCGAGGCCGAGGACGAGCGTGAGCACGGTGGCGACCCAGGTGTTGGAGAGGACCTTAGGCACACCAGCGAGCTCAGCCTGCTCATCCTCGAGCGCGTCATTGCTCTTGGCAAAGAACTCTTGGAAGGAGAGGCGGCCGATACGTGCGACGGCATCAACCGAGGTAAGGGCGAGCGCGGAGACGCACATGGTCATGAAGACCGTAGCGAGCGTCGAATCAACTCCAAAGGCGGTCATGCCGCGGGCAACGCCCTGGCTGAAGATCTGGAAGGGGGTGCCCACCAGCGCACCGCCCGCACCGGAGGTATTCATGGTCGTGAACATGATGGCGGCAAACACGATGGCGAGCACGCCCACAAAGGACTCGAGCACCATAGCGCCGTAACCCACCACGACCATGTCCTGCTCCTTCTCCACCTGCTTGGAGGAGGTGTTGGTGGAGACGAGGCTGTGGAAGCCCGAGAGCGCACCGCAGGCGACGGATACAAACAGCAGCGGGAACACGTAGCTTCCGCCCTCGGCGAGCGCACCAAAGTCGGCGACCATCGGGGCGGTCATCTCGGCATTGCCACCGAGCGCGAGCACAAAGATGCCCACCACGGCGCAGCCGATCATGACGAGCATCATGATGCTCGTGAGGTAGTCACGCGGCTGCTTGAGCACCTGGATGGGCATGGCCGCCGCAAAGAGCAGGTACACTGTGATAACCGCAAACCAGCCCATCTTGTCGAGGTACACCGGGAACTGCATGCCGACGGCAAACATGGCCACAAAGAGCACGACGCCTACCGCAAGCTCACGCCAGCCGGTGAGGTTGAAACGGCGGCACACCCAACCAAAGGCAATGGCGACAAAGGTGAAGAGGATCGAGATGGTGCCCGCCGTACCGCCAAAGTACGAGGCGGCCGTGTCGACGGCGCCCGAGGCGTCGGTCACCGTCATGAAGGTGCCCGCAACCATATCGACAAAAGCAGCGATCACGATGATGGTGAAAAGCCAGCTGAAGAGCAAGAAGAGCTTGCGGCCGGTGCGACCGATGTACTTCTCGATAAGCTGGGCGAGGGACTTGCCGTTGTTCTTCACGCTCGCGTACAGCGCACCGAAATCGTGCACCGCGCCAAAGAAGATGCCACCCACGAGCACCCACAGAAGCACCGGCAGCCAGCCAAACATCATCGCGGCGATGGTGCCCGTAACAGGGCCCGCGCCGCAGATGGAGCTGAACTGATGCGAGAACACCGTGAAGCACGACGCGGGCGAGAAGTTCTTCCCGTCCTCCATGCGGCGCGCAGGGGTGAGCGCCTCGGCATCCACACCCCAGGTACGGGCGAGCCAACGCCCGTAGAGCAGATAGCCAACGGCGAGCACCGCCGCCGCGGCAAGCACAACCAACAAACCGTTCATACGAAATGCCCCCTTCAGAACCATCGCAACGCAAACAAAACGCGGGGCCGTCGCATTCGGTCGACGGCCCCGCAAAGGACCGGTCCGCCTCTGTAGCGCGGACCGGTATGGCACCTATCCGCGCTAGGCAATAATCTCAATAGCGATAGATAGGTGACGTACGTTCATGTTGCGCGATCCTTTTGGTATCGGGTGCCGGCTCCACGCCGACACGTCTCGTTCCAACGAAGGGCAGTATCGCGCTTTAGTTTGATGGAGTCAACGCAGGGGCGTCGCATGTTACGAGCCTGTTGCGGATGTTTCGCCTTCGTTGCGTCCCCGGTTTTTGGCGCCGGGGACGCCGCGGGTGCGCTACTGGTCGTCCTTTGGGTTGAGCGGGTGTGCGTCGGGCGCGAGCGCCGCGCAGAACTTGGTCATTGCGTCGCGCACCGCCACGACCGCCGGATCATCGGTATGGTCCTCGGGATGGAGCGGCAGGTCGTTTTTGATGGCCTCGTAGACGAGGTTGATGTACTCCTTGGCGCCCGAGGACGAGAGATGCGTGCCGTCGCCGTCAAAGAGGTCGTTGCGCCCTGCCGAGTAGCTGTACCAATCGATAACGCGCACGTTGGCATAGCGCTCCGCCGCGCGGCCAATGGCGTCGTTGGTCGCCTGGACCCAGGGCTGGGGACTGCGCGTGTTCACGAACACGGCAATGCGGTCCTCCCCCACCGTTGCCATGAGGCTGTCGATTGCCTCGTCGGTCACCAGACCATTCGTGCCGAGGGCAAATACGGCGATCTTTCCGGCAAGGTTTTGCTGGACGTAGCTTGCATAGGACTCCGCACCGGCAGAGAACTGGCGGCTCTTTGCCGCATCGATGTGCCCGTGCGGGAAGGTCGACTCAAAGTCGGGCACGGCGCGCAGCGACACAGAGTCGCCCACCATGACCACGTCGTAGGAGCCCTCCGGGAACCCGTCCTCCCCCGCAACGACCGCATCGGTGGAAGGATCTTCCGTCGTGCCCTGATCGGAGGACTCGGTTGCGCCCTCGGTATC
Source organism: uncultured Collinsella sp. (assembly GCA_949285915.1). Taxonomy (GTDB): domain Bacteria; phylum Actinomycetota; class Coriobacteriia; order Coriobacteriales; family Coriobacteriaceae; genus Coprousia. The sequence continues at coordinate 92,920 of CASDZW010000002.1, forward strand.
ACCGGTGGTGTCCGCCGCATCGGTATCCGCCGCGGCGTCCTCCTCGGTGTTGAGCACCGCCGCGCCCTCGGCAGAGAGTGCCGAGGTGTCCGGCACAAAAGCCAGACCGCCCAAGGCGACGGCAAGCACGAGCGCCAGGGCGCCCGCGCGCACCGGATAGGCGCGCACGATACCCGCCGGCGTCGCACCCTCGGCACGCACACGGCGCAGGAAGGCACCAAAGACACCCTTGCGGAACGGTGTCTCGATAAAGCGGTAGGAGATCTCGGCCGCCGCCACCACAACCAGCGCCTGAATGATGAGCATCCACCACGGGGTCTCGTTGATGTTGGAAACCGGATTCATGAGCAGAAGCAGCGGGTAGTGCCAAAGATAAATGCTGTACGAGCGCTGGCCGAGCCACACGAGCGGCGGCAGTGAGAGCGCACGGGCGACCATGCCGCCCGGCTGGACGGCGGCGGCGATGACCATGAGGGTCAGCACGGTGGCGAGCAGCGTGCCGCCCTGGTACTGGAACGCGGTGTATCCGTTGGTGAAGAGCACCATGAGCACAAGGCCGACGATGCCGATAAGGCCAATCACATCGAGCTGCCAGACCTTGTCGCTCTTAGCCGACCCCGCGCCACCGCGGCGTGAGGGGCGCGATGCGGCGGCACCGTACGTGCTCGGAGTGGCCGCGTTAAGCGCAGCGAGCTCCTCGGGCGTGAGCGCCTCGGCATCGGCATCGTTTTCCGCAAGCGCCGGGAGGAAGCGGTCAAGGCCGAGCACGCGCACCAGGCGCGCGGGGCGCATGGACCCCTCGGGAATGAACGCGAGCCAGGCACCCAACAGCAGCGAGAACGCCCGGGTATCGGTTCCGTAGTACAGGCGGCTCGGGTCTGCCGCCGGATCATAGAGAAGCGTCATCGCCGCTGCCGAGACGATGGCGAGCACGAGCACAAAGCGGCGCGCCACGCGGTGACGGGTGCCCACGCGCAGCATCACCAGAAGAATCGGCGGCCAGACGAGGTAGAACTGCTCCTCGATGGCGAGCGACCAGAAGTGCGTGAGCGGCGAGGGGTCGCCGAGCGCGTTGAAGTACGAGACGTTGTTGAAGATCTGCCACCAGTTGTTGACGAACAAGAGCGACGGGATGATGTCCGGTCGCATCTTGGTGAGCATGACGTGGTTGAAGATGGTGCAGAGCACGACGGTGACAACCACGACGGTCACGATGGCGGGCAGCAGGCGACGGATGCGGCGCAGCCAGAAGCTCTTGAGGTCAATCTTGCCCGACTGGTCAAACTCCGCGATAAGAAGACGCGTGATGAGGTAACCGGACAGAACAAAGAACATCGTCACGCCAAGCAGGCCGCCCTGTGCCCAAGGCAGATGCAGGTGGTAGAGCACCACTGCGATGACGGCGAGCGTGCGGATGCCGTCGAGGGCGGGGATGTAGCGCATGCGGCGCGGCGCGGACTCAGGCGCAGCCGCGGCAGGGGCGGAAGAGACAGAAGGACGAACACCGGCGCCGCGGGAAGTAGCGTCCGCACGGCGAGCGGAGCCGCTCTGGGAGGCAACAGATCTTTGGCCGGCAACAGGACGCCCCGCGCCCGCGCGGCGCTGCGGTGCGCGCGGGGACGTAGACGGGCGACGACGTGAATCGGGTTGGAAAGAAAAAGGCAACATAGGCGGCAGGTATATCCGTTTCTCAGACTCTACAGCCCACCTACTGTAATACCTGCACCCTGCCTGCGCGACCGAGGACCGCCCAAACGCACCCGTCTCAATCAAAAGCTCAGGAACAGACCGTACTGGGCTTGCCCTTGTGCTAGAACCCCAAGAGCATGAGCGCAAACATAACTACGGTGAGCACCGTGATGAGGGCGATGGTCGCCCACGTAAGGATGTTCCACACACGCCCGTTGCGATACGTCCCCATGATGATCTTGTCGCTTGCGATAAAGACCAAAAACACGAGCAGCACCGGCAGCAGCACACCGTTGATGACCTGCGCCGACATCATAATCTCGAAGAGGTTCACGCCGGGCAGAATGACGAGCAGCGCCGCGCAGATGATGACAGCGGTAATGATGCCGCGGTAGACGGGCGCCTCGTCCCAGCTGCGGTCGGCGCCGCGCTCCCAACCAAAGGCCTCACAGATGGCAGACGACGTCACGCCCGGCAGCACGCAGGCGGCAAGAAAACTCGCCGCCACGAGGCCGGCCGCAAAAAGCACCGTCGACCATGGGCCCACGATAGGCTCGAGGGCGAGCGCCGCGTCAGCGGCATCGGAGACCCCGATGCCCGCCGGGAAGAGCACCGACCCCGTGGTCACGATGATGAACCAGGCAATGGCGCAGGCGAGCACCGAGCCCGACACGGTATCGACACGCTGCAGCGGGATATCGGACTCGTCAGCGTTTTTATCAACCACGTTGTTTTGCGCGAGAAAGATCATCCACGGGGCAATGGTGGTGCCGATGGTGGCAACCAGAAGTGACACGTAGTCGGGGCTGGCCACCAGATGGGGAATCACCGTCGAGGTGGCAACGTCCCCCCAGTTGGGTCCCACCATAAACGCAGCGACCACGTAGGTCACAAACACGCAGCTCACCGCCAGCAGCACGCGCTCGATGCGCCGGAAGCTCCCCGCCATGGTGAGCAACCAGATCACAAGGCCCATAAGCGGGACGGAGATGGTTTTGGGCACCCCAAAGAGCGCAAGGCCACTCGCAAGTCCGGCAAACTCAGAGATGGTGACCGCCGTGTTGGCGATAAGCAGCGCCGCCATGGCAAGGGCGCTTCGGCGGATGCCAAATTTCTCGCGGATGAGGGACGCAAAGCCCTTACCCGTCACGCACCCGCAGCGCGCCGCCGTCTCCTGCACCACAATGAGCAGCACCGCCATGATGGGCAAGATCCACAGCGTCCGGTAGCCATAGGTGGCGCCGGCGCTTGAGTAGGTGGCAATGCCACCGGCGTCGTTGCCGGCAAGCGCCGCCAAAAGGCCCGGCCCCATGGCACCGAGCACCGCGGCAAGCGTCAGTTTGTCCGTATGGTCGCGAGCCATCGCACACACCAGCCGATCAGCTACGCCACAACCGCGAGCGTCGCCGCAACGGAGGCGGCGCTATAAAGAGCACAAGCGACGAGCATCGCCGTAACGGACAGGGCGTTTCCGGAGGTGTTGCGATCGTGCTCATCGCGCCAGAAGAGGATGGCCAGATACGCCACCGACGTGGCGCAGCTCAAGAATGCCACCAGCGCCGCGCAGGCAAAGCACGAACTGAGGAGCTCATCTATGACCGAGGCGGCGGCGCCATCGGGATACGCCGCGCCGATGACGAGCTGGCCGCAAAGATAGATGACCGCGCCAAGCACAAGGCCCACAAACGCCGTCTGGACAAAGAAGCCGAGGTAGGGCTTGCCCCCGTCCTCCGGCTCGCTGTACTCGAGGTAGTAGTTCTTCACAAAAGCGACCGCGCGGTTGGCGGCGAGCAGCACCACGGGCATGACGCACATGGGGTAGATGAAGAGCTCCGGCGCCCCACCGAGCGCGCCGAGCACGCTCGCGACGATACCCGAGGCCACCGCCCAGACAAGCAGCCAGTACTGGCGGTGCGCAAACCAGCCAAAGACGTGCACGGGCTCTCCCGAACCGCCCTCGGTCGCACCCACGCCGGCAATCTGCAGGTCCTCCTCGTGCTCCTCGGCAATGACGTCGAGGGCGTCGTCGACGGTGACGATGCCCAGGATGTGGCGGGCGTCGTCGCAGACCGGGATCGCCGCGAGGTTGTATTTGGTCATCTCGTCGGCAACGTCTTCCTGGTCGAGGTCAGGGGCAACCCAGACCACGTCGCGATACGAGAGGTCAGAGAGCCGCGCGTCCGCCTCGGCAACGATGAGCGCGCGCAGGCTGAGCACGCCCGTGAGCGCGCCTGCGGGGTCCAGCGTATAAACGTAGTAGATGCTCTCAAAGTCCTCGTCGAGCGCTCGGATGGCCTCGATGGCGTCGGCCACCGTAGCGGTTGCGGGAAGGGCTACGAACTCGGAGGTCATGATACGACCGGCCGTGTCCTCCTCATACCCCAGAAGGGTACGAATCGCCTTCTCCTCTTTGACGCCCATGAGGCGCAGGAGCTTCTCGGCCTTCTCGTAATCGAGCTCCTCAATGAGCGCGGCGGCGTCGTCCGGATCCATGAGGGCGAGCATGCTGGATGCGTCGCGGTCGCTCATGCCCTCGAGGACCTCCGCCGCAAGGTCGTCGTCATCAATCTCGCCGATGGCCTCGGCCGCCTGCGCCGTATCGAGCTGGTTGAAAACCTGGGCGCGCAGGCGCGGGTCGAGTTGCTCGATAATATCGGCGATGTCGGCAGGATGGAGCTCGTCTAAGGTCTTGTGCGAGACCGAGAGCTTGATGTCGCGCGTGGAGCGGTCAAGCAGGTCCATATAGGACCACGCGATGATCTCCTCTTTTAAGGGGCGCCCTAGGCACTTGGCGAGCGTGGTGACGATACGCTCGCACGCCGGATGGAGCGAACGCAGAAGGCCGCGGGCGCCCACCTCGGCGCCCAGCAGACGCAGCTGGTTCTCGCCGGTGGCGGAGAGCTTGATGTCGTTCACGCGCACGACCTTCATGCCCTGCGTGTCGACGATCTGCTTGTTCAGGATATCGCGGGCAAGCAGCACCTCGTCGGGCTGCAGGTACGAGAAGCGCACATCGGTGCTCACCGCTTTGAGGTAAACGCCGGTCTCGTCGATATGGTCGACGTATTTGCGCCAGCTGATCATAAAGGGCGTCTTGCCCGGCCCTTGGAACGCAAGCGAGGTGACATGGGGAAAGACCTCGCCGGTGGCGATGCCCAAATCGTTAACGACACCGAGCTTCTCCCCCGCCACATCGACGACGGGGAGCTTGAGCATCTCGGATAAATAGTTCATTAGCGCTCCTTCACGGCAAATCTCCCGAGCACCGCAAGCACCGGGACGCGGGGCCAGGCCCCGCCCATATGAGACGCGCAGCGACGGGCCGGCACAACAGACCCTCGTGCGGGTAGGCACCCCGTGCGCGCGCCGAAGAAGCACTCGCAGGGGTTACCGACTATGAGGTCGAGGTTTGGATTTCACCGTAGCCCTTTCTTGTAACCCTATAGAGACAGCCTTGTCACTATAGCACGAACGAGGCACCCGCACGTGCGGAGCGCCCCGTTCGGCCTTGAACAGATTGCTGACGAGCCCGGAGTGCTACACCTCGGGCATGACCGCGCCCTCGGGCAGCGACACGGTGCCCTTAATAACTTCCTCGGGCACGCGTCCGTCAAGACGCATGAGCTCGCTCACGGTAACCAGCGTGTAGCCGCGCTCGCGCAGCCCGTCGATAATGCCAGGCAGAGCCTCGATATCTTGCTCGCGGTTACCGCCGCCGTCGTGCATGAGGACGATGGAGCCGTTGCGCGCGCCGTTCAGCACCGCACTGGTGATGGCCGCAGCACCCGGGCGCTCCCAGTCGAGCGTGTCGATGTTCCAGAGGACGTTCGTCGAGATGATGTCGCCCGCACGCGCCCACTCCACCTCGGTAAACGCACCATAGGGGGCACGCATCATCTGCGGGCGCACGCCAGACGCCTGCTCGAGGGCGTCGGCGGCCGAGGTAATCTCCTGGCGAAGCGCATCGCGGTCAAGCGTGGGGAGGTTCTGGTGCGCGTTAGTGTGACTGGCGAGCTCGCAGCCCGCATCCACAATCGCACGGCACCCGTCCTGGTTGCCGCTCGCCTGGCTTCCCAAGTTAAAGAAGGTCGCCACCGCGTTCTTCTCCTTGAGGATGCGCAGGATCTCGGGCGTGTATTTGCTCGGGCCGTCGTCAAAGGTAAGCGCAATGTAGGGGCCGCCCGCGGGCTCCAGATTGATGGAGCTCACAATCATATCGGTCGCAGGCTCGACAACTTCCACGTCGACGGTCTCGCCCGAGCGCTCGCCCCGGCGCACCGTCTTTTTGCCCGCCTTGCCCCATTGCGAGACAAACTGCACCGCGCCGCCCCGTTCCTTTTGAACACCCGGGGCAAGCGGCGCCTCTTCCTCATGGCTCGGCTCCTCGATGTCGGTCCCGTTTCCCACGGCAACCTCGTCACCGTCCTTAAGAAGCGTTCCGGCAAAATCCTGCTCGGCAACGTTCTCGCCGTTGTAGGTTACGGTGCAGAGCACACCGCCCTGCTCGTCGATGACATTGCCCGTGATGGAAAGAAGGCGTCCGGGTTGCACGCCAAAGTACTCGTTATCGGCAAGCAGATTGGCAAGCGGCGTGTTGATGCGTGCGGTCATATCCTGGCCGTTCACGGTCAGCTTGATATCGCGCAAGAAGAAATACCAGCCGCCAATGCCTGCTCCCAAAAGCAGTACGACAAAGAGCGCAACCACGGCAATCGCCGCAGAGCCGCCGCGGCGCGGCGGGCGGGCAGAAGACGGTCGCGACGTGGGGCGGCGGGTCTCCTTGATGGTGGAGTAGGTGGTCTGTGGCCGGTATGTCGGCGCGACAGCACTGCCCGCCCCATGACGGCGCTTGCCGTAATGGAGGTTTGTCGCCTTACCGATTTCTACATGGTCCCTATGGGACATGAAATCCACCTTCCCCGGCAATCCAGTGACAGAGAGCTGCGCTCAGCGTAGTTGTTTGCCCAGCTCACCGCAAGTGACTCAATCGTGAGTTGCCCCCCCTATCAATCATACGTTGTTCCTCTGGGCGGGCTTGTGCGCAACCCCGCTAATCCTCTTCTTCGGGGATAACCGGAAGCGATGCTCCTTCGGGCATACCCACCTTGGTAAGGTCAACCTCTTCCCGCAGATCGGCGTCGCTCTTGATGAGCTCGGAGAGCGTAACGAGCGTATAGCCCTCCTCCTGCAGACGATCGATAATCTGAGGAAGCGCCTCGAGCGTCTGCTCGCCGGTTGCATCGCCGTCGGTCAGAAGGACGATGCTGCCCGCCCGAACGGAGCCCACCACCGTGTCTGTGACCTCGTCGGCACCTGGGACAAGCCAATCGCCCGAGTCGACGTTCCACGAAACCACGGCGCTCACCAAATCCATCGCCTGCGTCCAGTTCTCGAGGCTGAAGGAGGCGTACGGCGCGCGCAGAACCGTCGGGCGCACGCCGGAGGCGGCCTCAATCGCATCGGCACCGCGCTCGATCTGAAAGCGGACCTCATCTGCGGAAAGACCGGTGAGGTCGGTGTCGCTATAGGTGTTCGAGCCTATCTCGCAACCCGCATCCGCAATGGCGCGCGCGGCAGCCGGGTTCGCCTCCGCCGCATCACCCTGCAAGAAGAACGTCGCCTTGACACCCTTCTCAGTAAGGATGGAAAGAATCTGCTCGGTATAGGAGCTCGGGCCCTCGTCAAAGGTAAGGGCGACGAGCTTCTCGCTGTCCTCGGTAAAGACCGAGGCCTGGGCAATCTCGCAGTTGACGACCTCTTGCACGATACCGCGATCGGCCGTGATGCCCGAGACCTTGCCTGTCCAAATCTCGGAGCGACCGGGCCGGCCCCACGTCTTCACGTACTGGATGGCGCCGGTGCCGTCGATAGTGACCGTGGGCATGATATCGGTTGCCTGGACGTCGTGCTCCTCATACACGTCGGCGCCGTCGTCGACGGTAAGCTCTTCGCCGCCGGTGAGCTTTGTCGTCTCATAGGCGTCGGCCGGGACTTCCTCCCCATTCAGCGTGACGGTATAGCGCGCACCCGCCCCGCGCTCGAGCACGGAGTCGTCAACGGCCAAAAGATTGCCGGAATCGTATTCCTCGGCAAGACCGTTGTCCTCGATAAACTGCGCGATTGTCGAGTTGATGCGCGCGCTCGCGGGCTCACCGTTATAGGTGATGTCCACCGAGCGGTTGAGGTACCAGATGACAGTCGCTAAAAAGAACAGGAAGGCGCAGCCAATCGCCAGGTAGGCGTAGGGCTTGCGTGTGTTGGGACCGCTCGCGCGAAAACCGCTCCGGCGCCTACCGAAGCCCTGAGAATGGTTGAGGTACGTGGCACCCGGGCGGCGACGCGCACGCGCGCGCCCCTGCGGTAGCTGATAGCCCCTTTTGCCCGTGCGCATCGTCGGGCGGGGCGATGAGTAGGAGGTTCTACGTTTAGGCAATGGTTCTCCTCCTCGCCATGGGGACGGGACCCCGTATGTGTGAGGCAAGCGCGCGACGCCGCGTCCCGTCGTCGGCGCCGTGAGCGCTACTTGCCCTTCTTCTTGGTATCGGTGCCCGCAGCCTTCTTGAATTCGCTCTTGAAGGCCCGGAACATACCCTTAGTCTTGCCAAGCTGGCGTCCAACGGCGCGGGTGCCCTTCTCTACGGCAACCGAACCGTGGTCGTCAAGGACCTTGGCTCCCTCTTTTACCTTTGCGCTCACCTTGACGGTGACCTCCGCGGCTCGCGCAGCGGCACCGCCCGAGACCTCGAGGTCGGCCACGGCGTCGTCAACAATCATGTAACCGTCGCGGTAGCCGCGCAGATACTGAGCGGGCATCTCGACATCGCCCAAAAGAACGCTTGCCGTGGCACCGCGCGTCAGCGCGTAATGGGAGACCGCGCCGGTCTTAGGATCGAAGGTCGCATCGGCGCAATACCCCAGCGAGCTCCCGGATTGGGTGCGAACGTCCATGCCCGTCCAGATGAGGCAGCGATCCAAATCGATGCCCATCCGCTTTGCCGCGGCTTTGTCGAAAGACGCCTTCTCATCGACGGCACAAAGGACGCCCTCGAACGGTTCGAGGGCGTCGTATGCCACAAAGAAGTCCGGTCGCTTGACCATGCCGGCTATCTCGGGCGGGGTGCACATAAAGCCCACGAGGCGCGAACCCTCGGGGGTGAAGACGGGAAAATGGAGCTTGCCCATCTTCTTCGGGCGCACCGGCGTGCCGTCTTTAGCGGTACGCTTGCCCTGAGGCGGCACGCGGTAGAGCTTGATGCCCTGAAAATCCTGTGCGCGCATTACGCCTCGGCAGCAGCCTCTGCGGCGGGAGCGACCTCGACCTCGACGTCCATGGCGGGCGTCACGTTGCCGGAAGAGACGGCCTCGTTGATGGTCTCGCGCAGCTGATCCATGCGCTCGCGGGCGAGGTCGACCTTGGCGCGGAGTTCATCGGTCTTGGCATCGACCATGGGACCGAAGTCGTTCATGGCGGAGCGGACCTGCTCGGTGCCCTGCTCGTAGAAATCGCGGGCGTTATCCCACGCGTCGTTGGCCATATCGCTCGCCATCGCACGGGTCTCCGCACCCGAACGCGGGGCGGTGAGGATGCCGATGATCGTACCGGCGGCGGCGCCGATGACGGCACCGGCAACAAAGCTGAACGTCTTACCCATGTCGATCCCTTCCGTGAGATTCATATCTACAGGTGCGCTTCATTATACCCGCATAGCGCGGCATCGAGCAGATGCGCCCGATAAACGGCGCATCCCGTCTGCCCCCTATGAACGTATGCTACTCGACGCGCGCCGCAGCGGCACCACCAAAGACGGCGTCGCTCGCGATGTCCTCGGTATGCGGGGCATCCTCGGCCTCATCGGCGAGCGGCTCGGCAGCCTCTTCATCGGCGACAATGCCCTCGGCGAGTTCCTCGGCAGCGGGCTCGTCGCCCGCGGAGACGCCCTCCCCACGCAGGCTCGACACCAGCTGGGTGAGCGCGGCGACCGTGCCCTCAAAGTCGGGCGCGGGAGCATCGGGGTTGACGAACGCCCACTGCATCATGAACGCCGCCGAAGACAGGGCGCCAATGGTAAGCGCATCATCGGGGCACCCGAGCTCGATGTCAAAGAGGCGCGGATCTTCCGCGACGCCACGGGTACGACCAAAGGAGATATCGCCCGCGAGCCCCGTCTGGTTCATGATCTCAACGGTGAGGTGCTCGAGCAGGTGCGCGAGCTCGGTATCGCCCATGCAGTCCTGGAACTTCTCGCCCGCGTCTCCATAGCAGGCGTGCTGGGCGATGGTCGGAGCCAGATAGTAGACGCGCGCCGTCGCCTCAATATCCTCGGAGGTGCGCACCGGCATGCCGGGGTTCACCAGGACGCGGGCACGAAGCTTGTCCTCGCCCACATGGATCTTCATGATGTTGAACAGGTCTGCCATGGCTGTCCGACCTTTCTGCCCTGCGCGCCTCGCGGCGGGCACATCTCGCGGCTCTATGCTCGATATTCTAGCGCAGTCGACCTATCGGGCATCGCCCGCGGCCTCATCGGAGCGCGCCTCGTGTGCGACGCCCGCCGACGCCGCGTCGCCAGAGTCGTTCGTGTTGGCTACATTGCCCTGCTCAGCAGGCGTCTCGCTCTCCTCGGGGGCCGTCACGCGGATAAGCGAGATACGCTGTCCGCGCATGGACTGGACTTTGAACTTGTAACCGTTCTGCTCAAAGATCTCGCCGATACTCGGCACCGAGTCGCAGAAATCCATGATCCAGCCGGCGATGGTCTCGTAATCGTCGCTCTCCTCAATGGGCCAGCCAAGCTCGGCGGCATCGTCGCAGCTAAAGCGACCGTCCACCAGCCACTCGCGGCGCGAGAGGCGCGTGAGGTACTTGTTGTCGGGATCGAACTCGTCCTCGATCTCGCCCACGACCTCTTCGACGATGTCCTCGATGGTGATGACGCCAGCCGTTCCGCCGTACTCGTCCACCACAACAACCATACGCTCGCGTGCCGTCTGCATCTCGGAGAGCAGAGGCAGGATGTCCTTGGTGTCAGGCACAAACGTAACGTCGCGCAGGCTCGTGCTCACCGGGCGCTTGCCCTCGCTCGACAGTGCGAGCTCAATCAGGTCCTTGATGTGCGCGATACCCACGACGTTGTCGGGATCCTCGTGGTAGACCGGCACGCGTGAGAAGCCGGTCTTGCGCATGACGTCGAGCACCTGCTCGACCGTGTCGGTGTCCTCGACCATCTCCACGTCCACGCGCGGGACCATGACCTCGCGCGCCACAGCGTCGCCGAGGTCAAAGATCTCGTGAATCATGCGCTTCTCCTCGTCGCGCATGCCATCCTGCTCGGAGACCATGTACTTGATCTCCTCCTCGGAAACGTTCTGACGGTCGTCAGCGCTCTTGATGCCAAGCAGCGCCGAAATGCCGTTGGCAGACGCCTGGGTAAGCCACACGAGCGGGCGGGCGATCTTGCGGAAGAACATGATGGGGCCGGCGACGGACTTGGCCATGCCCTCGGCGTCGGAGAGGCCGATGCGCTTGGGCACGAGCTCGCCGATGACGATCGAGAGGTACGAAACGATAAGCGTGATGACGATGGGCGAGGCAACCGGGGCGATCGCGGAAAGCGGGGCGATGCCAAAGGACTCGACCCACGTCGTCAGCGGGTCAGAGAGCGTGTTGGACGACACCGTCGCCGAGAAGAAGCCGACGAGCGTGATGGCGACCTGGATGGTCGCGAGGAAGTCCGTCGAGTCTGCGGCAAGCTCGAGAGCGGCGGTCGCGCGCTTGTCGCCCTCCTCGGCATCGTGCTCGAGGCTGGCGCGCTTTGCGGTGGTGAGCGCCATCTCCGACATGGAGAAATAGCCGTTCAGCAGGGTGAGAAGAAGCGTGGCAACAATGGATATCGCAATGCCCATAAGGCGAAATCAAACCTCCCAGGTCTGGTGGATACAAGCGCCGGAGCTGTTCCGGCGAGCGGCGTGGGCGCGCAGAGCGCGCGGAGTCACATTAGATCACGTACAAGATCACCGCCATGAATTGGAATATGCTGCCGGCAAGCACCCACAGGTGCCAGACGCTGTGCATATAGCGAACCTTCTTCATAACGTAGAAGGCGCAGCCGATGGTGTAGCAGAGACCGCCCACGGTAAGCAGGGCGAGCGCAACGGGGTCGAGCGCAGCAATGAGCTGCGGCAGGCGGAAGACCACGAGCCAGCCCATGCAGAGGTAAATGATGATCGTGACCCAACGCGGCTGACGCTGGCGGCCGATGATCTCAAACGAGATCCCAGCGAAAGCGAGCGCCCACACGACCACAAACATCACGATGCCGCCGGCGTCTGCCAAGGTAACGAGGCAAAACGGCGTATAGCTGCCTGCAATAAGCAGGTAGATGCTGCTGTGGTCGATAATGCGGAAGACACGTTTGGCGGCAGGCACCTGGATAGCGTGATAGAGCGTGGAGGCGAGGTACTCGAGGATGAGCGTCACGCCAAACACAATCGCCGAGGCAATATGTGTGGGCTCGGCGCCGCCGAGCGCGGCCTTAACGATCAGGAGGACGAGGCCCGCAATAGCAAGAAGAACGCCGATGCCATGCGTGACGGAATTGGCAATCTCCTCCCCCAGCGTATAGAGAGGCAACCCCTTTGCAGAGGCATCCTCGACGCGGGGATATTTGGGGCAGGATTTGCGGCGCTTGCGGCACGTGGCGCATACGTCAACCTCCCCGGAGGGAGTAGCGCCATCCTCAAGCGGAATGGACACGGGCGCATTGGCAGCGCCCGAGGTACTTCGCGGTGAAGAACTGTCGCTAGAAGCAGACATGTACTGAGTCAATCCTCCAACATAGACTGCTCATAACTATAGCAGAT
>CASDZW010000003.1 GCA_949285915.1 uncultured Collinsella sp.
CGCGCCCCTCGCGGGCGCGTGGATTGAAACTCGTCTGCCGTCATCTGCTTGTAGCTGGTCATGGTCGCGCCCCTCGCGGGCGCGTGGATTGAAACCTGCAGTCGGTGACGTGGGTCATCGACCCGGCGCGTCGCGCCCCTCGCGGGCGCGTGGATTGAAACGGCGCCATGACGGGCCGCCTGGAGGACGACGGGCGTCGCGCCCCTCGCGGGCGCGTGGATTGAAACAAGGGCCTCGCCGGCAACAGGCTCACCATCAGCGTGTCGCGCCCCTCGCGGGCGCGTGGATTGAAACGTATCTCACCCCCAGCAGGTCGCTCACGATCCGGTCGCGCCCCTCGCGGGCGCGTGGATTGAAACGGCAGGAGCATCGCCAAGTCCGGGACGTCTGCCGTGTCGCGCCCCTCGCGGGCGCGTGGATTGAAACAACGAGCGCCCCATCGATGTGCGCGGCGACATCAGCGTCGCGCCCCTCGCGGGCGCGTGGATTGAAACTGACAGATCCGCGTGAGCCTGCCGCGCGTCTTCTGTCGCGCCCCTCGCGGGCGCGTGGATTGAAACGACCAGCTCTGGGGCGAGTTGGAGATAGCCGCCTCGTCGCGCCCCTCGCGGGCGCGTGGATTGAAACCCATGGCGACGGACGAGGCGCCGTAGGTCGCGAGTCGCGCCCCTCGCGGGCGCGTGGATTGAAACCTGGTGCCCGACGTGGGCGTGGAGGCCACCGCGGTCGCGCCCCTCACGGGCGCGTGGATTGAAACAATCGTCTGGCGCTCGTAGGCATCCCAGCACGCGGTCGCGCCCCTCGCGGGCGCGTGGATTGAAACGTCTTCATCGCCGGCGCCATGAGCAGGACGTCGAGGTCGCGCCCCTCGCGGGCGCGTGGATTGAAACGAGACGAGCGTGCCGTCCGGCACGACCGAGTACAGTCGCGCCCCTCGCGGGCGCGTGGATTGAAACAGCCAAGCGAGCGTGAGCTCGTCTCCGGCTGAAGTCGCGCCCCTTGCGGGCGCGTGGATTGAAACTTGAAGAAGACCGCTCCCTCCTCGGGTTCGATGGGTCGCGCCCCTCGCGGGCGCGTGGATTGAAACTTGTCGTGCGAGACGACGGCCTCGGCGACGGTAAGTCGCGCCCCTCGCGGGCGCGCGGATTGAAACATCTGACGGACCTTGCACTCGCTGACTGCCGTCGGGCGCGCTCCTTGTGGGCATGCGGGCTGAAGAGGCCCAAACAGCTTTACGATCGATGACTGCTGCGAGATGCTTGTCCGTACATTTTGAAACTGGCATCGCCAAATCCGATGGGGCTTACCGTCTGGCTGGGAAGATCATTCTCGTGATCTCGCTAAAGGGCGATGGCAATCTGCGCGGTGACTCGACCGAAGCCGAACGTGTGCGCCCAGACGCTGCATAGCTTTCCGACAGTCTGTCATATTCCAGGCCATGGCAAAGATGGTTTGATTTCTTTGGGGGCATACAATGTATTCCTTAGCTCTTAGTTGAGGTTGTCAATGTCGCTGAGGAGACAGCTTTGGAGGCTGTTTTTCTCGCCGAGGCAGCTTCGGGCGTGTCTGCGGGGAAACGAGGGATTAATATGTGCCAGCGAATGTGTCCGCTCACCGTAGAGGAGGCGGAGGAAGTGCTCGATGCTCGCCGCGTGACGGGTCGGGCGCGTCTGGATGCCGCCGATGAGGACTTCGATCCCGCGCGCGATGCATGGCCGGGGTCGCTCGTGCCCGCCTACGTACCTGGGGAGGACGGCGCGCTCGCCACGGTGTCGCTCATCTGGGGCTTCGAGTCCCCGCGGGACGGGCGCCCCGTCTTCAACACGCGCCTCGACACAGCACTCGCCCAACTTGAGCGCGGGCGCGGGCTCTGGCTCGACGCTATTACGTACGGCCGCTGTCTTGTGCCGGTTCGCGCGTTTTACGAGGGGCATATGACCGAGCGTGTGCCGAGTGAGCGCACTGGCAAGCCCGTTCGTCGCCAATATCGCTTCTGCCTGTCGGGCGCCCGCGCCTTTTTGCTCGCTGGCGTGACGGAGGGCGGGCGCCTCTCCATTGTCACGACCGAGCCCAACGCCGCGGTCGCGCCCGTGCACAACCGCATGCCGCTCGTGCTGGGGCCGGGGGAGTCTGCCACATGGCTCTCGGGCGATTTTGCGAGCCTCGCCGACCGTAGCCGCATCGCGCTTGCCGCCGAACCGGAGCGATGAGCGGCCCCGCACGGCGCCTTGGAAGAAGGGGGTATAACGGTTGCTGCCTAAGAATCCTCCGTCGAGCATTCGCGTAGGCTAGAGCACCGCCTGTAAGATGTCCTTGGGGGCGTCGAGGACAACATCCGGCTCCTCGATGCCCTCCGAGGACGTGCTGCCCCATGTGGCGTAGCCAAAAGCCATGTGGGCGTTGCGCGCCGCCTCGTAGTCCGAGCGCGCGTCGCCGATGTAGATCGCCTCGGCGGGCTCGACCCCCAGGCGCTCAAGGCATATGAGAAGCGGGGTGGGGTCGGGCTTGTGGCGGTCGGTGTCATCTGCAAGCACCGCTGTCTCCATATAGCGGTCGATGCCCTTGGAGACAACGTCGATCTCATACTGCGCGCGCGTTTTGGCCGAGACCACGGCCTGCGTGACGCCACGGGCGGAAAGCTCGGCAAATACCTCGCCAAAACCCTCGTAGAGGGTCGCGCCCTCCTCGTACTCGTTCACATAGCGCACCCAGCGCGCGTAGGTGCCCTCGGGGTCCGCGACGCCGAGCGCCTCCATCACCTTCATACCGGGCCATGGGGCAAACTTGAGCACCTGTTCAAAGGTCCACGCCTCGCCCGTTTCCTCCTCGATGATGCGCATGAGGGGGTACATGTTCATGTTGAGGGTGTTGAGGACGGTCCCGTCGATGTCATAGATCACGGCGCGGTAGGGCATGGCGGTCCTTTCTTGTAGCAGCCGGGCGGGATGCTTGCGCCATTATCGCACGCAGGCGGCGCGGGCGTACGAGCCGGCAGCGATATGGCGCAACGTTGTGGCGCGCGTCCGCGTGGGCGGGTAGACTGGTAGGCAGCCAACCGGAGAGGATGCCCCCATGTCTGACACCGCCGCGCCCAAGGACCGCCGCACGTTTGCCGTCATCGACGGCAACTCGCTCATGCACCGCGCGTTCCATGCCGTGCCGCCCACCATGAACGCGCCGGACGGCCGGCCCACCAACGCCGTCTTTGGCTTTCTCAACATGTTCCTCAAGATGGTGGACGCGTTCCATCCAGACGGGGTCGCCGTTGCCTTTGACAAGGGCAAACCGCGTGTGCGCATGGAGATGCTTCCGCAGTACAAGGCGCAGCGCCCGCCCATGGACCCAGACCTTCGCGTGCAGTTCCCCATGGTAAAGGAGCTGCTCTGCGGCCTTAAGGTGCCTATTCTTGAGGCCGAGGGCTGGGAGGGCGACGACATTCTGGGCACGCTCGCCCGCACCGGCGAGGCGGCCGGTTGCGACATGTACCTCATCACGGGTGACCGCGACATGTACCAGCTCTCTACCGAGCACGTGAAGATCGTGGGCACCAAGAAGGGCCTCTCTGATGTCCAGATCATGACGCCCGAGACGGTAGAGGACCTCTACCACGGCATCACGCCCGAACTCGTACCCGACTTTTACGGCCTTAAGGGCGACACGTCCGACAACATCCCCGGCGTGCCGGGTATCGGCCCCAAGAAGGCGAGCGCCCTCATTGCGCAGTACGGCTCGCTCGACGAGGTCATTGCGCATGCGGACGAGGTCAAGGGCAAGATGGGCGAGAACCTGCGCGCGCACATCGACGATGCCCTGCTCTCGCGCAAGGTCGCGACCATCCAAACGAACGCGCCGGTGGAGGTCGACTTTGACGCGACGGCGTTTCCCGCCTACACCGCAGACGACGTTACCGCTTCTCTTGGGGCGCTCGGCATCATGGCCATGCAGAATCGCTTTCTGGCGCTCCTCGGCGGGGAGGGTGCGGCGGCCTCCGGCCCCTCTGAGCTCACGCTGCCCGAGGTCCTGTGCGCCGATGTGGCGGACGCGGCAGCCCTCGAGGCGGCGCTTGCCGAGCTCGACCGCGCCATCGAGGCGGGCGAGTGGCTGGGCGTGACGCTCGACGACGACCGCGAGGAAGGCGCGCTCTTTGGTCTTACGCGCACGCTCTGGGTCGCTACGTCGCGCGCGCTCGTGGCGGTGGACGAGCCTGCGGACGGCGCAACGGCGATCTTTGCGACCGGTCCCGTCGCCGGCTTCACCTTTGAGGGCGGCCTTGTGGCGAGTGTGCTTGCGCGCCTGCTGCGCGAGGGGCACGTTGCCTCGCCAGATGTGAAAGCGCTTTTGCACGAGCTCTCGCCCGTGGACTCTGCCGAGGCGGAGCTTCTCGACCCGCTTTCGCTCGATGCGTCGCGCCTCTTCGATACCGTGGTGGCGGCCTATCTTCTCGACTCGGTGCGCTCGAGTTTTGACGACGCCTACCTCGCCGATACCTACCTCGCCCTCTCGCTGCCCGTAGCAGCAGGGGAGGAGGGTGCCGGTGACGACGCGCCCACGGCTGCCGCGCGCGGCGCGGTCGTTGCCCGCGCATGCCAGGAGCCGCTTGCCGCCGCACTCGACCGCGACGGCGCGCGTCCGCTCTTTGACCAGATCGAGATGCCGCTCGTGCCGGTGCTCGCTGTCATGGAGCGTACGGGCATGTACGTCGACCCCGAGCGCCTCTCCGCTCTTGCCGAGGGCCTGGGGGCGGAGATCGACGACCTCGCCCACCGCATCCGCGCACTCGCCGGCGACGAGACCTTCAACATCGCGAGCCCCATGCAGCTCTCGCACATCCTCTTCGACGTGATGGGCCTGCCGACCCGCGGCCTCAAGAAGACCGCGCGCGGCTACTACTCCACCAACGCCCGTGTGCTCGAGGAACTCGCCCGCGACAACGAGTTTGTCCAGCTTGTTCTTGAGTACCGCGAAAAGACCAAGATCAAGAGCACCTACCTCGACACCCTGGGCGCGCTTCGCCGGGCGGACGGCCGCGTGCACACCACCTACAACCAGACCATCACGGCGACGGGCCGCCTCTCCTCGTCCAATCCCAACCTGCAGAACATCCCCACGCGCTCCGCGCTCGGCCACACGGTCAAGACCGCCTTCACGGTCGCGCCGGGCAGCGTCTTCGTGGCGGTCGACTACAGCCAGATCGAGCTGAGGCTCCTCGCGCACCTCTCGGGCGACGCGCACCTTATCGCCGCGTTCAACGAGGGCGAGGACTTCCATGCCGAGACCGCCGCGCGCGTCTTTGACGTGCCGGTGGACGAGGTCACGCCCGCGCTCCGCAGCCGCGCGAAGGCCGTTAACTTTGGCATCGTGTACGGCCAGCAGGCATACGGCCTCTCGCAGTCGCTCGACATCCCGCAGGCCGAGGCGCGCGAGATGATCGACCGCTACTTTGAGGCGTATCCGGGCGTGCGGACGTTCCTCGACCGCACGGTGGTGGACGCCAAGCAGACGGGTTACGCCGAGACGCTCTTTGGGCGCCGGCGCCCCATCCCCGAGCTCAAGATGCGCGTGCCCTCGCAGCGCGCCTTTGGCGAGCGCACCGCCATGAACCACCCCATGCAGGGCACCGCGGCGGACATCATCAAGATCGCCATGGTGCGTGTGGCGCACCGTCTGGAGGACGAGGGCTTTGCCGCGCGCATGATCTTGCAGGT
Organism: uncultured Collinsella sp.; assembly: GCA_949285915.1. Lineage (GTDB taxonomy): Bacteria > Actinomycetota > Coriobacteriia > Coriobacteriales > Coriobacteriaceae > Coprousia. Next base: position 5,706 of record CASDZW010000003.1, read on the forward strand.
GCACGACGAGCTCGACTTCGAATGCCCCGAGAACGAGGTCGAGCGCCTCATCGCGATGGTCCGCGCCGAGATGGAAGGCGTGGTCACGCTCGCCGTGCCGCTCGTGGCGGATGCCTCCGTGGGCACCACCTGGGCAGACGCGAAGTGACACGTCTCATACGCACCGGCTTGCCGGCGGGAACGTTCCTTCTGGTGGCTACGCGCTTTCTCGTTTACCTCGGCGTGCAGGCGGCCTACTTCATAGGCATCATCGGGACGCTCACCTATGAGGTGGGCGCCTCCACCTGGGCGCTTGCCGGAGCGGTGGGCTTTTTCAACCTGTTCATCATCTTTGGCAACGCCGCCGGCGGGACGCTGCTTGACGTGCGCGGTCCCCGGCTGCATGCCGCGGTGACGCTTGCCGTGGCAGTGGCAACGAGCGTGCTTTTTCAGCTCGCCACCCCCGGCGTGACAAACGTGCTTGCCATGAGCTGCGCCTTTGGGTTTGCGACGGGGCTCGGCTTTGCCTTTCTCTCAGCGTACCCCGCCTATCTGACTGATGACGCCGACGAGCTCAAGCGCGTGAACGCCCTGCTCGCGGTGGTGTCCAACGTTGCGGTGGTGGTGGGGCCCGCCGTGGGCGGCCTCATCGCCACGGTGCTGCCCGCCCAGCGCGTCTTTCTGGCCACCGCGGTGTTCTCCGCCGCCGCAGCGCTGCCCGCCTACCTGCTTGTGGAGCGGGTTTTGCGCGTTCGTGCAGCGCGGGTGCGTTCGCGCGCACTCGACGCACCCGAGCCCGAGCCCGCCGCTGCCGAGCCCGATGCCCCCGGCGCCACCGCGCCCAGTGCCGCCGCCCCCGAGTCCGCGCCTGATGCTCCGTCGGCGACGTTTGCGGACTCGGTGCGAACGGTCTTTACCGTGCCCTCGCTCGCCTTGCTCTTTGGCGTGGGCGTGCTCGCCTACACCGGCTACGGCGCCTTCGACCCGCTCGAGTCGCTTTTCTACCGTGACGTCCTGCATGTGGGTATCGCCTGGATGGGCTGGCTCTCAAGCGCGGCGGGGGCGGGGAGCGTCATCGGGTCGCTTCTGGCAATCCGCGTGCCGCGCGCCCATGTGGACGTGCTCACCCTCATCCTCCTCATCGCCTTGCAGGGCGTGGGCTGCCTGCTCTACGTGGGCACGCCGTACGTGGCGTGCGCGCTTGCGGGGCAGATGGTGCTCGGCTGCGCCTTTGGCATGGTGACGCCGCTCCAGAACACGCTCGTGCAGATGCACGCTCCCATTGAGGTCCTCGGTCGCGTGAACTCGGTCATGAACGCCGGGTTCAACGGGGCGGGCGCGCTGCCGCTCTTTGCCGCGCCGGCACTTGCCGCCATCTTTGGCGTGCAGGGTGTGCTCGTGGGGGCGAGTCTGGTGGTGCTCGCCGTTCCTCTCGTCTACCTCGCCGTTCACCGTCGGACGGTGGCGCGCATCGTGGCGGAGGAGCGCAAGCGCGGACAGGAGGGATAGCTTCGAAACGATCCTCGGTGCCTTCTCGTTCTCAGTTTTTTCATTTATTCAATAATCTGAGAGCGCGCGGGCAGATAGGCCACACACGGGCGACTGCCCTACCTCGGGTTTCCCTTTTTGAATTCACGGGATACCCGGCGACGCTTAGAGACATTATTGAATTCCTGCATTTTTGCGAAAGGACACGAGAAAGGAAACGTCCTATGGCTCAGATTTCCCCGTCTCCAAATGCGAGCATCGCGGCGATTGGGCCCGCTGACGGTCTGTGGAGCGCGGCGCTCGCGTTCGTGGACGCCTGCCCGTGGCGCGGTGCCCGCTCGCTCGCCCGCAAGATGCGCGAGGGCTACTTCACCGGGTGGCAGCGCGTGATCTTGGCGATGGTCGATGGGGAGCCGGCGGGGTTTTGCACGCTCGCGGCAGAGGACGGCCTTGTGGACGACGACCGCACGCCCTTCATCGGCTACGTGTACGTAGGCGAGCGCTTCCGCGGGCGGCGCCTCTCCGAGCGCATGATCCGCGTGGCGGAGGACCTGGCCCGCGCGGTGGGATTTGCCCACATGTACATCCGCTCGGGCGAGGAGGGACTCTACGAGAAATTTGGCTACGAGCCCTGCGGAGTCGGTCGCGACCGCCACGGCGAGGTCGAGACGGTGTTCTCGCGCGAGCTCTGATTCCCACATTGCCTCAGGGCTATCCGCGCATGCGCCTACGTAAAGGATGGGGCAAAGCGCCGGTGCGTTGTATCAGCGGATGAGCTCCTCGATGTTGCGAGCTCGGTATAGCAAGCGTCTAACCTCCATGGTGTTACCGTCCACGACATAGAACGCCCGGTAATTCCCGACCCCAAAATAGTAATAAGGGAGAGGGCGCTGTCGGGTGGTGTGATACGTTGCCGCCATGGTGGGGTTTTGAAGATGTGCCAAGATGCCCTTCTCCACATCGTCTACCAGGCGTTTAGCAGCGGAGGGATTGTGAAGGTCGTGAGCGATATAGGTAGCTGCCGCGCTTAGGTCTTCCCAAAAAAGCGGCAGATAACTCAGCTTATAACGCGGTGGCTTCTGAGTCATGGTCGAGCATCTCCCTTACCGAGCCGAAGACCTCATCATGCGTGTAGCGCAGGCTCATGCTTCTGGCCTGCCGGTCGGCGGCGTCAAGGGCGTTTTCTACGGTCTCGCTTGCTCGTTGATACTGTTCGAAACTCATGACAACCATCGAGCCTCGTCCGTTTTTCGTCAAAAAGACGGGGCCATTCTCTGCGACGTCGCGCTCGATGTCGGTGTAGTTGTTTCTAAGGTCGGAAACAGGTCTGATGTTCATGACATCACCTCACCTCTCAGAATACTATCAATATTATCAGATGCTCTTACGCCGAGCGTGGCGGTCGAGCCGAGTGGACGACGTCTTAGGATTTCCTTCATGTTCGCACGTCGCGCCCGCGCTATGCTGCTGCGTATAGGATGAGGAGGGATGGCGTGAGCGAGAGAATACTGGTCGTGGACGACGAGCGCGAGATTTGCGATCTCGTCCGCGTCTATCTGGAAAACGAGGGCTATACGGTCGAGACGTTTCGCGACGGCGCCGCCGCGCTCACGCGCATCGAGGACACCCAGGCGCCCGCCTTTGACCTCGCCCTGCTCGACGTGATGCTTCCCGGTACGGACGGCTTCACCCTGTGCCGCAAGATCCGCGAACGCCACACCTACCCCGTCATCATGCTCACCGCCAAAGGGGAGGAGGTCGACCGTATCACCGGGCTCACCCTGGGGGCGGACGATTACGTGGTGAAGCCCTTCTTGCCGCTTGAGCTCGTTGCGCGCGTGAAGGCGCAGCTTCGGCGCTACAAGACCTACTCGGCAGGCGAGGGCGGCGTGGCGAACGGTCACGATGCGGGCGAGGTGCTTGCCTACGCGGGCCTTGTGCTCGATGTGCGGGCGCACCGCTGCACGCTTAACGAGCGCGAGCTCTCCCTCACGCCAACGGAGTTCTCCATCCTGCGTATTTTGCTGGAGGCCAAGGGCGCCGTGGTTTCGGCGCGCGACCTTTACTGCAAGATCTTTGGCGACGCATACTACGAGAACGGTTCCGGCTCTATCACGGTGCACATTCGCCATCTTCGTGAGAAGTTGGGCGACTCGTTCGACGACCCAAAGTACATCAAGACCGTCTGGGGGTGCGGATACAAGATTGAACGCTAAGAGACGCTCTGGTACCCCGGTGCCGCCCAATACCCCCTCCGTCGACCGCCCGGCGCCGCCTCTCATCGCCGCGGCGGACGAGTCTCGCCGCGAGCGCCTGCGGCTCGCTGCCGTCGTCATCGCGGGGGCTGCTGTGGGCATCATGCTCTACATCCTGCTCTTTCGTTTTGTTGACGACGGCCTAAACGGCGCCTTCGTCGACTGGTTCTTCTCGACCTTTGTCTCCACGTGGGAGGTCGACTATCAAACCAATACCACATACAACCTCGTCTTCAACCCCACAGGCGCCAAGGAGTTCTTTCTCAAGCTCGGCCTTGCATTCGTGCTGATCCTCGTGGTCGTGTCCGCGATCGCAGCGCATCTCTACGCCCGCCGGCGCTCGCGCGAGACAGCCGAGCGCGCGGCCGAGCTGCTTGCGTTTTTCATGCGCCACGACGCGGAGGCGAGCGAGGTCTTTCCCGACGGTTTTGGCGCGCTCGCGCTCACGGCGACCGAGGTCAAAAGCACGGCAGAGGCGCACGAGCGGGCGCTGCGCGACGAGGCGCAGCGCAGAAGCGACCTCATCACCTACCTCGCGCACGACCTCAAGACGCCGCTTACCTCGGTTATCGGCTACCTCTCGCTTTTGGACGAGATTCCCGAGATGCCGCGCGAGCAGCGCTGCCGCTACGTGGGCATCACGCTCGACAAGGCGAAGCGCCTGGAGCGCCTCATCAACGAGTTCTTTGACATTACGCGCTACAACCTCTCGCACATTGAGCTCGAGACGGAGAGTGTCAATCTGTCCTACCTGCTCGTGCAGATGGCAGACGAGTTCTATCCGCTGCTCGCGGCGCACGGCAACACCGTCTCGCTCACGGTCGAGGGCGCGCCGGCAAGTGTGGAGGCGCCGGGTGCGGAGCTCTGGATCACCGCGGACCCCGGCAGACTCGCGCGCGTGTTCAACAACATCCTCAAGAACGCTATCGCCTACAGCCACGAGGGGACTGAGATTGCCGTTACGGCGGAGCGCTTTGACCGCGCCGACGCGCCGGGGGAGCCGTGGGTGTGCGTCACGGTGAGCGACGAGGGGGCAACCATCCCGCCGCACAAGCTCGAGGCCATCTTTGACAAGTTCTTCCGTCTGGATGAGGCGCGCGCCACCTCCACCGGCGGCGCCGGGCTCGGTCTTGCTATCGCGCGCGAGATCGTGGAGCTCCACGGCGGGACCATCACCGCGGCGAGCGAGGCGGGGCGCACGACCTTTACCGTCGAGCTGCCCGCGTAAGGTAGTACGGGCGACAGGCGCTTTCGCGTGCCGCGGGGCGCCGTTAGGCAAGGGCGCCGTTGGGCAGGCGTGCTGTTAGGCAAGTGATGCCGTAAGGCAAGCGATGCCCCTAGACCGGCGATGCCCTTAGACAGGCGATGCTGTTAGGCAAACCTTAGTGTTTCGCTCAAGTCTTGTTATGCGGCCGCCTTCTATCTTGGGAGCGTGAGTTCCCTAAGAGAGAGGTCGCCTTATGAGGCTTTGCGAGAATGCGCCGACACCTACTCAGTCTGATATTACGTATGCGGTTGGGAGCACGCGTCCGCTGCCCGTCCTTGTTGCCCGGGCATCGACGCGCGTGGCCCCTGCGCGGTACCGGCGCGGTGCCCGTGCGGGCACATCGGCGGACGAGACCCGCTACCGCCGCCCCCGTCGCCCGCGCAGACGGCATCGGCTGCTCAAGGCCTTTGCCGCCGCAATGCTTGTTGCGCTGACGGTGCTGGGCATGGCAGGGCGCGGTCCCCTGAGCGCTCTTGGCGGCATTGGTTTCGCTGCAGGCCGGATGGGGGAGAGCGCGGTGCGCGACCTGGGGCTTGCGCCATCGTCGACCCCGGTTGCCGCGTGGCGCGCCGGCGAGGTGCCGGAGCTCTACCAGATCGACCCTGTCTGGGTGGATGAGCCATACGCGGGTGGCACGGTGGGCGAGAACGGCTGCGGCCCCACGTGCCTCACCATGGCCTACGTCGCGCTCACGGGGCACACGGACATGGATCCCGCTTCCATGGCGGCCTTCAGCGAACGTGAGGGTTACACGGTCGACGGCATGACGGCCTGGGCGCTCATGACGGAAGGCGCCCATACGCTCGGCCTCACCAGCGAGGAGCTGCCGGCAAACGCGGCGAGTATTCGCGCCGCGCTTGAGGCGGGGCAGGTGATCATCGCAAGCGTGCGCCCGGGCGATTTCACCACGACGGGACACTTTATCGTGCTCGCCGGCATCGCCGCCAACGCCGAGCTGGAAATCCGCGACCCCAACAGCGCGGAGCGCACGCACGAGACGTGGAGTATCGACCGAGTACTCGGCCAGTGCGCCAACCTCTGGGCGCTGAGCGCATAGGGGCGGCGCAGGGCGCCCCCGCCTGGCGGGGGCATGGATGTCCCGTCGCCACCGCCTTCGCACAACATCTTGGTCAAGAGGCAATCTGTGCCATTTGCCGAACGGTCAGCGGTCGATGTTGTGGAACAAATCTGGACGATAAAATCGCCACGGGTGATACATGCGCAGGTGGGGGCGCCGGCGCCTCTCGGGTGCTTTGAGCGCCTAAACCAATTTATAATGTGTCCCGAATTAGTCCATTTATATCTACCTGCAGAAACACAACATGTTGTGTTGTGCAGAATAAAATCATCAGCATATGGTGAACGCGCGTGCCGTAAGATGGATAGCACGCCGCAGCGCTGCCCCGCAAACGACGGGCCCGCGCCGCGGTTTTGCACTCAGCTAACCCTATACGAGGAGAATGGAAACGGGACTCGCATGAAGATCATCAAGCGCAGCGGTACCGAGGTCGCCTTCGACATCACCAAGATCGAGAACGCCATCCGTTCGGCCAACAAGGACGTGGCCGAGCACGACCGTCTGACCGAGCGCCAGGTCATCTACGCCTCGCAGAACGTTGCCGAGGCATGCGAGAACGCCGGCCATACCGTGTCGGTCGAGGAGATCCAGGACCTCGTCGAGGACGAGCTCATGAAGCTCGACCGCTTTGAGGTCGCGCGCAAGTACATCATCTACCGCTACGTGCAGAGCCTGAAGCGCCAGAAGAACACCACCGACGACAAGATCCTCGCCCTCATTGAGTGCAACAACGAAGAGGTCAAGCAGGAGAACTCCAACAAGAACCCCACCGTGAACTCCGTGCAGCGCGACTACATGGCGGGCGAGGTCTCCAAGGACCTTACCAACCGCGTGCTGCTGCCGGCCGAGGTCGTCGAGGCGCACAACGAGGGCATCATCCACTTCCACGACTCGGACTACTTCGCGCAGCACATGCACAACTGCGACCTCGTGAACCTCGAGGACATGCTGCAGAACGGCACGGTCATCTCCGGTACGCTCATCGAGCGCCCGCATAGCTTCTCGACCGCCTGCAACATCGCCACGCAGATCATCGCCCAGGTGGCCTCCTGCCAGTACGGCGGCCAGTCCATCTCGCTTACGCACCTCGCGCCTTTTGTTGAGGTCTCGCGCCAGAAGATCCGCCGTCAGGTGGAGGCGGAGCTTGCCGAGCTCGGCGTCGACGCGCCCGAGGAGAAGATTGCGAGCGTGGTGGAGGACCGCCTGCGCGACGAGATCCGCCGCGGCGTCCAGACCATCCAGTACCAGGTCGTGACCCTCATGACCACCAACGGCCAGGCGCCGTTCGTAACCGTGTTCATGTATCTGGGCGAGGCCCGCTCCGAGGCCGAGAAGCACGACCTGGCCATGATCATCGAGGAGACGCTCCGCCAGCGCTACGAGGGTGTCAAGAACGAGGCCGGCGTGTGGATCACCCCCGCGTTCCCCAAGCTCATCTACGTGCTCGACGAGGACAACGTCTACGAGGGCAGCCCCTACTTCTACCTCACGCAGCTCGCGGCCAAGTGCACCGCCAAGCGCATGGTGCCCGACTACATCTCCGCCAAGAAGATGCGCGAGCTCAAGCTCTCGAAGGGCGAGAAGCCGGGCGAGGGCGATGTCTACACTTGCATGGGCTGCCGCAGCTTCCTCACGCCCGACCGCTCGGGCAACGGCTACGACAACGTGGCCCGCGCCAAGAACTACGAGCCGGGCAGGCCCAAGTACTACGGTCGTTTCAACCAGGGCGTCGTCACCATCAACCTGGTGGACGTGGCCTGCTCCTCCGCGCGTGACGAGGACAAGTTCTGGCAGATCTTTGACGAGCGCCTGGAGCTCTGCCACCGTGCGCTGCGCTGCCGTCACGAGCGCCTGAAGGGCACGCTCTCCGACGCCGCGCCGATCCTTTGGCAGTACGGTGCGCTCGCGCGCCTCGACAAGGGCGAGACCATCGACAAGCTCCTCTACGGCGGCTACTCGACTATCTCGCTCGGCTACGCCGGCCTCTACGAGTGCGTGCGCTACATGAAGGGCGTGAGCCACACCGACGAGTACGGCCGCGACTTCGCGCTCGCCGTCATGCAGCGCATGAACGACAAGTGCGCCGAGTGGAAGGCTGCCGAGAACATCGACTACTCGCTCTACGGTACGCCGCTCGAGTCCACGACCTACAAGTTCGCCAAGTGTCTGCAGCGCCGCTTTGGCATCATCCCCGGCGTGACGGACAAGGGTTACATCACCAACAGCTACCACGTCCACGTGTCTGAGAAGATCGACGCCTTCGACAAGCTCAAGTTTGAGAGCGAGTTCCAGGCGCTCTCCCCGGGTGGCGCCATCTCGTATGTCGAGGTGCCCAACATGCAGGACAACCTCAAGGCTGTCATCCGCGTCATGCAGTACATCTACGAGAACATCATGTACGCGGAGCTCAATACCAAGAGCGACTACTGTCAGGTGTGCGGCTACGACGGCGAGATCCAGATTGTGGAGGACGATGGCAAGCTTGTGTGGGAGTGCCCCAACTGCCACAACCGCGATCAGGAGAAGATGAACGTGGCGCGTCGCACCTGCGGCTACATCGGCACGCAGTTCTGGAACCAGGGCCGCACCGAGGAGATCCGCGACCGCGTGCTGCATCTGTAGCAACCGTGAAGCTTCACGATTTTTCTGAAGCTTGAATTTTCTTCCTATGAAAGGGCGAGACGGGGTATAGTAGACATGCAAGCCCCGTGTGACCGCTGGATTCCATGTCACCGGGGCATCGTTTTTTTGGAGGTGCAAATGACTCTGAGCGATAAGGAGCATGATGCACCTTCGGCATGGATGAAGAGGTGGCTTTCTGAGCCGCGTCTCAAAAGATATCTTGATGTCTGCCAAGGGGATTATGCTCGTGCGATGATGCTGTATGAGTGGAATCTCGATCTCGGCGCCGAGCTCATGAAGGACATCTCGTATTTTGAGGTTGCCCTGCGTAATGCTTACAACCAGACGATGTGCGAGCAGTGGCTGGGTGGCGAAAACTGGCTTTTTGATGCGCAATCACCCGTTAACCTAGCATTGCCTCGCAAGACTCGTTCTGGAATGGTGCGTGATGCCAACGCATTGAACCGAAAGGCAATCAAGGACGCAACTCCGGCGGGCAGCCGTGCGGCATCTCTGAGCAGTGTTGTTGCGCGTTTGCCGTTTGGTTTTTGGGCTCATCTCTCAGACCGTGCGCACGAGCGCGTTCTTTGGATACCTTATTTGCAACGTGCGTGGCGCAGAGGGACCAGCCGTGCTCAGCTCGATGCTCGGATTCGTTTGATCAATGAATGCCGGAATCGCATTGCCCATCATGAGCATCTATTCCACCCCTCGAAGACCGAGCTTGAGCCTGCTGTTGTCGATCGTGTCGTCGTGGACTTGCTTTACCAACTGGTTTCCGAAGGGTCATGGTTGCTTTCTGATGGCGAGACGCGTGTTGAGCGATTCCTTCGCGAGCGTCCCTTCGAGGCCGTCATTTCTGGCGCTCCGTCTAGGGCCGATTCTTTCCAAGCTGAGGTAATTAAGGATTACTTTGCCATGTGGCTCACGCGCGATTTCTCTCGTTTCGACGAGCTGTTCTCGTCCTGTTGTCGGTACGAGGAATGCTGCGGGACCATTTATGAGGGCGCTGACGAGTTACATCGTTGGATTGCGCACATGCTCGAGGTGCAGCGCGTGACGGTGTGGGACATCCACGATGTCGTGCCCGCCGCGGACGGACGCAGTGTGACAGTTACGTGGACGTTTGCCGCAACCGAGCAGGAACCCTACATCTTCGACGGCTGCTCGCTCATTCATTTTGATGACGAGGGTCGTATCGACCGGGTGCGGGAGTTCAAAGCGGACCATGAGCGCTGTTTCCCACAGCGTAGAGAAGGGGATGACCGGGCGTGAACTACGCTGAGATCAAATACTCAGACATCGCCAACGGCGAGGGAGTGCGCACGTCGCTCTTTGTCTCCGGTTGCCGCCGTGGATGCCCGGGATGCTTCAACTCGGGTGCGTGGAGCTTCCAAGCGGGCGAGCCCTTCACCCGCGAGGTTGAGGACCAGATTATAAAGAGCTTGGACCACCCGTTCTGCGACGGCCTCACTGTGCTCGGCGGCGAGCCCATGGAGCCCGAGAACCAGCTCGGTCTTGTGGACTTTCTCGAGCGCGTGCGCGATCGCTTCCCGCGGGGTGAGTCCGGCGCGCCCGCGAAGAGCATCTGGTGCTTTACGGGTGACACGCTCGACGTGCTTATGCCGGGCGGACGTCACCATACCGAGGTCACCGACCGTATGCTCGACTGCATCGACATCCTGGTCGACGGCCCCTGGGTGCAGGAGCTCTACGATATCAGCCTCAGGTTCCATGGTTCTTCCAACCAGCGCCTGATCGATCTCAACGTCACGCGGGCCGCTGCTGCCAAGAAGGGCGTGAGCCTAGCGGAGGCCGTGGTTCCTTGGCGCGACGAGGAGGTCTATTCGACCCACTCTATGTAGCACGGGCGGCCGCGCGCATCGCCACGCGGTCGTATTTCATCGCGAGAAGGGGGTTGCGCGATGAGTGAGATGAAGGTTTCGGCACGTGAGCACAAGCGCGGTATGCCGTTTATGCCAAAGGTCGATGCGGTCTGGATGCACCCGACGTTTAGATGCGCCTACCGCTGGCTCGAGGAACTCGAGCGCGACCGCGTCTTCTGCCGTCACGACCTCCGCCACCTCATGGATACCGCGCGCATCATGTGGATCGTGAATCTCGAAGAGGGGATGGGCATTGACCGCGAGGTCATCTACGCGGCCGCCCTTCTGCACGATGTGGGAAAACCCGTTCAGTACACGCTCGGCGCCCCGCACGAGGAGGTCGGTGCGCGCCTTGCCGATACGATTCTGGCGAGCCTTACGGGGGACGAGGCGTTCTCGCCCTCCGAGCGGCGCGCGATTGTGGGGGCTATCCGCGGGCACCGTCGCCTGCGCGAGGGTGCAGAGCCTCTCGAGCGGCTGCTCTATCGCGCCGACAAGGCGTCGCGCCCGTGCTTTGCCTGCCCGGCCGAGGTGCGGGAGGCCTGTTCGTGGCCGGATGAGAAGAAGAATCTCGCGATTCAGGTGTGATATCTATTCATGATTTGCCCAAAAGGGTGCCTGCGAATCAGGAACGCTTGGATTCCGCTGCCTTCCGACGGGTTGGTTCGCGGTGCCAATCCCATGGTTTGTACCGAACGAGCGTGTATCGCAACCTGCAACGTCGGCCTGAATGGGTATAGAAAGACTCGGACAAAAGCTAAAGGGACTACAGCGTTGCTTTCTGTGGTCCGGAAAAGAGGCATTATGGCGGACAAACATCTTCCGGAGGACACATCGGAGGGCGAGGAGAAGACGCTTGCGCAACGGGCAAAGGCAGGTCTACCTGCCACACGCCGCGAACTCGCCAAGGTCGATCCCGCAGCGCTCGAGCATGCGGACCGGATCATCATCAGTGGGCTCGAGGTCTTCGCTAACCACGGCGTCTACCCGGCGGAAAACGAGCTCGGCCAGAAGTTCGTGGTCTCGGCGACGCTCTTTACCAGCCTGCGCGCAGCGGGGGAGGCAGACGACCTCACCCTCTCAGTCAACTATGGCGAGGTTTGCCATACCATCGACGCCTTTTTGCGCGCACACACTTTCAAGCTCATCGAGGCGGCGGCAGAGGCGTGTGCCCAGCGCTTGCTCGCGGACTATCCGACGCTCCTTGCCGTGCGCCTGAAGATCGAAAAGCCATGGGCGCCCATCGGTCTTCCGCTCCAGAGCGTGGCAGTGGAGATCGAGCGCACGCGGTAAGTGGATGCGGGGCGTCGGCTTTAGCGGATAGGGCCGTGCCAGTGCTTTCTAACCCAAAAGATTTGAGGCGACCGTTGCGGCGGGGCGCTTGAGTATGCGTGCGATTTCGCGGTTGCGCGGGCAGAACCGATCGAGCAGCGCGTGGAAGCGGGCGTTGTGGCTCGGCTCCAGTAGATGCGTGAGCTCGTGGACAACCACGTAATCGAGGCACTCAGGCGGGTAGGCGGCAAGGGCGCTGTTGATGCGGATGGTCCGGCGCGCCGGCGTGCACGAGCCCCAGCGGCTTGTCATGCGCCGGATCTGCCAGCCGGCGGCATGGGCGCCCACGCGCGCCTCACCGCGCGCGATGGCGCCGGGAAGCGCCCGGGCGACCTCGCGGCGGTACAGGGCCTCAATCTCCTTGGCACCGCCCGGGGCGGGCTTAAGGCGCCCCCAGAGGGGGACGAGCCCATCTGCGGTTGCGTTTGCGCGCTCCCGCGCGTCGGCGCGCCCGCGCATGCGCTCGATGTGCGCGGCGATCCACCCGGCGCGTCGGTCAAGAAAGTCCTGCGCTACGGCGTAAGGGGCGCGCATCGGGATGCTCAGGCTCACGGTGCCGTCGCGGTGGACGCGCAGGTTGAGGTTTTTCACGCGCTTGCGCACCACGGTGACCGGGACGGTGCCCGCGGGGGTGCGCACTTCAAGGGTTGTTGTTGCCACGGCCACCTCCTCACACAGACGCGCCGCCCTGTCCGGCTTTGTCAGGCCACCAATTGTAAGGGATTGCGCGCCCATCTCCTGATAATCCCTTTACTCAGGTAAAATGAACGCTGTTGTTGCAAACGAGCCGGCTGTGCGCGCCACCCGGATTCGCGCCATCCGGTAGAAAAGGAGTTCCCATGTCCAACCAGGGTAAGAAGGTCCGCGCGCACTACCGCGGCACGCTCGACGACGGCACGCAGTTCGACAGCTCCTACGATCGCGGCGAGCCCATCGAGTTCACCTGCGGCGCGCACCAGATGATCGCCGGTTTCGACGCTGCCGTGCTCGACATGGTGGTCGGCGAGAAGAAGACCGTTCACATCCCGGCGGCGGAGGCCTACGGCGAGCGCCGTGACGACCTCGTGCTCGATTTCCCGGCGGCCCAGGTGCCCAATATCGAGCAGATTAACGTCGGCGACCGCCTGTTCCTCTCCGGCCCCGGCGGCCAGCCCGTGCCTGTTACGGTCATTGAGGTCAGCTCCGAGGGCGTTAAGCTCGATGCTAACCACGAGCTTGCCGGCAAGGACCTCAACTTCGACATCGAGCTCGTCGAGGTTGTCGAGTAGCGCATTTGCGTTGCATGTCACATATGCATCGACGGCCGCTTCCGCATCGCGGGGCGGTCGTTTCTTGTTTGGATGCTCATTTGGGGACGGGGTCGGAATAAGCAGGGCAACTGCCCTACCTGCTCATTTCGAACCGTCCCCAAATGTGCACGTCGGGTGATGTGCAGAGGCGGGGTCGTTTTATGCAATCACGTCTGCATACTTTGAACCCGTCCCCAAATGAGCGCAAATGAGCGCTAATTCGCCATGCGGAAGGCCTTCTCGTCTGCCTTAGGCGGCTGTTCGACGAGCTCTTCCAACCAGATGCGGCAGCGCAGGCGCCGGTAGTTGTTGTGCAGGGTGTCGAGATGCCGGATGATGCCGGCAGGCGGCCCTTGGATCTCCATGTCGACCGAGCCGTCGGGCAGGTTCTCGACCCAACCGGTAAGGCCGAGGTCGTTTGCGATGCCGGCGTTGTTCCACCGAAAGCCCACGCCTTGCACGCGCCCGGTGAAGCGCAGGTAGAAGCGGCGACAGGGCGGCTCGGCCACCTCGAGCTCACCTTGCAGGCGCTCGATAAGGTCTTGCTCGAGGGGGCTGCGCGCATCAGCGGGGTTGTCCCCGTTATCGGCAGCCGCCGCGGGGTTCACGAACGGGTTCTCGCGAAGGCGGTCCCAGATTCCCATAATGCCTCCAATCGGTAGCACTCTTTAGCGGACGTCTGCGGGAAAGACGATGCCCGCCTGGCGGCGCGCCTCGTCCATAAGGGCGATCGAGGCGAGAGTCACCTCGCGGAAGTACCCAACGGTCCCAAACGGTCCGGCTGCCGCCTCGAGCGGGTCCGCACCCGCCCGCACCGCCTCCACCGCCGCCGCAAAGTCGGCGAGCTCGTACGCCATGGTATTTGCACAGCCGGGGAGTTCAAGCTCGCGGCTGTGCGCGCCCTCGGCGGGACGCACCTCCTTGGCGGCGCCGCGCAGCGCCCGGCCGCGGTAGTCAATGCGCGTCTGCACGGGGACGGATACACCCGCAAAGCTCAGCGTCGCCTCTTCGCCCTCGACCTGGCAGGGGAGGTTGTCGTTGGTGATCTTGGCGTAGCTCAGCGTGGCGGACATGTGCGGGTAGCGGGCGACGATGGTGCCCGCTCCGTCGAGCGCGCCTGCGGTGAGCCCGCGCGTGTCCTCGTCGAGCAGAACGGGCGTGCAGGTTATGGCGTCCGGCTTGCCAAAGAGGGCGATGAGCGCCTCGACGCAGTACACGCCGATGTCCATAAGCGCGCCCGACGCCATCCGACAGTCAAAGATGTTGGTCTGCCGTCCAGCAAGAATCTCGTCATAGCGCGAGGAGTACTTGCCAAAGCGCAGGTCCGCGCGGCGGATGCGGCCGAGCTCGCCGAGCGCGCCCTGCACCGCCCAAAAGGCGGGGTCGTGTACCGGGCGCATGGCCTCAAGTGCGACAACGCCCGCATCGCGCGCCGCGTCGAGCACCGCTTTTGCCTCGTGCTCGTTCGCACCGAGGGGTTTCTCCACCATCACGTGCTTGCCGCCCGCGATGCAGGCGAGCGCCTGCTCGGCGTGGAGGGCGTTGGGGCTGCCGATGTAGACGGCATCCACCGCGTCGCTCGCCGCAAGCTCGCCTAGGTCGCTGAAGGGGAGCGTGCCGCCGCGCTCGGCGGTGAAGCTCGCCGCTCGCTCGGCGTTGCGTGAGAGCGTGCCCACAAAGACGGCGTTTGCGCTGTCGTTCACGACCTCGATGAAGTCGCTCGTGATCATGCTGGTGCCGATGGTGGCGATGCGAAGCATGGATGAACCCCCGTTCGGTCTCGATCCCGCCGGCCCCTGCCTGTCAGTCCGCGTCGTCTGCGGTAAAGCCGGTGTCTTCGCTCAGTCTACCCGAATCCGCGGCGGTCGTTGCGAGCTCGTCGCATCGCTCGTTCTCCGGGTGGCCGGCATGGCCCTTCACCCACGTGAACGTGACCGTGTGCGGCTCCTTGGCGGCGATGAGGCGCTGCCAGAGGTCGATGTTTTTGACGGGCTTTTTGTTTGCGGTCTTCCATCCGCGGCGGATCCAGCCCTCGATCCAGTGCTGGTTGAAGGCGTTGACCACATACTGCGAGTCGGAATGGACCTCGACCTCGCAGGGACGGTTCAGCGTCTCGAGCGCCACGATGACCGCCATGAGCTCCATGCGGTTGTTGGTGGTGAGGCGGTAGCCGCCCGAGAGCTCGCGCGTGAAGGTCTCTCCCGCGCGGTTGGTGTAGGAGAGTATCGCGCCAAACCCGCCGTTGCCGGGGTTGCCGCGCGCCGAGCCGTCGGTGTAGATCGTGACCTTCACGAAGCCGCCTTTCTGTACGCGCCCCGCCCGTGCGGGGTCGCGCTCTGCATTATCCCCCAGAACCGCCCGGCGAGACAAACGCCGTGCCTTTGCACGGGGCTTACGGTGCGCTTGCGGGCCCCTGTTGGGCGCGCGCTAGCCTAGATGCATGCGACGAAAGGGGAGGGACATGTCGATCATCGCTGCCGGCGTGCTCATGGCGGGAGGTATCGCGGCGCTTCTGGCGTCCGACTGGGCGCACGCGCTCGAGGATGCCGCGGACGAGGTCTCCGCAGAGGAGGACCTCCAGCTGTAGGGCTGCGCGGCCCTGTACCCCTGCGGCCATGCGCGCCTTGTGCCCGTGTTGCACCGCGCGGTACACTTGCGGGCGACGTCCGTCGTCCGAGGAGGGCTATGCAGTACCGCACCGACCCCAAGACCAACAACCGCATCTCCGCCCTCGGCCTGGGATGCATGCGCTTTCCCGCCACCGTGCCGGGGCGGCCCGATGCCCGCGCTGCCGAGGCCATTATCGCGCGCGCGGTCGAGCGCGGGATTAACTACCTCGATACGGCCTACCTCTACCCGGGAAACGAGGCGTGCGTGGGCGCCGCGCTCGAGCGCCTGGGTCTGCGCGATAAGGTGTTTCTCGCAACGAAGCTCCCGCACGGGTCGTGCAAGCGCCCGGAGGATTTCGACCGCTTCCTCTCTGAGCAGCTGCGCCGCCTGCGCACGGACCGCGTCGACTACTACCTCATCCATAACGTGACGAGCCCTGCCCAGTGGGAGCGCCTGTGCGCACTCGGCATCGAGGCGTGGATCGCGCGCCAAAAGGAGGCGGGGCGCATCGGCGCCATCGGCTTCTCCTATCACGGCAGCGCCGGTGACTTCACGACGCTGCTCGACGCTTTTGCGTGGGATTTCTGCCAGATCCAGTACAACTACGCCGGCGAGAACTACCAGGCAGGCACGGCCGGCCTCAAGGCGGCTGCGGCGCGCGGGCTCGCGGTGTTTGTGATGGAGCCGCTTCTGGGCGGCAGGCTCGCGGGCAAGCTGCCGCCCGATGCCAAGCGCATCCTCGAGGGGGCGAGAACCGACGTGCTCGACACACCCGCCGCCTGGGGGCTCGTCTGGGTGTGGGCCCACCCCGAGGTGACGATGCTGCTCTCGGGCATGGCGTCGCCCGAGCAGGTGGATGAGAACGCCCGTACCGCCTCCCGTGCGCTCGCGGGCGGGCTTACCGAGGAGGAGCATGCGGTTATCGACAGGGTTCGCGCTGTCTTTGAGCGGGCCAACCGCGTGCCCTGCACGGGCTGCAACTACTGCATGCCCTGCCCGCAGGGAATCAACATCCCGGGCTGCTTTTCGGCGTATAACGCCTCGTTTGCGCACAGCTGGTTCACGGGCGTGGCGCAGTACTTCACGGCGTCCGCCATCAGAAGCGGGCACCCCAAGCTCGCGACCAACTGTATCCGCTGCGGTGCGTGCGCTCGGCATTGCCCGCAGCACATAGAGATTCCCGACCGCTTGGATGACGTGCGCCGCCGTCTCACGCCGGGACCGGTGGGTGCGGCGCTGCGCCTGCTTGCGCGGCGCGATCGCTAGAAACAGAGATTAAGGATCTGCCATGTTCTATGTAGGATGCCATCTCTCCATCAGCCAGGGCTTTGAGACCATGGGGCGCACGGCGTTATCGATCGGCGCCAATACCTTTGCGTTCTTCACGCGCAACCCGCGCGGCGGCAGCGTGCGCGAGCTCGATCTGGAGGATATCGCGCGCCTGCGCAACCTTATGGACGAGCACGGCTTTGGCCCGCTCGTGGCGCATGCCCCTTACACGTACAACCCGTGCTCCGCTAAGGAGCGGGCACGCGAGTTTGCGCTCGAGGCCATGGGCGAGGACCTCCGCCGCATGGAGGCGCTGCCGGGGATGTACTACAACTTCCATCCCGGCGCGCACGTGGGCCAGGGCGTGGAGCGTGGCATCGAGCTCATATCCGACGTGCTTTGTCAGGTGATGTTTGAGGGCATGCGCACGCGCGTGCTTCTTGAGACCATGGCGGGCAAGGGAACTGAGGTGGGGAGCCGCTTTGAGGAGCTCGCCACCATCATCGAGCGCGTGGAGACGGCCCGCCCCGAGCTCGCGGGAAACCTTGGCGTCTGCCTCGATACATGCCACGTGAGCGATGCGGGTTATGACATCGTGCACGACTTGGACGGCGTGCTTTCTGAGTTCGATTGCGTGGTGGGGCTCGAGCGCCTCTGCGCGGTGCATCTCAACGACTCCAAGAACCCGGTGGGTGCGCACAAGGACCGGCATGCCTGCCTTGGCGAGGGCTATCTGGGCAGCGCCGAGCTGGGCGGCGGCTGGGATGTGCTTGCCGCCGTGGTGAACCACCCTGCGCTCGCGCATCTCCCGTTCATTTTGGAGACGCCCAACGACCTCGATGGCTATGTGCGCGAGATTGCGGAGCTGAGAAGGCTGCGCGCCTAGGCGAGGATGCCCGCCTGCTCCTTTACGGTAAGAACGCGCAGGACGCTCTCGTCGATGCGCTCCTTGGTGATGGTGCCGGCGTTGACGGCATCGAGGACGCCCTGGTATGCGGCGTTGAGATCCTCGGGCATGAGGAGCATGTCGCCGCCTGCCTGGAAGAAGCGCACTGCGGCGTCCGCCGGACCGAAGTTCTGCGTGATGGCGCCCATGGAGAACGAGTCGGTGATGATAACGCCCGTGAAGCCGAGCTCGCCGCGCAAAACGTCGGTGATCATCACCTGCGAGAGCGATGCGGGCAGTCCGTCGGCGGCGAAGTTGGGGGTCTCGATGTGGCCGACCATGACGAAGGGACAGCCGGCCTCGATCGCGGAACGGAAGGGGGCGAACTCGCAGGACTCGATCTCCTCGCGGGAGCGCTCGGCGTAGACGGCACCGGTGTGAGAGTCGCCGGCGGTGTCGCCGTGGCCGGGGAAGTGCTTGACGCAGGGGAGGGTGCCCGTCTCGAGCATGGCCTCAACCTCTGCGGAGACCATCGAGGCAACGAGCTCAGGGTCAGACCCAAAGGAGCGCACGCCGATGGCGGTGTTGTTGGGGTTGGTGAGGACGTCGGCATCGGGGGCGAAGTCGAGGTTGAAGCCGATGTCGCGCAGATAGGTGCCGATGGACGTGCCGACCTCCGCCGCCCGGGCGGGGTCACCCGTGGCACCGATCTCTGCCATGTTGGGGAACGTGGGCACGTCGAAGAGCCCCGACTTGGCGACGCGAGCGACGAGTGTGCCGCCCTCCTCATCGACGCCGAGGAACGGCGGGATGCCGGCACCCGCGGCGCGGCAGAGCTCGTCGGTGCCGGAGAGCAGGTCGCGGACCTGCTGGGCACCGGTGAGGTTCTGGGCGAAGTAGATGAGGCCGCCCACCGGGATGCGCCCGAGGGCCTCGGCCGTCATGGAACCGGCGACCGTCGCCACGGAGGCGCCGGTGAGCTTCTCGGGCGTGACGCAGAAGAGTTGGGCGACCTTCTGCTCGAGCGTCATCTTCTCAAGCGTGCGCTCGGCGAGCGTAGGCTCGGGCTCGGGTTCAGGCTCAGGCTCGGCAGGGGTCTCCTCCGTACCGGGGTGGTCGGAGATCTCGGGCGTTTCGCCGCGCTCGGGCAGGACGCTCTCCAACATATCGCAGCCTGCAAGGAGGCCGGTGGCGGCGACTCCGCCCATGGCGACAAGGCCGCGGCGCGTAATGGTCGAACGATGCATGGCTTCCCCCTTCCCCGAGCGTTTGCTCCCCAACGCTCTCATAATCCGTCTCGCTGCACAAGAGGTGTCAACGCCTTGTTGCGCCGTTTTGGCGTCGCCGGCGCTGCGCCGGTGTCCTAGAGCGCGCTTTGGTAGATGGCGCGCGCATCCTCGAGCGTGAGGGTGGCAAATGTGCCAAAGCGCTCGCCGCGCGTTACCTTGAGGCCCTCGAGCAGCCGGTCGATGTCGCCCTCGGTGATGCCGAGCTCGCCCAAGGTGCGGGGCATGCCGAGCGAGACAAAGAAGTCCTGCAGCTCGTCGATCGCCGCCTCCACCGCATCGGCTACGGCACGCTCGGGCGTGATGTCCTCATCGATGTCGGAAAGATCATCCACCTCGGGGTCGACAGGCTCGATGCCAAAGACCTCCTTGGCAAACGTCAGGAAGCGCTCGGGGTGCGCGCCCCATACGTAGCGCATCCACGCGGGGAAGACGACCGCAAGGCCCGCGCCGTGGGTGATGGAGGTGTCGAGGGCGGAGAGCTCATGTTCCATCCCGTGACACGTCCAGTCGCCGTCGCGCGCGCCGGGGACGTTGAGGCCGCAACCTGCGAGTCCGTTGTGTGCGAGCGTGCCCACCCACATGAGGCTCGCGCGCGCGTCGTAGTCGCGCGGGTCCTCCATGACGCGGGGAGCCGCCTCCATCGCCGCGCGGATGAGCCCGCAGGCGATGTAATCGGTCACGGGCACGGAGGGCTGCCCCGAGAAGAAGCGCTCCATCACGTGGCTGATCATATCGGTGATGCCCGCGGCGGTCTGGTACGCCGGCAGCGTGAAGGTGAGCTCGGGGTCCATGATGGCCACGGCAGGACGGTTGAGGTCGGTGTTGACGCCGCACTTCATGCCTAGTTCGTCGTTTGAGATGACGCACGAGTCCGACGCCTCGGAGCCCGAGGCGGGGATAGTGAGCACCGCCGCCACGGGGAGGGCGCGCGTTGCGGTGGCGCGCTTGCAGAAGAAGTCCCACACGTCGTCCTCGTAGGGCACGCCGAGCGCGATGGCCTTCGCGGTATCGATGACAGACCCGCCTCCCACGGCGACTACGGCGTCGACCGACTCGCTGCGCGCCTCCGCGATGCCCTCGCGCACGAGGGCGACCTCAGGGTTGGGGCGCACGCCACCGAGCTCTGCGTGGGCAATGCCTGCCGCATCCAGCGAGCTGAGCACGCGCTCGAGCGTGCCGGTTCGCACGACCGACCCTTGGCCGTACACCACGAGCACGCGCTTCCACCCCTGTGCGGCGAGCGTCTCGCCCGTGCGGTCGCAGGCGCCGCGTCCAAAGACAAAGCGGGTGGGGGAGTAGAAGTTGAAGTCGTTCATAAGGGCCTCCTCGACGTAGTGGTTCCCCAAGAACGATACCCCAACGCGCGCTAGGCTACGACCTCGAGCTCGCGCAGGTCGTCGAGGGCGATGGTCGTCTCGACGATGGTAAGGGTTCGGTAGATAAGGTCTATGCGCGCCACGCACCCGGTGAGCTCGACGTAGGCGTCGCGGTCGTAGTAGACGGCGCGCACCACCTGACCGCGCGCGAGGCCGACGAGGGTATCGGAGAGGGAACGCGCCTCCTCGTCGGTGAGCTCGTGGCGGGGCTCGATAACACGCTCCTGGGCACGCACAAGCTCGTAGTAGCCTCTCAGCGCCGCGAAGGGCATGAACTGGGCCGCGCGGTCGGCTCGCGCGCGCCCGCTTGCGGTCAGGCGCCTCTCACTCATGGTGTCCTCCCACCTGCTCGTTGCGCTCGCGAGCGGTGCCGGCATCGGTCAGGCTGATGCCGCGCACGAGGGCGTTCTTGCCAAACTTGCTTTTTACGGCCACGACGGCGCTTGCAAGGTCGTGCTCGCGCGCGTCTGCCTGCGTATCCGTAAAGAGGTCGACGGTCGCGAACTCCTCGGGCATGAGGTTGCCGAGGCCAACGTTGATACGTCGTATCCGCCGCGCGGGGTCGACCGTCTCTGCCCAGAGCCGCTCGAAGTGGGCGAGGAGCTTTCTGCGCGAGTTGGTCCGCTCGCCGATCTTGCGCGACCCGCCCGCGTGCCCAAACTGCCCGTGCGCGCCTACCCGCCGTGTGCCGTGCTCGCCGCGAAAGACCTCGCTCGCATTGGTGCCCGGTACAGGCGCCATCGCGCCATCGCCCGGACCGCCCCCGTCGCGCGCGCCCCCGGACCCCGCTCCGACAAGGTCTGCGCGGGCGTAGCCCACATAGAGCGAGATGTGGTCGCACACCTCGCCGCGCTCTACGAGCTCGAGGGCCGAGGCGTCCACCATCTCGCGCAGCACCAGATGCGCCTCATCATGGGTGTAGTCGCGCGGCAGGACCTGCCCGTTCACGTAGGAGCTCTCGTCCGGCCGGTAGGCCTGTATGTCGGCGATCGTGGTGGGCTCGCGCCCAAAGGCGTGGTCGATCAGGTACTCGGCATTGACGCCGAGCTCGCGATAAAGAATCTCTTCGTCGAGCGCTGCCACGCCCATGAGGTCGTACACGTAGTACTTGGCGAGGCGCGCCGCGATTCCCGGTCCGATGCCCCAGATATCGGTGATGGGGCGGTGGGGCCAGATCTCGCGCCGGAAGCTCTCCTCGGTTAGCACGCCTATGTTGTCCGGCACGTGCTTGGCGGTGATGTCGAGCGCGACCTTGGCGAGAAAGAGGTTGGGGCCGATACCCGCCGTGGCGCAGATGGAGAAGCGGTCGCGCACGCGCGCCATGAGCATCTCGGCAAACGCGCGCGGCTCCACCCCGTAGCGCCCGAGGTAGGGCGTGGCATCGATAAAGCACTCGTCGATGGAGTAGGGGTGGATGTCTGAGGGGCTCACGTATTCCAGGTACGTGCCATAGATCTTGGCCGATACCTCCATGTAGTGGCGCATGCGCGGACGCGCCATGATGGTGGTGGCGAGGATCTCGTCGGGAATCTCAAACACGCGGCAGCGGTTGCGGATGCCGAGCTTCTTTAGCGCCGGCGTGATGGCGAGGCAGATGGTCGTGTTGCCGCGGCTGGGGTCGGCCACCACGAGGTTGGTGGTGAACGGGTCGAGCCCGCGATCGGCGCACTCGACGCTCGCATAGAAGGTCTTGAGGTCGATGCAGAGGTAGCAGCGCTCGTCCGCATCCGTATCAAGCGGCTCGTCGGCGTCTGGCACAGGCATAGGCACAGGCACGGTCTCTACCACGGGGCACCTCCTCACACTGAACGTATGTTCGATAATAGACGCTCGACCGGACAAGGTCAATCCGGTAACGCGGCCTATCTTGTCCGCACATGCGCTAGAATGGGGACGTCTATGCAACGAGGCGTCTTCGCGCCGCTTTCCGGCAGAAAAGACCCGTAGCAAGGGAGGATCATATGTCCTGTGTTCCCGCACCGATCGATGCCACCCAGACGGAGGCTTGGGCGGCCCTGAAGGCTCATTACAAGGCCCTTCAGCGTGACGGCATCAGCCTTAAAGATTGGTTTGCCGCCGACCCCGAGCGCGTTGAGAAGCTCACCTTTGACGTGAACGACCTGCGCTTTGACCTCTCCAAGAATCTCGTGACCGACGAGACGGTGAAGCTGCTCTGCGACCTTGCACGTGCCACGAACGTCGAGGAGCGCCGCGACCAGATGTACGCCGGCGTGCATATCAACACCACCGAGGACCGTGCCGTGCTGCACACCGCGCTCCGTCGCCCGGAGAGCGAGATCGGTACCATCATGGTCGATGGTCAGGACGCCGTGGCAGACGTTCGCCACGAGCTCTCCCGCATGTACGCCTTTGCCGAGAAGGTCCGCTCCGGTGAGTGGAAGGGCGTCACGGGCAAGCGCATCGAGCACCTCGTCTCCATCGGCATCGGTGGCTCCGACCTCGGCCCGGTCATGGTCTACGAGGCGCTCAAGCCCTTTGCCGACGCCGGCATCGACTGCCGCTACATCTCCAACATCGACCCCAACGACATGGCCGAGAAGGTCAAGGGGCTCGATCCCGAGACCACGCTCGTCATCATCGTCTCTAAGACGTTCACCACGCTGGAGACGCTCACCAACGCGCGCGAGGTGAAGGCCTGGATGCTCGAGCGGCTGGCCGAGCAGGGTGCCATCGACGGCTCCGACGCGCAAAACGCTGAGGCCATCGCTAAGCACTTCGTCGCCGTCTCCACCGCGCTTGACCTCGTGGCCGACTTTGGCATCGACCCCGAGAACGCCTTTGGCTTCTGGAGCTGGGTCGGCGGCCGTTACTCGGTCGACTCCGCCGTGGGTCTCTCGCTCATCGTCGTGTATGGCCCCGAGCGTTTTGAGGAGTTCCTCGCCGGCTTCCACGCCATCGACGAGTACTTCCAGAACACCCCGCTCGAGCAGAACGCCGTCGCGCTCATGGGCATGCTGAACGTGTGGTACCGCAACTTCTTTGGCGTCTCGAGCCACGCGGTGTTGCCCTACAACCAGTACCTGCACCGCTTCCCGGCCTACCTCCAGCAGCTCACCATGGAGTCCAACGGCAAGCAGGTCCGCTGGGACGGCACGCCGGTTACCTGCGACACGGGTGAGATCTTCTGGGGCGAGCCCGGCACCAACGGCCAGCACGCCTTCTACCAGCTCATCCATCAGGGCACGGCCATGATCCCGGCCGATTTCATCGCCTTCGTGAACACCGAGAACCCCTACACCGACGGCGACCAGGATGTGCACGAGCTGTTCCTCGGCAACTTCCTCGCCCAGACCAAGGCGCTCGCCTTTGGTAAGACCGCCGACGAGGTCCGTGCCGAGGGCACGCCCGAGGAGATCGTGCCCGCACGCGTCTTCACCGGCAACCGCCCGACCACCTCGATCTTTGGCGACCGTCTGACCGCCTACGCGCTCGGCGAGCTCATTGCCGTGTACGAGCACATCACCTTTGTCGAGGGCACGGTCTGGGGCATCGACTCCTACGACCAGTGGGGCGTCGAGCTCGGCAAGCAGCTTGCCAAGCAGATTACGCCTGCGTTCCACGACGACGCTGCGCTCGCGGAGCAGGATGCGTCCACCAAGTCGCTCATCGAGTTCTATCGCGCGCACCGCAAGTAAACGGCGCTACATAGGCTGATGCAGGGGCGGCGGCACTGGAGACGGTGCCGCCGCTTTATTCGCTTCCAGGTGTTCATGCCGTCACTGGTATCTCTAATATAAGACAACATATAACGTCTGCAGACAAATATCGACCGTTCACCGGTAAGTAAGATGTTATAAGACGTTTCAATTATTGAGCTGCTATAGTTCATATCGTCATATAACGACTGTTCCAAAGGAGGAACACTATGGCAGAACTCGAGACCATCCAGTTGTCCAAATTCGACATCAATGAGTATCTCAGGGACGGTGATGCTACGGTCGCGGCATGCGCCGAGGCCAAGGCAGTTGCCGATGAGATCCACGAGCAGGGGTATGAGAACATCTTCCTGCTCGGTATCGGCGGCACCTATGACGAGCTCGACATGGTGCGCTACTTCATGAACAAGTACTCCGAGGTTGAGGTTCACCTCATCAACGCCGCCGAGTTCAACGTCCTTGGCAACAACCGCCTCAAGAAGAATTCCCTTGTGGTGACTGCCTCCGCCTCCGGCGATACCAAGGAGATCGTCCGCGCCGTCGATACGATCGTCAACCAGGGCATTCGCGTCGTCGCCTTCACGCGCAACGACACCCCGCTTGGCAAGCTCGCCACCAAGGTCATCGCTGCCCCCGTTGCCACGGGCCGCTGCGACTTCACCTATCTGCTGTTCGATGCCTTTGCGCTGCGCCTCCTCAACCTGCGCGGTGACTTTGATCGCTATGACGACTTCATCGCCCAGACGAAGAACATCTTCCACGACCTCGTGGACATCCGCATCAAGTTCGAGCCCCGTGCCGAGGAGATCGCGCGTCAGTTTGCGCACGAGCCCTACACCATCTTTATCGCTTCGGGCGCCCTCTGGGGTGAGAACGTGCTGTTCTCCATGTGTGTCCTCGAGGAGATGCAGTGGATCCGCACCCGTGCCGTCACCTCTGCCGAGTTCTTCCACGGCACCCTCGAGCTCGTCGAGCCCGGCGTGCCGGTGATTCTCACCAAGGGCGAGGACGAGTGCCGCGAGCTCGACAACCGTGTTGAGACCTTCTGCCGTCAGTACACGGATAAGTTCGCCGTCATCGATACCGCGGAGTTTGCCATCGATGGACTCGATCCGGAGTTCCGTCCTCTGGTCTCTCCGATCATCGCTGCCGCGACTCTTCACGAGCGTCTGTCCAAGCACTACGAGACCGAGACCAAGCACAACCTCGCGTATCGTCGCTACTATCGTCAGTTCTCGTATTAACAGATGGGGGAGGTGCCTTGCATGCGGCATTTCATCCTGGCTACCCACGGACACTTCGCGGCAGGCATTCGCGAAAGCCTCGAGTTAGTCTTCGGCGCGCAAGAGGGTATCAGTACGATATGCGCTTTTGTCGATGGGGCGAGTGATATCCATGCTCTTGTCCAGGATGCCTTGGACCAGGAGCCGGAAGACGTCGACATCGTGGTGTGCACGGATATCTTCGGTGGCAGCGTGAATAACGAATTCCTCAATGCGCTGCCCAGCCATCCGCGGGTCCATCTCGTTGCCGGAATGAACCTGCCGATGCTCATCGCCTTGTTTCTCTCGCCCGAGCCTGACACCGCGGCGCTCATTCGCTCGGTGCTCGCATCGGACGATATCAAGCCCCGCTATTGCAACGACGAACTCCGCGCCGCTGCAGATGAGGATGAGGAATTCTAAACGAGAGGAGGGTCCTCATGATCAAACTCGTACGCGTCGACCATCGCCTGCTTCATGGTCAGGTTGCCGTATCGTGGGTCAACGGCATCGGTGCGGATTGCATTCTTGTCGCGAGTGACACGGTGGTAAACGATCCGGTGTGGAAGACCACGCTCAAGCTCGGCAAGCCGGCGGGCTGCAAGCTCGTCATGAAGAACATCGCCGATTCCATCACGGCTATCAATAGCGGTGTGACCGATAAGTACAAGCTTATCGTAGTCGTTCAGACCATTGCCGATGCAAAGCGCCTGGCAGATGGTTGCCCCGCCATCACGAGTATCAACCTGGGCAACACCAAGGAGAGCGCTACCACCAAGCAGGTGAGTCGCCAGATCTTCTTGGAGCCTGACGAGATTGAGATGCTACGCGAGCTCGATGCCCGCGGCGTTGAGTGCGAGATTCGCCCCATGGCAGCGGATTCAAAGACAAACGTCATCCCGCTTCTCTAGCACCTCACGGCGGTCGGGCGTCATGATCTCCCCGCGCCCGACCGCATCTCTTTCTCTCTGACTCTTCAAGTAAAGCAATTTTGTTGAAAGGAGAAAGCCATGCTGATGCAGGCTTTGCTGGTCGGTCTTGTCGCGGCCTTTGGCACGCTCGACACCGCACTTGGAACCAGCTACCTTCAGCGCCCCATCGTGCTCGGTCCGCTTGTGGGCCTCGTGCTGGGCGACCTCGAGACGGGTCTTATCATCGGAGCGAATCTCGAGCTCCTGTTCATGGGCGCAATCTCTGTCGGCGCCTACATTCCGCCCGATGTCATCACCGGCGGCGTTCTTGCGACCGCGTTTGCCATTTCCACCGGATCTGGCCTTGAGGCGGCTTACGCTCTCGCGATGCCTATCGGTCTTGCAGCGCTCGGCATCAAGAACGTGTTCTATGCGATTCTTCCGCTCATCCTTCCTCTGGCCGATCGTGGTGCAGAAGAGGGGAACGACGGCAAGATCAAGCTCACCTATGTGCTGCTCGGCCTCTTCGGTAAGACCATCTGGACCTTCACGCTGACGTTTTTCGCGTTCTACCTCGGCTCTGAGGCCGTTACTGCTGCGCTCAACTCTGTACCGTCGTTCGTGTTCGACGGCCTGGGTATCGCTGCTGGCATCCTTCCCGCCATGGGCTTCGCGATGCTCATGCGCATGATCGTCAACAAGAAGCTAATCCCGTTCTTCGTTGCGGGCTTTGCGCTGGCTGCTTACCTTAACCTTTCCGTTCTCGCCGTTGCCATCTTCGCCGTCGTCATCGCTATCGAGAAGCTCGACTTCCTCGAGGAGCGCCCGATGGTCGCTGCAGCAGCTGCGGGTGTAGATGGAGGCGATGACGATGACTTCTAAGATGAACGACCAGGCGACGCAGGATGCCTACCAGGGCGATATTACCAAACAAGATCTCACCCGCATGGCGGTGAACCCGGGTGCCCTGGGCATGGAGTACTCCTGGAACTACCCGAAGCAGATGAGCGTCCCCTTCTGCCTCATGCTCAACCCGCTGCTGAAGAAGATCTACAAGAACGACCCCAAGGGCTATTCCGAGGCTCTGCAGCGCCATCTCGAGTTCTTCAACATCACCATGTACTTCGCACCGTTCGTGGGCGGCGTCGTCGCTTCGATGGAGGAGCGCGTTGCGAAAGGTGAGATGGCGCCCGAGGCAATCAACCAGGTAAAGGCGGCGCTCATGGGACCGCTGTCCGGCATCGGTGATTCGCTCTTTTTGGGAACGCTGCGCGTGATTGCCGCTGCGGTGGGTATTAGCCTTGCTGTCAACGGCAACCCCTTTGGCCCGATTGCGTTTCTGCTCATTTACAACATCCCGACGTTCCTCACGCGTATCATCGGTGCGCACAAGGGCTATGAGCTTGGCGTCTCCTTCCTGACGAAGGCCCAGGAGAGCGGGCTCATGGACAAGGTCATCTATGCGGCGGGAATCATCGGCGTCATGGTTATCGGCGCTATGACCGTCACGATGACCTCGGTTTCCATTCCGATCGAGTTCGGTCAGGGCGAGAGTGTCCAGACCATCCAGAGCGTCCTTGACGGCATCCTCCCCGGTATGCTTGCTCTTATCGCTCTCGGTCTGTACTACTGGGCGCTGAGCCACAAGGTCAGCCCGATGGTTCTCATCATCATCACTATGGTGGTTGGCGTGCTCGGTGCCTTCACGGGCGTCCTCGCCTAGCACCAATACCGGTTTGCCCCTTACCGTGATTGCGTAGGGTGATGCGGCGGCAAGGTTCAATCTTCCGTGAACGAACCTTGCTGCCGCATTCTTATGAAGTCATCCTATAATGTATATAACGTGTTAGTTGGCATACCGCTGAAGGGAACGTTGCGCTATGGGTGCCAAGCTGCTTGAGGATTCTTCGACACCTCTGTACCAACAGGTTGCGAACGATCTGAAGACAACGATTGAAAACGGCATCTATCGGGTTGGACAAAAGATTCCCCCCGAGCCCGAGCTGAGTCAGCTGTATTCTGTGAGCAGGATTACCGTACGAAAGGCAATCGAACTTCTTGTTGAGGACGGGCTCTTGTCCAAGCGACAGGGTAAGGGTACGTTCGTCTGCCAGAGTGAGCCCTCTCGAAAGATCCGGGACGATCGCAGTTCAAAGGTCATGGGTTTTTCTGAGTCATGTCGTGCCAACGGGGTTGTTCCCGGCGCTGCATTGCTTTCGCGCGCTGTCGAGCCGGTTCCAGAGGAAGAGCGGCCGTTCTTCGGTCCGGACGTGGAGCAGGTTATTTCCATTGATCGCGTTCGCACCGCCGACGGGCAACCGCTCATGGTCGAGTCCAATTTGTTCGCTGCGCCTGGCTTGGAGTTTTTGGAGAGCGCGCCTCTGGACGACTCATCGCTGTTCGACATCATCGCCGAGAAGACAGACAGGCATGCGGTCCGAGGCAGTGCGCAGTCGCTCAACATCATGCTCGCTGACGATCGCTTGGCAAAGCTTTTGAACGTCCCCATCGGAGAGCCGCTTTTCTACCTTCTCGGGCACTATCACGACCAGTTTGGAAAGCCTCTCTACGTGGGCAAGCAGTTCATTATCGGATCGCGCTATACCTTCACGATGTGATGCCGACTTCCCCGATGCGCCCGGGTCCAGGGCGCGGAAGGACAGTCAGTGTTATGGATACCGAATTCCCTTTTAAGGCCGTCATCTTCGATATGGATGGCGTCATCGTTGACACCGAAGCGTTTTACCAAAGTGTTCTCCGGCAATTCATCGCGCGGTTGGGTATTGATGTCTCCTCGGAGGAGCTTCTTGGCCTCATCGGGACGGCCCAGCAGGTATTCGACAGGACGTTGGTCAACTGGTATCGCGCGGCAGGGGAGGGCGAGTACTCCGTTCCTGAGGCGAAGCGCCGCTATCGTGCATGGCGAAGCGCCATACCGTGCGACTACCATGCTCTGATGTTTCCTGGTGTTCCCGAGGCAGTTGCGGGTCTGAAGAGCCGCGGCGTTCGCCTCGCTCTCGCGTCCTCCTCGCCCCGCTCCAACATCAAAGAGGTCCTCTCCGCTTGCGGCCTCTCTCGCTTCTTCGAGGTCGTCGTCTCTGGTGCCGAGCTCAAGGAGAGCAAGCCAAATCCTGCTATCTATCTGCATACGCTCAAGCTCTTAGGGCTGCCTGCCGCCTCATGTTGCTGCATCGAGGATTCCGTGCCGGGCATCACGGCGGGAAAGAGAGCGGGGCTCACCGTCATTGCGCGTCGGGAGGAGCGCTTTGGCTTTTCCCAGGACGCTGCCGATCTTGTGGTCGATCGAGTTGACGACGTTCTCAACGCCGATGCGGTCGCCGCGCTTGGACGCCATCGCATCCGCTAGGTCTCGTGATCCGTCTCCGCAGTTTCGTTGGTTGCTGGCGCAATGCTTACCTCTGTGTTGCGACCGCGTGGTACTATGGCGCCTGTTTGGAATCCAATAGGAAGGACAGCCGTGGCTATCAAGGCGATCGCGCTCGACATTGACGGAACGCTTACCAACGACAAGAAAGTCGTGACCCCGCGCACTAAGGAGGCGCTGTTTGCCGCCCAGCGCGCGGGCATCCGCGTCATCCTCGCCTCGGGGCGTCCGGTGCAGGGCCTGCGCGCGCTTGCCCGCGAGCTCGAGCTCGACCGCTACCACGGCCTTCTTGTCGCCTTTAACGGCGCGCACGTGGTAGATGCCGAGACCGACGAGGTCCTCTTTGACCAGCCCATGGCGGTGGGGGACATGCGCGCGCTTCTTGATCACCTGCGTGGCTTTGACGTCATCCCGTGGGTGACGGAGGGCGAGCATCTCTATGTTGAGGACGCCTACCGCTGCGAGATTCTCCACAAGGGCCGGCCCATCAACATCGTCAAGTACGAGCGCGACGCGTGCGACCTCAAGATCTGCGAGGTGCGCGATCTGGCCGAGGTGCTCGATCATCCGCAGGACAAGATTCTGACCGCCGGTACCGATACCTACCTCGCCGCTCATTGGGAGGAAATGTACGCGCCATTCCGCGACCGTCTCTCGGGCATGTTTACGGCGGACTTTTACTTTGAGTTCATGGCGCTCGGCATCAACAAAGCGCACGCGCTTGCCGGAGCGCTTCCCAAACTCGGCATCGACGCCGCCGAGGTTGCGGCGTTTGGTGACGGCCAGAACGACGCGGCCATGATCGCATGGGCGGGCACGGGCGTTGCCATGGCAAACGCCATCGACGAGACCAAGGCGGTTGCCGACATGGTCACCGCATCCAACAACGAGGACGGCATCGCGCTCGCCCTCGAGAAGATTCTGGGGTAGGGCATGAGAGACGACTTTCCGTTTGCCGCCGTCATCTTCGACATGGACGGCGTGATCGTCGACACGGAACGTTATTACTGGGACGAGCTGCGCATCTTTGCGGACAGCTTGGGTATCGATGTGACCGATAAGGAGCTTGACGCGCAGGTCGGCCAGTCCACTCAGGCGTTTTTGCGCATGCTCGTCGACTGGTACGAGCGCGCCGGACGGGGCCGCATGACCGTTGACGAGGCGTCACGCACCTATGACGCATGGGCCCAGACGCAGGAGTGCGACTACGCCGCGCTGCTGAACCCGGGTGTGCACGAGGGCATCGCCGGCCTTAAGGAGCGCGGGGTGCGCGTGGCGCTTGCTTCGTCGTCGCCTCTCGACAACATCCGCACGGTGCTGGCGGCGTGCGGGCTCTCTGATGCGTTCGAGGTGATTGTCTCAGGCGTGGACTTCACCGAGAGCAAGCCCGACCCCGACATCTACCTCCATACGCTTGCCAAGCTCGGTCTTCCCGCTAAGGCATGTTGCTGCATCGAGGATTCGGTCCCGGGTATCACCGCCGGTAAGCGTGCGGGGCTTACCGTGTTTGCCAAGCGCGAGGAGCGCTTTGGCTTCTCGCAGGACGCGGCGGACGCCATCATCGACCGTGTGGACGACATCCTGGACGTGGCGCCGCGCCTGTTTGGGTAGGTTTTGCCAGATTGAAGACACTCGATGCTGAAATGGGCATCAAGTTGTCGCGTTGGCGGGTACACCGGCGACATGGCTTCGCGACGGCTGCGGAAACGGCTGAATTTGAAACGATCTATGTGACGCCTGGAGAATTTGATACCCATTTTAGGCGTGAGCCTGCGACCACGTGCTTGCTCGTTTGTAGTCAGGTGCTATCCAAGATGTAAAAGAGCTGCGCTTGTCGTCGCGATGGTACGGCCGAGCGCCTCTTGCGACGTGCTGCGGATCTCTGCTATGGCTGCAAGTGCTTTTGCGAGAGACGCCTCGAGGGTGTCTGCGCTGTAGGGTGCGTCAAGTCCCGGCGGGGCGTCCGTCTCGAGCAGGAGCCTGCCTTCCGGCAGCTGCCGGGCGTACTCGCGTCCGCGCTTGCTTTTGAGCATGTGCTCGCTTACCGAGAAGTAGCAGCCGAGCCGCCGCGCCCGGGCGAACTCCTCAGAGCTGCCGCTGAACCAGTGGAAGATCACGGTCGTGCCGGGGTGCGCGCTCGCCCCCACAACGCCTGTGCGCTCGAGGATGTCGAGCGCTGTCGTTGCGGCGTGGATGGCGTGGATGGAGATGACACGGTGGGGGAGCGGGCGCTTTGCGATGGCACGGCAGATGCCCTCGAACGCGGCGATTTGCAGCTCCTGCGTGTTGCCCCCACGCCGCCCAAAGTCGAGTCCCACCTCACCTATATAGGCGCGCTCGCCCGCAAGCTTTGCCGTGAGATTGGCATCGGCGGCACCGCATCTGCCGTCGGCGAGCCACCAGGGGTGCAGGCCCGCGCCCACGCGCACGTTGGTATGTGCGCCGAGGCGCTCTTGGGCCGCGAGCGTGTCGGCGGGGGTAACCGGCGTGTCAAAAATGGCAATGCCGCGCTCCGCCGCCTCGCGCGCGACCTCATCCGCGTTGCCCATGCGGTCGAGGTGGCAGTGCATGTCCACAAAGCGCCAGGTCATGGCCATCACGCACCTTGGACGAGGTTGCGGATAACGTGCCCCGCGATCATCTGCCCCATGATGGGCGGCAGGTACGAGGCGGTGCCAAGGGTGGGGCGCTGGCCCTCGCTCGTTGCGTCGACGGTATCTGCGCTCGTGCCCGTTACCGGTAGCGCGCGCGGTTCCTCAAAAGACGAGAGCACCGTGAGATGCCGGATGTCGCGGCGGCGGCACTCTTTGCGCACGATACGTGCGAGCGGGTCGTGCGAGGTCTGCGCGATGTCGCAGATGCGCAGCTTCTCGGGGTCGAGCTTGTTCGCTCCGCCCATGCTGGCGATAAGCGGCGTTGCGGTCCGCTCCGCCCACTCAGCGATGGCGAGCTTAGTTGAGACGGTGTCAATCGCGTCGACCACGTAATCGATGCGACCAATGCCGGCGCGTACCTCAGCAAAGAGACCCTCGACGTCCTCAGCGCGCACAAACCGGTCGAGCGCGACCACCCGCGCGGCGGGGTTGATGGCGTGCACAAGCTCAGCGGTCACCTCGACCTTGCGACGGCCGACGGTTGTGGTGTAGGCGATGGCCTGGCGGTTGATGTTGGAGGGTGCAACCGCGTCGGCGTCGACTACGACAAGCGCGCCCACGCCGCCGCGCGCGAGCGCCTCGATGCAGTTGGAGCCCACGCCTCCACAGCCGAGGACCATGACAGTCGAGGCAGCGAGGGTCGCGAGCCCGGGGTCACCCCATACAAGCTCGAGGCGCGAGGTGGGTGTCTCGTGGGCGTCCGTCGATAGCGGCGTCGCACCCTGCTCAAGATTCATGGCCAGCCCTTTCGGTTGCAGTTTCTGGCATTGTAGCGCACCGGGTTTTGTGCCATGCCGGTGGTACCTCTGGTTTCGTGATGGAGACGGCCGGGTTCGCTCGCGTTTGCGGCCGCTACCTGAGAGTATGGTGCAGAGCAAAAGGGTGCGGGCACGCGTGTGCGCCGCCGGCGGATGCTATTCGGCCGGGTGCGCGTACGCGGTCCCGTGCAGTTAGAACAAGGAGTTTCAATGGCAGAGTTCATCTACCAGATGTACCAGGCGCGCAAGGCCCATGGTGACAAGGTCATCCTGGACGACGTGACGCTCAGTTTCTACCCCGGCGCCAAAATCGGCGTCGTGGGCCCCAATGGCATGGGCAAGTCGACGCTCTTGAAGATCATGGCGGGCATCGAGGAAGTCTCCAACGGCGAGGCGCGTCTCACGCCCGGCTACACCGTGGGCATCCTCGAGCAGGAGCCGCCGCTCGATGACGACAAGACCGTGATCGAGAACGTGCGCATGGCCTTTGGCGACCTGCTAGCAAAGGTGGACCGCTTCAACCAGATTGGTGAGGAGATGGCCGCGCCCGACGCGGACTTTGACGCCCTCATGGCCGAGATGGGCAAGCTCCAGGACGAGATCGATGCGGCCGACGGTTGGGATATTGATTCCAAGCTCGGCCAGGCGATGGACGCGCTCCAGCTGCCCGATTCCGACATGCCGGTTTCCGTCCTCTCCGGCGGCGAGCGCCGCCGCGTGGCCCTCTGCAAGCTTTTGCTTGAGGCACCGGATTTGCTGCTGCTCGACGAGCCCACCAACCACCTCGATGCAGAGTCGGTGCTGTGGCTCGAGCACTTCCTCAAGAACTACCCCGGCGCCGTCCTCGCCGTCACGCATGACCGCTACTTCCTCGACAACGTTGCCGAATGGATCTGCGAGGTCGACCGCGGTCACCTCTACCCCTACAAGGGCAACTACTCCACCTACCTCGAGACCAAGGCGGCCCGCATCGCCGCCCAGGGCCAGCGCGACGCCAAGCTCGCCAAGCGTATGGCTGCCGAGATCGAGTGGGTGCGCTCGAGCCCTAAGGCGCGCCAGGCCAAGAACAAGGCCCGTCTTGCCCGCTACGAGGAGATGGAGGCCGAGGCCCGCGCAAGCCAGAAGCTCGACTGGACCGACATCCGCATCCCGGTGGGTCCGCGCCTGGGCGCGAAGGTTCTCGAGGTCGAGCACCTGCACAAGGAGTTCGACGGTCGCGTCCTTATCGACGACCTTTCCTTCACGCTGCCGCGCGCCGGCATCGTGGGCGTTATCGGTCCCAACGGCGTGGGCAAGTCGACGCTCTTCAAGATGATTATCGGCGAGGAGAAGCCCACGTCGGGTTCCATCGAGCTCGGCGAGACGGTCAAGATCTCCTACGTTGACCAGGGGCGCGCCGGCATCGACCCCAACAAGACGCTCTGGGAGGTTGTCTCGGGCGGTACCGACAAGATGCTCGTGGGTGAAACCGAGGTCCCGAGCCGCGCGTATGTGGCGAGCTTTGGCTTCAAGGGCTCCGACCAGCAGAAGCGCGCGGGCGTGCTCTCCGGCGGCGAACGCAACCGCCTGAACCTTGCGCTCACGCTCAAGCAGGGCGGCAACTTGCTTCTGCTCGACGAGCCGACGAACGACCTCGACGTCGAGACCCTCTCCTCGCTCGAGGCGGCGCTGCTTGAGTTCCCGGGTTGCTCGGTGGTCATCAGCCACGACCGTATGTTCCTCGACCGCGTGGCGACCCATATCCTTGCCTGGGAGGGCACCGACGAGAACCCGGGTAACTGGTACTGGTTCGAGGGCAACTTTGCCGCTTATCAGGAGAACCGCGTGGCGCGTCTTGGTGAGGACGCCGCCCAGCCGCACCGCATTCACCGCAAGCTCACGCGCGACTAGGATGCAGAGGCGCCATAGGGGCCTGCGCGCATATGGGTAGCAAATGCTACTAAATGAAGTCAGAGACGGGCCCGTCGGCAAGTGCCGGCGGGCCCTGTGCTATTCTGGCAGCGATTTTCCTTTTAATACTCCGGTGAGGGGAGAGGCAATGGCGGAGAAGGTTCTTCTGGGCTCGCTCGAGGCGGGCGGTACCAAGATGGTGCTCGCCACGGGCTACGCGGACGGCACGATTGTGGAGCGCGGGCGGTTTGACACCACGACGCCCGAGGAGACAGTGCGCAAGTGCGCGGAGTGGTTCGCCGACCGCGGCGTCGCGGCGCTCGGCGTGGGCGCGTTTGGCCCGACGGCGGTCGACCCGGCGTCCCCGCGCTTTGGTCAGATTCTCACCACGCCCAAGCTCGCTTGGCGCGACTTCGACCTGCTCGGCACGCTCAAGGCGAGCTTCGATATCCCCATGGGCTACGACACCGACGTCAACATCGCCTGCCTGGGCGAGGTCACGTTCGGTTGCGCGCGCGGTCTCGAGGACGTGCTCTACCTCACCATCGGCACCGGCGTGGGCGCGGGCGTGATGGTGGGCGGCAAGCTCATCCACGGCATGCTGCACCCCGAGGCTGGCCATGTGCTGCTCACCCGCGACCCGCGCGACCCCATGCCCGAGGGCGAGTCGGGTTGCCCCTTCCACGCCAACTGCCTCGAGGGCCTTATCGCCGGCCCGGGCGTGGCCAAGCGCTGGGGCGGCAAGAGCGCAAGCGAGCTTGCCGATGACGAGTTTGCCATGGACCTGCTGGGCGGGTACCTCGGCCAGGCGCTCATGGACTTCATCCTCTGTTACGCGCCCAAGAAGGTCATCATCGGCGGCGGCGTTGCCGACCATACGCCCATTGTCCAGGTCGCGCGCAAGAAGGTTGCCGAGTATCTGAACGACTACCTGGTCACGCCCGAGGTGGCGGACCTCGATAGCTACATCGTGAACAACTCTCTCGAGGGCAACCAGGGCATCCTGGGCGGCCTCGAGCTTGCCCGTCGCGCTCTCGAGGCGTAAGGGCGCCGCCTCTCGGCAGGTCGCGGTTTATCCGCTGCAAAAGAAGCCAAGTTTAGACGCGTTTCAGACTGTCTGGACGCACCCAAACTTGGCTTTCTTTGTAGGGGCGATTCTCAAAACCAGGTTTACCAGCTCTCCGGGGCGCTGAGGATGGGGGCAATCCGCAAAACCAGGTTTACCAGCTCTCCAGGGCGCTGAGGAGCTGGTAAACCTGGTTTTGGCTGAAAACACTTCAGTAAAGCAGAGTTTTCCAGTTTTTGGATGCGCCAGTTGTATGGGTGCGGCTTGGCGCCGTGCGGCTAGTCGTCGTGCTCGACCGAGGCAATCGACCAGGTGGCGCCCTCGCCGGCGGTTGCCCTGCCGCCGCGGCGTTTGATGGTAACGAGCATCTCGTGGCGCTCGCCCTCGCGGATGTAGGCGACGGGGAAGGTCGCGCGCGAGCGCGAGCCCTCGAGCGTTCCGGCGACGCGGGCGATGTCAAAGTACGCGCTCAGGATGCCGAGGACGTCTGCTCCATAGGGGAGCAGGTGCGTGAGGGCAAGCAGCAGGTCGCCCGGGCAGTAGACCTCGCGCGTAAAGTCGAGGGGGTAATCGGCTGTGGGGGTCGGCGCTGCGGGCGTTGCCGGCTCGGGCGCCGCTGCCGCCGCGGGGGCGGCTGCAGGCGTGGTGGCATCGGTGGGGGCTTCGTGCTCAGCGGCAGCTGTCGGAGTCTCGCCCTCGTCGACCGAAGGCATCTCGGGCTCGGGCGACAAGTCCTCTTCGGGCTCGTTATCCTCCGTCGGATCGTACAGGATGGTGAACGAGATGGAGTGCCCAGGCTCGGGTGCCGGCGCAGGTTCAGCCTCCTCCTGGGGCTCCGGCGCGGGCTTGTCTGCCAGCTCGGGCTCGGGCTGGGGCGCAGGCTCGTCTGCCGCATCCGTCTCGGACTCGGGCTCCGCCGCGGGCGTGACTGCTTCTTCGGGTGCGGCGGTTGCTCCGGTCTCGGCGAAAAGTTCGACGGCTGGCTCCGGAATGGTGGCGACGGTCTCGGGTGTGCCCGCCGCGCCTGCCTCGGGTGCGATGCCGGACTCCGCTCCGGGTGTGCTCTCGGCCGCGTCGTCGGCGGGCTGCGCCTCGGGCTCGGGGCGCTTGACGCGGCGCGGCTTCACGGCGCGAAGGGCCTTATCGGATTTCTTGCGCTTCCACGATTTTCCGCCCGCCTTGGCGCCGCCCTTGTCGGCATCGCTCGCGGCGAGGGCCTCGTCCCAAGCAGGCTGCGCCACCACGGTCGCGTAAACTCGGTTGCCCTTGAAGATCTTGAGCGAGATGAAGTCGTCAAGCGCCTCGAGGAGCTCGCGCGTCGAGGCAAAGCCGAGGTCCTCCGCCCCAAGACACTCGGCCGCGAGCGCCTCCTCTACGGCAGGCAGAAACGTCTGCTTGCCGGCGCCGAGGGCATCGCGTAGAAGTCTATACAGGTAGATATGGTTGCCCAGCGTGAGTGCCGGGGTCTGTACGCGTGCTGCCATGCTCGTCCCTTCCTATGTCGTAGAGACCCATCTTAACACCTGCGTCAGAAGGGGTCGCAGCGTAGGAGATGGGGCTCCGGGCATTTTCGCGCATCAATTGCGCGCGGTTGTCGAGGACGTTTCCGATGGTGAATCGGTCGCGCCTGAAACGGAACTGTTGGAAGACGAGCCTGTGCTCGCGTCCGTTCCGTCCCCGGTGCTGACGTCTCCGTCTCCGTTGCCGCTTCCGTCACTGCCCGTTGCGCTGTTAGTGTTCGCTGCGCTGCCCGAGCCCTGTGCAGCGGTGTCGGATTCGCTCGCGTTATTGCCGGCATCCGTGCCTGTGGTCGTTGGGTCGGCGCTAGAACTATCGGTGGCGCCTGCGTTTGTACCAGTGTTTGCGGTCTGGCCACCATCTGCGGTGGCATCCGTACTGGGGACAGAGCTCGGTGTGTCGCCTCCGAACGTCTCTGAATCGCCAACGGTCGCATTATCTGCCGCGGAGGCCTCCGGGCTCTCAGCGGCGGGGGCAGAAAAGAGCGGTTGGGTCTTAGTGCCAAGGCCCGCCCCGCTCGTGCCCAGCATGATGAGGAGAGCGCAGCCCGCAACTGCAACGGCGGCGGTGGCGATGGAGAACAGAGCAACCTTGCGCTGCGTGCTTTTGCGCTCGGTGGCGGCGCGAGCCTGCAGCTTTGCCGGTGCGACACGAGCGCCCCGTACCGGTATTGAGCGCCCGTCGATTACGGTTGTGGGATCAGCGAGCGCCTCTTCGCTCGTT
This sequence comes from uncultured Collinsella sp., assembly GCA_949285915.1. GTDB lineage: Bacteria > Actinomycetota > Coriobacteriia > Coriobacteriales > Coriobacteriaceae > Coprousia. The sequence continues at coordinate 44,176 of CASDZW010000003.1, forward strand.
TGGCTCGCGCGTGCCAAGGGGACATGCTCGCCCGCCGCAGAGGCCGCCTCGCGCACCGCCGCACCGCCGCGGCGGATCTTCTCGGCCCCAGCGTCGAGAAAGCGACGGTAGATTTGCGACGATACGACTGTCACCACCGAGCTCACCGCCGCGCCGATGACCGAGCCGCCGATGCCGATATGCGAGGCGAGTACGACAGAGGTGGCGGCGGCAGCGGCACCGGCGGCTATCTGTGCGATTGAGATGCCGTCAAAAAGCCCCGGTTTCTCAATCGCCATGAGCTGGGTGTGGCCGATGGATTCGGGCGCGAGCGTTTCGTTTTCATCTCCGCGCCGCACAGTGCGCGGACGTTTGCGGTCAAGGTCAGTATAGGAAGATGCCATGTTCATAGCCTCCGATCATGGCAGCAATGGTCACGTGGTAACCCTAGCGCGCCCGGCGGCGAATGGCGTAAGCGCGCGAGCGAATTCACATAGGTGATACCCGCGCCCGGTGCACTACGCTATACCGCCTGACAGACGGTACAATATCGTCAGAACCAATACGGGCGCGCCGGCAGGCGTGCGGCTGAGAGGGGATGCGATGGAGGAGCTGACGTTTACCGGGTTCGGGAACGGCGACGCGGGCACGGGGGGAGCGTGCGCGGCCGACGGCTTCTTCCGCATCGCCGCCGCGACTCCCAAGATCCGCGTGGGCGATGTCGAGACCAACGCCGCCGCCGTGCTCGCGGAGGTCCGCCGCGCGGCAGAGGCGGGGGTGGGCGCGCTCGCTCTGCCCGAGCTCACGCTCACCGGCTACACCTGCGCGGACCTCTTCTTCGATCGCACGCTGCTGCGCTCGTGCGAGCGCGCTCTCGAGCGCCTGCTTGCCGAGACCCGCGACCTGCCCATCCTGTTCACCGTAGGTATTCCCGTGCCCCACCGCGCGGCGATCTACAACTGCGCGGCGGTGTGCTGCGCGGGGCGCCTCTTAGGTCTTACCGCCAAGAGCAACCTGCCCAACTACAGTGAGTTCTACGAGCGCCGCTGGTTCACGCCGGCGCCCTTGAATCCTCTTGGCTACGTGTCGTTCGCCGGTCAGGCGGGCGTACCCCTCGGCGCGCGCATCGTCTACCGCTGCGCGGACCCCGGTATGGCTGATGTTGCCATCGGCGTCGAGATTTGCGAGGACCTGTGGGTCGCCGCGCCCCCTTCGACCGACATGGCGACCGCACAGGGCGCGACCATCATCCTGAACCCGTCCGCTTCCGACGAGGTTATCGGTAAGTCCGCCTACCGCCACGAGCTCGTGCGCACGCAGAGCGCGCGGCTCTTCTGTGCCTATGCCTATGCCGACGCGGGCGAGGGCGAGTCCACGACCGACCTTGTCTTTGCCGGTGAGAATCTCGTGGCAGAAAACGGCAGCCTCCTCGCGCGGACGCCGCTCTTCTCCTGCGATATGGCGGTGGCCGATGTCGACATCGACCGCCTCTGCGCGGAGCGCCGCCGCACGACCACCTGGGTTGCGCCGACCTTTACGCGCGGTGGTTTCAACGAGGTCTCGTTCTCCTTCACCGGCGCGGTGGGGGAGCGCGCGCAACGCAGCGAGGGCGTCTCTTGCGCGGCATCTGCTGCCGAGGTCTCTGCCGAGGCGCCCGCTTCCGCGTCCGCGCCCAAGGCGGCGCCCGCGCTCATGCGCTCCGCTCTCGACATCGACCGCGTCTTTCCGAGTGCGCCCTTTGTGCCGGCGGACGCGGGTGACCTTGCCGAGCGCTGCGAGGAGATTTTGAACCTCCAGGCCCACGGTCTCGCCACGCGCCTTGCCCATACAAACACCAAGCGGGCCGTGATCGGTCTCTCGGGCGGCCTCGACTCCACGCTGGCGCTCCTCGTCACCGTGCGCGCCTTCGACACCCTCGGCCTTGCGCGCACGGGCATCACGGCGGTCTCCATGCCGGGCTTTGGCACCACCGCGCGCACCAAGTCCAACGCGCAGACGCTCGCCGAGGCGCTCGGCGTCGACTTCCGCGAGATCTCAATCCACAAGGCGGTCGAGCAGCATTTTGCCGACATCGGGCACGACCCCGCAGTCACCGACGTCACCTACGAGAACAGCCAGGCGCGCGAGCGCACCCAGATCCTCATGGACCTCGCCAACCAACAGGGGGGGTTTGTGATCGGCACGGGCGACCTCTCCGAGCTCGCACTCGGGTGGGCCACCTACAACGGCGACCATATGAGCATGTATGCCGTGAACGCGAGCGTGCCCAAGACCCTCGTCCGCCATCTGGTGCACTACGCCGCGGGCGTCTTTGGCGGCACGATCGAGGCAACGCTTACGGACATCCTCGCGACCCCGGTCTCGCCGGAGCTTTTGCCGCCCACGGGCGACGGCCAGATTGCTCAGAAGACCGAGGACCTCGTGGGTCCCTATGAGCTGCACGACTATTTCCTCTACCACCTGCTGCGCTTTGGCTTTACGCCGGGCAAGATCTTCCGCATGGCGTGCCGGAGTTTCGAGGGCGTCTACGATCGCGAGACCATCCTCAGCTGGCTTCGCGTCTTCTACCGGCGCTTCTTCGCACAGCAGTTCAAGCGCAGCTGCCTGCCCGACGGCCCCAAAGTGGGCTCGGTCACGCTCTCGCCCCGCGGCGACTGGCGCATGCCGAGCGACGCGGCGGCAACGCTGTGGCTCGCCGAAATCGACCGTCTCGCGTAAGCGAAGGCGGAGAGACGTTACTTGAGGAGTTGACCTTCCATGCAGTTTTCAAAGCGGTTGGATCAGTTTGGCGAGGAGGTCTTTGCGTCGCTCAACCAGAAGCGCCTGGCGTTTGAGGCGGCGGGGCGCAAGATCTACAACCTCTCGGTGGGCACGCCGGATTTCCATCCCTATGACCATGTGGTCGAGGCGCTCGTCTCTTCGGCGAAAAACCCCGATGACTGGAAGTACAGCCTGGGCGATCTGCCCGAGCTCAAGCAGGCGGTCTGCGCGTACTACGAGCGCCGCTTTGGCGTGGGTGGCATCACGCCTGACATGGTTACCTCCTGCACGGGCACCCAGGAGGGGATGGGGCAGCTTGCGCTCGCGCTTCTTGATCCCGGCGACATCGCACTCGTGCCCGACCCGTGCTACCCCGTCTTTGCCGGTGGCGTGAAGATCGCGGGAGGGGAGTGCGCTTACTACCCGCTCTCGGCGGAACACGACTTCTTGCCCTACGTGGCGGGCATCGACCCCAAGCTTGCCGACCGCGCCAAGTACATGGTGGTGTCGCTTCCGGCCAATCCTGTGGGCAGCGTCGGCGCGCCCGAGGTCTACGACGAGATCATCGCCTTCGCGCGCGAGCACGACCTCCTCATCATCCACGACAACGCCTACTCCGACATCGTCTACGACGGGCCGCGCGGCGGGAGCTTCCTCGCGCGTCCCGGCGCGCTCGAGGTGGGCGTGGAGTTCTTCTCGCTCTCCAAGTCGTTCAACGTCACCGGTGCGCGTGTGAGCTTCCTGGTGGGGCGTCCGGACGTGGTCGCCGCCTTTGCAAAGCTGCGCGGGCAGACCGACTTTGGCATGTTCTATCCCATCCAGCGCGCCGCCATCGCCGCGCTCGAGGGTCCGCTCGACGAGGTCGAGCACCAGCGCCATCTCTACCAGGAGCGCCGCGACGCCCTCTGCGACGGGCTCGAGCGCATTGGCTGGGAGCGCCCCAACGCGCACGGCACCATGTTCGTGTGGGCCAAGATCCCCGGCGGGCGCACCGACTCGATGGCGTTTTGCGAGGAGCTCATGGAGCGCGCGGGCGTGGTCGTGACCCCCGGCGCGAGCTTTGGTCCGCATGGCGAGGGCTATGTGCGCATGGCGCTCGTTCTGCCGCCCGAGGGTCTTGCCGGGGCGGTTGCTGCCATCGAGGCGGCGGGTATCCGCTAGCCGCCGCGCGCTAGGGCGCATCCGTTAGCCGCCGCGCACCATCGCGCCTCGCCGCGCCGCTGTGCACCGACGAACGCCGCGGCGCGCCGTCGCGTCCGTTTCTGCTGCCGGCTGGCGATTCGCGGCGCCCGTGCCCGGCAAAATGGGTACTATTCGAGATGCCATAGGGGTATATCGCGCGGGTAGCACAGAGTCTCGCGCGCCACAAAGGAGGAAACATGGTAAACGATCGTAAAGTCGCCGTCGTGGGCTGCGGTTTTGTGGGTTCGTCGTCGGCGTTTGCCCTCATGCAGAGCGGTCTGTTCTCTGAGATGGTGCTGATCGACGTCGATCGCAACCGCGCGGAGGGCGAGGCGCTCGACATCGCGCACGGCGTCCCCTTCGCAAGTCCCATGAAGATCTACGCGGGCGACTACTCGGATGTTTCCGATGCCGCCATCATCGTCGTCACTGCCGGCGCCGCCCAGAAGCCGGGCGAGACCCGTCTCGACCTCGTCAACAAGAACGTCGGCATCTTCAAGACCATCATCCCGCAGATCCGCGAGAGCGGGTTCTCGGGCGTGCTGCTTATCGTCTCCAACCCCGTTGACGTGCTCACCTACGCCGCCATCCGCATGTCCGGCCTGCCCGAGGGCCAGGTCATCGGTTCGGGCACGGTGCTCGATACGGCGCGCCTGAAGTACATGCTCGGCGAGCATGTGGACGTCGACCCGCGCGACGTTCACGCCTACGTCATGGGCGAGCACGGCGACTCCGAGTTTGTCGCTTGGTCGAGCGCCCAGGTTGCCGGCGTGCCGCTCTCCACGTTCTGCGAGCTCCACGGCCACCTCAACCATCGCGAGGCCGAGGCGCGCATCGCCGAGGACGTGAAGAACAGCGCCTACGAGATTATCGAGAAGAAGCGCGCCACCTACTACGGCATCGCCATGAGCGTGAAGCGCATCTGCACCGCCATCATGCACGACGAGGGCTGCGTGCTGCCCGTCTCGAGCCTCATGGTGGGCGAGTACGGCCTTTCTGACCTCTGCATCTCGCTGCCGACGGTCGTGGGCCGCGAGGGCGTGGTCTGCCGCGTCCCCGTCTCGCTCGACGATGCCGAGATGGCCGAGCTCAAGGGTTCCGCCGAGGCGCTCAAGGCCATCATCGATCAGGTCGATTTCGAGGCATAAGATGCCCAAGCAGAAGAAGGGGCGCGCGGCGTCTGCTTCTTCGATACCAGCCGGCGCCAAGCCTGCGGGAAAGCGCGCGTCCGGTGTGGAGTCCCCCTCCGCCCCGGGCGCCGCGCCTTCGGAGGGCAACTTCGTCACCTACGTCCAGACCCAGCTCGATACGCTCGACGCGCGCCCACTCGGCGCGGTCGACAGCCTCGTTCTCTCGTGGATATCCTATTTCCGCCTGAGCGAGGACGCTGCCTGCTATGCAGGCTTTTGCAGCTGGGAGGGGCTCCCGGTGACGGAGCTTCTGCGAGCCGAGGACTTTGGGGTCATGTTTGGCGATAGCTGGGACCCCGAGGGCAGCCGCGACCTCCTCTTTGCCGTGTGTGCAAACCCGCGCTTTCGCGGGATGCGCGTCTGCGGGTACCGGACAAGCTTCTCCGAGCTTGCCGAGGAGCAGTTCGCCGCCATGACCTTCCGCCTGCCGGACGGCTCGGTCTACGTTGCCTTCCGCGGCACCGACTCTACCCTTGTGGGGTGGAAGGAAGACTTCAACATGGCCTTCCAGAGCCCGGTGCCGGCCCAGGTGTCTGCGGCTGAGTACCTTGAGGAGGCCGCGCGCGCCTGCCCGGGGCCGCTCTTTGTGGGCGGTCACTCCAAGGGCGGCAACCTCGCCGTCTACGCCGCCATCATGTGCCCGCACGCCCTCCAGGACCGCATTGTGCGCGCCTTCTCGCACGACGGCCCCGGCTTCAATGAGAACTTCCTGCGCGGCGCCGGTTTTGCGCGCATGCGCGACCGCGTCGACAAGACCCTGCCGCGCTCCTCGATCTTTGGCATGATCTTCGAGGACCAGGAGGACTACGCTATCGTCGACAGCACGGGCTTCTCGCTGCTACAGCACAACCCCTTCACCTGGGTGGTCGAGGGCAACGAGTTCAAGCAGGTGGAGCACATCTCCGCCGGCGCGCGCTACCTCGACAAGACCCTCGCCGACTGGATGGCGCGCATCACGCCCGAGGAGCGCGGCGAGGTCATCGACGCGTTTTTTGACATCATCGGCGCGACGGATGCGACCTACTTTGCCGAGATTCGCGACAACTGGCAGGAGAGCCTGCCCAAGATGCTTGCCGCAGCAAGCGAGGTTCCGCCCGAGACCCGCGAGCTCATCAAGCGCGTTATCGCCGCCCTGCTGCGCGCCGCCACCGTGGGCAAAGTCGCAGGCGCTGCCAGTCGCGCCGCCGATGCGGCGGGGCAGTTCATAGAGGCCGCATCGCAGGCGGCCAGCGAGCTCTCCGCGCAGCTACCGTCGAGCACCCAGGACGCGGCGGCAATCGCGCGCTTGGGCGAGCAGGTGGATGCCGATGCCCTAAAGCGGCTCGCGCGTCTGGCTGAGCTCTACCAGGTCGAGGAGTAGTCGGCCCGTCCCTCGGCGCTCTTCTCTGCCAGCGAGCCCGCTCCGCTCGGCACGCATCGCGCGCCCGCATCGGCCTGCCCCCGCATTGCGCGCCCGCGCGGTATACTGGTTCCTCGTTTGCGCCCCGTGCGCGACCGTCTCTACCGTAAAGGATGCTCCATGCAGATCAACCACGCTGTCTTGCACGTCCTCGATTTTGAGTCCGCCGTGAACGTTCTCTCCGAGCGCGAGCTTGCCCTCGACACCCGCGCCGTGCGCTCGTTTGTGAGCAAGCACCTCTCGCGCGCACGTGCGGCAGCCGACAATCGCCGCGGGGAGTTTGCCGAGGACAGCGCCTTTGCCGGCGAGCTCAAGCGCTACTTCTTTGGCGAGCGCGAGTTCCTCGACCTCTCGCAGCAGGTGGCCGAGTTCCTCTCGGGCGAGCTCTCGCGCGCCGATAAGCTCGAGTCGACCGATGTGTTGGTTGCCGATTTTGACGACGATGACGACGTTCGCTGGTTTGCGGTGCTTCTGCTCACGAGCCGCATGGCCTTCATGCACGAGGTCGACAACGCGCAGGGCGCTACCTCCTGCGACATCGCGCGCCACTACGCCATCCTGCCCGCGCCCTCGCAGAAGCTCACCTCCTACGCGCTCGTTCGTGCGAGTTCGCTCGAGGTCCTCTACCAGGACAAGGCGAGAAGCATCGCCGGCGCCGACCGCATGCTCATCCCCGAAGGGCTTCTCCAGTGCAGCGAAGGCGTGTCGAGCAAACAGGTGATGGACACCGTCGCCCGCGTGGTTGCTGAGGTGGCCGAGGAGCACGGCGCCAACACCGCCACGGCGCTCGCCGCGGCCAAGGCAGCCATGGTCGAGGCAGTGGAGGCGGACGAGGAACTGCCGCCTTGGGATGTGGTCGACGAGGCCTTTGAGGACGAGCCGGTACTCCGCGACGCCGTCAAGCAGGCGCTTGCCGAGGAGCAGGTGCCCGAGCGCGTGGTTGTGGAGCGCGCGCAGGTGGAGCGCTCTGCCGTGCGCAACATCAAGATCCGCACCGATACCGGCATCGAGATCACCATCCCGGCGGAGATGGCGGGCAACGCCGAGTACGTGAACTTTGTGAACGAACCCAACGGCCTCATCTCCATCGAGCTCAAGAACATCGGCAGCATCCAGAACCGATAAGCATTTCGATATCCGTTGAAATGTACGGAATATGCAAAGTGCCCGGCAGGCCTTGATAATAGCCTGCCGGGCACCGGTGGTTTGAATGGTTTTGAGCTTGCTACAGCTGACGCAGACCCTCCTCCAGGCCGGTCTTGCTGTCCGTCTTGTCGTCGCGCTGCTTGATAACGCGCGCGGGGATGCCGGCGACGACCGCCTCGTCGGGCACGTCGGTGGTAACGACAGCGCCTGCGGCTACCACGGCGCGACGGCCCACGTGCACGCCCTCGAGGACCACGGCGTTCGCGCCGATCATGACGTCGTCCTCGATGATGACGGGCGTGGCGCTGGCGGGCTCCACCACGCCGGCGAGCACGGTCCCGGCGCCGATGTGGCACCTCTTGCCCACGGTTGCGCGGCCGCCCAGGACAGCGCCCATGTCGATCATGGTGCCCTCGCCAATCACGGCACCGATGTTAATGATTGCACCCATCATGATGACAGCGTTGTCGCCGATCTCCACCTGGTCGCGAATGATCGCGCCGGGCTCGATGCGGGCGTTGACGCCCTTGAGGTCGAGAAGCGGCACGGCGGAGTTGCGGCAGTCGTTCTCGATCTCAAAGTGGGCGATGTCGTCCTTGCGGCGCTCGAGCACAGGCTCGAGGTCGGCCCAGTTGCCGTAGACGATGCGGCACTTGTGCCCGCCGTAGACGCGAACGGGGTCGGCAGCGCCCGCGCCGTCGCCCGCCTCCCAATCGATGTGAGCACTGCTCTTCTCGCGGACCGTGAGCTTCACGGGCGTCTTCTTGGGCGCGCGGGCAATGAAGTCGATGATTTCCTGTGCGTTCATGCATCAAGCCTTTCGTGTGGTGTCGGTCGAACTCGTGGTGCCAGTCGATATTGTGGCGACAGTCGAACTCGTGGTATCAGTCGAACATGAGCTGGTCGAAGGTATAGAAGCCCTTCTCACGGCCGATAAGCCGCGCGGCTGCGGCGAGTGCGCCGTGGACAAAGATCTCGCGGCTCTCGGCGCGGTGGGTCAGGGTGACCTCCTCGCTCGGGCCAAAGAAGTGCACCTCGTGCACGCCGGCAACGGTGCCGCCGCGCAGCGAGTGCATACCGATTTCGTGGACGTCGCGCGCTCCGCACATGCCCGAGCGGCCAAAGACAGGAGCGTATCCGTCGTCGCCGGCCTCGATATGCGCGCCCACAACCTCGTCGAGGAGCATCTTGGCGGTGCCGGAGGGCGCGTCCGCCTTCTGGTTGTGGTGGGTCTCGACAATCTCGACGTCAAAGCCAGGGAGCTCGCGTGTGGCCTGGGCAGTGAGGTGGCGCAGCGCCGCCACGCCGATTGAGTAGTTGCCCGACCATACAACCGGTGCCACCTCGCCGAGTGAGCGGATCTGGGCGAGTTCCTCGTCACAATAGCCCGTGGTGCCCGAGACGAGGGCGGCTCCCGTGCGGCGCACGTAGGCGGCGACGGCGTCGAGTGCCGCTACGTTTGAGAAGTCGATGATGGCATCCGCTGCGGGCGCACTCTCAAGCTCGGAAAGGTCGAAGCCAATCTGCGCCACGACCTCAAACGCCGGCTCGCCCGACGCGTCCTGCGCGGCTTCGGCAAAGGTGCGGATGAGCGTGCCCATGCGGCCCGCTCCCATGATTGCGATCTTATGCAAGGATGCCAGCTCCCTTCATGGCCTCGGTAAGTTGCGCGCGCGTGTTGTCTGCCATGGGGCAGAGCGGCAGGCGGTAGTTCGCACCGATCATACCCATCTGCGCGAGGGCCTCCTTCACGGGGATGGGGTTCACCTCGCTAAAGAGCGCGCGCACAAGCGGCAACCCCGCGATTTGGATCTGGCGGGCACGGTCGACGTCGCCGTCGAGATAGGCGCGCACCATATCGTGCACGAGCTGGGGCTGGACGTTTGCCCAGACCGAGATGACGCCCGAGGCGCCGAGGCTCATGAGCGGCACGACCATGTCGTCGTTGCCCGAGAACATCTTGAAGGTGGGGCTGAGCGTGTGCGCGATGTCGGCGGCGTACGCGATCGAACCGCTCGCCTCCTTGATGGCCATGATGTTCTCGTGCTTGGCCAGACGCTCGACGTTTTTCACGCTGATGGAGCAGCCCGTGCGCCCGGGGATGTTGTAGAGGATGCAGGGCACGTCCACCGCGTCGGCGACGGTGGCGAGATGGCGGTAGATGCCCTCCTCGTTTGCCTTGTTGTAGTAGGGGGTGATGATGAGCAGGCCGTCGGCGCCCAAGCGTTCGTACGAGCGGCTCTTGGCGAGCATCGTGGCGGTCGAGTTCGATCCCGAGCCGGCGATGACGGGCACCCGCCCGGCGACGCGCTCGACCACAAAGGCACAGACCGCGTCGTCCTCCTCATCGGTCATGGTCGAGCTCTCGCCCGTGGTGCCGAGCGTGAGGATCGCGTCGGTGCCGTTTGCAAGATGGAAGTCCACGAGGCTGCCGAGCGCGTCGTAGTCGACGTTGCCGTCCTCGTCAAAGGGCGTTACGAGCGCGACGATCGAACCTTCCAGATCTCTGATGTCCATGGGTTACTCCTCTCCGTCTTTCGACGTAGTTTTAGCCATGTGCCGCTCGGCGCATGCAAGCACGCGCCGCCCCGCATCGGTCACGCCGACCGTCGCGAGGTAATCGAGCGGGGTCTCCGCCCGACGGATGAGCTCGCAGCTGCCGTCTCGGTGCAGGAGCACCTCGGCGGAGCGAAGCCGGGCGTTGTAGTTGTAGCCCATGGAGTGGCCATGGGCGCCGGCGTCGTGGATAACGAGGAGGTCGCCGATCTCGACCTCGGGAAGCTCCCGGTCGATGGCGAACTTGTCGTTGTTCTCGCAGAGTCCGCCCGTCACGTCGTAGGTGTGCGTCGCTTCGGCGCGACTCTTGTCGGGGCCGCCTTCCTGGCCGATGACGGTGATGTGGTGGTAGGCGCCGTACATGGCGGGGCGCATAAGGTCGGCCGCGCAGGCATCGACGCCGATGTAGTCCTTGTAGATGTGCTTCTCGTGGAGGGCGCGGGTCACCAGACAGCCGTAGGGCCCCATCACGAAGCGGCCCATCTCGGTGAAGATGGCCACATCTCCCATGCCGGCGGGCACGAGGATCTCTTCAAAGGCGCGGCGTACGCCCTCACCGATGGAGCGGATGTCGTTGGGGGTCTCACCAGGGCGATAGGGGATGCCCACGCCGCCGGAGAGGTTCACGAATGCCACGTGCGCCCCGGTTTCGCGCTCGAGCCTGACCGCGAGCTCAAAGAGGATCCGAGCGAGCGCCGGGTAGTAGTCGTTGGTAACCGTGTTGGATGCCAAAAACGCGTGGATGCCAAACTCCTCGGCACCGCGGTCCTTGAGCATGCGGAACGCCTCGAAGAGCTGCTCCTCGGTCATGCCGTACTTGGAGTCGCCGGGGTTATCCATGATGCCGTTGGCAAGCCTAAAGAGGCCGCCCGGGTTGAAGCGGCAGCTCACCGTGCGCGGAATAGGGCCGGCGACCTGCTCGAAGAAGGGGATGTGCGTGATGTCGTCAAAGTTCACGATGGCGCCGAGCTCGCGCGCGAGCACAAAGTCGGCAGCGGGCGTGTCGTTCGACGAGAACATGATGTTATGCCCTGTGACGCCCGACCCCTCGGCAATCATGAGCTCGGTGGCACTCGAGCAGTCGAGTCCGCAGCCGCGCTCGGTGAGAAGTTTGATAAGGGCGGGGTTGGGGTTGGCCTTGACGGCGAAGTACTCCTTGAACCCGGGATTCCAGGCAAAGGCCTCGTGAATGGCGTCGATGTTGTCGCAGATGCCCGCCTCATCGTAGAGGTGAAACGGGGTGGGGAAGTGTTCTGCGATGGTAACGAGTTGGTCTTTAGAGACAAACGGCTGCTTGGCCGTGTACGCGGCGGTCGCGGCGGCGGTATCGCGCTCTGTCATGCGAGCTTCCTCTCGAGTAGCGCTCCTGCAGATGGCAGACAGTCCCGCGGGTGTTTCCCGCAGGCCCACCCGGTGCCCGTGCCCGAGCGACCGAGTTCGGCGGGGTTGCCTCTTCGCGGGGTCAATGCCTGCCGGCTCGCCCGCGGGTCATCTCGCCCGCTCCTCTATCGAGTTTAGCCACTGTAGCATATAAAAGCACCTGCCCACAACCGCAGCCGACGCAGAATGCGCGCGTGTTGCCGTTGGGTTTCTTGACTCGGCGCGCTGAAGGTCGGCGCGATAGGAGAGAGGGCTTGCGCCATTTTTTGTGATGCGGCTCTACGGCTACAATGGGGCGGTACATCGACAAGGAGGCCGCTATGCTCCACAATCAGACCGTCGTTCTCGAAGAGCTCACGCGCTACCGCCGCGACCTGCATCGCATCCCCGAGCTCGATTGTGACCTGCCCCAGACTATCGCCTACGTAAAGGGTGTGCTCGAGGGGCTGTCATGTGCTGTCTTTGAGCCGTGCGAGGGCGCGGTCTGTGCCTATTTCGACCTGGGGCGCCCGCGCACAGTCGCCATCCGCTCCGATATGGACGCCCTGCCCGTCACCGAGGCGACAGGCCTGCCGTTTGCGAGCGAGCACGCCGGATGCATGCACGCCTGCGGGCACGACGGGCACATGGCCATGGCACTCGCCGCCGCCACCTGGGTCGATCGCGTCCTCTCCGGTGCCGAGGACGCCCTCGACGCGTCCGCTTTTTCTCGGAACATCCTCTTTGTCTTCCAACCCGCGGAAGAGACCACGGGCGGTGCCAAGTACGTGTGCGAAAGCGGTGTCTTAGAGCGCACCGCCACCGAGCGCATTTTCGGCTTCCATCTCTGGCCCGATCTGCCCGAGGGTGTCGTTGCATCGCGTCCCGGGGCGCTCCTCGCGCGATCGAGCGAGACCACGCTTACGTTCCATGGCGTCTCGAGCCATATCGCCAAGTGGCGCGAGGGTCGCGACGCCCTGGGCGCCGCCGCGCGCTTTGTTGTGGGGTCGAAGTGGCTTTCCAACCGGCTCGCGCAGGACGAGCCCGTGACGCTGCGCTTTGGGCGTCTCGATGCAGGTACGGTGCGCAACGCCGTCGCCGCGGAGGCACGAGTCGAGGGAAGCTTGCGCGTCTTTTCAGATGCGATGTTCGACCGGGCGCGCGAGGAGGTCCGCGCTCTCGCAAGCACCGCGGCGGAGGAGGAGGGTGTGAGCTTCGACCTCACGTTTTCGGAGGGTTATCCGCCCGTGGTGAACGACGATGCGCTCTACGCGGAGGTTGCCCGCGCCCTTACTGACATGGAAACCGTGCCCGAGCCCCTGCTCATCGCCGAGGACTTTGCGTTCTACCAGCGCTGCATCCCGGGGGTCTTTATGCTGCTTGGCACGGGAACGGGTATTCCGCTTCATGCGGATACCTTCACCTTTGCCGAGCGCGTGCTCGTGCGCGGTCTTGAGGCCTATCAGCGGCTGCTCGTTCTTGACTAGGTCTGGCGGCAAAAGCGCGAGGATGGTTCTTTTTTAGAATACGGAACTCTTCAGTTTGAGCTATTGCTCTGCGGCGGAAGATGCTCCATTTAGCTTGGAGATGAGCGCCTCCTGCAATACTTGAGAGAAGTTGAAGCCGCATTCTGCCGCCTTGGCATTGAGCCATGCGGGTAGGGTAACGGTCCTGCTGACCGATCGCGTGCGGTTTGCCATGCGAATAGATGGCATATAGACGTCGACTAGCACGGTTTTTTCGCGCTCGCCCGTGGAGATTTCGCTCATGGGCGAAGGTTCAGGAATGTCCTCACCATCTTGCTCAAGCCCAAAGAGCGTAATGCCGAGGAGCGCTCGTGCGGAGAGGAGGGCATCCCGTTCGTTTTTGCCGGAAGTTGCGACATCAAGATCTGGGAACGATACCGATATTTCCTCGTCCGGTTCGTAGCCGAAGACAGCGGGAAACATGTAGCGCTCTGGCATCTTCATCTGACGACCTCCTCAGTTTCGTGATGAATAGCCTCTCATAATCTCCTCCCACAGTAACACATATAACAATATGTGTCGCCTCGAAATACTGTCTGAAGATGAGACTATTGAGGAGGTCTTACTGTTTTTCGCTGGCTTCTTACGGGATTCTGACTAGCCTCTAAAGGAGAGTTGAGTGTTCTCACAATTGCGCTGCTAGTCGCTTTGCGTGGCTCGTCCGGCAGGCAATACACTTGAACAATACTGCCGGAGAAACAACCCGTAATCTACATGCGCTGTTAGGTTTCTTGGGGGTTTGCGCGCGCCCTGCTCGTGCCGACGGAGTTTGCGCGTATCATAATCAACGTATGTGAATGCGCAGGGTGCGCCGACGTTCAGGAAGGGGAGGACGCGCATGGTCATGAAGCTCGCAGCGCTCGTCATCTCGGCGATCTTTCGCGTCTTCTCGCTTTTCCCGCAGCGCAAGAAGATCGCGCTGCTCTCGCGCCAGTCGGCCCGTCCCTTTGATTTTGAGCTCTTGGAGCCGGCGCTCGCCCAGGCCTTCTCTGGTTACAAGATCGTCTGGTGCTGCGTGACGCAGGGCGGCAAGATGACGGTCTTGCTCATGTTGAAGCAGCTTTGGCATGTCGCTACCGCAGAAGTCTGCCTGGTCGACGGATACGTCCCCGCTGTCTCCATCCCCAAGGGGCCGCGTCGCTCGGCCTGCATCCAGCTCTGGCATGCGCTCGGCGCCGTCAAGAAGTTCGGTTTCCAGTCGCTTCATACCGCTGCCGGGCGCTCGCCCGAGGCGGCGCGCGCGTTCTCCATGCACGCCGGCTACAGCTGCATTGTCGCCGGGTTCAGCGGTGCGGTGCCCGCGTTTGCCGAGGCATTCGGCTACACCGAGGACAAGTTTTTGCCGCTCGGTCTCCCGCGCTGCGACTATCTGATTCGCCCGGAGTATGCCGAGGAGCGCGCCCGCCGCTCGGCCTCCCTCGCCGCGCAGGTCGCGGCGCTGCCCGCGCACGCCGCCGCAGACGGTGCCTCTTCTGTGACGCGCCCTGTGGTTCTTTACGCTCCCACCTTCCGCAAAAACAATGCCAACCCCGCTTGGCTTGCCGATGCGGTCTGCGCGCTTGACGCGGTGCTTCCCGCCGAGGCGGCGCTTGTGGTGTCGGCGCACCCGCTCGACGTGGAGCACCTCGAGGGTCGCTCGCTTTCGCGCCGCGTGCTCGTTGCGCGCGACACCGCCACCATCGACGCGATTCATGTGGCTGACTACGCGGTGACCGATTACTCCGCCGTGGCGTTTGAGGCGCTTCTTGCAGACAAGAAGACCTACTTCTACGTGCCCGATATCGAGGAGTACCGTATCTCGCCCGGCCTCAACGTCGACCCCGTCGCAGAAGCGTCGACCATCTCCACGACAGATGCCGCCGAGCTCGCGGACCGTATCGCGTCCGACCTTGCGAAGGGCTCCTATGACGCCGCGGGCGCCCGCGCGTTCGCACGCGCCTACGGCATTGACCCAGATCCAACCTACTGCGCCGTCGACGCCATCGTCGACGTGGTGCGCACCTACCTTAAGAACTAGGGGACCGCTCATGGACGACAACGCCATCAAGATGGTCGAGAACGCTCAGGCGACGGGCCTGCAGGTTGCCGATGCAGACGCGCCGCGCGTCCTCATCGAACAGGACCCCGGCTTTGCCGCCGCGCATCCTCACGTGGGCGTGCGTCGCGTGCTCACCTACGGCACGTTCGACCTGCTCCATTACGGGCACATCCGTCTTCTGCAGCGCGCCGCGGCGCTCGGCGACTACCTGATCGTTGCCCTTTCCACCGACGAGTTCAACGCGGCAAAGGGTAAGCGCAGCTTCTACCCCTATGAGGTGCGTCGCGAGATGCTCGAGGCCATCCGCTACGTGGACCTGGTGATTCCCGAGAGTTGCTGGGAGCAGAAGCGCTCCGACGTGGAGACCTACCGGGTCGACGTGGTCTGCATGGGCAGCGACTGGGCGGGCGACGAGCGCTTCGAGGCCCTGCGCGACCTTTGCGACGTGGTTTACCTCGATCGCACGGACGGCATCTCCACCACCGACGTCAAGAGCCGCCTCAAGGGGTAGGTCAACTTACGCGTACTACGCTTTGGCTTCGTATTGCATCATCGTGCTGCACCGTGCCGCCCTTCGCATGGTGTCAAAACATGTCAGGCTGCTCCTGCTACAACGCTCCCGTACCGAAAAGAAGTGTCCGTTAGCCGAATCCCGCTGCCCTCATGTCGTTTGATGGGCATAACTTGAATGTGCCTGTGTAAAACGGACGAGAGGAGCAAAACCATGGCATTTCCTGAGGGTTTCCTGTGGGGCGGAGCTACTGCTGCCAACCAGTGCGAGGGTGCATGGGACGTTGATGGCCGCGGCCCGGCCGAGACCGACATGCTCACGGGCGGCACGGTCGACACCCCGCGCATGCTGACCTACCGCATGCCCGACGGCACCGAGGGCGCCGTGCCCCAGTGGGATGGCCTGCCCAAGGGCGCCAAGCTCGCCGTGCTTGACGGATATCTCTATCCCAACCACGACGGCATCGACTTCTACCATCACTACAAGGAGGACATCGCGCTCTTTGCCGAGATGGGCTTCAAGCAGTACCGCATGTCCATCTCCTGGAGTCGTATCTACCCCAAGGGTATCGAGGACGAGCCCAACCAGGCCGGCCTCGACTTCTACCGCAACGTCTTCCTGGAGCTTCAGAAGTACGGCATCGAGCCGCTCGTGACCATGTGGCACTTCGACACGCCCAACTACATCGAGGAAGAGCTTGGCGGGTGGGAGAACCACGACACAATCGCGCTCTTTGACAAGTACGCCAAGACGATCCTGACCGAGTACAAGGGTCTCGTGAAGAACTGGCTCACCTTCAACGAGATCAACAACACCATCTCGTTCCTCGGTATGATGGCCCCCGCCACCGACGAGCAGTTCCAGGGCGCCTACCAGCACCTGCACAACAAGTTCGTTGCGAGCGCGCATGCCGTCAAGATGGCGCACGAGATCGACCCCTCCTACAAGGTGGGCTGCATGATCTGCGGCATCGTCGACTACCCGCTCACCCCCGACCCCGACGACGTGATCGCCAACCGCTACATGTGGGAGAAGAGCCTCTTCTACTGCGGCGACGTCCAGTGCAAGGGCAAGTACGGCACCTATGCCAAGCGCCTGTGGGACGAGCACAATGTGAAGCTCGAGATCACCGATCAGGACCTCAAGGACCTCGCTGAGGGTCCGGTGGACTTCTATACCTTCAGCTACTATCAGTCCGCTTGCGTGACCACGCACACCGATGCCGAGACCACCAAGGGCAACATGACCATCGGTGCCAAGAACCCCTATCTCACGGCGTCCGACTGGGGCTGGCAGATCGATCCCAAGGGTCTGCGCTACTTCCTCGAGCTCATCTACGACCGCTACGAGAAGCCGCTCATGGTCGTGGAGAACGGCCTCGGCGCGTACGACGACCTCGTTGAGGGCGAGAACGGCGAGATGACCGTTCATGACCAGTACCGTATCGACTACCTGCGCGAGCACGTGAAGGAGATGGAGATCGCCATCGAGCACGGTGTCGACCTCATCGGCTACACCACGTGGGGCTGCATCGACCTCGTCTCCGCCGGCACCGGTGAGATGCGCAAGCGCTACGGCTTCATCTACGTCGACAAGAACGACGACGGCACGGGCAGCTACGCGCGCTACAAGAAGGACTCCTTCGCCTGGTACAAGAAGGTCATTGCGAGCAACGGCGAGGACATCGCCTAACGCTAGCAGAGCGAAAGCGCTGCGCACGCGGAGCGACGAGTCAGCCTTGCTCGCCGGTAGAGGTGAGCGATAAGGCGTAGCATCACGTTCGGCAGGCTGCAATCGCACCTGATGATGCGAAAACCGCCGCTGGTCCTGTAAAAGGGGCCGGCGGCGGTTTAAGGTTTCAGGCGTAATTCCCGCTGTGTCAGCCATTTCACGTGCTCAAGTCGGTTATGAGCGTTTATTCGCGCCTCTTCTGCCACCACGGCTCGATACGGTCGAAAAACGATAGGGAAATACCAGTTGAGTGCTTTACAAGACTAAAGTATCGATGTTGTCTTTTGCGCAATACGCTCATAATCGACTTGAGCATACGCGTTCTGGTTGGCGGAGGAGTTACAGCGCTTCCTCCGGCGCCCCCATGGCGTCACGCGTGAGGCTCGAGATATGGGCGAGCACAGGCAGGTATCGGTTCAGGACGTTCACAATGCGACCGACGACAACGGCGGACACCACGGTCCCCACGCCTACCCCCGCGATGCGTCCGAGCAACAGGAACGAGAGCGCAAGCGCCACCACAACAAGCGTGGTGTCAAACGCCGCCTTGCAGCTGCCGAAGGGCTTTTGCGTGACGGCGTTGATGGCGCGCACGATGCCCTCGCCGGGAACGAGGATAACGTTGGGTGCGACCTCGATGGCGATCCCGAGGGCGAGCAAAAAGCAACCTACGGCGAGAGCTACCGCCTGAGCAGGAAGGGTTGCGAGTGCGATGGGGGAGAGGACAAGCGCGCTCACATCGATAAGCGAGCTGAACACGATGTTGACGATTACCTGCAAAAACTGTACCGGTTTGAAGTCACGGCGCAGCAGGGCGACCTGCCCCACGATAAAGAGCATGTTGACGATGAACGTAAAGGCGCCAAAGGAGAGGCCAGACGCCTCGGCGAGCACGTAGGCCACGCAGGAGATTGCGCCGACACCCAAATCGGACTTGGCGATGAGGGCGATGGCAAACGAGTTGATCATGACGCCGAGGGCAAACCACAGGTATCGGGCGACTAGGTGGTTGCGCCGCACGGTCTCCATTGCCGGGGTGCGGCGGTTGCTGCGTTGGGCGAGGGCCATGCTACGCCTCACCTCCGTTTTGCTTGAGGTTGCGTATGACGCGCGCGAGAAGGTCCGAGAGCTGACGGCACTCGTCCTCGGTAAGACCGTCGAGCGCGATCTCGTCGACGCGCGCCGCGTTGTCTGCGGCAACGTGTGCGCGCTCGGCGCCGTGCTCGGTCAGAAGCACGCACGCCTCACGCCTGTTGCCTGCTCGGATGGAGCGCATAATGAGGCCGTCTGCCTCCATGCGCGTAAGAATGCTCGTCACTGTTGACTTATCGAGGGCGCATCCCTCGCCGATCTCCTTCTGCGTGCAGCCGTTGTGCGTAGTCAGGTACTGGAGAATCTTCGGTTGGCCGGGTGTGAGGCCTGCGGCGCGGGTGAGGCGCGTGATAGCCCGGTTGGAATGACTGAACGCTATCAGCAGCTGCCAGTCAATGTTGCGTTCCCAAGGATCGATGTCCGCCACGCCGCCTCCAAAAGTTTGATGCAAAACTGTTTGTATACAAACTAACAAAGCGAGCTTGCGCCGTCAACTATGGACTCTGGGGAGTTTGTCGTAATCTGGGGGGAGTTGGCCGTAAGAAAAAGAGGGACGCCCGTAGGCGCCCCTCCTAACCAGTCTGCTATGTGACCGAGAGCTTAGAGCTTGCGGACGTTAGAAGCCTGCAGCTTGCCGTTCTGACCGGTCGTGACGTCGAACTCGACGCTCTCGCCCTCGTCGAGGGTCTTGTAGCCATCCATCTGGATCTCAGAGAAGTGAACAAACAGGTCATCCCCGTCCTCGCGGGAGATGAAGCCGTAGCCCTTCTCGGGGTTGAACCACTTAACCGTACCTTGTGCCATGACGTGCCTTTCTTTCGTGCCCTTGCGGGCAAAAGGTGCGCTTTCGCGCGAAACTTGAGCGCGGCCGTTTGGCCGCGAGGGATATGGTACCCCACTGGAGCGCGCTTCAAGCAGACAAGTTTTCGGGTTTCCATTTCGCGAAATCGGCTCGTTTGCTTGCACATGCGGTAGCAGGCACATCTAGCTAGGAGTCCTTCAGGCGGATACCTTAGCTGCGAGCTAATGCAACGCGGCGGCTTCTTTCCCATACTGTGACGTACCGCAGAAGTGGATCGCGGATCTGAACAGGAAGGACAGGTTATGGCAGAGCAAATGGGGAGCAAGCCGCGTTCGGTCGCGGCTATCGTCGGCTTGGTGTTGGGGATTCTTGCCATCGTTATGTCTTGGATGCCCATCATCAATAACTTTGCGTTTGTCATCGGTGGCATCGGACTCGTATTTGCCATCGTGGGGTTGGTCGGTGTGCTCCGTGGCAAGAAAGTGGGCAAAGGTCTGGCAATCGCCGCGCTGGTGGTGAACGTGCTTTCGATCGCCATCGTGTTGGGCACGCAAAGCATGTACTCAGCGGCTCTGGATGATGCCGCGAACGGCCCCGATGTCGTTGCTTCCGAAGCGCCGAGCGCAGAAGGGGCCGAGGGCGAATCGGCCGCCGGAGATGCTCCCGAGACGGACAATCTCGCCGTTGGAACTCCCGTCACATTCGAGGATGGCGTGACGATCACGGTGGACAGCGTTTCTTCCGGCCTTACCAATTATGACGGCTCGACGGTCATCGGCATTCACGTGACCTATACCAACAACGGTGAGGGCGAGTACGATTACAACAGCTACAGCTGGAAGGGCAGGGACGCGCAGGGCGCTGCGACCGACCCGGTGTATTATTCCGAGGCGTCCGACGACCTCTCGTACGGCACGCTGGCGCCTGGCGGAACGGTCGCCGGCAGCGTGTACTTCGAGGGCGATAGCGTGTCCGCGCTGTACTATCCGACCATTATCGCCGATGCCCCGGCTGCAACCTGGGCCATCGCCTAGGTATGGCTGACGAGCGAGGGCGCCGTCCGTTCTCGTCTCATCCCCATACCGAAGATCGCAACCGCGACCGGCTGCGCGACAATCGCGCCCGGTCGCGTGTTCTCAAGCGCGTGCGGCGCGCTATAGTTCTGGGTGAAGCCGAGGCGCGTGCCGGCTCGGCTGCATTGCAACAAATCGATCGGAGCGGGGAGGGGGATACGATGGGCGAGAGTTCGGCGTCGGAGCCTTTGACGGAGGAGCTTCTGAAAGAGCTTCTTGCCGCACCCGATCCCGTTTCCTTTGCCGAGGAGCATGGCATCGCGCATCGGACGCTTTCCGAATACCTGAACCAGTTGTTGGATGAGAAGGGGCTGAAGCGCTCGGATGTCGTTCATGCTGCGGGCATTAACGACACCTTCGGCTACCAGATTTTCAAGGGCCAGCGCGGCGCAGGGCGCGATAAGGTGCTTTGCTTGGCGCTCAGCATGGGGTGCGACCTGATAGAGACACGTCGCCTTCTGCAGGCTGCGGGCGTCAACGAGCTCTACTGCAAAGACAGGCGCGACGCCATCATCATCTTCTGTATCGACCATGGCTACGGCCTCCAGCGCACCGACGAGGAGCTCTACCGTCTTGGTGAGGAGACGCTCGGCGAGTGAGCGGCGGCGGGGCCGCGCGGACGGCGCGCCGCCCGATGGCCGGGCGGACGCAGCCGGTGTCTGATACCATGGGCGCTATGGATGCAGAAGGCATGACAGACGATTTGGCTGCGTACCTCGAGGCCGTGGGTCGCGAGGACTCCTTTGTTGTGGAGAGGCGCTTAGGAGGGGGAGAGCACGCCACCGAGCTTGTGCGCTTCAAAGGCGCGGGCACCACGGCTCTCGGTCCCTTCGTGCGCAAGCGCATTGATCTGGCGTCGGGCCTCGGGGGTGCGTACGAGACGCTGTTTGAGTTGCAGCGCGCAGGCCGCCGCTTCGTCCATCTCCCGCTTATCGTCGATTGCTACAAGACGGGCTCAGAGCTCGTGGTTGTCTCTGAGTACGTGCCCGGAGAAACCCTCGAGGAGGTCGTAGGCGCCCGCGGTGCATCGCTTGCGCTTGCGCAAGAGGTGTTTCCCGGGGTGTGCGATGCGGTTGAGGAGCTGCATGGCGCGTGCGACCCGCCCCTCATCCACCGTGACCTCAAGCCGCAGAACATCATCGTCGCGCCTGCGGGGCTCTTCCTTATCGACTTTGGCATTGCGCGCCGCTTCCGCGAGAAAGCGGAGACGGATACCGTGCGTTTTGGCACGCGCGCATACGCACCGCCCGAGCAATACGGATTCGGTCAGACCGACGTGCGGAGCGACATCTACGCGCTCGGTGGCATTCTGTGGTACTGCCTGACCGGGAACGACCCCTCAGCGTTACTTGCGCCGCACGAGGTGTCCGAGCAGGTGGGCGAGAGGCTCTCTAGTGTCATCTGCAAGGCCATGGCGTTCGATCCGGCTGAGCGCTTCCAGAGCGCCGCAGAGCTCGCGTGTGCCTTTCGAGAGGCGGTTGGCGAGGCGCCCGGCACCGTTGACGACGGCGCTCTCGCTCCAGCGGGTGATGCGCTTCAGGTGGACGAGGGGCGTGGGAGCGGCTTTTTCCGCACCCACCTGTTGGGCGTTGCGCGCAATGTCGTGCTCCTGCTGATCGCACTTGCCTGCATTCCCCAAGCCTGGCAGGGCGTGGTCGCCCCTCAGGCGGAGTATGCCGGCAAGTCGCTGGGGTACCTGGTTACACTCAACTTCCTACTGACACTGCCTCTGGTGTGGGGTGCGCTCTATCTTGCGATGGACCGCATCGTGCTTGCGCGCCTCATTCCCGCAATCGCCCAGAGAAGCCGCCTCAAGGATGCGTGCGTTATCGGTATCTACCTTGCCATTGTCTTTGTTATAGCGCTGTTCATCCCGTCGTCGTGAGCCAACTTGGCCTATCTCGTGTCGACAGGCTGGGGTGATTCTCCACCCAGCGGGAAGCGGCGCCATACGAAAAGGGCCCCTTGCGGGGCCCCGAGTCGCTTGTGTCTTAGATGCGCGCCATCTGGCTGCCGACCTTGTTGTACCAGTCCTGCCACGTAGGCGGGCAGTACTTCTTTGCCGCCGCCGGCGTGAGGGTGGTGCCGTACATGCGCTTGAGGTACGAGACGTGGTAGGTGATGGCCTCGCCCCAGCTGCCAAAGCCGAGCCAACCGCTGCCCAGGGCGCGCATGCCCCAAGCGTTGTAGCTGTTGGCGCAGTGGGCGCCCTTGGTGCTTTCGATGCAGCTGATGGCGGGGGACCAGCGGGGGTCAACGCCGGTGTTCCACGAGCACTCGGCAAAGATGGCGCCGGTGCCTGCGAGCGGGGAACCTGCCAGATAGGCGTTGATGCGGCCCGTCCACTCGGCGATGAACTCCTCGCGGGAGAGGTTCCAGTTGACCGCGCCGGAGGGAACCGTGTTGGTGACAGTCTGACCGGTCTGGGTGGCGGTGCTGTTGGGGTTGTCGCCGCTCTCGCCGGTGCCCTCCGCGGGAGCGGTCTGCTCCTCGGTGGATTGGGCGGCAAGGGCCGCGAGCTCGGCGGCAGCCTCGGCCTCGGCCTTGGCCTGCGCGGCGGAGCGGGCCTCCTGCGCCTCGGCGAGGGCACTGGCGGCGGCCTTCTTCTGCTCCTCGAGCTGGGCCTTGGCCTGATCAAGCTCGGTCTTCTGACGCTGGAGCTCCTGCTCCTTGGCGTTGAGCTCCTCGATGGCGGCGTTGTTGGAGGACTGGATCTCGTCCATGTAGACGACGCTCGTGATGAGGTCGTTTAGGCTCTGCGACTTAAGTACGAAGCTCACGAGCGGGTTGGAGTTGCTCTGATACTTGTACGCGTCGCGCATGGCCTGGCTCGCCTCGGCCTGAAGGGCGGGAATCTCCGCCTCAATCTCGGCGATGCTGGCGGTGTTCTCGTCGACCTTCTGCTGCAGCTCGTCCAGCTTGGACGCGGCCTCATCGTAAGCGGCGGCGTACTGGTCGACCTGGCTCTCCGCCGCGGCGAGCTCCGCCTGGGTCTCCGCCGAGACGGCATAGGCCGCGGTGGGTGAGACAAGGGGGGTTGCCGCGAAGGCGACAGCGAGGGCGGCACACGTGAGCGCGCGCGCCGGGCGCTGTGCGATGACGCTGATGATCGAGCGGTTGGAATCTCGCATAGAAGTCCTCGTCCTCGAGATACGACATACCGAATGTGCTTAGGCAAGTATAGTACGGCTCTTTTAAAGAATAACCCCCTACCCAATCCTTAAGGCTCAAGTTGAAGGTTTAAGATTGGGCGCGACCTGCGGCTTTGGTGCATCGTTGAGAAACTGTGGAGTTTCAAGCTCATGTTTAAGGTTAAGGCTTGAGACTGTCCGGTGCCCATGCGTATCCGCACGTCACACCGCCTTTGAGCTGTTTGAGATGGGGAACGTGTAGGTACGGCCCGGGTTGGGCCCGCGACGCCGCTGTGAGCGCTACACTTATACGGTTTACCATCCCGTTGCGTGTCCGTTGACGGCGCTGCGCGACGGGAGCGCATGAGTTGACCAAGAAGGGGAGAGCATGGCCCTCAGTTTTGTCGAGCGCGAGTTCATTCCCGTCCTGTTGGGCGGCGACATCAACGTGTACTCTGTGGCGCGCGCGTTCTATGAGCAGTATCAGGTGCAGAGTGTGGCGTTTGGCAAGTACCACACCGGCCCCGCCTACCGCAGCCTTCTTATCGACTACCGCCCCAACGAGAAGATCGACACCGAGGAGGTCTTTCTCTCTACGGTGAACGCCTTCGCCCGCGAGCATGCGGACAAGAAAATCGTGCTCATGGGCTGTGGCGACGGCTACGTGGCGCTCATCGCCCGCGCCAACGACGCCGGCACGCTCGCCGAGAACATCATTGCCCCGTACGGCCCCTTTGAGCTTATGGACAGCTGCCAGAAGAAGGAGGTCTTCTACGACCTCTGCGAGAAGCACGGCGTGCCCTACCCGCACACCTTCACCTTCACGGCGGCCATGGCGGCAGACCCGGCGCGTACCGCGGCGGCGCTCGACGCCCTCGACTTCCCGTTCCCCATGATCTTGAAACCCTCCGACGGCATCGCCTACTGGGAGCACCCCTTTGCCTCGCAGCAGAAGGCCTACACCATCGCCTCGCGCGAGGAGCTCGAGAGCGTGATCCGCGACGTCTACGCGTCGGGTTACGAGGACGACCTCATCATCCAGGACCGCGTGCCGGGCAACGACGAGTACATGCGCGTGCTGACGAGCTACTCCGACCGCTCGGGCAAGGTGCGCATGATGTGCCTGGGCCACGTTCTGCTTGAGGAGCACGGCCCGCACGCCCAAGGCAACCACGCCTGCATCATCACCGAGCCCAACGACGAGCTCATGGGCGGCGTGCGCGAGCTTTTGGAGGACCTGCACTTTGTGGGCTTCTCCAACTTTGACGTCAAGTTTGACGAGCGCGACGGGTCATTCAAGTTCTTCGACTTCAACACGCGCCAGGGCCGCAGCAACTACTACGTCACGGGCTCGGGCTTTAACGTTGCCAAGTACGTGGTGGAGGAGTACGTCTACAACCGTCCTTTCAACCCGGAGTTTGAGACGGCGCGCGACGAGCACTTCTGGACGGTCGTGCCCCGCGGCGTCATCAAGCGCTACGTCCGCGACCCTGAGCTTCGCGATCGGGCGCTGCGCCTCATGCGCGAGGGCAAGAGCGTGAACCCCGTCTTTATGAAGGGCGACTTCACGCTGAACCGCTGGCTCCGCATGGTGCACACCACCATGAACCACTTCAAGATCTTCAAGCGCTACTACCACGCGTAGCATATTTGGGGACGGGTTCGTTTTGTGCATCTCGTCCCACGCGGGTAGGCGCACAGCGACAGGAGGCGACGCACATGGAGAAGCTCGGCGTGATCGGCGGCATGGGCCCCGAGGCCACCTCGTACTTCTATGACGAGGTGGTGCGTCACACCGAGGCCTCGTGCGACCAGGAGCACCTCAACATGGTGATCCTCTCGTGTGCCTCCATGCCGGACCGCACGCGCGCCATCGAGACGGGGGAGCACACCGAGCTTCTTGCCGAGATGCGCACGGCAACCTCGGCGCTCGAGAACCTCGGCTGCGCGCACATTGCCATTCCGTGCAACACCTCGCATTACTTCTATAACGAGGTGCAGGCCATGACGCGGGTTCCTATCATCCACATGCCACGCGAGGCCGCGCGCTACGCCGCTGCGGGCGCCGTGGCGGGGGAGCGCGACTTTGACCCTGCGCAGAGCGCGGGGCTCTTCGAGCGGCCCATCAAAAAAATCGGCATCATGGGGACCGACGGCACCGTGCGCTCGGGCGTGTACGCGCGTGCCTGTGCGGAGGCCGGTGTTGAGGCGGTGGCGCCGAGTCCGGAGCGCCAAAGGGACGTGATGTCACTCATCTACGACGACGTCAAAGCCGGGCGCGAGCCGCATTTCTACCTGTTCGAGCGCGTGCTCGAGGAGCTTGCCGAAGCCGGATGCGACCGTGTGATCCTCGCGTGCACCGAGCTCTCGGTCCTGAAGCGCTATCGCGAGATGCCGCCGTTGATTCTCGACGCGATGGACGCGCTCGTGCGCGAGTCGATCGTGCGCTGCGGGGCGACGTACCGCGCATAGCTACGACCGCGCTGAGTAAGCATAGTGCGCAATCGAATTGATCGAATTGAATTGATGGGCGAGGGCTGGCGTTGCCGGCTGGATTAGCCGGCGAGGAACTTCTTGCGGCTGAAGAAGTTGTACCAGGTCACGCAGAAGGTAGCGATGACCTTCATGGCCTGGTAGGCGATGTTGAGCATCGTGACGCCCACAAACATAAAGACATCGTTGAGGCCGAGCCCCACGGCGGAGAGAATCGCAAAGATGGTGAACTCGCGCTTGCGGCTCATGTCATCGCGATGGTCGAACACGTAGCGCATGCTGAGCGCGTAGTTGAGCGCGACCGACGCGAGGAACGAGACCGTGGTGGCAAGGAGGTAGTCGCAGCGCAGGCACTCTACCAAAAGGACGAGCAGAAGCCAATCAACGGCAAACGAGATGATGCCCACAGCGGCGAACTTGGCGAACTGCTGCGTTGAGGGCTTGTAGAGCATGGCGCGCACGGCGTACCTCCCTTCGGTGTGACGAAATACGGAGCGAATACCATGGGGCGGCCGGACCGTCAAGAATGGTATCCGCGAGTAACAGCAAACTATACGGTAAACGTTGCCTGCATGGGGCGATGAGTCATGCGTCCGCGGGAAAAGCGCGCTTTCTGCACAGTTGGTGCAAGGGCTGCCGTGCGTGGCGGGGCATCACGTGGGGGCACCACGTGGAGGCGCGCCTACTTGCTCTCGTCGCCCTCGAGAAAAATCTTGCGCGTTACAAAGTTCCAAATCATGACCACGCAGGTGGCGAGTACCTTGACCAGGCGATAGTCGAGCGAAACGAACTCGGTGCCCACCCACATGAGGGCGTCGTTGATGAGTAGGCCAATGACGGAGAGTACGACGAAGATGGCGAACTCGCGCCGCCGGCTCATGCCCTCGCGATGGCTAAAGACGTAGCGCATGCTCGCCACGTAGTTGAAGATGACCGAGACAATGAACGACGCCGTTGCGGATGCGACCGGGTTCCATCCGGCGAGCTCGGTGAGCGCGATGAGCACGGCGAAGTCGATGACGGTGGCGATGACGCCTACGATGCCAAATTTGACGATCTGAGCAAGGAGTTTTTGCACGACGATCCTTTCACAGGTTTTGCGACGAGCCAGTGTAGCATGCCGCTGTGACGCTTTGATGGGCGGCCACGCCTGCCCGTGCCGGTTGATACGGGAGCGTTGGCGCCCATTCTCGCTGTTAGTGACCCTATAGACGAGTAAAATGTACACAACTATGCCCTTGTGTGCCGGTGTCCTCGGGCACCGAATGGGAGAGGAGTTTTTATGAGCGATTACGTCCTGAGCGCCGAATCCACGGCGGATTACCCGCGCTCATTTTTTGAGGAGCGCCACATCGCGTGGGTTCCCTTCCACTACAACCTCGATGGTGTGAGCTACGCCGACGACCTCTACACCTCCATCACACCCGAGGCATTCTTTGACAAGATCAAGGCGGGCGCTCAGCCTACCACCTCCCAGGTGGGTGTTGGCGAGTACGTGGAGCTTTGGGAGCCGTATCTCAAGGAGGGTAAGGACGTTTTACACCTCAC
The DNA here is from genome assembly GCA_949285915.1 of uncultured Collinsella sp. Taxonomy (GTDB): domain Bacteria; phylum Actinomycetota; class Coriobacteriia; order Coriobacteriales; family Coriobacteriaceae; genus Coprousia. The sequence goes on from CASDZW010000003.1 coordinate 71,692, forward strand.
GCTCTCGAGCGGTATCTCGGGTTCGTACAACTCCGCCTGCATCGCCGCCGAGCAGATGAAGGCAGCCTATCCTGACCGAGTGGTGTGCGTGGTGGACTCGCTCGCCGCATCCGCCGGCTTCGGTCTTCTTATGGAGTACCTCGCCGACCTGCGCGACGGCGGCATGTCGTTTGCCGACGCGTGCGCGTGGGCGGAGGCGCACAAGCGCAACCTCAACCACTGGTTCTTCGTTTCCGACCTCGACTGCCTGAAGCGCGGCGGACGCGTATCGGCCACGAGCGCGCTGCTCGCCAACGCCCTTAAGATCTGCCCTGTTCTGAATGTCGACCATGAGGGCAAGCTTATCCCGCGTCAGAAGATCCGTACGGTCAAGAAGGCCGTTGCCGAGCTCGTGCGCATGATGGAGGAACACGCCGAGGGCGGGCTCTCCTACACGGGTAAGTGCTGCCTGTCGCAGTCCAACTGCCGCGCCGAGGCGGAGGCCGTGGTTGCAGGCATCGAGGAGAAGTTCCCGCAGCTCAAGGGGAAGATCGCTATCTATAACATCGGTACGGTCATCGGTTCACACACCGGCCCCGGCACCGTTGCGCTCTTCTTTATGGGAGACGAGCGCGTCGACTAAGCTTGCGCCGACTCAAAAGTCGATACGATTTTAGAATCTTACCTATCGGTAAGATGTGAGTGAGTGTGGGAGGGGCGCCCACCCTGCGCGCGATTCGTGGGACGGCGGCCGTAAGGCCGCACTGAGTGCGCAGGGCAGGCGCCCCTCCCCGTCAGTCAACGTTGCGAGAACGTTTAGCCACAATGGTCGGCAAAGGTCTCCCAGATGACCATCTGCTCAAGCGGGATGGACTCGTCGTGCAGGTGCGCCGGATGGCTCTCTTCACTCGGATAGCCGAGGGGCATGATGGAGATGATACGGTGCGTGCGCGGGATCTCGAACTGGCGCCGGAGCTCCGAGGGGTCGATGAGGCCGACCCAGCAGCTGTGAATGCCGAGCTCTGAGGCCTGGAGCATCATATGCGTGGCGACGATGGACGTGTCCACGATGCCAAAGTCCACCACGTCCGGGCTCCTCGACGCCACGGTCATGTCATAGGTGAGCACGAGCACCGTCGGTGCGCCGAAGCGGCACTTGCTCGCGCGGTCGATCTTGGCGAGGCCCTCGGCGCTCTGCACGACGAGGATGCGCTGCGGCTGGAGGTTGCGCGCCGTGGGGGCAACGCGACCCGCCTCGAGAATCTGCGCGAGCTTCTCGGGCTCGATGGGGTCGGGGGCGAAGCGGCGCTCGGAGTAGCGGCTCTTCGCAAGGTCTAGAAACGCCATGGCACTCTCCTGTTCTTTTTGCCCATCTCGCCCCTTCAGGCATCGGGCGCGCGGCCCTTTGCTAAGCTGAGGGGTGCGTAACCAGAGTGTACCCTCCCAAGCGGGGGATAAGATAGCAGGTGTTGGTATGTTTGAGATTCTTGGCGAGGTGCTCGGCCCCATCGCGCTCGTACTCGTGGCGATCATTGTTGCCGCGCTCCTGTACCTTGTGGTGACAACCATCAAAGCGAGGCGCGAAGAGCGCCGCGACCAAATGCAGGGCGGCGCACACCGCCGTTAGCGCGTCTTTTTGCGGATGACCGCGATATAGAAGCCCTCGTAAAGTCGCGTGGGGCAGATGGTGAGCGTGCCAGCGAGCTCATTGGTAAGAAGGGGCAGCTCGCCGCGCTCGGCAGCGTCGGCAATTGCCTGCGCGGTGGCGGGGCGTGCCGGAGCGTCCTCGGGAAGCGCGCCGGTAAGGGGCACGACCTCGCAATCACGATGCCGCTTGAGGGCGGCTGTCACCTGCTCTTCGTTTTCCTGGGGGAGGATGGAGCAGGTCGAGTAGACGAGCACACCGCCCGGCTTGAGAACGGTGAGCGCTCGATCGAGAAGTGAGCGCTGTGAGCGCGTGACCTTGGCGAGGAGCTTCTCGGTGATGCGCGCGGCAGCCTTCGCGTCGCCCGCGCGTACGGTGCCCGAGCCCGTGCAGGGTGCGTCGAGCAGAATCTGATCGAAGGAGAAGAACTCGTCGAGGCGGCGCGCGTCGGTCCGCATGACGTTCACGGCGGCGACGCCGAGCTTGTTGAGGTTGAAGGTGAGCTTTTCGGCGCGCGGGGCGCTCATCTCGCAGGCGGTGAGGTGCACACCCGGCGCAAGGGCGGCCATCTCGGCGGTCTTGCCGCCAGGGGCGGCGCACATGTCGAGCACATCGGCACCGTCGCGCGGCGCGAGAGCGAGCGGCGGGATCATGGACGAGAGGCTCTGCAGGTAGACCTTACCCTCACGGTAGAGGGGCAGGTCCCAGACGGCCCGCTCGCGGGCGTCACTGAGTATGAAGGCGTCGCCGTACCACGCAACACCCTCATGGGCGATTCCCGCAGCGTCGAGCTCGCCCGCGACCTCCTCGCGTGTGGCGCGCAGGGTGTTGGCACGCATCGTCACCGGGCGCTCGCAGGCATCGGCAAACCCGCGAAAGATGCGCTCGCGGGTATCCGCCGGATACCGATTCTCGATTTCCTGTGTCAGAAATGCAGGCAGACCGCTTTCGCTCATGTGCTCTCCTTGGGTTGCGCGTTACCCCTCGCATGGTAGCAGAAGGCGTGCGCGCCCGCGGGGCGTCGGCGCCTGGGGCGCGCCTAGAGCACCGCGCCCGCGGCGATAAGCAGGATGCAGAGGACGCCCGCTACGACGTCGCGTGCGCAGAAGGGGTAGCGGCGGTAGCTGCTCTCGCGCGTGCGCAGGTAAAAGCCGCGCTGCTCTGCCGCAAGCGCCGTCGCATCGGTCTTGCCCACCGAGGTCACAAGCAAAGGTACGCAGACCGGCAGCATGAGCAGGAGCTTCTTAATGGGGTTCTTGGTATCGAACTCCACGCCGCGCGCCGTCTGCGCCTCCATGATGGCGTTCATCTCTTGTGTGAAGACGGGGACAAAGCGCAGCGCCGTGGTGAAGGTGAACGCGTACTTGTAGGGGATGTGCAGCTTCTCCACACAGGCGTTGGCAAGATCGGTCGTCTTGGTGACGGTGAGTACAAGCACGAGCGGCAGCGCCACGCCAAGCAGGCGCAGACATGCCTTGGTGCCCGATACGAGGCCGTCAGTCGTGATAAAGAGCGCGATCACCTCGCCGCGGCGCACGAACGCGAGCTGCAGCACGAGCATGAGCACGGCAACGGGCACGAGCACCTTGAGAAGCGACAGCAGGCGCGACCCGCTGCCCGCGTAGATGCCGAGGACAAGCGTGAGGAGGAGAAGACCGATGAGGGCGGCGTAGCCGTCCGCGAGTACGGTGGCAATGATGATGGCGGCGGCCAGCGCGAGCTTGGTCACGGGATTCAGACGGTGCAGGACGGTGTTGCCCGGTACGTAGTCGATGACGTTCAGCATCTCTCACGCCTCCTTGGGCCTGCGGTAGCGTCCGCTTCGGTGGTGGCATCTGCTCCTGTGGCGATGTCTGCCTCGGTGGCGTCATCTGCTTTGGTGGCAGAGGGCAGCGGCTCGGCGGCGTCCGTCTTGCCGCCCGCGAGCGCCTGGGTGGTGTCCACGATGCCCGCCACCTCGGAGATGTGGGCAAAGGCGGGGGAGACCTCGCGCGCGAGGCGCTGCGAGAGCTCGACGACCTGCGGTGGCTTTACGCGAGCGCGCGCCATGAGCGCGGCGTCGGCAAAGACCTCCGCAGTGGCGCCGCGTGCGAGGATGCAGCCGTCGGCCATGACCACAAGGCGCTCGGCAAAGTCGGACACGACCTCCATGTCGTGGCAGACCATCACCACGGCAGACCCGTGCTCGGCCATCTCACGGACCGTCTCCATGACGGTCATACACTCGCGGTAGTCAAGACCGCTCGTTGGCTCGTCGAGGACGACGACCGCGGGCTCGGTGACTACGACCGAGGCGAGCGCGACCATCTGGCGCTGCCCGCGCGAGAGCGAGAAGGGCGCCTCGTCTGCCGGAAGGCCAAAGCGCTCGATCACGCGGCGGGCGCGGGCCTCGGCATCCGTTTGGGAGACGCCGGCGAGCTCGAGGCCAAAGGCGACCTCCTCGAGCACGGTGTTCTTGCAGAGCTGATGGTCGGGGTTCTGGAAGAGCGTCGCCACATGGCGGGCGATGCGCGACACGGGGGCCTCGCGCGTGTCGAGCCCGGCAATCACGACAGAGCCGGAGCTCGGCTTGAGAAGGCCGTTCAAAAGCTTGGTCGCCGTGGTCTTGCCGGCGCCGTTTTGGCCGACAATCCCCACGAGCTCGCCGGGATAGACGGTAAGGTCGAGGTTGTTCACCGACGCGCCGCCGCCGGGGTAGGCAAAGGTGACACCTGAGAAGCGCACGACGGGCTCGGCGCCCTCGGCGTGCGGCCTCGGTGCGGGCGCGTGAGGCGAGGTCGTGGCGCGGCCGTACGCCCCCGCTTCAACGGGCACCGGTGCGCCCGCGCGCGCTTTGACGATGCCGGCAATAAGCGAGGCGGCCTCGTCAACGTTGAGGCACGGGACGCCCGCCGGGCAGAGGCCGCAGTGGGCGAGGCTGTTTGAGATGCGCGCCGTGCGCGGACTGTCGACGCCGATGGCGCGGAGCTCGGAGCCGTGCGCAAAGACCTCATGCGGCGTGCCGTCGAGTGCCACGCGCCCCTCGTTCATGACCACGAGCCGGTCGCAGTACTCCGAGAGGAGCGCCACCTTCTGCTCGATCACAATGACGGTGATGCCCTCGTCGCGGTTGAGGTCGCGCAGCACGTCAAAGACCATGCGCGAGCTTACCGGGTCGAGCGCCGCGGTGGGTTCGTCGAGTACGAGCACACGCGGTGCGAGGGCCAGAATTGCGGCGATGGCGACCTTTTGCTTCTGCCCGCCCGAGAGCGTGGCGATCTCGCGGTTGCGGAGGTCGGCAATGCCCACGGCGTCGAGTGCGGCCGTAATGAACTTTTCGATATGCCTATGGTCGACGCCAAAGTTCTCCAGACCAAAGATGAGCTCGTCCTCCACCACCGAGGCGACCATCTGCGCGTCGATGTCCTGGTTGACCGACCCTACAACGCGCGAGATGTCGGTGAGCGTGACCTCGCAGGTGTCTGAGCCGTCGACGATGGTCTCGCCAAAGAGCTGTCCGGTGAAGTGGTGGGGGATAGCGCCCGAGAGGACGGAGGCGAGGGTCGACTTGCCCGCTCCCGACGGGCCGATCACGCCCACAAAGGCACCCGGCTCGATGGCAAGCGTGATGTCGTCGAGGGCGCGCGCGTCCTCATGGCCATAGGAGAACGAGACGTGCCTCATCTCGATGATCGGATCGGCGGTCGGTTGCATGGGGTCCTCTCGGGGGTTGGGGTTGCGGGGCGAGCGGTGCTAGTCGGCGAGCTTGAGGGCGTGCTTGATGGGCAGGTAGAGCGCGCCTACGAGGATGGCGTTGAACACCGCGGTGAGAGCGACGACGGGGAGCATCAGTGAGACGAGGCTCGTGTCGAACTGCATCATAGCCATCTTGATGACCATAAAGATAGCGCCGGAGAGGAACGTCGTCACGAAGGTGCCCACGGTGGGGATGACGGCCTTGGCGCCGGTCTTCATGCCGGCGTTGACGATGAGGGCCATCACGACAGCGGCGATGCTCTCGGCAACAAAGTCGATGCCGGGGCTCGTGGTGGTGATCTGAATCACCGCTGCGGAGACGAGGCCGATGATGAGGGCCTGCACGGCGTTGGGCCGTACGATCAGGATGGTGAGGCAGAAGGCGGAGATGATGAACTCGGGTGCGATGGTGCCCGCCGAGATGGTGGAGATGGCCTTGCCGACGGTGAAGTTCAAGATGAAGCCGGCGGCGAGGAGCACGGCGAGCAGGACGAGGGCCTTGATATCGAGCTTTCCGCGGTCGACGGAGGTAACGGTGCGGGCTTGGGCGGAGGTGTTGGTGGTCTGCGTCATGGTAATCAGCCTTTCTGATGCATATTTGGGGACGGGGTCGAAATGTGCAACTGCCTGGTTGGGGACGGGGTTGAAACGGTCGGGTCAAAACAATCGCGGAGGCGCGTGATGCGAATCCGGTCGGTCAATTAGGCTGACGGAGGCGCGGTAGCAAAAAGGCCCCCGGTCAACCCGGGGGCCTTTACGTGCGCTATCTATAGGCGCGAAGGGCTCACCGTTGACCGGCCGAGTTCACATCACGCCACCACCAGTTGTTGAGAGCAAGGTTGGTGTTTCTCATGACCGGTGGCTCCTTTCGGTGAATCGCGGTGAGCCTTGAGGCCCACTCATCTGGTGTTGCGAGCACTATAGCACAGTAAAGCACGCTGTCGCCTGTGTCCGGTAAAGATTGCTGTTGTGTTACGCCGCGGCCGGGCGAACGGTCTTGGCCGGCACGCCCTTACGCGCGCGTGAGCGGCGAGAACTCGTCCACAATAAGGTCGAGGCAGCGGGGCAGCACGCGCGCGCCAAACACGCCCGAGGCGCTGTCCACAAGCTCGCCGTCGAACTGCATGCCGAGTGAGGGCGAGCAGCGCACCATGACCTCGCGCGCCTGGAACATCTTGAGCTGCGGACGGCCGAGGTTCTTGCCCACCGGGTCGATGACCGCGGCAAGAGCGGTGGGGAGGAGCTGCACGAGCCCCACCGGCTCGATGACGGCGATGTCGAGAAGGCCGTCGTTCATCCGGCAGTCGGGAAAGAGATTGATACCGTTTTGGATGACGGCGGTGTTGCCGATCATGCACGAGATGCCGTCGAGTTCTTCGACCACACCGTCGTGCTCGATGGAGAAGTGAGCGACCTCGGGCTCGAGCGTGGAGAGCGCCGAGAGGAAGTAGGCAATCTCGCCAATGTCCTTCTTGGCAGGTGCCGCCTTCTTCATGATGGTGGCGTCAAAGCCCGAGCCGGCGATAATGGTGAAGCCGTGCCGCAGCGTCGCGCCCGACTCGTCCTGCCAGAAGAGCTCGCCCATATCGACTTGGGCGGTGTGCCCGGCGCGGCAGGCCGCCGCAAGGGCCGCAATCTCGGAGCCGTTGCCGATGTTGTTGAAAAACAGGTTGGCCGTGCCCGAGGGGAACACGAGCGCGGGCACATGCGTATCGCGCAGGCAGTCGAGGACGTTGGCGACCGTGCCGTCCCCGCCCGAGACGACCACGCGGTCAAAGGAGCGCACGTCGCGCGTCGCATCATCGGCCTCCATACCTTGGCCGATGAAGCGCATGACAACCTCATCGCCGGCGGCGGCGAGCGCATGCTCGAACGCAAAGATTTCATCCGAGCGCGGACCCGACGCAAGATTGTGGATGATGAGGCAGCGCATGGAGCGTTTCCGTTCTGACTCAAAGCGCGTATAGTTACATTGTCGTATCCTACCCCCAAGACCCATCACGATACCGAGGCCAAGGGAGAGCATGATTATTTCTACAGAGAGCGAGCTCGCGGCGTTCTGCGCGCGGGCCGCCGCGTTCGATGCGGTCGCTGTCGATACCGAGTTTCTGCGCGAGCGGACGTTTCATCCGCGCCTGTGCCTCATCCAAGTGGGCACCCCCGACGAGTCGGTTGCCATCGACCCCATTGCCCTCGAGGGGCACCTCGACCCGCTGGCTCAACTGTTCGTGAATCCCAAGGTCCTCAAGGTATTCCACGCATGCACGCAGGACATGGAGGTGCTGCTCCATGCGCTCGGCGTGCTTCCTGCCCCCATATTCGACACCCAGGTTGCCGCGGCATTTTTGGGCGAGCGCCTGCAGATTGCCTACAACGGCCTTGTCCAGGCGTTCTGCGGCGTGACGCTCCCCAAGACCGAGTCGCTTACCGACTGGTCGCGCCGCCCGCTCACCGCCCAGCAGATCGAGTACGCCCTCGACGACGTCCGCTACCTCATCAAGGCGTACGGCGCCATCGCCGAGCGCCTTGAGGCGGAGGGGCGCCTGTGGTGGGTGCTCGACGAGATGCGCCCGCTCATGGAGCGCTCGCACTACGAGACGGACCGCCGCGAGGCCTACAAGCGCGTCAAACGCATCAACTCCTGCACGCGCAAGCAGATGGCGATCGCGCGCGAACTCGCCGCTTGGCGCGAGGGCCGTGCCGAGAAGCTCGACATCCCGCGCAAGTGGGTCATGTCGGACGAGGTGCTCGTCGCGCTCGTCAAGCGCGCGCCCCGCGAGGTGGCCGATGTGAGAAGCGTGCGCGGCACCGAGCAGCTCGCCGATGGCGACGTACACGCCATCCTCATGGCGGTTGACCGCGGGCGCCGCTGCCCGGCGGATCGTCTGCCGCCCGCCCAGCATGCGCGCCGCGCGCTCACCAGCGAACTCGAGAGCGTCGTGGACCTCATGTATGCGCTTTTGCGCCTTGTGGCGGAGCGTTCCGGTGTGGCGACGGCCATGATTGCCTCGCGCGACGACCTTGCCGACTACATCGATCACCCCGAGCGCAGCCCGCTGCGCGATGGTTGGCGCTTCGAGCTGGTGGGAACGCGCCTCGACGAGCTGCTCTCGGGCAACATGGGCCTCACCGTCAAGGACCGTCGCATCGAGATCCTGTAGAAACGGACTGCAAAGGGGGCGGGGCGTTTCGTCAACCTCGCCGTTACCAGAACCTTGTCCGCACGTCGGGGTAGACTGGGTAGCAACCAGCAAGGCGGGCACGCGCCCGCCCTATAGATACGGAGGGCACATGACCGGATGGAACTTGACGGGCAAAAGCACCCGTCCACGTGCCGCCACAGAACCCTTGCCTTGGGAGCAGGGTGCTACACCGGGTAGCGCCCCTGCGGCCGCTGCCGCCGACGCAGACGGCGCGGGCGCTGCCGAGCAGGCGGAACAGGATCCAAACATCCTTACCGTGACGCAGGCGGTCGGTCTTGCGGGCGCGACCTTAGCGGAGCTGCCGCCCATCACGGTGCTCGGCGAGGTGTCGGGCTTTCGCGGGCCGTACGGCGCCCGCGGCCACTGCTACTTCCAGATAAAGGACGAGTCGAGCTCGCTGGAGTGCATCATCTGGGGCGGCGTCTACAAGGCGAGCCCCTATGAGCTCAGAAACGGCCTCAAGATGCGCTTCACGGGCAAGTTTGAGGTGTATGCCCGCACCGGCAAGATGAGTTTTCAGATCTCGCGGTTCGAGCCGGTGGGGGAGGGCCTCCTTCGCCAGCAGGTGGCAGCCCTTGCCGAGAAGCTGCGCCGCGAGGGGCTCATGGACGAGTCGCGCAAGCGCCCCATCCCCGCATTCTGCACGCGCGTGGCAGTGGTGACCTCGCTTTCCGGCGCGGTCATCGACGACGTGAAGCGCACCCTGCGTCGCAGAAACCCGCTTGTAGAGCTCATCTGCGTGGGTTCTAAGGTGCAAGGCGAGGGTGCCGAGGCCGAGCTTATTGAGGCACTCGGTCGCGCCGCTGCCATCGAGCCCGCGCCCGACTGCATTCTGCTCGTGCGCGGCGGCGGCTCCTTTGAGGACCTCATGACCTTCAACGACGAGGCGCTCGCTCGCGCCGTCGCGGCGTCTCCGGTGCCCGTTATCACCGGTATTGGCCACGAGCCCGATACCTCCATCTGCGACATGGTGAGCGACCGCCGCTGCTCCACGCCCACGGCGGCGGCGGAGTCGGTGGCGCCCGCGGCGACCGAGCTCGCGGAGCTCCTCGCCACTCGTGAGCGCAGGCTTGCGGCAGCTTTGTCTGTCATAGTGGCAGATGGCAGGGCGGGGCTCTCCCGCGCGCTCGAGCGTGCCTCTCGTGCGATGGGCGAGCTCCTTTCGCGCGAGGAGCTCTCCCTGCGTGCCCTCGCCGCGCGCCCCTGCCTCACCCGGCCGGATGAGACGGTCCTCCGTCGCGCCGCGGAGCTCGA
>CASDZW010000004.1 GCA_949285915.1 uncultured Collinsella sp.
CGATACGTAGCGGTCTTCACCTTTCCCGCCGCTGCCAGCTCGTCCATGCGCGCCTTCGTGGACTCAAGCTCGTCGCGCACGCCGGCGGCAAAGTCGTCGTAGGCCGCAAGGCGCTCCGCATCGTCCAGGTTCTTCTCGCCCATCAGAAGTTAGCCCCGTTCCAGCCAAAGTCAGGCGTCCAGCCGTAGCGGATGTAGAGCCTAGACGCGTCCACGCCCAGCTCGCGACAAATCGCGGGCGTGACCTCCTCGGTGAAGCGCCGCCACGCGCTGCCGGGAACCTCGGAGCGCGCGAACACGCTCACATCCACGAGGGCGCAGGGCTCGGAGTCGTCGCCGGCAAAGTAGATGGGTGCGCATTCGTCAAAAAGGCACATGAGCCATTGCTCGGACTTGCCGGGGATGGTCTCGATGGCAGATCCGTATGCGGTCTTGAGCGCTATGCGCGCATCCTCGGGGATGGGCGTGGACGCATGGGTCTTGATAACGGGCATGATGGCTCCTCCCTGTTCTGTCTCAGAGTTTCATCATACCCAAAGGAGGCGATATGGCGTCTTCCTCCGCGCAAACGCGTTACCGCGTAAACGGGGCGATGGCGCGCACGGCGGCGTCGATCGCGGCGGCGACGAGCTCCGGGTCCTCGATGCGCAGGATGACCTTGCCACGGAAGCCGTACTCGGTGATGTCGGAGAAGAGCACCTTGACGGGTGGGTCGGAGACGATGGGGGAGACTGCGCACACGGCTGTCTCGGTTGCCTGCGCTATGCGGTCGGCGTCCTCTGCGAGCGGCTTTTCGGTCGAGGTGATGGCAAAGGGCACCACGACGAGGCTCGCCGGCGGCAGCTTGACAAAGGAGCTTTTCGACAGAACCGAGTTGGGGATGATGATGGTCTGACCGGTAGCATTCTCAATGGTGGTGTGCCGCAGCCCCACGTCGGTCACTACACCTTGGTCGGTGCCGACGCGGATGTGGTCGCCGGGAGCCACAACCCGCATGAAGGTGAGCTGCAGGCCGCCGATGAGGTTGGAGAGCGTGTCCTGGAAGCCGAGCGAGATGGCGATACCGCCGACGCCAAGGGCGGCAACGAAGGTGCTCACGTTGACGTCGAAGCAGGTCTCGAGGATGATGCTTCCCCCTACAAACCAGACGGCGCCGCGGGCGATGTTGACGATGATGGAGGTTGCGGGAAGCGGGTTCTCGTCGCTGCGCAGGATGCGCCGGAGCCCGTGGGCGATGGCACGCTCGCAGACAAACGTTATCGCCAAAAGGATGGCAAACCAGGCGACCTGACGCATCCAGCCTTCGGGGAGGATGGAGAGGAGCTGGGTGAGAAACTGGTCCATGCGCGTGTCCCGTCTGCCGCTGGCGTCGTGATGCTCCCATGGTATACCCGCACCCCTTTGCGCAATGCGGGAATCTCGGCGGCGGCGCTGCGCGTATACTGTCCTGCAGACGAGTTGACGGAAGGACCGATAATGTCACAAGCCCCGACCACCATAACGACGCCCCAGGGAACGACCTATGTTGTGGGCGATCCTATTGTGGATGTTCCCGCGCCCGAGCCGGTGCGCGGGGCGGATACCACGGGCGTGGTGCTCGAGGGTGGCGGCATGCGCGGTCTTTTTACCGCGGGCGTGATCGATGTGTGGATGGAGCACGGCATTACCGCCGCCGAGGTCGTGGGCGTGTCTGCGGGCGCTACGTTTGGGTGCAACTTCAAATCGCGCCAGATTGGGCGCGCCCGTCGCTACAATGAGCGGTTCTGCACAGATCCTCGGTACAGCGGTTTTAAGAACCTGTTCACCACCGGAGACCTCTACAGCAGAGACTTTGCGTACGGCGAGGTGCCCTGGGTGCACGATCCCTTTGATCTGGACACGTTCGAGCGCAACCCCATGCGGTTTTTCACCACCTCGACCGACCTCGCCTCGGGCGAGGCGGTGTATCACGAGCTTTCTGGCGACGGCGGCGATATTATCGAGTGGATTCGCTCGTCCGCCTCGATTCCGGTGCTCTCGCGCCCGGTCGAGCGCGACGGCAGGCTGCTGCTCGACGGCGGCGTGGCAGACTCCATCCCGCTTGACTGGATGCTTGAGCGCGGGCACCAAAAGACGGTGCTCGTCCTCACGCAGCCGCAGGGCTACCGCAAAGAGCCCAATGCGGTCATGCCGTTTCTGCGTCTATGGTTCCGTCATTATCCTCAGTTCGTCGCGCAGCTCGCCAACCGTCACGAGCGCTACAACGCTACGCTCGACAAGATCAAGCGCCTCGAGCGGGCGGGCGAGATCTTTGTGGTGCGGCCGAGCTCTTCGGTCAAGACGCCGGCGGTCGTGCGCGACCCGGCTGTGCTCGAGGAGGTCTATCAGCGCGGGCGCGCCGATGCGGAGGCGGCACTCGATGGCCTTGTGGCCTATCTAGATGCGTAAATGTTCTGTTACTGAATACGTCACATCTTTGCGGGTATAGGAAACTCAAAGATGCGTACATATGCCATGCGGCCTTCGCGTCATCGAGAGGGCCGCTTTTCGTATCGCGACGCCGCGGGTTTGCGCCATACGTGATCCCGACGCCGCATGTCCGCATACCGTTTTACCTACCCGAGAGGACTCCATGCACGGCGACACCATTTTGCTGCTCACCTTTGTATTCGCCCTCGTCGCGGCGTTCGCCGGCGGTCTCGTTGCGCGAGCGCTCCACCTGCCGCCCATCGTGGGATATCTGCTCGGCGGCTTTGCGGTGGGGCCCTTCACGCCGGGCTTCATCGGCGATTCGCATGCCATGAGCCAGCTCTCCGAGGTCGGTGTCATGTTCATGATGTTCGGCGTCGGTATGCACTTCTCAATACGTGACCTGCTCTCGGTCAAGGGCATCGCCATCCCCGGCGCGGTGCTGCAGATCGCGCTCGGCACGCTTGCCGGCTGGGGGCTCGCGCAGGCGCTTGGCTGGTCGAGCGAGGCGGGCATTATGCTGGGCCTTTCGGTGAGTATCGCCTCTACCGTCGTGCTCATCCGTAACCTCACCGACGCGGGCCGCTATCAGAGCGCGGGCGGACGTGTGGCAACCGGCTGGCTCATTGTGGAGGACTTGGCGACCATCGTCATCTTGGTCATTTTGCCGGTGGTGTTTGGCCCGGGCGAGGTTGCGGGTCCGGCGCTTGCGTTCGAGGTGGTCGAGGCGCTCGTGCTCACGGCCGCGTTTGTGGCGCTCATGCTCGTGGTGGGGTCGCGCGTCTTGCCGTGGCTCCTCACCAAGATCGCCCGCTTCTGCCCGCGCGAGCTCTTCCAGCTCGCGGTGGTGGTTGTGGCGCTCGGGGTCGCCATGGTCGCCTCGCTTGTCTTCAACGTGTCGGTTGCGCTCGGCGCGTTTCTCGCCGGCGTGGTGGTGAGCGGTTCTGCGCTTTCGCACCGCATCGCAGCGGAGGCCGTTCCCTTTCAAGACCTGTTCTCCATCATCTTCTTTGCCTCGGTGGGCATGATGGTCGACCCGGCGGTGCTCGTGGCGCACCTGGGCGAGCTTCTCGCCATCGTGGCGCTCATCATGGCCGGCAAATGGCTCATCAACATGGTGCTCGGCATCGTGCTCTCCGCGGGGCTCGGCACCACGCTCACCGTTGCCGCCGGTCTTTCGCAGATAGGCGAGTTCTCCTTCATCATCGGTCAGCTCGGCGTGTCGCTCGGCGTGCTCACCTCCGAGCAGTACAGTCTCATCTTGGGCGGCGCCGTCATCTCGATCGCGCTCAACTCGTTTGTGTTCAAGTCTGTCGACCCGCTCGAGCACGTGCTCGGCGCGCACCCGCTGTTCCACAAGCTCTACGACCGTCACGTGCGCACCATCGAGACGCCCGGTGCAAAGACGCTCGCCAACCATGTGGTCGTGGTGGGCTACGGCCATGCGGGTCGTTGCGTGGCAGATGTGCTCGCCCGGCTCGATATTCCGTGCCTGGTGGTGGAGCGCGCCTTCGAGGCGGCCGAGGAGGCAGAAGCGGCCGGCCTCATGGTGTTCCAGGGCGATGCGGCCAACTCCACTATCCTCGAGCACGCACGGCTCGACGCGGCACGCCTGCTCGTGGTCGCCATCGATCAGGAGGCGTCCGCGGAGCTTGTCGCCCGCGAGGCGCGCGAGCTCGCGCCGGGGCTCACGGTCGTTGCGCGTGCCGACTCCGATGGCGCGGTCGAGGCGCTCGTAGAGGCGGGTGCCGCTGACGTGGTGCGCCCCGAGCTGGAGGGCGGCATCGAGCTCATGCGCCATGCGCTGCTGCGCCTGGGCTATCGCCCCCAACAGATTCAGGGCTACGCGAACGACCTGCGTGAGAGCGGCTACGAGGCTCTGGGCGATGGCGCGCAGCTTGCCCGCGTCCGTGCGGTCGAGCGCCTCATGACGGCGATGCGCGACCTCGAGCTCGACTGGGTTGAGGTGGAGGAGGGGAGTGCGCTTGCCGGCACCACCCTGGCGGAAAACGACCTGCGTGCCCGTACGGGAGCGCAGGTGGTGGCACTGCGCCGCGGCGAGGCGGTAACGCTTGCCGTCGCGCCCGACGAGGTTCTGCGCGTGGGCGATGTGCTCGGCCTCATGGCTTCACCCGAGGGACTCTCCGCCGCGGAGCGCGAGCTTGCGGGCTAGTTCGGTGGCAGGTACCAGAGGGTGCTGATGAGCGTTTTCGCGCCCTGTTCTTCGCTCCCTGTGTGCGCTTGTAACGCCTCATGTGCATCTGTCACACCCCGTGTGCATCTGTCACGCTATATGCCTGATGAAGCGTTACCGATGCACATAAAGTGTGACGGATGCACATGGTCCGTGCAAAGTGCACATGCAGCGTGACGAATGCACACGCCGCGCTACGAATGCACACGCCGCGTTACGAATTCGCAAACAGCGCACCTACGCCGCGGGCAGCGCGACCGTGATGGCGAGCGTGTCGCCCGCCACCTCGGCAAAGGCAGTGCCCCCCATGGCGTCCACGAGGCGTGCCACAATGGCGAGGCCGAGCCCCGTCCCCTCGCCTGTGCGCGCGGCGTCGCTGCGGTAGAAACGGTCGAAAAGTCGCGCCGCGTCGATGCGCGAGGCATCTGCCACCGGGTTTTTGAAACGTATCGTCACGCAATCTGCTGGTAAGGTCGCATTCGCTGTGCCGACGGCGCGTGCGAGCTCTCTGCCTGTGGGCGCGCCGCCGTCTGCCGGTGTCGCAGCGGCGACCTCACGTGCAACCTCCACTGTCGGCGCGCCCGTACCGTGCCGCAGGGTATTGACAGTGAGGTTCATGAGCACGCGTCCAAGCGCCTCGCGGTTGGCGAGTGCACGGACGCTCTCGCCGATTTCGACGCAGCGGATTATCGGCTCCCAGCCGCGGGCGGTAAGGTCGGGGTAGAACGAGAGGAGCGCCTCAGAAAGCGCAGGCATGACCTCCACGGGTTCGGTCGCGAGGGTAAAATCCGGGTCGTTCGCCCGTGCATACTCAAAGAGGCCGTCCACCAGCTCGCGCATGGTGCCCAGGCGTTCGGTTGCCTGGGTGCGGTAACGAGTGGCCTCCTCCTCGTTCTCGGCGCGCTCAGCGAGCTGGAGGTACCCCTGGGCACCGGCGAGCGGCGTGCGGATATCGTGGCTGAGCGATGCGAGGTCCTGCTGGAAGGCGCCCTTCGCACGCTCGGCGGCGATGCGTTCCCCCTCGGTTCGGTCGAACTCGGCGTTCAGCGCCTGAGCAAGCTGTGTGAGGCCGGCACTTCGCACATGTAACGTGATGCGTGCGTTGCTGGAACCTCGGTCGGCGCGCGTCTCGACGAGGCGGGCGATGCGTGCGAGTTCGCGATCGCGTGCGAGAAGGAGGAGGCCGCAGAGCGCACCCGCCGCGCCGAGAACGGCTACGAGAATCAAAAGTATCGTCTGCACCTCCATGGGCACCTCCCCGTCCCTAGGTGATATTTTGCCACCTACAGCGTTTTGCGACGGAAGACAATCCAGCCGAGCGCGCCCGCTGCGATTGCCCAGCCCACGGCGACGAGCGCGGTGTGCACGAGTGCACCCGCATCCCCGGCGACGAAGGACGTGCCGTTGCCGAGTCCCATCGCCTGTCTGTAGAGCATGTTGTCGATAGCAAATTGCGCCAGGTCCGTTGCCGGCGGTAGGAAGGCCGCGACCATGCCAAAGAGCAACATGAACCCGTTGCCTACGATGCCGAGGCCCACGAACATGGTGCTCACCCAGGCGAGCGTTTCCCCGCGGGAGAGGATGGCGCAGAGGGCGCAGACGACGGTGTAGGTAAACCCGACGAGCGATGCCAGGCTCCACCACATGAGCAACTGCGATATGTTCGTGACGCTCTCAACGCGCATGCCGAGCATCCAAGGGATGAGCCCGAAGCAGGCGAGCATGACGCCCGGAAGAACGAGTGCAAACAACGCGCCAACTGCGATTTTTGAGGCGAGGTAACCGCTTCGGGCGCCACCACCGACGAGTACGGTTTTGAACCCGCTCGCCTTCCAATCGCTTGCGACCAGATACGTGGGAGCGTAGGAGGCAAGCAGAGGCAGAAAGCCAGAAAGGAAGGCTATCTCCGCCGTGACGTCAAGCGCGTTGGGGAAGTCCACCGCAGAGATTGGCTCGCCCGCGCTGATGGCGATGACTATGTTCACTCCGATGAAGAACAGACAGAAACCGACGATAAAGAGCAAAACGCCTGCCGTCACGCCCGAGCGGTGCAGGCGGTAGAGGTCGGCGCGCAGGAAGTTCAGCATCGCCCATCACCTACCTTTACGAGAGAAACGGACACCGGAGCGGCTTGCGGCATTGTCGCGTATGGCGCCGCTGTCGTCCACGTCATGTCCACCCATGAGCTTCACAAAGAACGCCTCACGGTCGCCCTCTGTGCGGTGCAGGTCGGAAAGTGCTATGCCCTCGCTCATGAGGACCTCGCCCACACGCGCGGTGTCCACGTCGCCGTCGATGCGCAGGGTGTTGTCCGGCATCATCTGAATACATCCGCCGCGGACGCGTTCGGTGAGCGTCGCGAGGGCGCGCTCTGGCTCAGTGCAGCTGAGGGAAAGGTAGCTCGCACACTCCTCCTCCACGGCGGCTGCTGTCAGCTCCCGCACCATGTGGCCGTCGCGGATGATGCCGTAGCAGGTACACATGCGCTCGAGCTGGTCGAGTACATGCGAGCTGATGAGCACCGTCACGCCGCGTTCGCGGTTGAGACGCACGATCAGCGTGCGGATGGCACGTGCCGCGTCCGGGTCGAGGCCGTTCAGCGGTTCGTCCAGCATAAGCACGCTTGGGTTGCCCATGAGGGCGAGCGCGATGCCAAGACGCTGCTTCATGCCCATGGAGAAACGCTTGGCTTTCTGCCGTCCCGTGTCGGCGAGACCCACCGCGTGAAGCAGCTCTTGGCAGGTTTTCTTGGCGTCTACGATGCCAAGGGTGAGTGCCTTTACCATGAGGTTGTCGTATGCGGACAGGCCGGGGTAGATACCGGGGCTCTCAATGAGTGTGCCTACCGCCGGATGCGCCTCACAGGGCGCAAGCGAGGCGCCTAACACGTTCACCTCGCCCGCGGTTGCCGGCATGAGCCCTGCCACGATTTTCATGGTGGTGGACTTTCCCGACCCGTTCTTGCCGATGAACCCGTAGATCTCGCCGCGTCCCACGGTAAGGTTGAGGCTGCGAAGGGCCCGTTTGCCGCGGAATGTCTTCTCGAGCGCATGCGTCTCGATGGCGTTCATGGTCGCATCTCCTTTCACTCGACGTTCATCTTGGCATAGAAGATACGGACCGAGCTGCAAGAAGGCGCCAGCAAACCTGCAAGATTATTGCAAGATTGGGCCCGTTTGCTAACAACGCAGCTTGAAACCGATGCCCCAGACCGTCTCGATATGGGTATCGGCGCCCGACGCTTTGAGCTTGGAGCGGAGGTTGCCCATGTGGGTGACGACGGTTTTCTCGTCCGCAACGGTGGGGATGAGCGCTGGGTCGTCGGTGCAGCAGAGTGTGTAGAGTTCGCGCTTGGTGAAGACGCGGTCTGGGTGTTCCATGAGCGTGGCGAGAAGATCGAACTCGGTGCGGGTCAGCCTGACAGGTGCGCCTGCCACCGTGAACGTGCGAGTCTCAGGCGAGAGGCGCCAGGTGCCAAATGCGAGCACGCGCTCCTCAGGGTCTGTAGCGCGCTCGTCTTCGCATCCGTGCGCGGTCGTTGCGTCGCCTTGCGCGCGTCTGAGGAGCGCTTCTGCACGGGCGGCAAGTTCATCGAGGTCAAACGGTTTGACAAGATAATCGTCCGCACCGGTGCGCAGAAGTGCCACCCGGTCAGACACCGCACCTTTGGCCGAGGTCACGATGATGGGAACGTTCCCCAGCCGTGTGCGTGCAAACGGCACGAGCTCCTCGCCGGGCATGCCGGGCAGCATGAGGTCGGTGATGATGAGGTTAAAACCGGTTCCGCACGCGCAGTCCCGCGTCGCTTCCTCAATAACGAGCCTAGCCTCGCTTCCCGAGAAGACGGGCACGGTGGTATAGCCCTCTTGATTGAGAAAGGTGCACACGATTTCGTTCAGGCTGGCGTCGTCTTCTACCACGAGCACGCGTCCGGCCATGTTTCCTCCTGAGTTGTTGTGCGCCGAGCAGTCGGCATCATGCTAGCACGCCGGTCCTCTGCTGGTCGGCTCCCTCTGGGGGTTTTGCTTATCTAGCGGGCCTTGGCTTAACGCTAGCTTAATTTCTGCAATGCCCGGCACCCGTCCGGCTTCGCTGGGCATAATGGGGGCCAGGGAAGGAGTGCCCGTGAATACTCAGCACACACCGCGCGTCCTTGTCGTTGACGACGAGCGCGCCATCACCGATCTGGTTGGAATCTACCTCAAGAACGAGGGATACGAGGTGACGCTCGCCTATAACGGGGCGGACGCCGCCCGCGCTATCCTCACGCAGGATTTCGACCTTGCCCTTCTCGACATCATGCTGCCCGACATCGACGGGTTCGAGCTGTTGCGCACCGTGCGCGCAAACCACACCTATCCGGTCATCATGCTCACCGCGCGTGACGCCCAGTCCGACAAGATCGAGGGGCTCTCGCTGGGGGCAGATGACTACGTGGTCAAGCCGTTTAGGCCGCTGGAGCTTGTTGCCCGCGTCAAAGCGCAGCTCAGGCGTTATACAAGCTACGGTACGCGCGACCAGGCAGAAGAGGCGATCCTAAACGTCAACGGACTATCCATCAACCGCGACGCCCGCCAGGTGACGGTGGACGGAAAGCCCGTGCGCACCACACCGCTCGAGTACGCGATTCTGCTGTATCTGGTGGAGCACCGCGGCAAGGTCGTTCCCGTGGAGGAGCTCTTTGCCGCAGTGTGGAAAGAGCAGTTCATGGCGGGGTCCAACAACACCGTCATGGTGCACATCCGCCACCTGCGCGAGAAGATCGGTGACGACGCGGCCAATCCGCGTTTCATTCGCAACATCTGGGGCGTCGGGTATACCATCGACGCATAGGCGAGCGACGCGACGCTTGGCGCGAGACGGGGGTGCGGCGCATGGCGAACAAGATCTGGGCGGGCCGACGTGAGGCCCACGCGCCGGTGAATCCGGTTACGGGCGAGCCACGGCGTGCAGACAGCGCCGCTGCGCACGAGTATACGCCGGCAGAAGCGCCCGCGCCAAGCGAGGCGTCCGCGCAACGTGTCACGGCGGACGGAGCGGCTCCGTTTTGGGATGACGATACGCCTGCCCGCCTCTCATCAGCATCCCCTGCCGATGCGCAGGCTGTGGATGCGGCGCCGGTAAGCGGCGCTGCCTCGGAGTCATTTGTCGATCGTGCCGACGAGGAGCTCACCCCCAAGACCCTGCTCGAGCACCTGAGCGCGCTCATGGGTAACCGAGCGTTTTCCATCTGCATGCTCTTTGTGGTGCTGCTTGTGGTGGTCGGCCCCGATCAGCTGCTGCTTTTTGTGGTGCTGCTGTTTTTGGGCTACCTGCTTATTGATCGCTTCCCGCCGGTGCGCCGCTGCGTCATCATGGGCGGAGCGGCCTGGCTCGCCACGCTTCTGGTGGGCTTCATCGTTTCAGAGAGCGTGACCGCCCCCATCGTCTTTGGCCTCGACCACGTGTTCATGATTGGTGGCTTTTTGCTTGCCGTCGCCGTGTGCGGGGCGTATTTTGCCGGGCGCTCTATGTACCGCTACGGCTACGACCGTGGGCAGGAGGAGGCCGACCACGTTATCTCTGCGCACATCGTGGACCGGCTGATCGAGCATCGCGACAACTGGGACGAGCTCGACGGGAGCTTCCTCGAGGTGGAGAGCGCGGTCAACCGCGTGCGCGAGCGCGAGCGCAAGGCGGAACAGGCGCTGCGTGACGATGCCGCCCGCAAAGACGACCTCGTCACCTACCTCGCCCACGACCTCAAGACGCCGCTTGCAAGCGTGGTGGGCTATCTTTCGCTGCTGGAGGAAGCGCCCGATCTGCCGCTTGAGCAGCGGGCTCATTTCTGCGGTATTGCGCTCGAGAAGGCGCGGCGCCTCGATGCCCTTATCGAGGAGTTCTTCGATATCACGCGCTTCGACTTTCACGATATGGTGCTCACACGCAGCTACGTGGACCTCTCGCTTTTGCTCGCGCAGGTGGTGGACGAGTTCTACCCAACGCTTTCCGCCCAAAACAAGGGCGCCGAGGTCGATGTGCCGGAGGGGCTCTCGGTGCTGGTCGATGCGGACAAGATGGCGCGCGTGTTCAACAACGTCATGAAAAACGCCATCGCCTACAGCTACGAGGGCTCGACGATTCGCGTGAGTGCCCGTCGTTTGGGTGCGCCTGCGGTTGCGCCCTTTGCCTCTCAGCCGTCGGGTGACGTCGCCGCAGGTGCGCATGCTGAGGGGCCGGTTGAGATTCGCTTCGAGAACCAGGGCGACCCCATTCCCGCCCCCAAGCTCAAGGTGATCTTCGAGAAGTTCTATCGTCTCGATGCCGCGCGTGCAACCAACCACGGCGGGGCTGGCTTGGGGCTTGCCATCGCCAAGGAGATCGTGACGGCGCACGGCGGGACCATCTCCTGCGAATCGTCACCCGAGCATACCGTGTTCATCATCGTTCTACCGGCATAGCGCGCTGCATCTGCCCACGCGCGTTTGGGTACAAGCGGTTACAAGTGCACGGTGTTTGTCGAAAGGTCTCAGTCGGTGGCGAATGTCTTTGAATATCTCGGCTACGAGCTCGCTTCATTTGACGAACGGCCGGTAAATGCCATCGATGCTGCCATATTCTCGCAGGCCGCCATGATCGACGGAGCGGGTATCGTGCCCCCTGTCCCGCGTACGCCTGCCGCGCTCTCGCGGCTGCGCACGCTGGTGGCGCCCGCCGCGCTGCGAGTCGCGCGATTTGAGGACCTGGCGCGTGCCGAGCGCTTCGACACGATGTTCACGGGGTTTGTGCCCGAGGACCTCAAGAAACTCCTCTTTGCCCTCATTGCGAGTCCGCGCTTCCGCGACTTGCGGCTCATAGGCTACAAGGCGACTTTTGACGAGACAACGCACACGCAGTTCTCTGCGACGACGTATCTGTGGCGCGACAGCCTGGCGTTTGTTGCCTTCCGCGGGACCGACACCTCCTTCTGCGGCTGGCGTGAGAACTTCGACATGACCTACAAGCCCGTGGTGCGCGCACAGCGCCTTGCGCGCTCCTATCTGGAGGCCATGGCGGCGCACCTGCCGTGCCCCCTTGTGGTGTGCGGCCATTCCAAGGGCGGTAACCTTGCGCTTTTTGCCGCGCTTACCGCCGCGCCTAAGGTGCAGTCCCGCATCGAGCATGTGTGGGCGCTGGATGCGCCGGGGTTCAAAGCGGGGGCGTTTGACGAGGGCGCCTACCGCCCGCTTGAGGGGCGCATTACGCGAATCGTGCCGCAGGATTCCATCGTGGGGATGCTGCTCGAGCACCATGGGGGCGAGCGCTGCGTGGAGAGCTTTGCTGCGGGACTCGATGAGCATTCTGTCTTTTCGTGGGAGACCTATGGCGAGGACTTTGTGGCGCGTGAGCGGGTGAACGATGCCTCGCAGGCGCTCCGCGCGGTGGCTGCCGAGTGGCTCGCGAGCATGGACGACGCCCGTAAGGAGCAGGTGGTGGAGGCGATATTTGCCGCCATTGCCGTGAGTGGAGCCAAGAGCGCGGTGGAGATCTTTGCGGGCGGACCGGAACTCGGCCGTGCGGCGGCGCGTGCCCTGCGCGAGCTCGACCCCGACGAGCGGGATCTGCTCACGCAGGAGTTTGGCAACCTCGCCGGTATCGTGGCGCGCCGTGTTGGGCAGGATGTGGCGAGCGCGCTCTTCGACTGGATGGGTTAGCGGCCCTCGCGCACCCGGCCCTCGCGTACTTCCCACGTGCGCGCGGTGCAAGCGGTAAGAAACGCCCGGTCATGGCTTACCAGCAAAAGTGCGCCGGGGTAGGCGGCGAGCGCGCGCTCGAGCGCCTCGGTTGAGTGCAAGTCAAGGTGGTTGGTCGGCTCGTCCATGATGATGAGGACGGGGTGGTCGAGCATTCCTACGGCGAGCATGAGTTTGCGCAGCTCGCCGGGGCTCGTGCGCGCGCCCGTGAGGATGCGGTCGGGGTCTGAGTTGAGCTGCGCCACGGTCGAGAGCACCTGTCCGCGCGCGGCGGGGGAGAGTGCCCGGATGCCCTTGAGCACGCGCTCGCGCTCTGCGGGCGTGGGCTCTTGCGGAATATCGAGCACTGTGAGGTCCGGCGCGAGGAGCGTGCGGATGTGCGAAAGAAGCGTCGACTTGCCGGCACCGTTGGGCCCCACGATGGCAATATGGTCGTTGTTTCCTACAAAGAGCTCAGGGACCTCGAGCGTGCCCGGGCCGCAGGGGATGTCCGCCGGCGCGATGTGCA
The DNA here is from genome assembly GCA_949285915.1 of uncultured Collinsella sp. Taxonomy (GTDB): domain Bacteria; phylum Actinomycetota; class Coriobacteriia; order Coriobacteriales; family Coriobacteriaceae; genus Coprousia. Next base: position 12,862 of record CASDZW010000004.1, read on the forward strand.
CGAGGGTCTTGCGCGGGCATGGGTGGGCGTCCAGCCAGAGGTCGCCGTCGTAGCGCTTGGCCACGTACGCTGCGGAAACCCGTTTTTGCGCGGCTTCCATACGCGCCCCCATCTGGGCGGAGAGGCGTCCGCGGGCGCCGTCTTGTCCGGTGTAGACGGCAAGGTCGATTTTAGCCTTAGCCGACTTGTCCTTCGGGTCGATCTTGCGCTTGCTGCGCCGTGCATCCGCGCGGGCCGCCTCATGCTCGCGGCGGTCACGCTCCTGCGCCAGGCGGGCAAGCTCGTCTTTGGCGCTCTTGCGTTCTCGGGTGAGGCTTTCGCGCTCGAGCGCTGCCTGTGCGTGCGCCGCCGTGTAGCCGCCCGGCCTCACGACGATGCCGCCGTTCTCAAACGAGACACAGCGCTCGGCGAGCGCATCCAGAAGGGCGCGATCGTGGCTCACCAAGATGCCGATGCCCCTAAAACGCGCGAGCGCCCGGGTAAGCTCGTCGCGGGCGTCGCCATCGAGATGGTTGGTCGGTTCGTCTGCCACCAGTACGTCGGGCCGGCGCCAAAGCGCCACGGCGATCTGGATCTTTTTACGCTCGCCGCAGGATAGCTCGGCAAAACGCCAGGGCATATCGTCTTCGATCCTAAAGATTTCGCGTAGCTCGCGAGCCTCGCGGCTATAGTCGGCGGCAAAATCGAAGAGCCCGTCTGGCTCGTCATCGACCTCCTGCGCGCAGAGTACCGAGACAAGCCCCGCGGTCACGCTTCCGTGCTCGGGCACAATCTCGCCCGTGGCAATGCGCGCGAGCGTTGTCTTGCCGCAGCCGTTGTCGCCCAATAGCCCCGTCCAGCCGCGGGGGAAAGTGACCGATACGTCTTGCAAGAGGGGGGCGGGGGCAGCAGGATAAGTGTAGGTGATATGGGAAAGCACGAGTTGCATGGGCATCTCCTAACGTGGGCGCCGAGCGCCAAGGGGCGCGTCGAGCGCTTGGGGAACAGGTGAGAGATGTCTAGCGGATACGCAACCTCGTGAACCAATCTGTCGCAGGGGCCGTGCGTCGCATGCACGGCAAATCTGCTTCAGTATAGCGCAGGATGGTGTGCCTTACACTTCCCTAACATGTCTCTTTCAGCTGCCTGAACTCGGACGCGTACCATCAAGCGAGCTATCACGCTTGATATGGGCGCCTTGGGCGCGCATAACGTTTGGAGGTACTCAGGTGGATACTGCTGAGCAGAGCTGGGCGGCAGAGGTCGAGGCGGCGGCAGCGCGCGAGCGGGGCGAAGTCGTACCCCCGGCAACCGGCGATGCCAAGCCGGAGCATCCGGTACGTCTGTCGGTGCAAAACCTCGACCTGTTCTACGGCGACTTCCACGCGCTCAAGAACGTCTCCATCGACATCCGCGACCGCGAGGTTACCTCGTTCATCGGCCCCTCCGGCTGCGGCAAGTCGACGCTTCTGCGCACGCTGAACCGCATGAACGACCTCGTTAAGGGGTGCCGCATCGAGGGTACGATTGAGCTCGACGGCGAGGATATCTATCAGGACTACAACGTCACCCGCCTGCGCCAGCGCGTGGGCATGGTGTTCCAGCGCCCCAACCCCTTCCCCATGAGCATCTTTGACAACGTTGCTTACGGTCCGCGCGGGATGGGCATCAAGAGCAAAAGCGAGCTCGAGGGCATTGTTGAGGAGTCGCTGCGCCGCGCTGCCTTATGGGATGAGGTAAAAGATAAGCTCAAGAGCTCCGGCATGGGTCTTTCGGGCGGTCAGCAGCAGCGCCTGTGCATTGCGCGCGCCATCGCCGTGCACCCCGAGGTTCTCCTCATGGACGAGCCCACCTCTGCGCTTGATCCCATTTCCACGCAGATGGTCGAGCAGCTCGCGCTTGAGCTCAAGGAGCACTACACGCTCGTTGTCGTCACTCACAACATGCAGCAGGCTTCGCGCATCTCCGACTCGGTCGCCTTCTTCCTGCTGGGCGAGCTTGTGGAGCACGCGCCCACCGAGCAGCTCTTTGCCACGCCGCAAGACCAGCGCACGGCAGACTACCTGACGGGCCGATTCGGGTAAGATGGGAGCATGCCGGCTTTGGCGCTCGGCAGACGAGAAGAGGATGGCACGATGATCTATTACGTCGAGGATGACGACAACATTCGCGGTCTTACGCTCTACGCGCTGCACCAGCAGGGTATAGAGGCCGAGGGCTTCGCTTCTGACAGCGAGTTCAAAGCCGCGGTTGCCCGTCGTGTTCCCGACGCCGTGCTGCTCGACATCATGCTTCCCGATACCGACGGCTTAGAGATTCTGCGCCGCCTGCGCGCCGACCAAGAGACCGCTACGGTTCCCATCATGATGCTCACCGCCAAGGATACCGAGCTCGACAAGGTGGTTGCGCTCGACGGCGGTGCGGACGACTACCTCACCAAGCCCTTCTCTCTCATGGAGCTCACGAGTCGTTGTCGCGCGCTTCTTCGCCGTGGCGGGATGACCAAGAAGGTGTCCGACGTGCTCTCCTCGGGCGGCATCGTGCTTTCGCCCAGCCATCGCGAGGTGAAGGTCGACGGCGAGGAGATCAAGCTGACGCTGCGTGAGTTTGACCTGCTCGAGTACCTCATGCGCAAGCCCGGCGTGGTCTTTAGCCGTGAGGCTCTGCTGCAGAGCGTGTGGGGCTGGGACTTTGACGGTGGTTCGCGCACGGTCGATGTCCACGTGCAGACGCTCCGCCAAAAGCTCGGCGATCATGCCGGCTGCATCGAGACGGTCCGCGGCGTGGGGTATCGCTTTGCCGACCGCGCCGAGTAGCGCCGCGCGCCAGGCGGTCTGCCCATGAGCCCCTTTGGATCTAAGCGCACCCTTTCCAGACGCGTTTTTGGGACGGTCTTTGTCGTCGCGTTTGCGGCGATTGCGGTCTTCACTGTGGTGGGTTCGGCGTTTTTGCAGAACAACCTCGCCCAGGTCACACGTAGCGAGCTGCATGACGAGGCGGAGATTGTTGCTGCGGCGCTCGATAGCACCGTGAACGACATTGCGGTGCTCGAGCGGGTGGATATCGACAACACGCGTCTCACCCTCATTGCGGAGGATGGCACCGTCATCTACGACAATCAGGAGCCGGCGAGCCAGATGGAAAACCATGGGCAACGCCCCGAGGTTATCGCCGCGCGCGAGACGGGCCACGGTTCCGACGAGCGCGACTCCTCCACGCTCGGCGAGGTCATGCTCTACGAGGCGGTGCTGCTCGGTAACGGCCAGGTGGTGCGTATCGCGCAGGCCCAAGCGGGTGTGCTTTCCATTTTGCTGTCGTTTGTAGGACCTTTGCTCATCATCGCCGCCGTGGTGATCGTGGTATCGTTCTTTGCGGCGCGCCGTGAGTCGCGTGCCATCATTGCGCCTCTGCTCGACGTCGACCTCGACCATCCCAAGCGCAACATGGAGGCCGCCTACGCGGAGATGGTCCCCATGCTCGAGCGGATTGAGAGCCAGCGCCAGGAGCTCAAGCAGCAGATGCGCGTGCTTGCCGATAACGACCGTATGCGTCGCGAGTTCACGGCCAACATCACGCACGAGCTCAAGACCCCGCTTACGACCATCTCCGGCTATGCGGAGCTTATCTCGTCTGACATGGTGGTTGACGAGGCAGACATCAAGGACTTTGGCAGCCGCATCTACCGCGAGGCGGGCCGTCTGACGTCGCTTGTGAACGACATCCTCACCCTGTCGAATCTGGATGAGGCGGAGCGTTCCGAATCAAATGACGCGGCAAGCGTGCTTGGCTCCACCGAGCCCGTCGACCTGCCGCGTATGCTCGAAACGGTACAGCAGCGCCTCGAGCACGTTGCGCATAAATCGGACGTTGCGGTCTTTTTGGACGCGCATCCCGCGATGGTGATCGGCGTCCCGCGCCTGCTCGACGAGCTTGCCTACAACCTGGCGTCGAACGCCATTCGCTACAACCGGCCTGGTGGCTCGGTGGTGCTCTCGTGCGGCATCGACGAGGGGCATCCCTTCATTCGCGTGGAGGACACCGGTATCGGTATCGCGCACGACGAGCAGGCAAAGATCTTCGAGCGCTTCTACCGTGTGGACAAGAGCCGCTCCAAGGCGCGTGGCGGTACCGGCCTTGGTCTTGCTATCGTCAAGCACGCCGCCGCCTTCCACGGTGCGACCATCGACCTCGAGAGCGAGCCCGATTGCGGCACGCGCATCACGGTCACTTTCCCGGTGCAGGTCCTGCCCTCCGTAGCCGAGTAACTGTCAGCTACGGATGCTTCACTGCGATGATGCTGTGGTTAATAATCTAAGTCTTAGAGACTAAGGTTTTATGAGTGAGAATATGGGTACTATGGTGTGCGTTAACGAGATGATGCGGTGAGGTGAGCGCTGCGTAGCAAAGGCGCCCTTGCCGGCACGTCAACGGGAAGGACGTTTTCATGCGCAAATTCAAAACAGAGAGTAAAAAGCTTCTCGACCTCATGATCAACTCGATCTACACCAACAAGGAGATCTTCCTGCGTGAGCTGATCTCCAACGCATCGGACGCGGTGGACAAACTCAATTTTAAGAGCCTGACGGACGAAAGCATGCACGTTGACCAGGCCGACCTGGCGATTCGCGTTTCGTTCGATCGCGATGCGCGCACCATCACGGTTTCGGACAACGGTATCGGCATGACCGCCGAGGAGCTTGAGCGCAATCTGGGCACCATCGCCCATTCCGGTAGCGAGGAGTTTAAGACCGAGAACGCCGAGAGCCAGGGTGATGCGCTCGACATCATCGGCCAGTTTGGCGTGGGCTTCTACTCCGCCTTCATGGTTGCCAAGCGCGTGCGCGTGGTGTCGCGTGCCTTTGGCGAGGACGAGGCGCACGTGTGGGAGTCCGACGGTCTGAAGGGCTACACCATCGAGCCCGGCGAGCGTGCCGAGCACGGCACCGACGTTATCCTGACCCTGCGTGAGAACGTGCCAGGTGAGAACGGTGAGGAGGGCGAGAACTACGACCGCTATCTCTCTGAGTGGGGGCTCAAGGACCTCATCCGTCGCTACAGCAACTACGTGCGTTATCCCATCCAGATGATGGTGACGAAGTCTCGCCAGAAGCCCAAGCCCGAGGACGCTGGCGACGACTACAAGCCCGAGTACGAGGACTACGAGGAGCTTGAGACCATCAACTCCATGACGCCGATCTGGAAGAAGCGTCGCGAGGACGTGGAGGATGCCGACTACAACGAGTTCTACAAGTCGACGTTCCACGATTTTGAGGATCCCGCCCGCACCATCAGCTTCCACGCTGAGGGCGCCCTCGAATACGATGCGCTCCTGTTCATCCCCGGTCGCGCGCCGTTTGACCTCTACAGCAAGGACTACGAGAAGGGTCTTGCGCTCTACAGCTCCAACGTCATGATCATGGAGAAGTGCGCGGATCTTCTGCCCGACTATTACAACTTTGTGCGCGGCGTGGTCGACTCCGCTGACGTTTCGCTCAACATCTCCCGCGAGACTCTGCAGCAGAACCGCCAGCTCCGCGCCATCGCGCGCCGTATTGAGAAGCGCGTGACGTCCGACCTGGAGGACATGCGCGACAACGACCGCGAGGCGTACGAGAAGTTCTTTGAGAGCTTTGGCCGTGGCCTCAAGTACGGCATCTACGCGAGCTATGGTGCAAAGGCCACGGAGCTTGCGGACCTGCTGCTCTTCTGGAGCGCCAAGGAGCAAAAGATGATCACGCTCGCCGAGTACGCCAAGGCAATGCCCGAGGGTCAGAAGGCCATCTACTTTGCCGCCGGCGACGACCGCGACCGTCTGTCCAAGATGCCGGTGGTGACGGGTGTGCTCGCACGCGGTTTCGACGTGCTTCTGTGCACGCAGGATGTGGATGAGTTCACCTTCCAGTCCATGCGCGAGTATGTGGCGCGCGATATGCCGAAGGTCTACGAGGACGACGCAGCACGCGAGGCGGCCGAGAAGGCCGTGGCAGACGGTGCCGAGCCCGAGCTCGAGGACCGTCATCTGGAGCTCAAGAACGTTGCGACGGGTGACTTGGACCTCGCGTCCGAGGATGAGAAGAAGGAGGCCGAGGAGGCGTCCAAGGAGCATGCCGACCTCTTTAGCGCCATGAAGGAGGCGCTCGGCGACCACGTGCAGAAGGTTGCGGTCTCCTCGCGTTTGGTCTCGGCCGATGACGCGCCCGCCTGCATCACTACCGAGGGCCCGCTCTCGCTTGAGATGGAGAAGGTCCTAAAGCGCGGCCCCGAGGGCGATATCGAGGGTATGCCTACCGCCCAGCGCGTGCTCGAGCTCAACGCAAAGAATCCGGTATTTGCCAAACTCGCCGCTGCGCAGGAGGCCGGCGACGCCGATAAGGTTAAGCTCTACGCTGGCCTTCTCTACGACCAGGCGCTCCTGGTTGAGGGTATCCTGCCCGAGGATCCGGTGGCTTTTGCCAAGAACGTGTGCGAGCTGATGTAGTCCAAATCGACTGACACAACAGGGGCGGGACGACCACAAGGCCCCCGCTTCGAACAGTCCTCGAAAAAAGAGCCCTGCGGGGCTCTTTTTTCTGTGGAACTTGCGGGGACCTTGTGGTCGCCCCGCCCTATGGCGTGTCGCTTTGGCAGCGACTACAGCTTCATCGTGTAGTAGCGGTGATCAAAGACCATGCCCTCGCGCTCGTAGAAGCGATGTGCGCCTTCGCGCCAGCAGCTTGTCTCGAGCTCGATCTGAACACAGCCTGCCTTGCGCGCGGCTTCGCATCCGGCGCGGAAGAGCTCTTGCCCAATGCGGCTCCCGCGGCAGGCCGGGTCGACAACAAGCTCCAGAATACCCGCCACGCGTGCGGCGTGGTGCAGCTGGTCTTCAAATCGGATGTTGATAAGCCCCGCCGCCGGCGCGCCGGGCGTCTCGCGGGCAACCAAGCAGCAAAACGAGGGGTTTTCGAGCTGCGCCTCAAAGATTTCCTTGCAGCGCGCGTAATCGAGCTCGGTGTTCTCGAGGATGCACTCGAGTTCAATCACGCGGTCGGTATCGGCAAGCGGAGCGTTCTCGATAATCACCGGTATTCCTTTCGCCCATATCAGCCAAAGCCCATTGTAAGCGAAGCCTAAGGCGTGAGCGCGAGGCGGCAGAAATGCAGGAAGCCGGCGCGTGGCCGGCTTCCTGCGAGTCGCTGTGGTACGTCCGTGACTGCGGAAAAAAAGAGAGCTATAGGTTAGCCGCATGGGCAAGCGGCAAGGTGTTGAGCGCCTCGAGGAGCTCGTCGCTCGAATGCAGAAGGTTTTGCACCTGGTCGTTCGAGCGAGCGGACGACGGCGGGGGAGAGCAGAGGAGGCAGGTTCTCTGTGTTGGGGGGAAGGAGAGGTTACCAGCACGGTCCTCACGGTATGGGTGTCGCCGTGCTAAGGCTGCATGTTGGGAGCTATGCATCGCAACCTCCTCGCTCATCCGCCGGTGTCGCACGCGCGCCGGCTGCTGCGTTTCCGGTGCGCTGATGCCATTATCGCCAAGTTGCGACGGGCAATACTTATGGGTGAGTGAAGACTTACTTATATCGCCTTGAAGGGTTCGTGTATGGCGTGCTACCAGCTGATTTATGCGCTTACCGCGCGAATCTGTGCGAGCACGCGCTCCATGGTCTCGTCGATGTTGGCGCGTTTGAGCTCGCATTCCCAGATGGTGATGACGGTCCAGCCCGCCTCCTCGAGCGCCGCTACCGCAGCGCGGTCGCGCTCGATGTTGCGGCGAAACTTTGCCTCCCAGAAGGCGGTGTTTCGCTTGGGTACGCTCGGGTGGCAATGGGGGCAGCGATGCCAGAAGCAGCCGTTTACAAAGATGGCGATCTTGCGCCCGGGGAAGGCGATGTCGGGCCTGCCGGGGGCCTTGGCCCACTGCAGGCGGTACCCCGTGAGCCCGGCGGCGCGCAGACGCTGACGCACGAGCAGCTCGGGCTTGGTGTTGGCGCGTTTGTTGCCCTTCATGGACTTGCGGATGGCGGTGCGGCGGCGTACGAGTTCCCCCTCGACCGCGCGCCCGGCATCGTCTCCTTGGGCAAGGGCCTCTACAAGGCCGGTGTCAGCGGGCATCCAAGTGAGCTCGCTAAGGCGTTCACGCTCGATCCAGCGCAGGCCGAGCTGTCGGTCAGAGAGGCGCGGGCTTCCCGCGGAAATCTCGCAGAAGAAGCACTCCATCGACAGGTGGAAGTCGGGGTAATCGTATTCGACGGTATAGAACGCCTGCAGGTTCTCGACGGTAACATCGAGCTCCTCGGCAAGCTCGCGACGGCAGGCGTCCTCGGGCGTCTCGCCGCGCTCGACCTTGCCACCGGGGAATTCCCATAGGCCGCGCATCTCTCCGTAGCCGCGTTGCACGGCGAGCACCTCGGACGTGGCGGACGATTCTGCCGTGCGGCGGATGATGCCGGCGGCAACATGTATCGTCTTCAAGGTGCTCACCTCCCGGCGGCGCTGCATTTTTAGGTTCCGAGGTCCTATGCTAGCAAAATCGTATCGCCGCCGCCTCGCTTTGTGTCCGCGCGAATCGCTATGATAGGGCATAACGACGCATTCTATGGCGCCGCGCGCGGGCGCCATTGTGAGAGAGGCACTGCTATGTCTGCCCAAGAGATCAAGATTCCCCTGCTCTGCCAGGCAACGCATCTCAAGGCGCTTCCTGCGCAGGCGGAAGGGTCGCGCTATGCCGTGTGCTGGGGCGCTGGTATGCCGGAGCCCGAGGGTGGCCTTGGTTACCTTATCGATTTCACGGGCAAGCGCACCGGGTACGTGATCGCGTGGATCCAAGACGGCGGCTACGTTTACGCCTGCGACGGATACCTCAACGCCATCCCGGAACGCGAGCCCGACCTGAGCGTCGCCCGCTGGCGCAGCAACCCGCGCACGGGGCGCATCGCACTGCGTACGTCCGGCGGCGAGGAACGGCAGGTAACGGAGTACAAGCAGCTCGATGACGGGTCCTACGTGTTCGTCGACCCGGTGAGCGACCTTGGGCCTGTGTACAGCGCGGCGGCCGTCAATCTCCGGCAGATGCTCGCGGTGGCCTTTCTTGCCTTCTGGCATCTCCCCCGGCGCGCGGACGCGGGCGCCGCGTCCGGCAAACGCATGGGCGAGGTCCTGACGGCGTTTTCGGACCTTCCTCCGGCAGATGCGATCGATGCGTTTTTGGGCGAGGTCAAACGAGGCGAGCGCACCTCTGGGTTTGAGCGCTATGCTGCGCGGATTCTGACTGATGCCGACCCTGTCACCCTTCGAGCGCTTACCGCGCGCCATGAGATTTCGCTGCGCCGCTTGAGGACAACGGGGCTCTTTTGGTTCGCGTGCGATATCGACGAGCTTAACGAGGAGGAGTTCGATGCGCTGACGACGATGGAAGGCGCGCTCAATCGCCTCGCCCTTATCGCCCGCCGCGCGCACGAGAATGGGGCGGATGACCTTTCTGCAGCGTCGGAGGCGTACTGCGCCGACGAGGACTGGCGCTGCGTGCGCGCCATTACCGACCAGACGGCGCCCTACCTCAAACAGGCGGCGTATACCGATAATCGCCTGCTCAACCTGTTTGGCACCATGGGCGAGCGCGGGGGCGAGTGGGACCTGCGCACGCGCGTTGCCATCCTTCTTGAGGAGCTGGCGCTGCCCTTCAGGCTTACCTATCGTTTTTCTGCCGATGCCTCGCAGGGTGCGGTGACAATCACCGCAAAGGTTCCAGGTGCGCAGGCAATGCCGCGCTGGGTCCGCGCGCAGGCGCCGGGTGAGGAGGCAAGCCCCCTTGCGGATTGCAGCGGCCACGCTGAGGTTGCGGCGAGCGCCTATGCCCTCCGTCTTGCCACCGCCCTTGCCACGGTGGGGTTCAGCGCCAGCGCAGGCGTGGGCCGCGTACAGGTGGTTCTTTGCGAGGACCGCGCGTTTGAACACCCGCTGCTGCGCATGGACGTGGATCGCGAGGGCTTCATCATGTCAGTCTACGATGTCGTGCGCAAAGGCGTTCTCTCTGAGCCGCGCCTCACGTGGAGTGTGAGCGGCATCAAAGAGCAGCTTTCGGCGGCACGCCTCGCGTTCACGCTGAATGAGCGCCTGGGTCTGGAGCCCCTGGTCTTGCCGGAAGAGGAACTCGCCGATCCAGACGCGGCGCGCACCTGCCCCGTTTGGGAAGACACCCGTTCGCTTACGCCAGAGCTCGCCGAGTTTCTTCATGCGGAGCGCGTATGTGACCTTGACGTGTACCACCTGGGCGAGGACCCGTTTGTCGGACGCCTGCGCGAGGCAATTGCCCTCGCGGACGGGCGTCCCGCCGAGGCGGCCCAGCAGCTCTCTGACCTGTTGGGCGTCATGAGCCTTATGGACGAGGACACCGGGCTGCGGCCGCTCTATTGCGCAAGTGGCGCGTCTCGCCTTGCGATGGCGCTTGTTGACGACGACCCGGCGGCGCGGTATCGCTACGTCTACGACTCGCAGTACGACGCGTATGTCTCCCTCGCAAACCTCTGCACCGACAACGGCGATGCCGAGCACGGGGCTGCCTACGCCGAGCAGGCGATTGAGCTCGGCCCGACCTCGCCGAGCGCCTATATCGCAGCAGCGACGGCCGAGTCTAAGCTCGGCGAGCTCGAGAAGGCGGCAGAGCACCTCACGTGCGCCCTGCGTTTTGATGTCGATCCGGCGTCGTTCACCTACACGTATTACCGACTTGCCTTTGTGCTGTGGCGCATGGCCGACTACCGGACGAGCCTTGCCTGCTACCAGCGCGCGCTGCCCAACCCGCGCCTGCGCGAGATGGTTGAGGAGGAGATGCGCGATCTTATGACGGCGGCATCCGTCGAGAGCCGCCTGGAGCCGGAGGACGTGAGAGGCATACTTGATGCCGCGGAGATTCCGATCGCACCGAGCGACGAGATCCTCGAGGTTGCTGCGCGCGCGACGGTTCTGGCGGCCGACGCGGGCTTTTTGAACCTCGCGCATTCCTACGGGCAGGTGCTCAGCCGTGTGGTGGGAGATGACGCCTTTGCGTCCACCCTAGCCTCGATGCGTCCACGGAAGCCCGTGCGTTAAGGATTCCTTTAGCCTACCTTACAAAACTGCAAGTCGGCTGTAAGGCAAATCGATGGATAGCGCAAACGCCTCCTGACACTATAGTGCCAGGAGGTGTTTTACATGGATACCCTTTCAACCAATGCCATGTATACGAACATGACGAGAAAAAGTCCGTACGACCCCGAGCCTGTGCGCGATCGTCCGCGCAGCCGCATTGTTCGCGCCGGTATGTCGGTCGTGGAGATGGTGGTGTGGATTGTCATCATGGCGGTGCTCGCCATCGGCATGATCGCCCTGCTCTGGAACGTCTCCAAATAACGCGGGCGTGCACGGCGCCCAAACCTGTACCGTATCTCTTATCGAGAAAGGATCGCTATGCTTCCGGCAACTATGACCTCGAGCCCGGCGCGGGCTGACCTTAGCAAGCTCCCCCAAACCTCTGCGCCGGCAACGTCTGCGCCGGTGCTCGAGGTGCGCCATGTAGAGAAGGTCTACGGCAACCGCCAAAACGTCACGCGTGCGCTGAACGACATCTCGTTCACCGTTTCACGCGGCGAGTTTGTGGGCATCATGGGCGCCTCGGGCTCCGGCAAGTCGACGCTGCTCAACTGCGTGTCGACCATCGACGCCGTCACGTCGGGCCAGGTGCTTATCGACGGTACCGATGTGACCCGTATGAAGAGCGGCAAGCTCGCGCGCTTCCGCCGCGAGCAGCTCGGCTTCATCTTCCAAGATTCCAATCTGCTCGATACGCTGACCGCACGCGAGAACATCGCGCTGCCGCTCACCATCAGCCATGTGCCCGCGCGCGAGGTGCTGCGTCGCGTGGACGAGATGGCTCAACGCCTCGGCATCCGCGAGATTCTGGAGAAGTACCCCTATCAGATGTCGGGTGGCCAGCAGCAGCGCGTTGCCGCGGCGCGAGCGCTCGTGACCGATCCCGCCCTCATCATGGCGGACGAGCCCACCGGTGCCCTCGACTCCAAGAACGCGCGCCTGCTTCTTGAGAGCTTCGAGACCATGAACGAGCGTCTGCGCGCAACGGTGCTCATGGTGACTCACGACAGCTTTGCCGCGAGCTACACGCACCGCGTGCTCTTTATTCGCGACGGCAAGATCTTTACCGAGCTTCGTCGCGGCGGCTCCACGCGTCAGGCGTTTTTCGAGCGCATCATGGAGGTCGTGGCGATGATGGGCGGTGAGGGTTCCGATGCTCTGTAAAATCGCCTTTGGCAACGTGCGGCGCGCGGGTAAAGATTATCTGGTCTACCTGCTTACCCTTACGCTCGCCGTCACGGTGTTCTACGCGTTCAACACCATCTCGGTGCAGGTGGATATCGCAGGCGTCTCGGCGCAAAACAACGGTGTGGGCGAGTTGCTCGGCAGCGTTATCTCGGGCCTCACAGTGTTCCTCGCCCTCGTTATGGGCTTTCTCATGGTGTATGCCAACAACTTCATCATGAAGCGGCGCAAAAAGGAGTTCGGTCTCTACCAGGTGCTTGGTATGGGGCGCGGGCAGGTGTCTGCCATCATGGCGCTCGAGACGCTCTTTGTCTCGGGGGCGGCGCTCGTACTGGGGCTTTTGCTCGGTCTTGCGCTCTCTCAGCTTATGGTGTTCTTTACGGCGTCGCTCTTTAAGACACAGATTGCCGACTTCCACTTCTTCTTCTCGCTCGGCGCGTTTGTGACCACGATGGGCTGTCTTGTCGCTATCTTCTTGGTCACGCTTATCTTCAACCTGCGCGTGGTGGGTCGCGCGCGCATCATCGACCTTATGAGCGCGAGCCGCCAAAACGAGACGGTAAAGACGCGCAACCCCTGGATATCTGCAGCGGTCTTTCTTGTGGGCCTTGCGGCGATTATCGTTGCGTACGTGCGCCTGCTGCACGACGGGCTGCCCTACGACGGTCAGCCCGAGGCTATGAGCGCGTTTCTTGTCACCACGCTCATTGTGGTGGCGGGCACGATCCTCTTCTTCTTTGGTCTGTCGGGCTTTCTTCTCAAAGCGCTGCAGAGCGCGCGTGGTCTGTATTGGCGTGGCCTCAACATGGTGACGATGCGCCAGCTTGCCGCCAAGGTGAACACCGTGTCCTTCTCGATGGCCGTGATCGCGATGATTCTCTTTCTGGCCATCACCTCGGTAACGACGGGCATGTCCCTCGCCGACACGATGAACAACACCGTCGAGCGCGGCACGCCCGTGGACTACACGCGCTGCCTGGTGTATTGGGGTCCGCGGTCTGTTGGCGAGATGAACGACAACGCCGCCTATTACGGTGACGATACGCGCTACGCCGTGGCCGATGGGCCCGTGGACATGATGGAGGCGGGCAAGAACGATGTAGTGGAGCCGGACACGTCCGAGGCGCACCCCTTCGACCTCGCCTCGATTGCGGGGGAGTGGGTCCAAGTGGACACCTTCGACTCCACGCCGCGCGGCGCCGACCGTCCGGTAGTGACGTTGCCGGAGCTCTGCGATGCCGTGGACATGCCGCTGCCGGCGGGCACGGAGACCTCAGATATGACGACGCTCGGCCTCGCGGTCATGACGGAATCCAACTACAACGACTACCTGCGTTTTCGCGGCATGGAGCCGATTGACCTCGATGAGAGTGGCTACACCATTACCTCCGACATGGGCGCTACCGTAAACGACGTCTATAACAAGGTGCTTGCCGAGGGCGTTGAGCTCACCATCGGCGGGAGGACGCTCACGCCGGTACAGGACCGCGTGCCGGAGGACGCGAGCACGTTCCAAAACGCCATGATGGGCATGAATTCCGGCACCATCGTGCTGCCGGACGACCTGGTGGCCGCACTCGATCTGCCGCCGTACTACAGCTACCTCATGGTGAACTACGCCAACGGTGTTTCGACCGAAGAGGGCGATGCCTACGCAGAGGCGCACCGTACCTATAGCAACGTATTGAACGACGCGGGAGAGAGCATCGCCGGCTGGGGTACCGAGGCGACGCGCACCACGACCTACGAGAGCACCGATACCATGAACGGCCTCATCAGCTACCTCGCCATCTACATTGGCTTTGTGCTCGTGGTGGCTTGTGCGGCGATCCTCACCATCCAGCAGCTCTCAGGCGTGGCGGACGCCGGGGCAAACTACCGAATCTTGGCAGAGCTCGGCACCTCTACGAAGGAGATTTCCCATTCCGTGCTGGCGCAGCAAACGGTCTTCTTCCTGTTCCCGCTGCTTATGGGTGTCGCTCATTCTATCGTGGCGCTCAGTGTGATTATCAAGCTCGTGGCGCTCTTTGGTGGACTCACCATCGAGGGCACCGTGGGCATCACGGGCCTGATCTTTGTGGTCGGCTACGGCGGGTACTTCTGCGTGACCTATCTCATGAGCAAGGGCATGGTGCGTGACTTTGTGAGGGTGCGCGCATCTGAGTAGGCGTTGCAAGATAACGGGCCGTGCCCCGTTCCCGGGCGCGTTTACGGGGCACGGCCGCTTCTGTTTGCGGAAAGAGAGACAAAGAACCGTTCGCAGGGGATGGTTTGGCAGCCGCTTTGCGGGGTCTTGGTCAATGAAACGCTTCAAATAATTATCTGGTCGGGCGAGCGCCGAGCCGGGTTTTGACCGTCTAGATAAAACCCCAGCTAGAAGAGGCGGCAGTGGAAAGGGGCCGAGGCAAAAAGGTCGTCGGGAACGGTGAGAAGGCCGTTTTTCAAGCCAAGCCCCTCCGTTTTGGGCCCTGAATCATTATTCGAAGCGCTTCAATGACCAAGCTGGCGTGAGGCAACGACGAATTGGTTGTTCCTGAGGCGCTGAAAAGTCATAAGCGAGGAATTGGCGAGTCCCGAAAGCGAGGTTGCTATGAATCGATACGTTGCGCGCGGTTTGAAGGTGCTGGTAATCGCTGCCGCGCTTGTGCTGGCAGCGGTGGCGGCCAAGTGGGGCTACGAGAAAGTATTCATTTCTTCCGATGCGTGGTATGCGCAGGTAGACAACGAGAAGCTGACCGCGGCAGGCGAGAACAACAATGGGTTTGACTACCACTACGATTTGCCGGCGGTGAGCGCTGAGGGTGCTACGGAGATTCTTGGGTTTGATACAAGCCGTGAGCTTCGCGAAGGTGCCTACCTGCGTTTGGAGACGCTTGCCCTCCGTGGCGTCTCCTCTTGGGAGGAGGTCACTTGGGACGAGATTCCCGCGGCCGCCCAGGAGAAGCTCGTGCCTCCGGAGAGCCAGGATGCGGCCGAGGCGATTGCCAAGGAGGCGTCTCATGCTTCCTGAGCTTGATTGGGGGATTGCCGTTGCCGTTGCGACCGATATCTTGATGCCCCTGGCGGGTTGGGCCGCGGCAGCAGGTGTGATGTGGCTAATCTGGAGCGCCTATCGTGCGCATTGAGCGCATTGAGCGCGGTAGATGGTATCTAGACAACAAAAGGGCGCCGCGGGTTGCGCGGCGCCCTTGGTGTCTCTAGGCAAACTATTGCCTAGTTGGTGTAGAGCCGTGCGTCTTTGCAGGTGTGCGTGAACCGCAGGTGCCCCGCAGCGATTCCGATGATGCCTGCTGCGAGGTTGAGGATGAGGCCCGCGGCAGGCGTGACGGTAAGCGACAGCGCGGGCGCGCCAAAGAGCCCGATAAAGCTGAGCACCATGCCGCCGATGACCGTTACGTTGATAGGCTTGCTGCGTTTGACGACCTCGTTGGGAGAGGTCCAAGAGAAGTTGGGCTCTCGGGCATCGATGCCAAGGCCGACGTTCACCATGGCGTAGAACATGCCAAAGGCAGTGACCAGAATCGAGATGGCGTGGAGAAAATCGACCTGCCCGGTCACCAGCAGGATGAGCGCAGAGGCAAGAAGCGTTATTCCCATGGGCACCGCGTTGGCGGCAAGTTTGGCGCCGAGGATCGTCCGCATGGGAAGCGGTACACTTGCGCAGATCCACGCCGCCTTGCCCTCCATGGACACCGAGCAAGCGGCGCTTGGGCTTGTGATGGCACAGAACACAAAGACCCACGGCAGTGCGTTGGCGATGCCGCTAGCGGCCTCGCGGTAGGTTGCTGCATCCATTTCGATGCCGTTGAGCGCGCCTGACGCAAGGAAGTCCTCGAGCCCCACCACGCTTAGGGCAACGGCGATGATGATCATGAGGAGATAGCCAAATAAGCAGTTGAACGCATAGGAAGGTATGCCGAGGAGGGTCTGGAATTCTTTGCGCATAAGCGCGGCAAACGGTGCGGTATGCTCACCGCTGCGACGGCGAAGTTCGCTGCCGGAGAGTGCGCGCCTGTGCACGCTGGCAGAAAGTGCTGCATTGATGTTGAGGTAGAAGCGCTGCATGATCTCAAGGGCGAGGGCGGGCACAGCAATCGATGTGGCGACAAATGCAACGAGCGCAACGAGGCTCCCCTTGGTGCAGGCAAGCGCGATCCAGCGGGCGGGCGGCCAGGCAATGCCGACGAGGTCGCTTGCAAGGGCAAGGCCGCTCTCGAGCTGTTGCATGGTTGCTTCATGACCGCTCATGTTGCTCGAGAACGAAAATCCGTAGACCCCGATGAATAGCGCCGCGAAAGCGACGAGCGAGATGATGATATAGGCGAGGTTCGCGTGGCGAAAGCGCGACGCGAGAGCGGCCACGCCAAAGGCGGCGAATATCGCGATGGCTGTGGGGATTGCAGGGGCGAGCACCAGGCTTATGAGGCAGCTCATCACAGCCATGGGTGTGGAGCTAACCAGTAAGAGGTAGACAGCCCACAGAGGGCCGCCGAGCACAAGACCCAAGAAGACGGCGCTTGCGTAGAGCGCGGCAACGCGCGAGGCCACGACGGTCCGGCGCGAAATGGGAAGCGACATCACAAGGTCAAAATCGGTGAGGCCAAAGAGCGTGCCGTTTGCCTTGAGGAACGTGAACACCACGCCGCCAACAGCGCCCATGACGACCGCGAAGGCGGGAATGGCGTTGGCAAGTCCAAGGGACATGAGTGAGATGCCGGTGAGCGCGAGGTAGAACACGCCGAGAAGACAAAGCAGCACGTAGCTCCCGATGATAAGGCAGCCGCCGCTGCGCCCTGAGCGCGTTCTCGGGGTGAGGCTGTGGAGCAGCGCCAAGAGTTGAACGCGTATGAGGATGAGAAAGGTGCGCATGCTGCCCTCCTAGCCGAGGTTGCTCTGCGCGGGCGACTCGGGCTTGTCAACATCGGTGAGCTCGAGGAACACGTCCTCAAGAGAATCGTCGCCGCGCACCTCGTCGGTAGTGCCGGAGGTAACCAGTTCGCCCTTGCGGATGATGGCAACCTTGTTGCAGAGCTTCTCGACCACTTCGAGAACATGGGAGGAGAAGAAGACTGCCCCGCCGGAGGCGGCAAGTTCGTGCAGGATGGTCTTGAGCTCGTGGGAGGCCAGCGGGTCAAGGCCAACGAAGGGCTCGTCAAGCAGAAGCAGCTTAGGTGCGTGGATCAGTGCGCCTATGAGGACGAGTTTTTGGCGCATGCCGTGCGAGTAGCCGCTGATCTGGTTGCCGAGGTCCTGGGCAATCTCCAGACGCTCGGCGAGCTCGGCGATGCGTGCCGTGCGCGCGTCAGCGGGCACCTCAAAGATGTCGGCGATGTAGGTGAGGTACTGGATACCCGTCATGAAATCGTAGATATCGGGGTTATCCGGCACGTAGGCGATCTGGCGCTTTGCCGCGACGGGATCAGCCGATACGTCGACGCCGCAGACGCGGATCGTGCCCGCATCGACGGGCTGGACACCGGCGATGGAGCGAATAAGCGTTGTCTTGCCGGCGCCGTTGTGGCCAATGAAGCCGTAGATGTCGCCGGCCTCGACGGTGAGCGACAGGTCACGTACGGCGAGCTTCTTGCCGTAGCGCTTCTCGTAATGGGCGACCTCGAGAATCGGGGTGCGGTTGGGGATGGACATGGTTCCTCCGAAAGGTATGCGATTGTGTGCTGTGACTTTTTGTAAGGGGATGAGGGAGAGTGGGGGATGGTCGCTACGATTGCGCGTCGTCCGACCCGTGTTCTTCGCTGCGCTTTTTGGGCAGGCGCCCGGCACGCTTGAGCGCATCGCGCAATATCCACTCCACCTGACCGTTGGCGCTGCGCATCTCGTCATCGGCCCAGCGTTGCACCGCCTCCCAAATGGCGGGATCTATACGAAGGGGATACTGCTTACGGGCCATACCAACCAACTGCCTACATAGGAATGCGCTGAGAAATACGTGTTGCGAGTCTCTAAGAACCCGCATCGTCCGCCGGGATGTTCCCTAAGCGCGCATTCCGCAGGCCGAAGGCCGAGGACGCGCGCGTGGGAACTTCCCGGCGGACGCAGGTGCGTTAATAGAGCGAGCCAGCGTTCACGATGGGCTTCGCCTCGGACTCGCCGCAAAGGACGACCATGAGATTCGAGGCCATCTGCGCCTTGCGCTCCTCATCGAGCTCGATCTTGCCATGCTGACCGAGCTCGTCCACGGCCATCTCCACCATGGTGACAGCACCCTCGACAATCTTCTTGCGCGCGGCGATGACGGCCTCGGCCTGCTGACGGCGGAGCATCGCCTGAGCGATCTCGGGTGCGTAGGCAAGGTGCGTGAGGCGTGCGTCGTCCACGGCCACGCCGGCGGGCGAGAGGCGCTGCGTGAGCTCGTGCTTGAGCGCCGTGGAGACCTCTTCGATATTGGAGCGCAGCGTGATGGAGTCCATGGAGTCGCTCGAGTCCTCGGCGTGGTCGTAGGCGTAGATGCTCGCCACGTGGCGGAGCGCTGTCTCTGCCTGCGTGGCCACAAACTGCTCGTAGTTGTCCACGTCAAAGAGGGCTTTGGCGGTGTCGGCCACGTGCCACACCACGACGTTGGCAATCTCGATGGGGTTACCCATCTTGTCGTTGACCTTCAGGATCTCGCCGTTGAGCGTTCGGGCGCGGACGGAGACCTTGGTGGAGAGGGCCTTGGTCGCTTTGGTTGCCGTCTCAATCTGCTTGCCGAGCGAGAGCCCGGACTTGCTGATGACCTCGGCCGTGGCGTTCTCGGCGGCGCCATCGGAGCCCATGGAGCGGCTGTAGAACGGGTTTGCCCAGCGGAAGCCCTCGTCGCGGACAGTGCCTTTGTAGTCGCCGAAGAGGATGCAGACGCGCGCCTGGCCCGGCTGCAGCGTGAAGAAGCCCGAGACGAGGATGCACCAGGCGATGAAGAGGACGACGCTCGCGATGCCCATGATGACGGGGAGCGTGGCCGACTCGCCGGAATCCTCCGTGGCGACGGCGAGCACGATGCCGCCGACGAACAGGGCAATGATGACAACGATCCCAACGAGGCTCACCGCGAGCATGCCCCAGCCGGACGCAGCTTTGATCTTCTTCTCGGTACTCATGAGAGTTCCCTTCTCGATGTCAGCCGCACGATGCGGCTCGCGCGCCGTACGAGACCGTTCCAGTCCCGGTGGCGCTTCCCCTGGTTTGTGGCGGGGGGGGGTGCTCCCCGAACGAACGCTTCCCTTCCGTTCGTTGATTGCATTGTGATATCACATTGGTCTCACGTCAACTACCGTTCGCCGACAAATGTGCCGGCAAACGGCCTCCGCACTGCCACACGGCTGACTGCCTTGTACGCTGCGGCCCATCCTCGGAGATGCAGTTAGCTGTAGGTAACTTGTGAACCTCTATTATTCGGCGGACGGAGGCTTGGGACATGGGGTCGCTATGATATGCTAGCGCCCTAGATTAAATTCCCGATGAGCTGCGGAAACTGTGTTCGGGAACGCACATTCGCCTTGGTCTGGACCAAAGGCGATTGCCCGGTACGGTACCCGAGCGCTTCGGGACGACCCGTTTGCACCGGAGGCTCCGGTCAAACAATAAGGAGCGTGGTTTCATGCAGCAGGCCTGGGAGGGCTTCAAGCCCGGTACCTGGATGGGCGAGGTCGACGTGCGCGACTTCATCCAGCGCAACTACACCCCCTATGAAGGCGATGAGTCGTTCCTCGCGGGACCCACTCAGCGCACCACCGACCTGTGGCGTGACGTCATGGCGCTGCTCACCAAGGAGCGCGAGCAGGGCGGCGTGCTCGACATGGACACCAAGACGGTCACGGGCATCGTGGCGCATCCGGCGGGCTACATCGACCCGGCACACCCCGAGCGCGAGACTATCGTGGGTCTTCAGACCGACAAGCCGCTCAAGCGCGCCCTGCACGTGAACGGCGGCATCCGCATCTCGGTTCAGGCGGCAGCCCAGCACGGCTACCAGATTGACCCCGACGTGATCGAGACCTACACCTACCGTCGCAAGACCCATAACGCCGGCGTCTTTGACGTCTACACGCCCGAGATGCGCGCCTGCCGCTCGTCGCATGTCATCACGGGCCTGCCCGACGGTTACGGCCGCGGCCGCATCATCGGCGACTACCGCCGCGTGGCCCTCTACGGTGTTGACTTCCTCATCAAAGATAAGGAGGCGCAGAAGGCCTCCACGCCCGTGGTCATGACCGAGGCAAATATCCGCGACCGTGAGGAGCTCACCGAGCAGATTCGCGCCCTCCAGCAGCTCAAGATGATGGCCGACTTCTACGGATTTGACATCTCGGGCCCGGCGACCAACGTCCAGGAGGCCATCCAGTGGACGTACTTCGCCTACCTCGCCTCCGTTAAGGACCAGAACGGCGCCGCCATGTCCATGGGCCGCACCTCGACCTTTATCGACATCTACGCCGAGCGCGACCTCGCCCGCGGTACCTTCACCGAGGAAGAGATCCAGGAGTTCGTCGACCACTTCATCATGAAGCTCCGCATGGTCAAGTTCGCCCGCACGCCCGAGTACCAGAACCTGTTCTCCGGCGACCCGCAGTGGGTGACCGAGTCCATCGGCGGCATGGGCGTCGACGGCCGCACGCTTGTTACCAAGACCGCTTTCCGCTATCTCCACACGCTCGAGAACATGGGCACCTCGCCCGAGCCCAACCTGACGGTGCTCTGGTCGGTGAACCTGCCCCAGAAGTTCAAGGAGTTCTGCGCCAAGGCCTCCATCGCGAGCTCGTCGATCCAGTACGAGAACGACGACGTCATGCGCGTCTACCACGGCGACGACTACGCCATCGCCTGCTGCGTCTCCTCCATGCGCATCGGTAAGGAGATGCAGTTCTTTGGCGCCCGCGCGAACCTTGCCAAGTGCCTGCTCTACGCACTCAACGGCGGCGTGGACGAGATTTCCAAGAAGCAGATCGGCCCGGCCTACCGTCCTGTGGTGGGCGACACCTTGGACTATGACGACGTCATGGCCAAGTTCCGCGACATGATGCGTTGGCTTGCCGGCGTGTACGTGAACGCGCTCAACATCATCCACTACATGCATGACAAGTACTGCTACGAGGCCATTCAGATGGCGCTCCACGACAAGCACGTCAAGCGCTGGTTTGCCACGGGCATTGCCGGTCTCTCCGTTGTGGCCGACTCGCTCTCTGCCATCAAGTACGCCCAGGTGCATCCCATCCGCGACGAGCAGGGCGTGATCGTTGACTTTGAGATCGAGGGCGAGTTCCCCAAGTACGGTAACGACGATGACCGCGTTGACCAGATTGCGCACGACGTGGTGCACGAGTTCATGGAGTTCATCCGTATGAACGACACCTACCGCGACTCCATCCCCACCACGTCGGTACTCACCATCACCTCCAACGTGGTGTACGGCAAGAACACTGGCGCCACGCCGGACGGCCGCAAGAAGGGCGTGCCGTTTGCCCCGGGCGCGAACCCCATGCACCAGCGCGACACGCACGGCGCCATCGCAAGCCTGTCCTCGGTGTCGAAGCTGCCCTTCCGCGACGCGCAGGACGGCATCTCCAACACGTTCTCGATTATCCCGGGCGCGCTTGGCAAGGAGGACGAGGTCTTCTTTGGCGACATCGACCTGGACAGCCTGGACTTCTCTACGGCCGAGTTCTCGGTCGAGAGCCCGGATTGCGCCGAGTGCTAATGCACATTTGGGGACGGGGTCGTTTCGTGCAGAGCGGCGACCCCGCCCCGTGCCAGAAATGTTATGATTGCGCTATCAAATAGCGCTGCTCGCGAAAGGAGCTTCCATGCAGGTCAAGGACGTGCCTCAGGCTCAGGCCGATAATCTGGTCCAGATGCTCGACGCCTACACTGAGAAGGGCGGTCATCATCTGAACGTCAACGTGTTCAACCGCGACACGCTGCTCGACGCGCAGGCTCACCCCGAGAAGTACCCGCAGCTCACCATCCGTGTGAGCGGCTACGCAGTGAACTTCCACAACCTCACCAAGGAGCAGCAGGACGAGGTTATTAGCCGTACGTTCCACAACGCGATGTAAGATAGCCCCTACATAAGGCAATCCCCGCCTGCGCAGGTGGGGTAGATACCGGCCATGGCTTCACAGCTGTGGCCGGTTTTTGAAAATAGATGCAACGCAATGAAAACAATTCGACAGTTTTTCATTTGTCCCTCCATGGGGTGGCGAATGCCTTAGGATTGTCGCCTTGTGTGGATGGAATAAGCACCGACGGCTACGGTGGTCGCCGGCGCAGTCGATGGGGGAGCAGATGACGCAGGTTGTTGAGCGCGCCGACGCGCGTGAGGGAATGAGCGCGGCGCAGTGGCTGCCGCTTGTAGGCATGACGTTTCTGGCGTTTGTCTTCAATACGTCCGAATTCATGCCGGTGGGGCTGCTCACCAACATCGCGGCTTCCTTCTCACTTTCTGAGGCGGCTGCCGGCATCATGATCTCGGTCTACGCATGGGGCGTCATGCTGTTGTCGCTTCCGCTTATGGTCGCGGCCTCGCGTTTCTCGTTCAAGCCGCTGCTGCTGGGTGTGGTGGCGCTCTTTGCCGCGGGGCAGGCGTGCTCGGCAATTGCGCCCACCTTCGAGTTGCTGACGGTGGCGCGCCTCTTGGTAGCTGCTGCGCACGCTGTCTTCTGGGCGATCGCCCCGGTTATGGCAACGCGCATCGCCGGGACCCGCCACGCGGCACTCGCCCTCAGCATGATCGCTACGGGCACCTCCATCGCGTCGGTGGCGGGTATGCCGCTCGGCCGCGCCATTGGCTTGGCGCTGGGCTGGCGCATGACTTTTGGATGCGTGGGCGTTATCGCCGCGGTGCTCCTGGTTTATCAAGCAGTGGTGTTCCCGCAGCTGCCGGCGGGCGAGCCGTTTAGCCTGCGCCGTCTGCCCGAGCTTCTGGGCAACCGCGTCCTCGTGGCGCTCTACGTAGTGACGATGTGCCTTGCCACCGGCTACTACGCGGGCTACGGCTATATCGAGCCCTTCCTCGGCCAGATTGGTGGGTTTGACGATGCCACGACAACGCTGCTTCTCACGGTATTTGGCGCAGCGGGGTTTGTGGCGAGCTTCCTCTTTGCCCGGTTCTTCGACGGACACCGCTACCATTTTGTGGGGATCATGATCGTGGGCTTTACGGCGATGCTCTTTTGCCTACAGGTAGCGGCCGTGTCCCTCGCGACCACGGTGGCGGTCTGCCTTCTGTGGGGCATCTGCGGTACGGCGTTTAACATTGCGCTGCAGGCGATGCTGATGGACGCCGCGCCCGAGGACGACGCAACGGTGGCGATGGCCATCTACTCGGGACTCTTCAACTTTGGCATCGGTACGGGTACAGCCATTGGAGGCGTGGTGGTGTCCAACATTGCGCTTTCTGCCATCGGTTATGCGGGCGGCGCGATTGCGCTGGTGGGCGTGGTGCTCGCAATCGGCTGGCTCTTCCGTCTGGACCGCGCGGCCCGTGTTGCTCGCGCAGGGCGCGCGTAGATCTGCGGGCTGCCGCTACCAGCTGCTTTCGATCTCACGGATGCGCCGGTAAAGCCATTCGTTGGTGGGTACGAGGATGCCGTGTTTGGCGGCGAGACGGCAGATGGTGCCCGAGAACTCCTCGACCTCGGTGCGGCGGCGTGCGATGCGGTCCTGCGCCATCGAGGGCATGCCGGCAGGGTCGAGCGACGCAATAAGGGTCGCCATCTCTGTGAGATCGGCCTCGTCCATCGCGACGCCCTCTGCCTGCCCGACGGCGAGCGCCTCGCGCATGGCGGCAATAAAGCAGCGGTTTTGGTCGCTGCCGGGCTCGCTGGCGCTGCCGTAGGTGCCGCCATAGGCCATGCAGGTCTGGTTGATGCCAACGTTCAGCATAAGCTTCACCCACATGCGACGGCGCGGGTCCGTCTCTACCACGTGGGGCACACCGGCGCGGGTGGAGAGGTCGTCAAGTGCCTCAACCACGCCCGCTGCAGTGCCCGGCGCGGCGCCAAAGCGAATTTCGCCCGCGTGCGAAAACGTGAGTGCGCCGTCGAGGTAGACGGCGTCCATGCCCTGGCAGATGCCGAGCACGGTATGCTCCCAGCCGTAGCGCGCGGCAATGCGTTCCTCGCTCGTGATGCCGTTGAGCAGCGACTCGATGATCGTATGCGGCCCCACAAGCGGCGCCATGCTCTCGATTGCCGCATCGAGTCCGCCTGCTTTGACGGCAAGGATTACCAGATCAACCGGTTCAGCCTCGCTTATGGGACTCGTGCGCACCGCAAGCGGCGCGCCGTTTACGGACACTTGCTCGCCGGCGTGACGGCAGAAGCGCTCGTCGTCCATGGCAAAGACCACAGCGTCTGGCCCCAGATGCTCGGCCATAATGCTGCCGTACATGAGGCCCACGGCCCCGCGTCCCACGATGGCTACGGTATCGATGGGCATGATTGCCTCCGTTTCGCGTGCGTTTGCGGTATCTTCTAGAATACACGGCTTGCTCGCGTGCACGTATCCGACGCCCCGGCGAGTCGTTTGGAAACACATGGCTCCGGCCGGCAGGAGGCAGCGATGGCGCAGATTGAGCTCGAGTCGTGCGGCGACGTGCGCGAGACGCGGTATGCCCGTGGGCGCATCCATTCGGTGGAGACCATGGGGACGGTCGACGGGCCGGGCATTCGCTTTGTCGTCTTTATGCAGGGCTGCCCTTTGCGCTGCTTGTACTGCCACAACCCCGACACGTGGGATGCGGGCGCCTCGGCGGGCACCGAAGTCACCGTCGAGCAGCTGGTAGAGGAGTTTGAGAGCAACCGTCAGTTCTACAAGAATGGCGGTATCACCGTCTCGGGCGGCGAGCCGCTCTTGCAGCCGGAGTTTCTGGCGGATCTGTTTGCCGCGATGCACGCTCGTCCCGAGGGGCGCGTGCACACCTGCCTTGATAGCTGCGGGTACGCTTTCGATCCGGCGCACCCCGAGCGCACGGCGCGCGTACTTGACGCGTGCGACCTGGTGCTGCTCGATATCAAGCGCGCCGACCCGGCGGGACACCGTGCGCTCACCGGTCGCGACCCGGCGCGTATCCTGGCGTTTGGCGACGAGCTTGCCCGCCGCAAGATCCCGGTGGTCATCCGCCACGTGGTCGTTCCCGGTTATACCGACACGCCCGAGGAATGCGAGGCCTTGGGACGCCTAATCGCGCCATGGCAAAACGTCGTCGGCCTCGAGATGCTGCCCTACCATACGCTCGGTGTGGTGAAGTACGAGAAACTGGGACTTGCCTACCCGCTTGACGGCGTGCCCGAGATGGACAAAGCGCGCATGCCTGGGCTCCGCGCGGCGGTGATGCGCGGCATGCGTTCGGCGCGTCAGAGCTGACAGACCATCTTGACCCTCGAGCTGGAACTTCCGTGGGGCCGCGGCACTGCGCGCACGGTTTTGGTATCGTCAGGGGCGGAAAACTAACCGATAGGAGAGCCATGACGCCAACCATCGCCATTATCGGTGCGCTCGAGAAGGAAGTGCGCCAAATCTATACCGAGGTCGATAACGGTACGGTTACCGAGGAGGCCGGCCTCAAAATCGTGGGCGGCGCCTACCACGGTTTCAACCTCGTTGCCACAACAGCGGGTATGGGCACGGTGAACGTGGCCGCCGCCACGCAGCACCTCATCAGCGTTTACGGCGCCAACGCCGTAATTTTCTCCGGCATCGCCGGCGGGCTTAACCCGTCACTTCACATTGGCGACATTGTGGTGGGGGAGCGCCTGCGCTACCTCGATACCGATACGGCGCTCATTGCCGAGTCCGCGCCCGGGCTTGAGGAATTCACATCGACCGACTACTTGGTGGACGTTGCGGAGGAGACCCTCAAGGCATGGGGTTTTGTCTCGGCGGACCTTACGGGTGAGGCTCTTGATGCCGCGGTGGAGGCGGCGGGCGACTCTCCCTTTGCGCGCTTCCGCCGTGAGGGCGAGGCGGCCGACCCGCGCCGCTATCTGCGGGGCACCATCGCCACCGGCGACCGCTTCTGCACGGGGGCCGAGATGCGCGCCGAGGTCATCGCGGCGACGCAGGCCGATTGTGTCGAGATGGAGGGGGCAGCGGTCGCGCACGTTGCCGCCAAAAACGGGGTCGACTGCCTCGTGCTCCGCGCTATCAGCGACAACTGCGACGAGGCGTACGACGCCCTTTGCGAGCGCGAGTTCGACCTCGACGAGTACGCCCGCACGGCGAGCTCGCTTACCTTGGCCATCGTCCGCCGCGTTGCGGCAAAGCTCGGCCTTACGCGCGAAGGGTAGAAAACCATGGCAGATTCCATCAACTATCAGCTTGCGCACTTTGTGGCGAGCTACGGCGCCGTCTCGCAGATCCCCGAGTCCACCGCCCCCGAGGTCAGCTTCGTGGGCCGCTCGAACGTGGGCAAGTCCTCGATCATGAACAAGCTCTTCGGGCGCAAGGGGCTGGTCAAGGTCTCGAGCACACCGGGCAAGACCGCCAACATCAACTTTTTCGAGGCGGATGGGGTGCACTTTGTCGACCTGCCGGGTTACGGTTTCGCGCGTCGCTCCAAGGCAGAGCGAGAGCGCTGGGCGCGCCTCATCGGCGACTTCTTTGAAAGCGAACGCAGCTTCAACCTGGTGGTCTCTCTTGTGGATATCCGCCACGACCCGAGCTCGCTCGACCACCAGATGATTGAGTACCTGCAAGAAAACGAGTTCAGCTTCATCGTGTGCCTCACCAAGGCGGACAAGCTCAGCCGCCCCAAGCGCGCGCAGCAGGCGGCCGCTATCCGCAAACAGCTTAACGTCCCGGCGGAGGACATTATCGTTACGTCGGCGGAGGACGGCACGGGCATCGCTGAGCTCAAACGCGTGATTGCCGAGCGCTGCCTGTAGGTAGGCTGCAAAAATGGCAATACGGAGAAGCTCAGGTCGGTTATGGGTATCAAATCTCGTTTGCGGCGACCAGCTGGATAGACAGCAGGCTGTTTTCCCGCCCTTTTGCTGCCACTTTTCTGTTTGCTATCGCCTCATTGGCTATTTCATGCCCATAATCGGCTTGAGCTTGTTCTACATGGCGGTTCCGCACCGATTTTGATTGAGTTTGACGGTGTCCGGGTTTGTTTAGCCCCGGTGCCCGCCGCGGTTGGCCTCGCGGCCTTGCCCGGCACGGTTGCGGCCCGCGGTGTTGGCCCCACGTTTGCCGCCCTGTGCGTGCTTGCCCGCGCGCGAGCCGCGCGGACCCTCCGCGGAGTGGGTGCCGTGCGCGCCGTCGCGCTTACCGCTACTTGCCGGTTGACGCCCGTTGCCCGTGGCAGGGCGTTTGCCACCGGCATGCTTGCCCGTCTTCTGGCCGTGCGGGCGCGTGGGGCGGATAAGGCACTTGGGCCCGTAGCCAATAAGGTCGCGCCGCCCCGCGCGTTCGAGCGCCTCGCGCACAAGGTCGTAGTTTTCGGGTTTGCGGTACTGGATGAGCGCGCGCTGCAGCGCCTTCTCGTGTGCAGAGCGCGGCACGTAGACGGGTTTCATCGTGCGCGGATCCACCCCGGTGTAGTACATGCAGGTCGACATCGTCGACGGGGTGGGGTAGAAGTCCTGCACCTGCTCGGGCATATAACCCATGTCGCGCACGTACTCGGCGAGCTTCACCGCCTCTTTCATGGTCGAGCCCGGATGGCTACTCATGAGGTAGGGAACGAGGTATTGATCTTTGCCGAGCTCCCGGTTGACGGCGCGGTATTTCTCGACGAACCGGTCGTATACCTCACGGCTGGGCTTACCCATAACCGAGAGTACCGCGTCAGAGACATGCTCCGGCGCGACCTTAAGCTGGCCGGAGACGTGGTGCTCGCAAAGCTCGCGGATGAACGTGTCATCCGCGTCAGCAAGCGCGTAGTCGAAGCGAATGCCGCTTCGCACAAAGACCTTCTTAACGCCGGGGAGCGCCCTGAGCTCACGTAGGAGCGCCACGTAATCGCTGTGGTCGACGTTCATGCTACGGCATACGTGCGGCCAGAGGCAGCGTTTGCGCAGGCAGGCACCATGTTTGAGCTGGTTTTTGCACGCGGGCTGGCGGAAGTTCGCCGTGGGGCCGCCCACGTCGTTGATGTAGCCCTTAAAGTCGGGCTCGGCGGTGATCTTTCGTGCCTCCGCCAGCAGGCTCTCGTGGCTGCGCGCCTGCACGATGCGCCCCTGGTGGAACGTGAGCGCGCAGAACGAGCACTCGCCAAAGCAGCCGCGGTTCGAGATGAGCGACATCTTGACCTCGGCAAGCGCGGGCACGCCGCCCGCCGCCTCGTAATCGGGGTGGTAGGTGCGCGTGTAGGGCAGGTCGTACGCCGCGTCGAACTCCTCTTGGGTGAGGGGTTTTGCCGGCGGGTTCTGCACCACGTAGACGTCGTGCGGGTAGCTCTCCACCAAACGGCCGCCGCGGATGGGGTCCATGTTGTCGTATTGCACGGCAAAACTCCGCGCGTAGGCAAGCTTGTCGGAGGAGACCTCGTCCCAGCTGGGCAGGAGCGTGTAGTCAAAGACCTCGTCGAGCGAGCGGGTGCGGTAGACCGTGCCGTCGATGTAGGTAATCTGACTCACGGGAAGGCCTGCGGAAAGTGCGTCGGCGATCTCCACGATGGAGTGCTCGCCCATGCCGTAGGAGATGAGGTCCGCGCCGGAATCGAGCAGAATGGAACGCTTAAGTTTGTCAGACCAGTAATCGTAGTGGGCGAGGCGGCGGAGCGACGCCTCGATGCCGCCGAGCACGATGGGCGTCTCCTTGTACGTGCGGCGGATGAGGTTACCGTAGACGGCGGCCGCGTGATCAGGGCGCGCGCCCGCGACGCCGCCGGGGGTGTAGGCGTCTGTGTGGCGGCGGTGCTTGCTCACGCTGTAGTGGTTCACCATAGAGTCCATGTTGCCGGCCGAGACAAGGAAGGCGAGGCGCGGCTCGCCGAGCACGGTCACGCTCGCGGGGTAGCGCCAGTCGGGCTGGGCGATCACGCCCACGCGGTAGCCGTGCGCTTCGAGCAGGCGCACGATAATGGCTGCGCCAAAGCTCGGGTGGTCCACATAGGCGTCACCGCATACGTATACGAAGTCGCACACGTCCCAGCCGCGCGCATTCATATCGGCGCGCGTGGTGGGCGGGAAGTCCGCCCGGGTAAAGCCGAGCGCCGTGGGGCCCGTAGGGTCGAGCGTAGGGGCATTTTTACGTGTGGATGAGGGCGACTTTTGCCGCGCTCGCTTGCGTGCGTGGGCTTTTGTGCTTGCGGTGCGTTGCGATGATGCCATGGTGCTCCTGGTCCGGATTGGTTGTCACCATCCTAGCAGAGCCGAGGCACGAAATGGGAGGTATTGGCGCCGGCATGGTGGCAGCTCTTGAGACTACGCAACCGCCTGACGCGCACGGCCGATGGCGATGCCGGCAGCGGCGATGGCGAGTGCGAAGAGAACCACGATGCCCACGTTGCCAAGAACCGATGCCGCAAGCTCGCTCGTCACGCTGGTGGCTCGCACGAGCTGCTCCATGGCACTTACTGCCCATAGTCCCGGCGCGAACCGCGCGACTGCGAGCACTTCGGCGCTCATGTTGGCGAGTGGCACCCAGGTGCCCGCCAGAAACGAGATGATCATAGCCGTGATATTAACGATGGCGTGCACGAGCTCGCGCCGCACGCCGAGCTGCCAAATGAGAAACCCAAACGCCATACCCACGAGCATGAGTGCAAAGAGAATAACGAGCATGAGTGCTGTAAGGGCGACGGGCACACGGGCAAGCTCATCCGCATAGAGGGCGATACCCACTGCGGCGTTGATGGCCCACACAGCAATGCCGCAGAGCGCGATAGCGCCTGCGATTTGAGCGTCGAAGGTGGTGCTGGGTACCGGCGTGGCGCCGATGCGCTGGCGCACCTCGGGGGCGCGCAGGTCGGCAAGGCCAACGCCCACGATCGCGGCGATACCGCCAAAGAGCGCGTAGAGGGCGAACTGACAGTAGACAAGGTATGTAACGGGCAGTCCCGGCATCTCCGCATCAACCGTCTCAACGGTGACGCCTGCCTCCTGCGCAGCGTCAACAAGGCGCACCAGTTCCTCGGTGTTTGCGCTGGGGCGTGCCGCTGCCATGGCGTAGAGCTCCTGTACATAGCTGCGCACACGTTCGTCCATGAGCGCACCCCGCGCACTTGTATAGCTCACCACGTTTTCGAGATCAGGCGCATCCGCACCGGCGCGCGCGGCGCGGGCAAGCTCGTCGCCATATCCGGAGGGGATGACAAGCACGTAATCGGCATAATTCTTCGCAGCGGCTTCCTGCAGGGCGCGCGTGCTGTCCGCGATGCCGACCATCTCGCTTGTGGCGGCGACGTGGCCGGTAAGTGCACGCGATATGATGCTGTTGTCACGGTCGACAACGGCCACCACGGGACGTACGGCTTCATAGGCCGCGCTCATCGGACCGATGCTGCCGGCAGCAAAGCTTCCTACGACCGAGAACAGCAGCACGTAGACGACAAAGAGAACGCGATGCTCGGCGATGAGCCTCACGGCGATTCTAACTATGGGCATAGCGTTGCCTCCTCATGAAGATGAGCGCGCCTGCACCCAAGAGGGCGGCGATGACCAGTAGCCTGCCGCAGGCGGACGCAAAGGGAGCAAGGGAGTCGTAGAACGTGAGCGAAAGCATGGCTTCGGTTGCTTGTACGGCCGGATTGAACAGCTGGACGAGGGGCGCGTGCTGCGAGAGCCAGTTGGCAACCTCAAGCGCCGGTGTGCCAAATAGACCGGCGGGAAGCGAGAGCGTAAGCGTGGCGATGGTGATGAGACCATCTTTGACGTCCGGGCGTACACCGGGAAGCGATCCTACAAAGGCGCCGAGTGCGCACGACACAAGAGCGCATGCGCCACAGGCGACGGGTGTGAGCCAGACCCTGCCGCCAAAGGAAACGCCTGCGACAACGTAGAAAAAGGAGACGGCGAGCATCATGCTTGCCATGACGATGAGCCAGCTTGCCACCAATGCTGCAGCAAGCTGACGCGCAGGCGAGAGCGCTCCGACTTGCCGGCGCGAGCCCTCGGGCGTGGCAGCGATGCGTGTGCGGTCGATGAGCGTCTGGGCGACGGTGGAGCACATAATGCACGAGTAACCGAGCAACGCGTAGTAGAAGCGGCTGAGTTCACTTGGCGGTTCGCGCAGCACGCTGAGCTCGGCGGTTGATGCCTGCTCGCCCGAAAGGTTTTGGGCTAGCGTGGCGCGGGTCTCAGCGCTGGCAAGCACGGTAGGGTCGCTCTCGGCTAAAGCTCCGGCGAGCTCTTCGCTCTGCAGGTAACGGTCGAGGATGGTTTGGACGATGCCCTGGTCGGTGGAACCAGCATCGGAAGGAGAGACGAGCAGGCGCGCAGCTCCGTCTGCGTCAACCACGAGCGCCGTGTCCACCTCGCCGGCGAGTACGCCCGCCTCGGCTGCGGCACGATCGGTATAGCCCGTGAGGGCGAGCAGCGGCTTCTCGTCTTCCGTCGCGTCCGTATTAGTGCGCGTAAGTTCTTCGAGCATCGTGCGCAGGCCCGTTGCCTCCTGCCAGTTGGCATCTTCCACCACGCCGAGAGCGATGGTGTGGAGGGTTTGGTTGGACTGCATGCCAGCGAACATGGTCATGAAGATGGTCGCCATGATGAGGGGAAAGGCAAAGCACCAGATAACGATACCGGTGTTGCGCAACATCATGCGAACGTTGTAGTAGATCTGGGCGAGCATGGATCTCACCGCCCGCTTGTGCGTTCGTCGCTAGCGCCGTGGTCGCGCAGCTCGCTACCGGTAATCTGGAGAAAGACGTCGTTTAGGGTGGGCGGTTCGGAGTACACGCGTACGGGCGTCACGCCAAAGCTTGTCAGCACCTCAAGCACCGCGGTCAAATGGCTCTCGCCTTGCGCGCAGGCAACATGCAGCTCGCGCCCCCGGTAGCTCGCCGATACGGTGGCAGGCAGGTAGCGCACGGCGTCAAGTGCGGCCTCTGGCAGATCGGTGACCTCGACCACAATCTTTTCGCCGATACCGATCATGCCCTTGAGCTCGCCCACTGTGCCCTCGGCCACGGCGCGACCGCGGTCCATGATCATGATGCGGCTGCAGATCTGCTCGACTTCCTCCATATAGTGGCTCGTGTAAACCACGGTGGCGCCGGCGTCCACGAGCTCAAGGATGCCGGAGAGGATGGCGTTTCTACTCTGCGGGTCCACAGCGACGGTGGGCTCGTCAAAGAAGATGAGTTCCGGCTCGTGGGCGATGCCGCAGGCGATGTTGAGGCGGCGCAAGAGGCCGCCGGAGAGCTTCTGCGGGCGGAAGTGGCGGAAGTCGTCGAGACCCACGAAGGTAATGGCGCGGTCCACGAGCGTGCGGCGACGCGTGCGGTCCGTCACGTAGAGCGAGCAGAACGCGTCGATGTTCTCCTCCACGGTGAGCTCGTTGAAGACGGCCACCTGTTGCGGCACGATGCCGATGCGTCGTTTGAGGTCGTAGCGCCTAGGCCCCATCGTCTCGCCGAAGAGCTCGATCGCGCCCTTATCGTAGGTCAAAAGCGACAGCATGCAGTTGATGGCGGTGGTTTTGCCGCAACCGTTGGGGCCAAGGAGGCCCAGAATCTCGCCGCGTTCGACGGTAAGGTCGAAGTGGTCTAGGGCGACGAGGTCGCCGTAGCGTTTGACGAGCTGGCGTACCGATACGATGGCCATGGGGGTCCTCCTGTTCATGTCTTTGGGTGCGGACGCCTCCAAACTAGTTGCAGTATCGCGCGATGGCGACAGGGCGGGAAGTGACGTTTGTCACGGTTTTCGGCTGCGTCGGCGTACGTTAGACTGACGCTATGGAGAGGTTGTATGACAAGTTGATTCTGTTGGCTGCCATGGTTGCTTCGGGCATTGCGTTTGCGCCGCGCACGGCCACCGTCGCATGTCTGCTGGTGGGTGCAACGGCGACGTTTCTGGTTGAAGCGTTCCGGATGCCTGCACGCCGCTGCCCGGGGCGAGGTATGCCAGACGGTGGAGAGACGCTGCTGCCGGTGGGTATATGCGTGCTTGCCCTGGCGGTGCCCGAGGCAACCTTCGCTCTGCCGCTTGCGACCTACGATTTAGCGGGCAGCTCGCACCGTGCGCTGCTCGTACTGCCCGCACTTGCCTTGGTGGCAACGTTGCGGGCGGCTATCGTTCCCGTAGCCGCCGCGATTCTACTGGTCGGTCTTACGGTCGCGGCCTGCCTTCTTGCGTGGCGGACCAAGGGGACGCTGGCACAGCGTCTTGCCACCCGACGGCAGCGGGATGACCTCGCCGCACGCTCGCAAGCGCTTGAGGTCCAGAATCGCGAGCTGCGCGACAAGCGTGAGCTCGAGGTGCGGGTTGCCGTGCTAGAGGAGCGTTCGCGCATCGCGCGTGAGATTCACGACAACGTGGGGCACCTGCTCACGCGCGCCCACCTGCAGGCAAAGGCGTATCAGGTGGTGTTTGCCAAAGACGAGCGGGCGTGTCAGGCGTTCGAGGCGCTGGGGGAGAACCTCTCTGAGGCGCTCGACACCGTGCGTGCGAGCGTGCACGATCTGCACGATGACCATATCGACCTCACAGCGCAGATCGAGCGCATAGCAGCCGAGAGCGGGCTTTCCGTGCGCTGCCAGTTGGAGGCTACGGTCGCCCCGCCCGAGGTCGCTGCGTGCCTGCGCGCCGTGGCGCGCGAGGCGCTCTCTAATATCGCGCGTCATGCCGTCGCGCGCGATATCTCGCTTTCTTTGGTGGAGTATCCCGGCTTCTGGCGGCTGACGATAGAGAATGACGATCTGCGCGGACATGGTCCGGACTATCGTCCCGCGGCTCACGGCGGGATGGGGCTTATCTCACTTGAGGAACGCGTCCAGGCGCTCGGCGGGACGTTTCGCGCCGGTCCCATCGGCGGAGGTGCGCAGCCGGGTGGCTGGCGCGTATTTGCGAGCATTCCCAAACGGCGGACGGCATAGCGGGAGGCATGATGAGGGTTGCGATTATCGACGACGATGCGCTGGTGTGCGAGTCTCTGAGCATCATCCTCGGTGCGGAGGCCGATATCGATGTAGTCGGTTCTGGCACTGACGGCGACGCGGCTGTGTG
Source organism: uncultured Collinsella sp. (assembly GCA_949285915.1). GTDB lineage: Bacteria > Actinomycetota > Coriobacteriia > Coriobacteriales > Coriobacteriaceae > Coprousia. Next base: position 47,235 of record CASDZW010000004.1, read on the forward strand.
CCTCTATGCGGAGGCGGCGCCGGATATCGTGCTTATGGACATCCAGATGCCGGGGCGGGACGGTCTTTCCGCCGCACAGGAGATTCTTGCTCGCGACCCGGCGGCGCGTATCGTTTTCCTCACCACGTTTTCCGATGATGAGTACATCGTGCGCGCCCTTGCGCTGGGCGCGCGGGGCTACCTCATCAAGCAGGACGTTGCTGCCGTCGCGCCGGCACTGCGTGCGGTTATGGGCGGGCAGAGCGTGCTCGAAGGCGAGGTCCTCGCCCGCGTCTCGTGCATGAACACGCCGGCATTGCGAGCTAGCGCAGCGCCGGCGGTAGCGGCGACAGGGGCGACAGGAGAGGTGGGTGCGTATGGGGGAGCGTCACCGCACGCCGCGCGCCTAGCTATGCCGACGGCAACTGCCCATCAAGCGGTTTCCGCTACCGACCCGTTTGCCTGCCTCACCGAGCGTGAGCGTGAGGTGGCTGAGCTCATCGCCGCCGGTCTCGACAACCGCGAGATTGCGCAGGCGGCATATCTCAGCGAGGGCACGGTCCGCAACCACATCAGTACGATTCTCTCCAAGCTCCACCTCAAGAACCGTACGCAAATCGCTATCGCCTACTGGCGTTGCACCGCCGAATAAGGCCGACAATCGACAAAGGCGGACGCGAGAACGGCTTCTGGCAAAGAGGGCGGATGCGCCGTCCATGGCAAAGGCGGGATAGTGCCATAAAAAAGCCATGAACTCGAGAAACCATGAGCGTCCGTGCCGCTTCTCTGCATGAGCCTCTTCTGATAGTATCACCATGGTGATAGATATCACCATGGTGATAGTAGTTAGCAGAGAGAGGGCATTCAATGGAACTCTGGCACGGCTCGTCGCAGATTATCGCCTCTCCGCGTCTAGATATCGGGAGGCCCCGCAACGATTATGGCCGCGGTTTTTATACCACGCCTCATCGGGAGCTTGCGAAGGAGTGGGCATGTCAGAAGAAAGGGCGCGATGGGTTTGCCAACCATTACGAGCTCGATGCGGAAGACCTTGTTGTGCTCAATTTGGAGGCGCCAGAGTACTCGGTTCTCCACTGGATTGCCCTGCTTCTGCAACATAGGATTTTTCAGATTACGGCCGGCGTTGAGGCCGAGGGTAAAGCGATGCTCATCGAGCGATTTGGTATCAATGCCGATGATTACGACATCGTTGTAGGGTATCGGGCGGATGACTCGTATTTCTCCTACGCGGCAAGCTTCCTTGCCAACACCATTTCCGTTCGTCAGCTTGCCCAGGCGATGAGGCTGGGCAAGCTGGGGACGCAGGTGGTCCTAAAGAGCGCGCGGGCGTTTGAGCGCCTTCGTTATCTCGGTTATGAAGAGGCTCCCTCTCATCCGTATTACGCGTTGCGGCTTGCGCGCGATATTGAGGCGCGCGAGGACTATCGCAAATTAGCAGGCACTTTCGATCGCGATGGCGTGTATTTGAGTGATATTTTGCGAGGAGGTATTTCCGATGATGATCCGCGATTGTTCTGAGCAAAACGCCGATGGTGCCCTAATCGGTGCATATTCAGAGATGTATGTGGCAGATGCTATGCATCGTCTCGGCGGGTTTTTTGATTACGCCGTGAACGACTATGGGGCTGAAGGCGATGAGATTGCGGATCTGTTTTGCATGAGCGATCTTTCCCATTCATTTGAGTGCGGCGAGCCGTGGACGGTGGCGGGAAAATCAGGTGCAGAGCTCTTTGCCTGTTTGAGCGAAGAGCTAGGTTACACAGATGCCGTGTTCCCTGAGCCGTGCGCGCGCTATGCTGCCACCATCGAGTATTGGATAGGTTGGACGGCGGCATACGTGCAATGGCGCTTGAAAATGACCTTTGATGAACTGTTTACCATTGTCCCCTATGATGAGTTCGCTCGGCTGTATTACCCTTGGCATGAAGCGTCGGAAGAGCGCTTTGTCTATCTCGTTATCGATAGGATGCGGATGGATGGAGAGGCGGCGCCAACAAGGTTGGCAGCGTTGCGCAAAGGGCTGCGTCTTTCGCAGCGCGAGCTTGCCTGCCGCTCTGGTGTTGGTCTACGCTCCATCCAAATGTACGAGCAACGGCAGAAGGACATCAACAAGGCTCAGGCGCAAACGCTGCTGAAGTTGTCACGTGTCCTCTATTGCTCGATGGAAGACTTGATGGAGCCGGTGTTTACGATGAACGAGGCAGCATAAGCACTTTGCGCGAACGCGTGCCAGCTACAGGTATTCGATCTGGGCGCCTTCGGTGTCGCAGGTGAGGATGTGCGTCTCACACGACGGGAACTGCTCGCGTAGGCGCACCTGCAAAAACTTTGCCACGATGGTGTCGTCCGTGACGGCCATAAGCGTCGAGCCGGAGCCCGATATCCAGAGCGTTTTGGCGCCGCCGGCAAGACAGGCTTCGCGGATGGCTTCGTAGTCGGGGATGAGCTCGCGGCGGTAGGGCTCTTGCAGGCGGTCGTCGTTGGCGGAGGCGATAAGAGCGGTGTCACCGGTTTCGAGCCCGCGGGTGAGGCCGGCGATGCGCCCCATCTGCCACACGGCCGTGCTGAGTGGCACCTCGGTCGGTACCACTTTGCGCGCATCTGCGGTGTGGACCTCGTAGGGCGGGATGATGGTGATGAAGCGCAGGCGCGGGGAGACGTCGTAGCGAAGGCACCGCGGCAGCTCGCTCTCCGGCGTGAACGAGCATACGGCCGCGCCCAAGATCGCGGGCGCGACGTTGTCGGGGTGGCCCTCAAGCGAGGTGGCAAGCGCCACGAGCTCTTCGCGGGTAACGGTGTGGTTAGTGAGCGCGGCTGCCCCCATGATGCCCGCGACTACGAGGGTCGAGCTGGAGCCCAGACCGCGCGCGACGGGTACCTCGGTTTCGATATGGATCGACACGGGGAAGGACTCCTCGCCCCACGTCTCAAGAGCATAGAGGAAGGCCTGGTAGACCATGTTGTCGGCGTTGCGGAACTCCTCGGGGCAGCCCGTGATGGTGAGTTCGCTGGCGCGGTCCATTGTGACATGGGCATAGAGCGACACCGCCATGCCGAGCGTGTCGTACCCGATGCCGAGGTTAGCGCTCGTGGCCGGAACGGTGATCTTGATCATGGTCTCCTCCTAGGCGATGGGCCTATTCCCTTCGCTGCTCGAACAGTCCTCGCTTCGCTTCGCTCGCTGCGGAGCTCGCTACGAAGGGAATAAGCCCATCGTCTCTGGCGAGTTTACCGTGTATGAGCGGTGCTACCGAGCGTCTTTATCCTAACAGGGGCGGGTTCTGTGTGCTTCTGCGTTCGAATCGGAAACAGTCAATCGTTGCCAGAGCCTACAGCTACCCACCCAAATCTGCGGCATTGGTGCTCATGCTTTCGCGTGGTGCTCTGCCAAATCGTCAGCTTAAGTTTGTTTTGGCGTGGGCTGAGCTCCATAATGATGAGCTCATGCAAAACTGGGAGCTTGCCGCAGCGGGAAAGCCATTGAACCCCATCGACCCGTTGATGTGAGGAGCCGCTATGGAGTATTTGCCACGTGTTGTCTAGACGGTCGCGGGCGACGATTACACGGTCTACGCCTATTATTCCGACGGGTCCGTACGGCTTGCGGATATAAAGCCGCTTATCGAGCGAGGTGGAGTTTTCTCACAATTGGCGGATCCGGATTTTTTCGCAAATAGGCTCACGGTCATGAACGGTGCTGTTGCATGGGGTGTCACAGGCAACCGGGATGAGACCGCATGCATTGATCTTGATCCGTGGAACATGTATGAGACGAGCGAGTGCGTAGCTGATCCGCTTGCTGAAGAAGCCGCATAACCTAAGTTTCTGTATTGGCGGCAACCGCACCGCCCGTCGCGAGTTCCGCAGAAAAAAGAGCCCTTAGGGGCTCTTTTTTCGAGGACTGTTTGAGCAGCGGACGGTGCGGTCGCCGCCCGTTCGGAGGACTTACAGCTTGAGCGCCGCTTCCTCCACGTAAGCGCCCATGCCGGGGACGTCGACCACGTCGGAGAAGCGTTCTTCTGCGGTCTCGAGTGCCGCCAGCTGCGCGGGCGCACAGGTGTCGGTGACCTCCTCAAGCTTGCGCATGCAGGCAAAGTCATCTGCGGGCACGTCCTCGCCCAGTGCCTCAAGCACGGCGCGCGGGAACTTATAGGGGCTTGCGGTGGAGAGCAGCACGCGCGCGGCGCTGCCCGCGGCGGCAGGGAGCTTTTCCTGCACGCGGTAGCCGCAAGCGGTGTGCGGATCGATCAAGTAGCTGTTGTCGCGCCAGCTCGCGGCAATGGCACCGGCGACCTCGTCCTCGTCCGCCCAGCCGCAGGCAAACGTCTCCTGAATCTTGGCAAGAAGCTCGGCAGGCACCTCAAAGCGCCCGGTTTCGGCGAGGTCTGCCATAAGGCGGGCGATGAGCTCACAGTCGCCGCCAGAGAGGTAGTAGAGCATGCGCTCCAAGTTGGACGAGATGAGGATGTCCATGCTGGGCGAGGTGGTGGTGAAAAACGGGCGATTGCGGTCGTAGACGCCCGTGGTGAGGAAGTCAAAGAGCACATTGTTCTTATCGGATGCCACTACGAGCTTGGTGACGGGGAGGCCCAGGAGTTTGGCGTAGTAGCCGGCGAGTACATCGCCAAAGTTGCCCGTAGGCACGCAGAACTCGACCGCATCGCCTGCCGCGATGGCACCCGCGCGCAGGAGCTGGGCATAGGCGGCAAAGTAGTAGACGACCTGCGGGACTAGGCGGCCGACGTTGATGGAGTTCGCACTGCTAAGCACGATGCCCGCCTCGGCCAGGCGCGCAGCGAGCGCGCGGTCGGCAAAGATGCGCTTCACGGCGCTCTGCGCGTCGTCAAAGTTGCCGCGCACGGCCGCAACGGCGACGTTGTTTCCTGCCTGCGTGGTCATCTGCAGCTCCTGCACGCGGCTGACCTTGCCTTCGGGGTAGAAGACGGTGATGCCGCAGCCAGGGGCGTCGGCAAAACCGGCGAGCGCCGCTTTGCCCGTGTCGCCCGAGGTGGCGGTCACGATCATGATCTTCTCGCCCGCACCGGTAGTTGCCTGGGCGCGCGCCATCAAGCGCGGCAGCATCTGCAGGGCGACGTCTTTGAACGCGCTCGTGGGGCCGTGGTAGAGCTCGAGCACATATGCGCGCGGATCCGCTGCCTCGCCCGGCGCCTTTGCGAGCGGGACGACGGGCGTCACCTCGGGACTCGCAAACGTGCCGGTATAGGCCTCGTCCACGCAGGCAGCAATTTCGTCTGCCGTGTAATCAGGTAGTAACAAACCGAGCACGGTGCGTGCAATAGCGGCGTAATCGAGCTCTGCCAGCCCATCTACGTCGACTTTCGCCGAGCCGAGGTCGTCAGAAACATAGAGTCCCCCGTCGGGCGCGAGGCCCTGGCGGATGGCTTCCTTGGCCGAGCACTCCTCGGCGCGCGAACGTGTGCTATGGTACAAACTCATATCGGTAGCTCCTAAAATGCCTCGAGCTCGCGGAAACGTATGGCCCATGGTATCAGAGCCGCCGCGCTGCACGTGCCCTACCCGGAAAGGTAACCCGTTCGTCATGATTAAGATCGCGAAATTCGGCGGCTCCTCGGTTGCGGACGCCGAGCACTTCAAGAAGATCCGCGCCATCGTGGAGGCCGACCCCGCCCGTCGCTTTGTTGTGGTGTCCGCCTGTGGCAGGCGCCACTCGGGCGATGCCAAGGTGACCGATCTTCTTTACCTGGTCGCAGCGCACGTGCGCTATCACGTCTCGTGCGACGACCTGCTTGCCGACATCGGCCAGCGCTACTTTGATATTGCCGACGAGCTCGGGCTTGCCTATCCCATCCGCGATGAGTTTGCCGCCTTTGCTGACAAGGCGCGCTCGGGTGCGTACTCGACTGAGGAGCTCGTTTCTCGCGGCGAGTACTTCACGGCGCAGCTTATGGCCGAGTACTTGGGCCTGCCCTTCCTCGACGCCGCCGACGTCGTTGCCTTCCATCACGACGGCACGCTGTCCATGACGCGCACCGAGGCGCTCGTGCAGGAGCGCGGCATTCCCGGCGGCTTTGTAATGCCCGGCTTCTACGGTGCTACGCGCGAGGGGCAGATCAAGCTGCTCGACCGCGGCGGCGGCGACATCTCGGGCTCCATTCTTGCCAAGTGCCTCGGCGCCGACCTCTACGAGAACTGGACCGACGTCTCGGGCTTTCTCTCGGCAGACCCGCGCGTGGTCGCCAATCCGCAGCCCATCAGCCGCGTCACCTACTCCGAGCTGCGCGAGCTCTCCTATATGGGCGCGAGCGTGCTGCACGAGGAGGCGGTCTTCCCGGTGATGGAGGCGGGTATCCCCATCGCGGTTAAGAACACCAATCGTCCCGAGGATCCCGGCACCGTCATCTCCGACCGCGAGAACTACGTGGCGAGCGAGCCCATCATCACCGGCGTCACGGGCAAGAAAAACTTTGTTGCCGTGCACGTGCTCAAGGACCACATGTCCAACGAGGTGGGCATCATCCGCCGCACCCTCTCGATCTTTGAGCGCTATCACGTGTCGGTCGAGCACATTCCGTCGGGCATCGACAGCTTTGCCGTGGTGGTGCAGGGCGACGATGTGAAGGACTGCATCTGGTCGATTGTGGCCGACATCAAGACCGAGGTCGCGCCGGACGGCATCAAGGTAGTCGACGATCTCTCGCTCATCTCCACCGTCGGCCGCAACATGATCGGGCGCCCTGGCGTCTCCGGTCAGCTCTTTGCGGCGCTCGGCAACGAGGGCATCTCCATCCGCATGATCGCCCAGGGGTCCGATGAGATCAACATCATCGTCGGTGTGCACCGGGATGACTTTGAGCATGCTATTCGCGCCATCTACCGGGCGTTTTCTGACGGTGACCATCTCCTCGAGCTCAAGGACCTCAAAAAGGCCGAGGAGGACGCGCGCCCGCGCGTCGCGGATGCGGACGAGAAGGAGTAGCAACGCCACGTGAGGAGCCGGGGGCTCACGCGAGCCGCGTTGCCTGAACAGGGGAGAACGGACATGAAGGACTACACGGTTGCGATACTCGGCGCTACGGGTGCGGTGGGCACGCAGATGCTCCAGTGCCTCGAAGAGCAGGATTTTCCGGTAGGTAAGCTGCGCCTTCTGGCGAGCGCGCGCTCGGCGGGCAAGACCCTCTCCTTCCGCGGGGAGGACATTGTTATCGAAGAGGCGACGCCCGAGTCGTTTGCGGGTTGCGATATCGTTCTCGGCGCGGCGGATGACGCCATCGCCAAGAAGCTTTTGCCTGCGGCTGTCGAGGCGGGCGCCACGGTGGTGGACAACTCCCACGCCTTCCGCATGGACCCCGAGGTCCCGCTCGTAATCCCCGAAATCAACGCCGAGGACGTCTCTTGGCATCACGGCATTATTTCCAACCCCAACTGTGCAACCATCATCGCGCTGGTGCCCACGTGGCCCATCCACCAGCTCGCCGGCGTGAAGCGTATGATTGTCTCGACCTATCAGGCCGCTTCTGGTGCCGGCGCACCGGGCATGGCGGAGCTTGAGGCGCAGATTTGCGCCCTGGGCCGCGGCGAGGAGATTCCCGAGCCGCGTGCGTTTGCGGCCCAGCTGGTAAGCAACCTGATTCCGCAGATTGGTGGCTTTAACGAGGAGGGCTACACCTCTGAGGAGATGAAGCTCCAAAACGAGGGCCGCAAAATCATGCACCTCCCCGAGCTCGCTGTCTGCTGCACGTGCGTGCGCGTACCGGTGCTCCGTTCGCACTCCGAGAGCGTCACGCTTGAGCTCGAGCGCCCCGTCACGCTCGAGGCAGTGCGCGAGGCGCTTGCCGCTGCGCCCGGCGTGAAGCTTGTCGACGACCGCGCGGCCGAGAGCGCGCACGACCGCTTCCCCATGCCGATTGACACCTCTGACCAGGACCTTATCTGGGTCGGCCGTGTGCGCCGCGACATCTCCAACCCCGATGTGGCGCGCGGCATCACCTTCTGGTGCTGCGGCGACCAGATCCGCAAGGGCGCGGCGACCAACGCCGTTCAGATCGCGAAGCTGCTCTGCGCGTAACCGTCGCAGCGGCTTTTGCTCATAGTCAGTGTAGAGCGGGGCGCCGATGTTCATCATCGGCGCCCGCTCTGTGTCGTTTCGTTCGAGCAACCGATGTCCGCTTCTTTGAGCCGCATGTGTATTCCATCGTGTGAGCAAAAGCGTTCGTGCGCGGCCTTTGCTCCTCGTGCACTGCGCCCGTCCGTCACCCGTCCGTGCGCTGCCCCCGTAATTCGAAGCGATAGTGGGCATCAAATAAACGGACTGTCGAATAGGGCTATGTTTTTGCGCCAATACGCTCGTCGTTTTGTCGGGATATGCGAGCGCTACTTGGCGTGCTTTGAATTTGATGCCCACTATCGAGTCGAATGGAAGAAGACGTGATGCGCGCCGCCGCCAGTGCGCGCGGCTGCGGCCTATACAGCGCCGCTCGCGGCATTGTCTTGCGCGCCCGGCTCGGTGCAGAAGGTATTCGCTACCATGAAAGAAGCAATGCCAACCCAGCTCATAGAAAGAGATTGCCATGAAGAAGCAGCAGATCGGCATGACAGATATCGAGGCGTCGCGCGTGGCTCTCGGTGTTATGCGCCTGGCGGGTCGCTCGCCCAAAGAGGCAGCGGAGACGGTCTCTGCCGCGCTCGAGGTGGGCATCGACTTCTTTGACTCTGCGGATATCTACGGTGCGGGCGAGAGTTCGCGTGCGCTCGGGCAGGCACTGCGCGACCTTAACGTTCCGCGTGAGAGCGTCATCCTCCAGACAAAGGCGGGCATCGTGCCGGGCGAGCGCTACGATTTCTCGCGCGAGCACCTTGAGTGTGCGCTCGATGCGGAGCTAGAGCGCTTGCAGACGGACTACGTGGACTTCTTTCTGCTCCATCGTCCCGACCCCTTGGTTGATATCGACGAGCTGGCCGATACACTCGGCGCCATGGTCGAGGCGGGCAAAGTGCGCCAGCTGGGTGTGAGCAACATGAATCCGTGGCAGATTGACCTCATCCAGAGTGCGCTCGATGTGCCGCTTGAGGTGAACCAGCTGCAGTTTGGGCTCGGCCACACGCAGGCCATCGCCAGCGGGTTGCACGTCAACATGGACGATGCGCCGGCGGCAGAACGTGGCGGCGGCCTCATTGAGTGCGCGCGCCTCTACGGCATGACCATTCAGGCATGGAGTCCCTTCCAGTTTGGTACCTTTGCGGGCTGCTTTATCGGTCACCCGGACTTCCCAGAGCTCAACGCCGCGCTTGACGAAGTGGCTGAGGCACATGGCACCACGCCCACGGCGGTGGCGACTGCGTGGATCTTGCGGCATCCGGCGAACATCCAGGTCATCTGCGGCTCCATGTCGCCGGACCATATTCGCGAGGCCGCCGCGGGCGCCGACGTGGAGCTTGCCCGCGCGGAGTGGTGGCACCTCTATCATGCGGCGGGCAACGACCTGCCGTAAGAGCGCGGGAGCTCGAGCACGGGGCCGTCTGCTGCACGGTTCCGCAACGCCCAAGATTGCAAGCAGGCTGGGGGAAGCCATGGAGCAGTTCGATATCTTCATCTCGTTCAAGAACACGGGAGAGAACGGTCTTCAGACAGAAGACGCGGCGCTTGCGGAGCAGGTGTATAAGGAGTTTTGCGCGCGCGGGATTAGCACGTTTTACAGCAACATCACGCTGCTGCGGCTCGGCGAGAGCGTCTACAAGCGCTCGATTGACAAAGCGCTCGACACCGCAAAGATCCTCATCGTCATAGGGACCGACCTCGCCTACATCACATCGCGCTGGATTCGCTACGAGTGGGAGAGCTTCCATACCGATGTTCTGGACGGGGTAAAGGACGGTGAGATTATCACCTTTACCAAAAACATCAATCCGCGTTCGCTGCCGCGGGCGCTCAGGAGCTACCAGAACTGCAACGCCGGCGACATGGGCATAAGCGCGTTTTGCGATTTTGCCGAGAACGCGCTCAAACGGTTCCAGAGACAGCCGACCGAGGGGCTCGACGAGGGCATCCCGCCGATGCCGGAGGTCCACTCTTTTGCGGCGATTCCCTCGGTAGACCGGCGTCATAAGTCGGTGTACTCCTCTACCTACGCCGATGAGGTGCGCAGGCTCAAAATCCAGGCGGCAAACTCCGCCTCGTCCGACAAAATAGCTCTCGATTATCTTCGTGACGAAGGCGCGCTGCACGATCATATGGTTGTTCTCGACGCGGGCTGTGCGTACGGCTACGTTGCGCGCGACCGCTTTGCCGCGCTCGATTGCGTGGACAAAATCCTCTGTATCGACAACAACGCCGAGGTTATTGACCGTGCGCGCGAGATGCATGCAGACGAGCCCAAGATGTTCTTTGAGGTTATCGATCTGGAGGCGAAGGATTTTGCCAAGCGCTTTAGGGCGCTTCTGGATGCGCGGGGCATCGATAAGGTCGACATCATCTTCTCGGCGCTCACGCTGCACCATCTGAAAGACCCCAATAAGGTTCTGCGCAACCTGAGGCGCTTTCTTTCCCCGAAGGGGCGCATTATCCTGCGCGGATCAGACGACGGCAGCAAACTCTGCTACCCCAAGAAGGAGCTGATGGACCAGATCATCCAGAAGAGCCTGACGGCCGAGGGCGTGTCCGATCGCCTGAATGGGCGCAAGCTCTTTACGCAGCTGGCCGACTCGGGGTATCACCAGATTCGCATCTTTAGCAACATGAAAGACCTGAGCAGCATCGACTTCGATGATCGTGAGGCGCTGTTCCGCGAGAGCTTTGCCTATCGCAGCGACTACTTCGCCAAGGCCTACGAGCGCGACCCCTCAGACATGCAGCGGCGCAACGACTGCGAGTGGATGAAGGCCGCCCTCGAGCTTTTTGAGGAGCAGTTCTACGAGCGGAACTTCTGGTACTGCGAATACGACTACATAGCCGTGGCCGAGCGGTAAGGCGCAGGGCCGCCTGTTGCAGCGGCCCTGTTAGGTGTCGATAAAATCGCGGTTACAGCTGCGTCGCATTATTCCGGGCTCTTGAGGGCTTCGACCATGTTGGTGCGGTCGAGCATGCGGTTGGTAATGAGGCTCACCGCGATGGCGAACACAATGGAGAACGCCGCGGCAAGGGCGAAGCACCAAAGCCCCACCTCCACGTCGAAGTAAATCGACGGCATCTTGAGGATGTAGGTGAAGCTCTCGGAGAGCGCCCAGCCGGCGGGCAAGCCAACGAGGATGCCGATGATCGAGAGCAGAAGCGTCTCCTTGTTGATGTAGGTGCGCACCTCCCGCTTGCGGAAGCCGAGGACCTTGATGGTGGCGATCTCACGCTCGCGCTCGCCGATGTTCACGGTCGAGAGCGTGAAGAGCACCACGAACGCAAGCCCTGCTGCGAGGGCAATGACCACGTAAACCACCACGTTGATGAGGGTGAAGCTCTCTTCGAACTGCTCGTGCATCTTGGCGACGCTTGTGATGGAGAGGAACTCCTCGTCGTCCTCAAGCGTGTCGGCAAAGGCGCGCTGCTCCTCTTGCGTACCGTCGAGGTGGGCAAAGAAGCCGTTGAGCTCGAGCGGCCCAAAGAGTTCCTCGTAGGCGGCCTCGGTCATGTAGACGGCGTTGCCGAGGTAGTTGCGCGTGATGGCGGCAACGGTGGGCTCCGCCTCGTCAAGTGCGCTCGTGGTTATCTCGACCGTGTCGCCCGCATCAAGGCCGAGTACGGTAGCGGCGTTGTTGGTGATGACCACGCCTGCGTCCTCCAGATCGATGTACTCGCCGGAGAGCGTCTCAAGCGAGACATAGTCGTCGATGGAAGACCCAGTGGGAATGACGTAGAGCTGCATGCTTTCTTTGGCGCCGTCGAACGCAACCGTAACGTTGTCCACGCCGATGGACTCGATGCTCGTTACCTCGGGCGCATCCTCCAGCATGGCGAGGCACGTGTCGTAGTCCTCTGCCATGGTTGCCGCCATGAGGTCGTAGCGGTAAATCTGCTCGTACTGGCGTGGGGCGAGCGACTCGACGGTGTTCTTGATGGAGAAGCCGCAGATAAGCAGCGCCGTGCAGCCCATGATGCCAAAGACCGTCATGAAGAAGCGCTTCTTGTAGCGGAAGAGGTTGCGTGCGGTGACCTTGTTGAGGAAGCCCATGCGCCGCCAGATGAACGTGATACGTTCGAGGAAGATGCGCGAGCCGGCGCGTGGCGCTTTGGGTCGCATGAGGGTGGCGGGTGTCTCGGCAAGTACGGCGCGGCAGCTCAGGAAGGTCGAGCCCCCGATGCCAATCACAAAGGCGGCGATGCCAAGGACAGCGTAGAAAAGGTTGAAGTTGAGGGTGAACAGCGGGAGCAGATACATCGCCTGGAAGATATAGAAGAGAATATAGGGGATGAGGACAAAGCCCGCGATGTCGCCGATGATGCCGCCAATGAGTGCGGCGGAGACCGAGTAGACAAGGTACTTGGAGAGCACGCGCGCCTTGGAGTGGCCAAGCGCCTTGTACAGACCGATGAGGACGCGCTCCTCGTCGACCATGCGGGTCGCCGTGGTGAGGCTTACGAGGATGGCAACGATGAAGAAGATGACGGGGATGATGCGTGCGATAGCCTCGATAGATGAGGCGTCGGAGTCGACGCTCGAATAGCTGCCCAAGCTTGAGCGGTCCTGCACGTACCAGGTCGCCTGTTCGACGGCCGCTACCTGGTCGCGTGCGTCGGCGATCTGCTCGGCGGCGTCGGCGCGCTCCTCTTCGAGCGTGGCACGGCCTTCGTCAAGTTCCGCCTGGCCGTCGGCAATCTGTGCGAGCGCGTCGTCGAGCTGGCGCTGGGCATCGTTAAGCTGGGCGAGGGCATCGGCGCGCTGCCGAATGAGCTCCGCCTGACCCTCGGCAAGCTGCTCTTGCCCGTCGGCGAGTGCGGCGGCGTTCGTGTCGATGAGCGCTTGCGCCTGCGTGAGCTCGTCGTGGGCACTCCAAAGTGCTGCCCATCCGTTGTCGATGAGCTGCTGGGCCTCTGCAAACCCGGTCTCTGCCTGGGTTTTTGCTGTGGCGATTCCCTCTTCGAGGAGAGGGAGAGCGGCCTGTGCCTCGGCAAGGCCGGCTGCCGCCTGGATGCGTCCCGAGGCGAGTGCTGTGGCGTTCTTGTCGTAGTCGGGGCCTGCAAGCTGGTAGAGGCCACCTTTGAGGTTATCGATGCCTGTCTGCTGCTCGGTGAGCGCGGTTTGCTGCGCCTTGAGCTGGGTGAGTGTGACGTTGGCGGTTTCCAGCGGTTTCTCGAGTGCCGCTTTATTCTCCAGGGCTTCTGCAAGCTCGGTCGCGGACTCTTCACGCTCAGCCTGGAACGTGGCAAGGTCGTTCTCGTAATCAGGGTCGTTGGGATCAAGCGCGGCAATCTCGGCATCAATCGTGTCGAGTTTGTCTTGCAGCTTTTCGATGTCGTTGCCGAGGGTCTCGAGCTCGCCGTTGATGCGGGAAATCGAGGAGTTCTCCCGCTCTATGTCGGCGTTGAGCTGCGCGAGAAGGCTCTCGAGCTTTGTATTGATACTGGGAGCAACGGCATCGAGCGTCTGCGAGCTTTCATTGACTGCCTGCGAGAATGCGCTGACGGCCTCTGCCGCCGCTGCTTCGTCTGCGCTGCTGGCGTTCTGGACGCCCGTCCAGCTGTCGTTGAGCTTGGTCGCGCACGCTCTCAGCTGCGTTGCCACGGTAGTGAGGTCAGATTGCGCGTCTCCTGCGCCCGTACCAGCGTTCCATCCGCCTTCGCCGCCGGTGCCGCTGCTTGTAGTGTTGTCAATTGCGTCCTCGGCCGCGTCACCCTCGTTGCCGGAGCCGCTTGAGGCAGCGCCCATGTTCTCGATGCCGTCCGCCAGCTGCGAAAGACCGTCAGCAAGAGCAGACACGGTGCCGTCGAGCTGGGCGATGGTTCCCGGCAGGGTTTCGACGGCGTTTTTCACCTCGTCGCGCTGCGCCTCAAGCCCAGGGAGCGTGGTCCCGTAGAACGTCTCCCGCTGCGCATCGAGCTCCGCCTGACCGTCGTAAAGCTCGCGCTCCGCGGCGGGGAGTTGGGCGTTGTATGCGGCGATGCCCTCGGCAAGCTCCGCACGCCCCTGCTCGAGTTCTGCCATGCCTTCGGCAAGCGTCAGGCGGTTCTGATCGATGGTCGCCTGGGCATCGTCAAGCTGGGCGAGGGCGTCCGCGCGTTGGGTATCGAGCTCGCGCTGACCGTCGAACACCTCGGCCAAGCTCTCGTTGAGCGTTTTCTGTCCGTCGGCGAGCTCCTGCTCGGCATCGGCAATCTGCTCGGCGGCATCCGCTTCGGCCTCGTCGATTTCGGCATAGGCGTCGTTTTTGATGGCCTCAGTGCGGGCGCGCTCGCGCTGCGGCGCCAAATCCTCTACGCGGTTCTGGACCTCGTCCACCAGCGCCTCGTATTCCGCCGAATAGGCGGAAAGACCGGCGGTCCCCTCAACGGAGAGGTAGGCGACCGTGTAGGTCTCGGGGTCCACCACGGCGCTCTTGTCCACAAAGAAGGTGTAGTCGGAGGAGGTGGCGGCGCGGAAGGCGACGGGGCCCTCGGGCTGGGTGATGTTCGCGGGGTCGATGATGGTACCGACGATGGTGTAGGTGCCGCCCGCGATGACGGGGTCGCCCTCGTCCTTAGTGTCGTCTGCGGCGGCTTCATCCTCATCTTCATCAGCGCCGGTGTCGAGGTCAGATAGGCCCGTGGGGTCCTCTTGCGGGGTCTCTTCCAGCTCGACGGTGTCACCGATGCTCTTGCCTGCCTCGTTGAGGTAATTCTGCGTGACCGCAACCTCGCCCGGGGCGTCCGGTAGCTCGCCTTCCACCAGATACGGCTCGTTGATGCCGGAATCGAGTAGCGCCTTTGCGGCAACGGTTGCGCGCAGCCCGTCAACGCGCGTGTAGGTCTCCTGCTCGTAGCCGCCTTCGACCGTCTCAACGCCTTCAATGGCGGCGAGCTCGGTAAGGTCGTCCTCAACAAGACCTAAGGTCGACTGCACCGATATATCGAACAGGTTCTGCCGCGCGTACAGGTCGTTTGCCGCCTGGCGCAGGTCGATGCATGCCATCGACAGGCCGGTGAGCATGGTTGCGCCCAACGCGGTGATGGCAACGATCGAGAGAAAGCGCTTCTTGCTTTTGGCGATGGTGCGCAGCGTGTCTTTGGTGAACGCCGCTGGACCATGTGCGGATGGTGTCGTGCGCCGGCCTGCCATGGTTTACCACTCGATATCCGCGATAGGGGTGGGGTGCTCGTTTAAGGTCATCTCGGTCACCTTGCCGCTCTTGAAGCGGATAAGGCGGTCCGCCATGGGGGCGAGTGCCGAGTTATGCGTGATGATGATGACTGTGATGCCGTCGCGCCGGCAGGTGTCTTGCAAAAGCTGCAGAATCTGCTTGCCGGTCACGTAGTCGAGAGCTCCCGTAGGCTCGTCGCAAAGCAGGAGCTTGGGGTTCTTGGCGATGGCGCGCGCAATGGAGACGCGCTGCTGCTCGCCGCCAGAGAGCTGGGCGGGGAAGTTGCCCATGCGCGCCTCAAGACCCACCTTGGCAAGGGTCTCGGCGGCGTCGAGGGCACCCGGGCAGATCTGGCTTGCAAGCTCAACGTTCTCGAGCGCCGTCAGGTTGGGGACGAGGTTGTAGAACTGAAAGACAAAGCCCACGTCGGTACGGCGGTATTCCACAAGCTCTGCCTCCGAGGCGCTCGATATGTCGCGGCCGTCTACCGTGACGGCGCCCGAGGTTAGCGTGTCCATGCCGCCCAGGATGTTAAGCGCCGTGGTCTTGCCGGCGCCCGACGCGCCGAGGATCACGGCGAGCTCGCCGCGCTCGACCGTAAAGCTCGCGCTATCGAGCGCGTGGATGAGGGTCTCGCCCGAACCGTAGGCTTTGATTACGTCTTTGAACTCGATATATGCCATAGCGCGTGACCTCGCTGGGGATACGGAATGCGGAATGCCAATCACTCGACATCGTGTTGTCTACCCAGTATAGTGGGGCGCAAGGCGGGCTTTGACGTGCACTCGACACCGCCGCGGCAATTGTCGAGCGATGGTGACAAAGGGGCGGGGCGTTTGGCCAGCTCTCGTTGTCAGGGGTTGGAGGGAGTGCCGATGGCATCCAAGCAACCGCAGGTGACCGAGCAGACGCGTGCGAACCTCACGCAGGCGTTTTGGAGCCTGTATCTCGAGAAGCCTATAGAAAAGATCACGGTGCGCGAGATAACCGACCGTGCCGGGTACAACCGCGCCACGTTCTACCTGTACTATCGCGACGTGTACGACCTTTTCGACCAGCTCGAGGAGGGCGTGCTCTCACAGGTGCGCGCGCTGGTGGACCAGCGTCTGCTTGCGAGCGATACGCTCGACTTCTCCCAGCATATGGGACTCATTATTGGTCTTGCGCAACGCTTTGACGGCTTTATGCCGCGTCTTATGGCGGGCGACCCCTCGTTTGGCGACCGGCTGAAAGACATCATTGCGCCTCTGCTCGACCGCTTTATTCTGCCCGACGAGGGCATGACGGATGAGGAACGCACCATCATGCGGGAGTTTTATCTCTCGGGTTTGCTCGCCGCGGTCAATACCTGGATGGCGCGGGAAGACCGCATGCCCATCGATCGGCTCCTCGAACTCATCGTGGCCGCCGCCGCGCCGGGGGTTAGCGCATCTGCGCCTCTACCTTGAGCATCTCATCGTAGTTTTCGATCTTGTGGTTGAGGCGGTCGAGGCCGGCTTGCATCTCGGCGATGCGTGCCGCGGCAATGTCGCGTTGCTCCTCGAGGATGGCCTTGCGCGCAGCGATGGTCTCGTCCCCTTGGTCAAGCAGGCGCATGTATTCCTGAAGTGCCTCGATGGACACGTTTGCCCCGCGCATGCACTTGACGAATTCGATGCGGTTGCAATCCGCCTCGGAGTAATCGCGAACGCCGCTCGTCGTGCGCGCGATAGGACCCAAAAGTCCCATGCGCTCGTAATACCTGAGGGCATCCGGGCTGATGGCAAACTTCTGGGCAACTTCGGCGATGCGCATGACGACGTTCCTTTCCACGCTGCCAGACCTCATTTATAGCGCTTGAAGCAAACTCTATGTCAAGGTGCGAAATGAAATGGAAAGAACGGCCGTGCTACCAAAAAACGGCGCCCGAGCGTTTTGTGCCCGGACGCCGCCGCATTGTGCGTTGCGCGTTGCGAGAGTCGTTACTCGTCACCAAAGCTGATGCCGAGTGCCTTGGCCTCGCGCACCAGATCGCTCTTGGGGTCGACGTACTTGAGCTTTCCGGCGACCTCCTTGAGCGGAACGCGGCACATCTTGCCTTCCACCTGGGCAACCATAAAGCCAAACTCGCCGTCGAGGCAGCCGAGCGCGCCCTCGACGCCGCACTGGGTGGCAAAGACGCGGTCCTGCGCGTCGGGCGCTCCGCCGCGCTGGGTGTGACCGGGGATGGCAACGCGGGTCTCGCGACCGGTCTTCTCCTCAATCTCTTTTGCGATGTCGTAGACAATCGACGGGCTCGTACGCTCGGCGACCTTCTTCTTGTACTCCTTCTTGGAGAGCTTGGCGTCCTTCTTGGAGATGGCACCCTCGGCCACCGCGATGATGGTGAAGCGGCTGCCGGTCTGCATGCGCTTCTCGATGGTGGCAATGACGTTTTTCATGTCATAGGGGATCTCGGGGATGAGGATGACGTCCGCACCGCCGGCGACGCCCGCGTACAGCGGAATCCAGCCGACCTTGTGGCCCATGATCTCGATCACAAAGACGCGGCCGTGGCTGGAGGCGGTGGTGTGGATGTCGTCGATGCACTTGGTGGCGACCTCAACGGCGCTGGTGAAACCAAAGGTCATGTCGGTTCCCCAGGTGTCGTTGTCGATGGTCTTGGGCAGGGCGATGACGTTCAGGCCCTCTTCGGACAGGCGGTTGGCGGTCTTGGTGGAGCCGTTGCCGCCAAGCATGAAGAGGCAGTCGAGCTCGAGCGTCTTGTAGGTCTTGATCATAGCGGGGACTTTCTCCACGCCGTCGGCCTCTGGGATGTCGAGGCGCTTGAAGGGCGTGCGGCTCGTGCCCAGGATGGTGCCGCCGCGCGTCAAGATGCCGCTGAAGTCGTGCGCCGTCATGCGACGGTAGCGCCCGTAGATAAGGCCCTGGTAGCCGTTCTCAAAGCCGTAGATCTCTACCGGCTCGGGGCTTTTGTTGATGAGGGTTTTGACGATGCCGCGCATGGTGGCGTTGAGCGCCTGGCAATCGCCGCCGCTCGTGAGCAGGCCGATTCTGAGCATGTGCACTCCTTTTGACGAGAAAGGCCGAACACCGGAATTATAGTCCCGCCTTGCACGACGCAGACGGCTGCGGCGCCATTTGTTACCTAAGGTGCTGGCGATGGGGCATGTTTTGTATCTTCTCGCGCATACAGAGTGTGCGATACTGACGAGGATTGAGATCTCGGCTCAACGTGGGCTACACATAACAACGTGGGCCACGCATAAGGAGGCATTGGATGGACATCATTCCCGTGAACCGCGCCGGGGGCCGCGCCGCAGACGAGCTGCGCCCCGTAACGCTCACCCGCGAGGTGCTCAAGAACGCCCTCGGGTCGTGCTTGGTTACGTTCGGCGACACCAAGGTGCTTTGCGCCGCCACCATCGAGGAAGGCGTGCCCGCTTGGCGCCGCGCCAGCCACCAGGGTTGGGTTACCGCCGAGTACGCCATGCTTCCCGCCTCGACCAACCGCCGCACCTCGCGCGAGCGCAGCCAGCGCAAGGGGCGGAGCATGGAGATCGAGCGTCTCATTGGCAGGTCGCTCCGTACGGTGGTGAACATGCGCGCGCTCGGCGAGTTCACCGTCACGGTTGACTGCGACGTCATCCAGGCAGACGGCGGTACGCGCACGGCAAGCATCACGGGCGCTTGGGTGGCGCTCCACGATGCGCTCATGACGTGGGTGGACGCGGGCAAGATCGCGCGTCTGCCGCTTACCGGCCAGGTTGCCGCGGTCTCGATGGGCGTGGTCGACGGGGCGGAGCTTCTCGACCTCGATTACCGCGAGGACAGCCATGCCGAGGTGGATATGAACCTGGTGGCGACCGACACGGGCGAGATCATTGAGGTTCAGGGCACGGGTGAGCAGATGCCGTTTACGCGCGAGCGCCTCGGCCGCCTGCTCGATCTGGGCGATGCGGGCATTGCCAAGCTCATTGCCCTGCAAAATGAGGTAACGGCTTTTCGCGACGAGGAGTAAACATGGCGCTCGACAAGATTGATATCCAAACGCTCGACCCCGCGGCGACGATCGTGGTGGCTACGGGCAACGCCCATAAGCTCGTGGAGATCGAGGCCATTTTGGGTGCCGCGATGCCCGGCGTGCGCTTTGTGTCGATAAAGCAGCTGGGTGATTTTGAGGATCCCGAGGAGACGGGCACGACCTTTGACGAGAACGCGCTCATCAAGGCGCGCGCGGCGGTTGCCGAGACCGGCTTTGCCGCGGTTGCCGACGACTCTGGTCTGGTGGTGGACGCCCTCAACGGCGAGCCGGGCGTGTACTCGGCGCGCTATGCTGGCGTGCACGGCGATGATGCAGCAAACAACGCCAAGCTTCTGCGCAACTTGGCCGAAGTTCCCGCGGCGGAGCGCACCGCCCGCTTTATGAGCGTGGTGGCGCTCGTGCGCCCGGACGGGACCGAGCTCACGGGTACCGGTGCCTGCGAGGGCACGATTGGGTTTGAGGGACGCGGCAGCAACGGCTTTGGCTATGACCCGCTGTTTTTGCCCGAGGATACGCCGGGTAAAACCATGGCCGAGCTCGCGCCCGAGGAGAAGAACGTCATCAGCCATCGCTACCATGCGCTGGTCGATCTTTCGGCAAAGCTCTAGGGGCACCCTATGCGCGCGGTGATTCAACGGGTCCTTCAAGCGAGCGTGACGGTAGGGGAGGACGTGGTCGGCGCCATTGGCCAGGGCTACCTGATCTTGCTTGGCGTGGGCGCCTCGGATACCGAGGCAGAGGCCGAGCGTCTCTGGGCAAAGATCCGCGACCTGCGCATCTGCGAGGACGAGGCCGGCAAGACCAACCTCTCACTTGTGCAGGCGGAAGGCGAGGTGCTCGTGGTCTCGCAGTTCACGCTCTATGCCGACTGCCGCCGTGGCCGCCGTCCCTCCTTTACCGCCGCGGGCGACCCAGCGCACGCGCAGGAGCTCTACGAGTATTTCGCCGGCCTGGTCCGCCGTGACCTCGGCCATGTGGAGACGGGCTCCTTTGGCGCCCACATGCAGGTCTCGCTGGTAAACGACGGACCCTTCACCATCGTGCTCGACACCGCGGACCTCTAAACGTGCCGCTCGATTTAGCGGGGCGGCTTTGTCGGCACGCTGCCGTCCTCCACCGATTCGCCACCATATACCGAGGCAGGCGTGCATATTCGCCGCCAGCCTGCTATAATGCCGGCGTTTGTCTATCTTGGGGGCACTCTGCCCATTTGCATGATCGCCCCCTTGCAGCCTGCAGGAGGCTCACTAATGGAAGAGATGCCGGTAAATCACGTTGATGAGATCAAGGACAAGCTCGCCGATATGGTGGGCGAGCGCGTGCGCGTGAAGGCCAACATGGGCCGCACCCGCGTGGTCGAGCGCATGGGCACTATCAAGACGGTGCACCCCTCGGTCTTTGTGGTCGAGTCCACGGAGCGTCGCGGCCGCACGTCGCGCCAGTCCTATCAGTATGTCGATGTTCTCACCGGAACGGTCGAGATCTTTGACCCCGAGAGCGGCGAGCATGTGTTCACGCCGCTGGGCAACCAGCTCGAGGAGCACTAGCCATGGCGCGCAAACCCGGTAAGTTCATCCTTATCTCGGCTCCTGCCAAGATCAATCTGTACCTGGGTGTTCACGCCGAGAAGGACGAGAGGGGCTACCACCGCGTTGACTCGGTGATGACCACGATCGACCTCGCCGACGTGGTTGCGCTGGCTCCCGCGGACGAGCTCTCCGTCCACACGGTCCCCGCGGCCGATTACCCCATGGACCAGAACTCTGCCTACCGTGCCGCCCGTGCCATGGGCGAGGCGTTTGGCCGCGAGCCCAACTTTGCGATTCTGATCGATAAGCACATCCCCCAGCAGGCCGGTCTTGGCGGTCCTTCGACCGATGCGGCGGCGACCATTCTGGGCATCGCCTCCTATTGGGGCCTTGACGCCCACGACCCGCGCATTGACGAGGTTGCGCGTAGCGTTGGGGCGGACGTTCCGTTCTTCCTGTACGGCCCGCCGGCGTTCTGCGACGGTGCGGGCGATACGGTGCGCGAGATCTTCCGCCCGCTTACGGGTACGGCGGTGGTGCTCGTGCGTCCGCAGGGCCCCGGCGTCTCCACGGCTGAGGCCTATCGTCGCTTTGACGAGAACCCCGCTGAGCTGCCGCCTCTCGAGCCCTTGCTCGACGCGATGCGCAAGCACGACGAGACCGAGATTTTTGCCCACGTGGCAAACAACCTTGCGCCGGCTGCCTGCGAGCTCCATCCTAAGATGGCAGAGGCCCTCGCATGGATTCGCGAACAGCGCGATGTTCGCGCCGCTAACGTCGCTGGCTCCGGGTCGACCGTCTTTGCCGTCTGCAACACGCAGATGGCGGCCGAGGCCATCGCGCTTGCCGCCCGTGACCGCGGCTGGTGGGGCGAGGTGGCCCAGATGGAGAAGTCCGGCCCCTACATTTCGGTCGGCTAACGCCTGGCGACGGGCGCTGCTCGCTCCAGTGCGCGCATGCAAATGCGGCGTGTTCGTGCGAGCTTCACATTCGCATTTTCGCTCTAGCATTGTGCGCGAGCTTTGTGCTATCATGTCCTCCGCTTCGGGTTGTGGCTCAGTTTGGTAGAGCACCGCGTTCGGGACGCGGGGGTCGCTGGTTCAAATCCAGTCAACCCGACCATCGTAAACGTGCAGGCCAGAGTGGTTATCCGCTCTGGCCTGTTTGCATTTCAGATGCAGTTCCAGAAGTAGAAAAAGGGTGAAAAAGGGGTGAAAGGAAATTCTATGAAGAAGTTTCCCTTCACCCCACAAGAGGCGGTTTTCAACCCTTCCCACAGCCTACGAGCTTTAGCCTGCGGGCTCTTCGGCTATGGAAAGCGTTGAAAACCGTGTCGCGACAAACAAACTCAAAAATGCCCTGACTGTTTGTGTATGGAGACCTACTTCGTCGCGCCGCATCCCGAGCACTTGTAGCCTGTGGTCACGGTCTCGTAGTGGCCGGTAGCGTCGTGGTGGACGGTTTCGTAGTGGCCGGTGGCCTCGTGGTGGACGGTCTCGTACTTGGGCACCACTGAGTAGCTATGGTTGTAGCTCCCCGCTGCGATCTGCGCTTGCACGTGCGCATCCCATTCACCCGTGCTACCGCACGAGTAGCCGCAGGAGCACTGGACGTACGAACCGGTCTGAACGGTCTCGTCCCACGCGGCGGAGTCCTGCACCCAGACCTGCTCGTCCCACGCGGCGGAGTCCTGAACCCACTGCTGCGAGGTCTGCGCCACCCAGTTGTGGGTGTGGGCGGGCTTCGAAGAACCTCCCGAAGGCTTGGATTCGCTCGAGGAGGAAGAGCCGCCGCCCGTTGCGGGCTTCGAATTCGTATCGGCCGCCGGCTTTGAATCGGTTGCGGGCTTCTCATTCCCGGTGTTCTGGCTGCTGCCCGTGCCGGTTTCCGGCTTGTCGGGGGTATCCGCCACGTTGCCCTCGGCCTCCTCCTTGGCATCCTCGATGGCATCCTTGTCGGCGTTCGGGTTGTTGGCGGCATTGCCGGTAGCGGTATCCACGACGGTCTGGCCGGCTTCGCCCGCCAAGGTGTCGTCGCCGGAGCCAACGGCATCCTTGATATCCTCGAGAATCGCATCGAGGTCTTCCTGCGTCACCTGATCTGCCGGCACCTGTTCGAAGGATTCCTCGACATCGGCTGCCGCAGTGTCGGAATCATCGGTTTCCACCGCATCATCGATGACGACCTCCACCGGGGCCTCGGGAGTGCGGTAGATTGATCCGTCCGCATTGATGGCGCTGATCCAGCCGATTCGGTACGTTCCGGCTGACAGCTCAATGGCCTTGCCGGTGCCGTCCGGCCAGACGGCATGCCAGAAGTCAACGGCATCCTCGGCGTTCGTTTCGCCGGTCACATGCACAAGGAAGGGCGAGGATCCGTCAGCCCACCCTTCGGCATCAATCGTAAGCTCTACGCTCACGGATTGGTCAGAATCCTTCTGTCGCTGCGCAGCGCTCCCTTGCCCGTCTTTCTGTGGCTGAGTTCCGCCGAATACGAACGCGCCAATGCCTAGGCAAAGGGTCGCTAGGAGCAGAACCGCGATAGCGATCGCTCTGCGTCGACCGCTTTTCTCGTTGCCGTTGCCATCACTTGAGCCCTCACCCTCGAACTCAAGTGTGTCGGCTGTCTCTTTGTTGCCATCGGGCACTTCAGCGTTAGGGGCGTTCGTGGTGCATTTTTCGACAGACTCGTTTTTCTTTTCTTCTTCCATCCTTATCCCTCAATCATTGCGTCCATGGTCATGCATATCGGATTCTCTCCCAGTGGAGACGCTTCTTGTCAATTCACTGCCCTATGTTGGGTTCGCCTCTTGTCTAGAGCGTAAAGCGGAAGAGGAGGAGTTGTTCAAAGAAGCCTTGCCATCCGAGTGGGGCGACAAGATTCCCCAGCGCGCCGTATAGGGCGGGCATCACAAACGGGCGGATTGCTTCGGCGATGACAAAGGCGATTACAACCAAGAAGGTGGCAACGCCTACCATGAACGGGACAAGGCTCGCTTTCTGCGTGCTCATTTCATTACCTCCATACAAGAATTGACGGTTTACCAAGTAATCATGATGAAGAGAAGGGCAACGATCATGATGATGGCGTACATGATTGCCGGAAGACCGCTGACGAAAATCGACACAATAGCCGTGACAAGAAAGGCGGCGACTCCGAAGGGGATGGGGACCATGCACGCCCCCACCGTCGCCGCCACGGCGTGGGCGAATGGCTCGCCTCCCAACGAAGGCTCAAACATCTTTAGCAGTTTTCTGAGGGCTGACAGCGACGCAGCGCCTGCGACCGCAAAGGTGACCGACATCACAACAGGATTAGGCGAGTTTACGTATGCAGAGTGTTCAACAAAGAACGACTGAACGGCTGGAAGGTAGATGGCGGCAATCGCCGCAGCGGCACCGATGAAGGATGCAGCAAGTGACCCGGTGCGGAGAGTGCTGCGCGTATTGTTTTCCAGAGGGGTGAGCAACGACGCGGCACGATGGGCGACCGCAAGGGCTAGGCCGGCAGCAAGTGCGATCCAGGCTATCCTGACCAGCCAGAGCTGGGGTCCAGCGAGCGCGATCGTTGATCCCTCGATAAGCGCACCTTCTGTCTCGTTGAACTCGGACACGACGACGGCGAGCATCGAGATCACTGAGGCCGAGACCACGGTGAGCAGACCGGCCGCCGCCGACTGGACGGCGAGGACCCCTATCGATTTCGCGATGTTCGCTCGAGTCGCCCCCATGGTGGCTTGAACGTCTGATGTGCAGACCTTTTCGACGGGACCTTTTGAGCGCCCGTCTCTGGCCGTGGAATCTTGGCTCTCGTCGGCCGATCGATTCATTTCATTGTCATCGTTAAACATGTGCCGCCCTTCCTCCTCGCTTGAGCTTTACCGTGATGTCGTCACCTATCATGAACTCCAAGTAAGCGATTGTTGTATATAGTCCGGTGACATAAACACAACAATAGCGCACGTTTGTGCGTATGGAAACGAATCTTGAAACATCTTTTGGCCTGCGGTGCAAGATGCTCCGGGACGCTATCGGTATGAGCCAGGAAGCATTCGCCAACACTATCGGCATGGACCGTTCGTATTACGCTTCCATTGAGGTAGGGCGCAGAAACGTTACGCTCTGCAGCATGAGCAAAATTGCCGAAGGGTTTGGCGTAACGCTTTCGGAGCTGCTTGAGGGTGTGGGAGATTATGGCAGGGGGAAGCAAGATATTGCTTCCGTTACGCAGCGCCCTTCTGCACGATAGTTAATTCCATCTGCAATCAGTCCCATCTTGTTCGCCAATTTCCCATAAGGCTGTCCATCGCCGCTCTTATCCTACGAACGGTGATTATTGTTATCGCACAAGTGCGCAGATGGGGGCAAACTCTTTCGGTCAGCCTTGGGCTTTCGATCCGGCAGTGATGGGGTCGATTCAGCGAGGGCCGTGTTTCGGTTTTGGAATCCTTGCCGAGCGGGAAAACGGGTCGGTAAGTACTTGGCTTGTCCATAACTTTAGCCCTCGTAGCAGGGCGTGTGGCAGACGCGTTACCATGCAACGTGTAAATTGTGGCGAGGTTGTTCCGCTCGCCCCGGCGCGGTATACTCTTGCGAGTTGTTTCGACGAATCTGTGGGAGGAAAACAATGGGTTTTCTGCCAAAGGGTACTGAGTGGATCATCATCCTGGTCATTGTTCTGGTCATCTTCGGGCCCAAGAACCTTCCGAAGCTCGGCGCTTCGCTCGGCAAGACCGTCAAGAACCTGCGTGAGGGCATGCAGGGCGAGGACGAGCCCGTCTCCGATGAGGCCGAGGCTCCCGTCGAGGACGAGAACGACGCCAAGATCCGCGAGCTCGAGGCTCAGCTCGCCGAGGCCAAGAAGAAGAAGGAAGAGCAGGACGCTGAGTAGTCCCGCTCGTATATGAGCGTGCGGCGACCGGCGTGCCTGTAGGGACACCGGTCGCCTTGTTGTCTCGGGAACACGCCCGGACGCAGCTGCCAAGACCAAGTAGCAAGGAGCACAGCATGGCGGTAAGCGACATCGTACTGACAGCCGAGGGCCGCAAGAAGCTCGTCGACGAGCTCGAGTGGCGTGAGGGCGACCTCGCCAAGGAGATCGTCGAGCGCATCAAGACGGCGCGCGACTTTGGCGACCTTTCGGAGAACTCCGAGTACGACGATGCCAAGGAGGAGCAGGCCAAGAACGCCGCCCGCATCGCCGAGATTCAGGCGATTCTCGCCAACGCTCAGGATGCGGAGGACGTCGATCACGTGCTCAGCGTCTCCATCGGCTGCACTGTCGATTTGGTCGACGCCGATGGCGTGGCGATGACCGTCACCCTCGTGGGTACCACCGAGACCAACTCGCTCGAGCACAAGATTTCCAACGAGTCCCCGGTCGGCCGTGCCATCATCGGCCATGGCCAGGGTGAGACCGTTGAGGTCGTGACGCCCTCCGGCAAGAGCCGCGTCTACACCATCACCAAGATCTCGCGCTAGACCGCGGTCCGGCGCATCGAGTAAGGCATGCTCCCCGGGACCGCACGCCCGGGGAGCTTTTTTATGAGTAGAGCTTGAGGAGCATTTCCATGGCAGATACCGAGACGAGCCAGGCCGCCGCCGAGGTTGCGGCGCCGGATACGCTGAACGACGAGCGCGCGCATCGCCTCTCCAAGCGTGCCGCCATGATTGAGGCGGGACGCAACCCCTATCCGGAGCATTCTGAGGTAGACACCTACGTTACCGACATCGAGGCCCGCTACGCGGAGCTCGAGGCGGGCGAGGACACCGCCGACGTGGTGAAGATCGCCGGCCGTGTGGTGGCCAAGCGTGGCCAGGGCAAGATCATGTTCGTGGTCCTGCGCGACCCCACCGGCGACATCCAGCTCTTCTGCCGCATCAACGATATGCCCTCCGAGGCCTGGGAGCTTCTGGGTGAGCTCGATCTGGGTGATATCGTGGGTGCCGAGGGCGTCGTCGTGCGTACCCGCCGCGGCCAGCTCTCCGTGGCGCCGCGCGCCCTCACGCTCCTCACCAAGGCGGTCCGCCCGCTGCCCGAGAAGTTCCACGGTCTTTCCGACAAGGAGACCCGTTACCGCCAGCGCTACGTCGACCTCATCGTGAACGAGGACGTGCGCGCGACCTTTGCCAAGCGCTCTGCCATCATCTCCGCCTTCCGCCGCTATATGGAGGAGACAGGCTACATGGAGGTCGAGACGCCGATTCTCCAGACCATTCAGGGCGGTGCCACGGCAAAGCCCTTCATCACGCATTTCAACGCGCTCGACCAGGAGTGCTACCTGCGCATTGCCACCGAGCTGCACCTAAAGCGCCTGCTCGTGGGCGGTTTTGAGCGCGTGTACGAGATTGGCCGCATCTTCCGCAACGAGGGCATGGATCTCACGCACAACCCCGAGTTCACCTCGATGGAGGCCTACCGCGCCTACTCCGACCTCGACGGCATGAAGGAGCTTGCCGAGGGCGTCATCAAGGCGGCGAACGCCGCTATCGGCAACCCCGAGGTCATCGTGTATCAGGGCAAGACCATCGACCTCTCCGGCACGTGGCCGAGCCGTCCCATGACCGAGATCGTTTCTGAGGCTGTGGGTCGCACGCTCACCCTCGACACGCCCATCGAGGAGCTGCGCGCTGCCGCCACTGAGGTGGGCATCGAGGTCAACCCCGCATGGGGCGCCGGCAAGCTCATCGCCGAGATCTACGACGAGGCGGGCGAGCCCTCCATTGTGAACCCGACCTTTGTAGTCGACTACCCCGTCGAGGTGTCGCCGCTTGCCAAGCGCCGCGAGGACGATCCGCGCCTCACGCACCGCTTTGAGCTCGTGATTGCTGGCCACGAGTACGCCAACGCGTTCTCTGAGCTCAACGACCCGGTCGACCAGGCCGAGCGCTTCCGCAAGCAGGTGGAGGAGAAGTTCGCCGGCGACGACGAGGCCATGGAGTACGACGAGGACTACGTGCGCGCCCTCGAGTACGGTATGCCCCCGGCGGGCGGCATCGGCATTGGCATCGACCGCGTAGTGATGCTCCTCACCAACTCCGCCTCCATCCGCGACGTGCTGCTGTTCCCGCACATGAAGCCCGAGAAGGGTGCCGGTCAGGCAAAGGGCGCTGCTGCTCTCGCTGCAGGTTCCGATGCCGCCGCGGCGTGCGATGCCGAGGCCGCTTCTGTCGGCGCGTCCGCCTTCGTGACGCCCAAGCTCCTCACGCTCGACTACGAGAAGGTCGTCGTGGAGCCGCTCTTTGAGGACATGGTCGACTTCGACACGTTCTGCAAGAGCGACTTCCGTGTGGTGAAGGTCAAGGCCTGCGAGGCGGTCAAGAAGAGCAAGAAGCTTCTGCAGTTCACGCTTGACGACGGCTCGGGCACCGACCGCACCATCCTCTCCGGCATTCACGCGTTCTACGAGCCCGAGGACCTGGTGGGCAAGACCTGCGTCGCCATCGTGAACCTCCCGCCGCGCAAGATGATGGGCATCGATTCCTGCGGCATGCTCATCAGCGCCGTCCACAAGGAGGGCGAGGGTGACGATGCCGAGGAACGTCTGAACCTCCTTATGCTCGACGACCGCATCCCCGCGGGCGCCAAGCTTTGCTAACGTTGAGGTCGGCGAAAAGCCGACGGTAAGAGATTCCTTTTGATGACAGCGGGCCTCGGGGACTCACCCGGGGCCCGCTGCGTGCTCGTTTCAGTAGGTGCGATATAGCGGCCGACTCGCGAACGGAGGTGCTCATGATCCAACGTGTTCAAGGTGACCGAAAACGATATATGTCTCTGCTGTTGCTGGCAGATGAGCAGCCGGAGATGGTAGCTCGCTATATCGACCGCGGCGATATGTGGGTGCTCACGCCAGGGGACGCATCGGAGGGCGTCGTCCCGGTAGTGGCGGAGTGCCTCGTGACCGACGAGGGCGACGGCGTGTTGGAGATCAAGAGCCTTGCGGTGGAGCCGGCTTATCAGGGGCGCGGTTATGGCCGGGCGCTCATCGAGCACGTTGCGGCAACATATGCGGGACGCTATTGCACGCTTCAAGTAGGCACGGGCGACAGCCCGCTAACGGTGCCTTTTTACGAGCGCTGCGGTTTTAGGCGCTCGCATGTGGTGCCCAACTTCTTTATCGACCATTACGACCACCCCATCTACGAGGCGGGCGTGCGTCTTGTGGACATGGTCTATCTGAGGCGACGACTCTGAGCCTATAATGGGCTGCGGAGGCGAATTCACGTGAGCAGTACTCCCGTCAGTCGGACAACTCATCCAAAGCTCAATGGCCCAGATGCTCCTATAGCGGGGCTCACACTGCGTCAGTTGCACGTTGTCGTCGTGCTTGGATTCTGCGGACTCGTCTCCGCGGCGGACAATTGGTTTGTCTCTCCGGCACTTCCCGCTATCGCAAACACGCTTGCTGTAGCGCCAACGGCGGCAGCCATCATCTTGACGGCCTATCTTGTGCCCTATGGGGCGCTGCAGCCGGTGTGCGGCCGTATCGGTGACGGCGTGGGCCGTTTGCGCTTGTTGCGCATTATCGTGCTCGGTCTTTGCGCGGGCACGTTTCTCTGCGCTTTGGCGCCTAATCTGCCCCTCCTCGTGGCGGCGCGAATCATCACCGGCTGCTTCGCAGCGGGTATCATCTCGGTTTCGCAGGCGTTCGTGGGCGATGTGGTGGGTTCCAAGCACCGCGCCGGTGCGGTGGGCATCCTCATGGGCATAACCTTCACCGGGCAGGGGCTCTCGGCGGGGCTCGGCGGCATTCTCACTGATCTGGTGGGTTGGCGAGCGGCCTTCGCTGCATTTGGCATGCTGGCGGCCCTTGCCTGGCTCGGCCTGTTCACGTTGCGCGATGCCGGGCATTCCCCTGCGCGAGGTGGGGCTCGTTCGAACGCCCAGGCCGACAAACGCCTGCCGCATAACAACCCTGTCAGTTCGTTTTTCCGGGACGCATGGCGCATCTTCTTTGGTCCACATTGCGCGGTCTTTTTGCTCGCCTGCTCCACGGGTTTTCTGTTCCTCGGCGCATACGGGCTGATGGGAACCTTTCTTTCCGAGGTTTGCGGGCTCACCTCCACGCAGGCGGGTTTGGTGATGATGCTCTACGGCTTCTCCTGTCTGATTGGCGGTGCGCTCGCTGGCAGACTCGGAGGGGCGCGCGGGCTCGGTGGCGTCATCTCCGTGGGCGAATGCGCGGGCATGGTGTCCGCAGCTGCGCTTGCCCTTTCGTGCGCCACGGGCCTGTGGATCCCGTCGCTTGTGGCGGCGGCGAGCCTGGGCCTGGGCTATATCTTGGTACAGCCCACACTCGTGACGCTCTCCATGGATGCGGACCCTGCGCAGTCCGGGCTCTGCACGGGACTCATAGGCTTCGCGGTCTTTGCCTGCGGCGGCGTCGGCTCGGCCGTGGGAACCGCAGTCGTTTCCTGCGGTGGCTATGCGCTCCTCTGGATGCTGGAGCTTCTGTGCCTTGGCCTTCAGGCGCTCGTCAGCCGGCGTGTTCTGCGCTAGGGGAGGGTGCGGCACCGTCTTCCGGCCGATTAACGACAATGATACCGAGGGCAATGAGCACCAAGGCGAGTGCGCTCTGCAGCCAAGGTAGGGAGGCACCCTCGCCAAGAAGGATGCTCGAGAGCACCACGCCAAAGACCGGGTTCATAAAGCCAAAGATTGCCACGCGCGAGGTTGGGTTGTACTTGAGCAGAATCGACCAGAGCGAGTACGCTACGCCCGATACGCAGGCAAGGTAGAGAACCATGGCAATGCCTGCGGGGGTGAGGCGCGGCAGGGTCCCGCCGAGCGCCGCGCCCGCCAGGGTGAGCACCGCGCCACCGAGCACAAACTGGTAGCCGCTGAGCGCTACGGGGTCCTCACACTGGGAGTAGTTGTGGATGAGGGCGGACGAGACAGCGTAGGAGATGGCGGCGATAAGGATGAAGCCCTCGCCCGTAAGCGCGACGGCGCCGCCGCTATCGCCACCGGTGAGGTTGACGATAACGACCCCGGCAAATCCTACGGCGCAGCCGAGGACCTTGCGCGCCGTGAGCCGTTCCTGCCGGAATACGAGCGCTGCCACCAGCACGCAGAGAAACGTGTTCATAGCGTTGACGATCGATCCGCGCACGCCAGAGGCGTTCGAGACGCCGATATAGAAGAAGGCGTACTGCACGATGGTTTGGGCGAGCGAGAGTCTGATGACGAGCGGCCATCCCGCGCGCGAAACACGGGGCAAACGACGTCTTGTTACGGCTGCGGCGGCAAGTGCGATGGAGCCCGCAAGCATAAACCGCACGCCTGCAAAGAGGAACTCCGACGGCACGTCGCCATCTTGGATGCCGAGCAGCTCGTAGCCGATCTTGATGCAGGGAATCGCGCTGCCCCAGAGCGCACAGCAGATGAGGGCAAGCGCAGCCACGCACCAGGTGCGTGTGAGAACGGAGCGCGCGACGTTGGTGCGGACATCGCAAGAGTTGATGTCGAGCGCGGATGAGGGTCTGGACATGCATCTCCCAAACGAAGCGAAGCAGAAAACGCCTCTATGGTACGCGCATTCTTGTGTCCGTACGCGTTGTTAGCATAGAACGCGTCATGGAACATAAGTTCGTGAGAAAAGGAGGACACCATGACGTCGGAGATTACGGGCTATCGCGAGGCAGTTCAGACCATCAAGACGGCGATTTTGCAGGCGCAATATGCTGCAGTAAAAAGTGCCAACGCGCAGCAACTGCAGCTGTACTTTGCCGTGGGTGGTTACATTTCCGCCCATACGCGTCACGGTGTATGGGGGACGGGCGCGCTCAAGACGATTAGCAGTCAGTTGCAGCGTGAGCTGCCTGGTCTCAGGGGTTTCTCTGAGCGCAACATGTATTACATGAAGGCTTTCTATGAGGAATGGTCGGGGAATCTCGTTGGGGATGATGCTGCTATTTCTGCATTCGCGAGTGCAGAATTCCAGTCTTTGTTCTGCAGATGATTTTCTTTCCATCGGTTTCACGCATCATCGCTACATACTTGAGGCCTCGAAGATGCTAGACGAGAGGCTCTTCTACATCCACAAGGCGTCTGTTGAGCACTTGAGCGTGGAGTCACTCAAACGCTCACTAAAGGCGGATGACTTTCATCACCAAGGAGAGGTGTCTAGTAACTTTCTTTCAACGCTGCCAAAGAGTCAGCAGGCGCTGCGCGCCATTGCGACTTTCAAAGATGAATATCTGCTCGATTTCATTAACGTTGAGGAGCTCGGGGTGCGCGATACGAACGATATCGACGAGCGCGTGCTGGAGCAGGGCATCGTACAGAACATCAAACAGTTCATCATGACATTCGGGCGGGCTTTCACATTTGTGGGGAACCAGTATCATCTTGATGCCTTTGGCGTCGATCAGTACATCGACCTTTTGTTCTTCAACCGCGACCTCAACTGTTTAGTTGCGGTCGAGCTTAAGAGCGGTCCTTTCAAGCCGGCGTATCTCGGCCAGCTCTCCAGCTATCTACGCATCTTGGACGACTTTGAGCGTCGCGAGCACGAGAATCCCTCCATGGGTCTTGTGGTGCGCCGCTCGTCAGTGAAATAACAAGAGGTCGGTCCATCAAAAGGGCGCATCCCCGTCCGC
>CASDZW010000005.1 GCA_949285915.1 uncultured Collinsella sp.
GCACGGAGGCGCCACTGGCGCCTCCGGCTCGTGCGGAACTTGCGGGCGGCGATATGCCCGCGGGCGGTCGGCAGCGCCCATTCGCCCTCCGCGAGCGTCAAGAGAGGTAATTGTCGCGCGGCGTGCGCGATGACCATAGATACGGGTTTTAGAACCGATAAGGTAAGGAGTAAGAAATGGCCGTTACGATTTACTACGAGCAGGATTGCAAGCCTGAGGTGATCCAGAACATGAAGGTTGCCGTCAT
This sequence comes from uncultured Collinsella sp., assembly GCA_949285915.1. Lineage (GTDB taxonomy): Bacteria > Actinomycetota > Coriobacteriia > Coriobacteriales > Coriobacteriaceae > Coprousia. The sequence goes on from CASDZW010000005.1 coordinate 248, forward strand.
CGGGTACGGCAGTCAGGGTCACGCCCATGCGCTGAACCTGCTCGACTCGGGCTGCGACGTGCGCGTGGGCCTGCGCGAGGGCTCCAGCAGCTGGGCAAAGGCCGAGGAGGCGGGCCTCAAGGTCATGACGATGGACGCCGCCGCCGAGGAGGCCGACCTCATCATGATGCTCGTTCCCGATGAGACCCAGCCCAAGGTCTACGAGGAGCACATCAAAGACCACCTCAAGCCCGGCAACACCCTCGCCTTCGCCCACGGCTTCAACATCCACTTCGGCTACATCAAGGCGCCCGAGGACGTGAACGTCATCATGTGCGCCCCCAAGGGCCCGGGCCACATCGTGCGCCGTCAGTTCACCGAGGGCTCCGGCGTGCCGGACCTCGCCTGCGTGGCGCAGGATGCCACGGGCAACGCCTGGGACATCGCGCTCGCGTACTGCTGGGGCGTGGGCGGCGCCCGCTCCGGCATCATCAAGGCCACTTTCAAGGAGGAGACCGAGGAGGACCTCTTCGGCGAACAGGCGGTGCTCTGCGGCGGCCTCGTGGAGCTCGTGAAGGCCGGCTTCGAAACCCTCACCGAGGCCGGGTATCCGCCCGAGCTCGCCTACTTTGAGTGCTACCACGAGATGAAGATGATCGTCGACCTCATGTACGAGAGCGGCATCCACTTCATGAACTACTCCATCTCCAACACCGCCGAGTACGGCGAGTACTACGCCGGCCCCAAGGTCATCAACGATCAGAGCCGCGCGGCCATGAAGCAGATCCTCGCGCGCATCCAGGACGGCAGCTTTGCGCAGGAGTTTGTGGACGACTGCAACAACGGCCACAAGTGGCTCCTCGAGCAGCGCGAGAAGATCAACGAGCACGAGATCGAGAAGACGGGTGAGAAGATCCGCTCGATGTTCACCTGGATCAAGAAGTAGCCCGCTCGTTTTTTGTCGTTTGGTCAAATTGGCGCGTGAGAGGGTAATCGTGCGCCCGGAAAAGCGTCCTCTGCGGTTGGCGGAGGACGCTTTTCTTCTGGCTATGGGTCATGTGGGGCGTGCGCTTGAGGCGAAATGCGTGTCTCGGCCGGTTCGCCCTCGTGGGAAATGCCCTCTCGCGGGGTGATTTGACCAAACAGGCGCCTGCGAACGCGCGCTGTGGCGTAGACTGGGAAGCAGGACAGACGGAGGGGGAGCGGCTCGTTGCGGCCCGCGCTGCGTTTGCCGAGCGGTGTGCTCCCCGGCAGCCGTCGTATCGCATCTGAGTGCGTGCGCAAAGAGCCATGCCTCGCAAGCGGACACGGTCAGCGCAAATTCGGCGAACGGTATCTCGGGCGCGCGGAGCGTGCGCGCTAAGTTAACACTTGGTGACACCCCCGGCGGCGCCGGGGGCTTGTCTATTATGGACAGCACCCGGCAAGAGCGCGCAGCGGCTTCTGGTCGATGGGCGTGCGTGCAGACGGCGGCTCGTGCATGCACGATGCCGCACGGAGCCGGTGGGGGAAGTATCCATCTTCGAATGAAGGAGCTCGCATCATGAAGCGACTCAAGACCTTTGGCGCGGCACTTGCTACGGGAGCCCTTGCTCTTGCGCTTGCTGCCTGCGGCGGAAATGGCGGTACGGTAGAGGGCTCGTCCGCGGCATCGGGCGACGCTGCTGCCGGCACTACGTATAAAATCGGCGTCCTGCAGCTCACGGAGCACGCGGCGCTCGACGCTTCCAACGAGGGCTTTGTGGCCGCGCTCGACGACGCGGGCATCACCTACGAGATCGACCAGCAAAACGCTCAGAACGATCAGCCCACGTGCCAGACGATCGCGTCCAAGCTCGTGAATGACGGTGACGACCTCATCCTCGCCATCGGCACGCCCGCAGCGCAGGCCGTGGCGAGCGCGACGACCGACATTCCCGTCATCGGCACCGCCATCACCGACTTCGCTGAGTCCGGCCTTGTTGCCGATAACGACGCTCCCGGTGGCAACGTGACGGGCACCTCCGACCTCACCCCCGTCGCCGACCAGATCGAGCTCCTCGAGCAGCTCGTTCCCGAGGCAAAGACCGTCGGCCTGCTCTTCTGCACCGCTGAGGCCAACTCTGAGGTTCAGATTGCAATGGCCGAGGAGGCGCTGGACGCCGCGGGAATTGGCCACGAGCGCTACACCGTCTCGAGCTCCAATGAGATTCAGCAGGTCGTCGAGTCGATGGTGGGCAAGGTAGACGCCGTCTACACGCCGACGGACAACACCATCGCCGCAGGCATGGCCACTGTCGCCATGGTCGCCAACGAGCATCAGCTTCCCGTTATCGTGGGCTGCGACACCATGGTCGAGGACGGCGGTCTCGCCTCCTACAGCATCAACTACTACGATCTTGGGTACAAGGCCGGCCAGATGGCCGTGCGCATCCTCACCGAGGGCGTCGATCCGGCCGAAATGCCCATTGAGTACCTCGAGGCCGAGGATTGCCAGCTCATCGCCAACCAGCAGACGGCAGATGAGGTCGGCATCGATATCTCGGGTCTCGAGGGCGCAGAGATCGTCTAACGCACCTTCGCCCTTTAGGGCTTCCTAGGAAAGGATTTCACCATGGCTACGATTATCGATCGCCGCATGTTTGCTAAGGGTTTTGCCGCTACCGCCGTGGCGACGGGCGCCATCGCGCTCGCCGGCTGCAGCGGGGAGGAGGCGCCCGCCGGCTCCGGTGCTGCCTCCGGCGCCTCCTACAAGATCGGCGTACTGCAGCTCACCGAGCACAGCGCTCTTGATGCCGCCAACGCCGGCTTTGTGAAGGCGCTCGACGACTCCGGTATTACCTACGAGATTGAGCAGCAGAACGCGCAGAACGACCAGTCCGCCTGCCAGACGATCGCCCAGACGCTCGTGAACGACGGCTGCGACCTCATCCTCGCCATCGCCACCCCCGCCGCCCAGGCGGTTGCGGGCGCGACGAGCGACATCCCCATCATCGGCACCGCCATTACCGACTTCGCCGCATCCGACCTCGTTGCCGACAACGATGCGCCCGGCGGCAACCTCACCGGCACCTCCGACATGAACCCCGTCGCCGACCAGATCGACCTGCTCCAGAAGCTCGTTCCCGAGGCAAAGACCGTCGGACTTCTTTACTGCACCGCCGAGCCCAACTCCGACATCCAGATCGCCATGGCCAAGGAGGAGCTCGAGGCCATCGGCCTTACCGGCGTCGAGTTCACCGTCTCGAGTTCCAATGAGATCCAATCGGTGGTCGAGTCCATGGTCGGCCAGGTCGACGCCATCTACACGCCGACGGACAACACCATCGCCGCTGCGATGACGCAGGTCGCCTCGATCGCCAACGAGGCCAAGGTCCCCACCATCTGCGGTGAGGTTGGCATGGTCGAGGCCGGCGGTTTGGCTTCGGTCTCCATCAACTACGAGGAGCTCGGTTACCGCGCCGGCGAGATGGCCGTCGAGATTCTCACCGAGGGCGCCGATCCGGCCGAGATGCCCGTCGAGACCATGAGTGCTGCCGAGTGCGACCTCGTCTTCAACCAGGCGACGGCCGATGAGATTGGCGTCGACGTCTCGTCGCTTGTGGACGAGGGCGGCGAGGACGTGAGCGCGGCGTAAGGCGCCTGAGCGTTTCCACTCCATTTCGCGACGAGCTCCGGTGGCAGGCTCCCGCGGTCCCTGCTACACTGTCACATTACCTGCGCCTCGACGGGAACTCCCCCGTCGAGGCACATTTGGCTGAACGGAACGGACGGAGCGTCCGTGCAACGATAGGGAGGCTTTCGCTATGGGACTCGCGCTTCTGGGTGCCGTATCCCAAGGTATTCTCTGGGGCATCATGGTGCTCGGGGTGTTTATCACCTATAAGCTGCTCGACATCGCAGACCTGACGGTCGACGGCAGCTTTGCGCTCGGCGGCTGCGTGTGCGCCGTCATGGTGGTCGGCGGGATGGATCCCTTGCTCGCCATCGTGGTCGCCATGGTCGCCGGCATGGTCGCGGGCGCCGTCACGGGCTTTCTGCACACTGTGTTTGAGATCCCTGCGATTCTCGCGGGCATCCTGACGCAGATCGGTCTGTGGTCCATCAACCTGCGCATCATGGGCAAGTCCAACACGCCGCTGCTCAAGAACGAGACCATCTTCAGCTCCGTGACCGATGCCACGGGTCTGTCCACCAACGTGGGCGCCATCATCGTGGGCGTTGTTATTGCGGTGGTCATTATCGTTGCGCTGTACTGGTTCTTTGGCACCGAGATCGGCTCGGCCTGCCGCGCCACCGGCAACAACGAGGCCATGGTGCGCGCGCTCGGCGTCAACACCAAGGTCACCAAGATGATCGCACTCACGCTCTCCAACGGCCTCGTCGGCCTCTCCGGCGCGCTCATCTGCGAGAGCCAGAAGTACGCCGACATCGGCATGGGCACGGGCGCCATCGTCATCGGCCTTGCCGCCATCGTGATCGGAGAGGTACTCTGGCGCGTGCTGCCGGGTGCCAAGCTCCACGCCTTCGGCGGCCGCCTGACCTCCGCTGTGGTCGGCTCGATCGTATACTTCCTCATCCGCGCCATCGTGCTTCAGATGGGCATGGACGCCAACGACATGAAGCTGCTCTCCGCCATCATCGTGGCGCTCGCGCTCTGCGTGCCCGTGGTGTGGGAGAAGTACCAGCTCCGTCGCGCCTACGCCCGCGCCTCGCGCGAGCTTCCTGAGACCGAAGGCGCCACCACCGAAGGGGGGCGATAGGCGATGCTGACACTCTCTCACGTCTCCAAGACCTTCAACGCCGGCACCATCAACGAGAAGCGCGCCCTCGTGGACTGCAACCTTCATCTCGCACCCGGCGACTTTGTGACGATCATCGGCGGCAACGGCGCCGGTAAGTCGACGCTCATGAATATGGTCGCCGGCGTCTATCCCATCGACGCGGGCACCATCACGCTCGACGGCAAGAACATCTCGCGCCTGTCTGAGCCGGCGCGCGCCAAGTACCTCGGCCGCGTGTTCCAGGACCCGATGATGGGCACGGCGGCTGACATGCAGATCATCGAGAACCTCGCCATGGCAAAGCGCCGCGGGCGCGCCCGCACGCTCGCCTGGGGCGTCACGCGTGCCGAGAAGGAGGAGTACGCTGACCGTCTACGCGAGCTCGGGCTCGGGCTGGAGAAGCGCCCGACTGCCAAGGTGGGCCTGCTCTCGGGCGGCCAGCGCCAGGCGCTGACGCTTCTTATGGCCACGCTTACCGAGCCCAAGCTGCTGCTGCTTGACGAGCACACCGCCGCGCTCGACCCCAAGACGGCTGCCAAGGTGCTCGACCTCACCGAAAAGATCGTGGCCGAGAAGAACCTCACCACGCTCATGGTCACGCACAACATGAACGACGCCATCCGTATGGGCAATCGCCTCATCATGATGCACGAGGGTCGCATCATCTACGATGTCCGCGGCGACGAGAAACGCTCGCTCACCGTGAAGGACCTGCTGCAGAAGTTCGAGGAGGTCTCGGGCGGCGAGCTCGCCAACGACCGCATGCTGCTGTCGTAGACCGGTTTCTCCTGAGGACAATACGACAAACGGCACCCCGCGGGGTGCCGTTTTTTTGGCGAGGGTGCGGCGTAGACGGCGCGTGCCGTCATACGGGAGGCGTTACTCCTCGAGGTAGCGTTGCCGCAGCGTGGCGCGGTCCTCCTCCGTGACGCCGAGCGCCTGCTTGAGGTAGCCGTCGATGCCGCCGTACTCGCGCTCGAGGAAGCGGACGGCGGAGTTTAGGGCCGCCATGCGCGCGGCGTAGTCGATCGAGTACTCAAGCGGTGCGAAGAGGTTCGTGGCGAGGTAGTCGCTCTCAATCTGGTCCCAGGACACGCCGAGCACCCACTCCACGAGCATGGACGCCATGCCGCAGCGGTCGCGCCCTACCGAGCAGTGCCAGAGCGCCGCTCCCTCCTCGCAGGCAAGAAGTGCCTCAAAGAACTGCCGGTATCCTTCAAGGCCGCCCGGGCCTGCCAGGATAAAGGGGTAGAACGCCTCCATAAAGGCGTCGGGGTTTTGCGACGCCTGCGCCTGTTGCATGGCGACGGTCGCCTTGGTGGCACGCTCCTGCGTGATGCCGGCCGCCTCCTCGGGCAGGATGTTGGCGTGGACGTAGCGCGCGCCGGGGAAGTAGCGGATGGGGTCGGGGAGTTCGGAGAGCTCGATGTCGTTGCGCAAATCGACGATGAGGGAGAGGTGGTAGTCGTCGCGCAGGCGGGCGAGGTCGCCGTCGCTCGCAAAGCCTAGCGCGCCCGAGCGCAGCAGCAGCCCCGGCTTGACGCGCCGTCCGTCGGCACCGATAAGCTCGCCGAGGTCGCGTGTGTTGGGCAGCACCTCAAAATCGATGCGCCCGTAGCCCTCGCGCCCGGCGGGGCCGGGCAGAGCCGGACGTTCGACGTAATCGGGAAGGTTCTCGGTCAGACCGGTTATCACGCAATGCTCCTTTGACGGTTCCGCGCGCGGGCGTTGCCGGGCGCGGCGGTTTCTCACGGTTATGTATTGTGCCACCACCGCTCGCCGCGAATGTTAGGGAACTGTATGGAATAGCGTCTAGAGCTTGAGTAAGATAGGGGCGAGCAGAACGCTCAGCGACAACGAGCGGCCCAGCCGCTCAGGCATGGCGAGGAGGCCTCCATGAAGCTGTGGGACAAGATCAGAAAGACCGGTACGTCTGAGGAAGCCTATCGCCCCGAGCAGGCGACGTTCGCCGTGCGACCGGATACCGTGTACGCCCCGGTCTCGGGCGTGCTCGTGAGCATCGAGGAGATCAACGACGAGATCGTCTCCTCCAAGTTGCTGGGCGAGGGTTACGGCATCCTGCCCGTCGGCGACGCTATCTACGCGCCGGCAGACGGCCGTGTGGTCATGACGACCGTCACCAACCACGCCATCGGCCTTCTCACCACGACCGGGGTCGAGGTCATCATCCATATCGGCTTGGGCACCGTGGCGATGAACGGCAAGGGCTTCACCAGCTACGTCAATCAGGGCGACGAGGTTCGCGCCGGCACGCCGCTCATTGGGTTCGATTCCGCGGCGATCAAGGACGCCGGCTTTGAGGACGTGGTGACCGTGGTGGTGTCCAATGCGTCCCAGGTGGGGCACATCGAGCACGCCGCCGTCTCCAACACGCTCATCGGCGACCGACCGCTCGTGAAGATCGGCGACCCGCTGCTCGTCATTCGCTAACGGCAAAACGTCCAAACGCCTGAACCCCGGCGCCCCGACGGCACGCTTCGTCGGGGCGTCGTGCTGCCGCGCGCGCTTCGGTCGCGCCTTGTAGGTCGCACCTGCTATCATGGTGTGCGCACAACATCGCCCGCATGGCGGGTTCGGAAAGGAATCATATGGATCGCACCAAGATCGCGCAGCTCTACGCGGATGCCGATGCGTTCGGCGGCAAGAGCGTCACCGTTGCCGGATGGGTCAAGTCCGTCCGCGACATGAAGAACTTTGGGTTTGTCACCATCAACGACGGCAGCTGCTTCCGCGACCTGCAGGTCGTCATGAATCGCGATGCGCTCGCCAACTACGACGAGATCGCGCACCAGAACGTCTCCGCGGCGCTCGTCTGCACAGGCACGGTCAAGCTCACGCCCGAGGCGCAGCAGCCCTTTGAGCTCACGGCGGAGACCATCCGCGTAGAGGGCCCCTCGGCGCCGGACTATCCGCTGCAGAAGAAGCGCGCCACCGTCGAGTTCCTGCGCACCCAGCAGCACCTGCGTCCGCGCACGAACCTCTTCCGCGCGGTCTTCCGCGTGCGCAGCGTGGCGGCCGCCTCGATCCACGCGTTTTTCCAGGAGCGCGGCTTTGTCTACGTCAACACCCCCATCATCACCGCGAGCGACTGCGAGGGTGCGGGCGAGATGTTCCGCGTGACCACCATCGACCCGGCGAACCCGCCGCTCGTGACGGCCGAGCAGGCCGCGGCTTCGGGCGGCACCCTTACCGAGGGGGATGTCGACTGGAGCCAGGACTTCTTTGGCGTGCCGGCGTCCCTTACGGTCTCCGGCCAACTCAATGCCGAGAACTTTGCCATGGCCTTTGGCGACGTGTATACTTTCGGCCCCACCTTCCGTGCCGAGAACTCCAACACCACCCGCCATGCCGCCGAGTTCTGGATGATCGAGCCCGAGATCGCCTTTGCCGACCTTGCCGACGACATGGACCTCGCCGAGGCCATGCTCAAGCGCGTCATCCGCGACGTGCAGCAGAAGTGCCCCGACGAGCTCGGCATGCTCAACCGCTTTGTCGACAAGGGCCTGATCGAGCGCCTGGAGCACGTGGCGAGCTCCGACTTTGCCCGCGTGACCTATACCGAGGCTGTTCAGATTCTGGAGCAGGCCGTTGCTGCCGGCCACAAGTTCGATTACCCCGTGAGCTGGGGCATCGACCTGCAGACCGAGCACGAGCGCTTCCTTACCGAGCAGCACTTCAAGTGCCCGACCTTCGTGACCGATTACCCGGCCGAGATCAAGGCCTTCTACATGCGCCTGAACGACGACGGCAAGACGGTCGCCGCGGCGGACTGCCTGGTGCCCGGCATTGGCGAGATCATCGGCGGTAGCCAGCGCGAGGAGCGCCTGGACGTGCTCGAGCGCCGCATCGCCGAGCTCGGTATGGACGCCGAGCAGTACAAGTACTATCTGGACCTGCGCCGCTTTGGCACCTGCAAGCATGCGGGCTTTGGCCTTGGCTTCGAGCGCCTCGTGATGTATCTCACGGGCGTGGGCAACATCCGCGACGTCATCCCGCATCCGCGCACCGTCGGTAACGCCGAGTTTTAAACTCCTCTCAACCAGAGCGACCGGACTGCAGCACGCTACCTTGCCGTTCAGCTTCGTCGGCATGGCCCTGAGGCCTATGCCTTCTCGCTTCACGGCAATCTAGCGCACTGCAGCCGGTCGTTTCTCCTTTCACGGGGGAAGGTTCGGGCAAACCTGCGGCACATGGCTGGCCGTTTCCTTTGTTGGGATGAGAATGGCCTCCCCGGTGTGTGCCCTTGTGGGTAGCGCCGGGGAGGCCTGTTTTCACGAGTGGGTGCGGTCGCGTTTGCTAGCGGGTGCGGTCGCGTTCGCGTGCAGGTGCGCCTGCGTTCGTAAGTGGGGGCGTGCGGTCGCGCCTAGCCGATGAGCTCGACCTGCTTGGTAGCGCAGTGGGCGCCGTCCGCGGTTACCTCGATGGTGTGGAAGTGCTCGGGTGCTTCGATATCGGTGGTGTAGCCGTCATCGTCGTAGAGCGTGTAGGTGATGCGCTTGGCGCCGCCCATGTTGGCGAGCAGGCGCAGGTGGTCAAAGTCCATCGCCTGCGTGCTCGGCGCGGGCTGGGCGACGGGCACCACATGGCCGGGGCGGATGAAGAAGACCATCTCGTCAAGATCCAGCGACACGTAGTGGTCGCCCGCGGCGAGGTCCTCGATGTCGTAGTCGTCAAGCGCGCGATAGCGCACCATGCGCATGGGCTCGGGCAGATACACCATGCGGCCGCGCGCGTTCTCCTCAATCACGGGCGCGATCATGAGGGACTCGCCCACAAGCAGCTGGTCCTCGACGCGGCGTGCGCGCTCGTCCTCGCCAAACTCAAAGGCGAGCGGCTTGAAGTAGAGGTCGCCGGCAAGCGAGGCCTTCACAAACTCGCTGTAGAGGTAGGGGAGAAGCGCGTAGCGCAGCTCCACGATGCGGCTCATGGTGTCGACGTGCTTGAACGTGTCGAGCTCCTGCGCGCGGCGGCTCGCGGAGTGGTTGCGCATAAGCGGCGTGAAGACCGAGAACTGCAGCCAGCGCGTCATAAGCTCCTCGTTGGTGTCGCTGCCAAAGCCGCCGAGGTCGGGGCCGCAGTAGAGGAAGCCGCACATCTGAATGCCCGGCATCTGGCAGACGGCGAGCTTCAAGTGCGACCACCAGGCCATGTTGTCGCCCGTCCAGATACCGCTCACGCGGTGCATGCCAATCATGGAGCTGCGCGAGAAGAGCAGGATGCGCTTTTCGGGCGAGAGGCGGCAGAACGCCTCGCCCGCCGCGCGCGAGAGGTTGGAGCCAAAGAGGTTGTGCACGCGGTCGTGGCGCACGCGCTCGCCGTCGATGGTGTGGTAGAAGAGCTTGTAATCGGCGGGGTTGTTGGAGAGGTTAGAGAAGGTAGCGACCATGTCAAAGAACGTGTTGAGGTCGAGCTCTCCCTCGCGCAGCTCGTCCACCTTGGCATACGCCTCGGCCAGGCGCTCCTCGGTGTAGAAGATCGAGGGCTCGTTCATATCGTTCCAGAAACCGTCGATCCCGAGGTCGAGAAGCTTCTTGTACTGGTCGCCAAACCAGCGGCGGTTGTCGGGGTCCATGACGTCGACCAGGTGGCAGTGTCCGGGCCACACGCCAAGGGTGAAGTCCTCACCGGCGGCGTTCTTGCAGAAGCGGTTCTCGGCCACGCCCTCCTCGTACACGTCGTAGCCCGGCTCGACCTTGAGGCCGGCATCGATGATGGGGACGAGGTGGATGCCGTCGCTCTTGAGCTCGGCGGTGAGCTCCTCAAAATGCGGGAAGCGCTCGCGGTCGACGGTGAAGCTCTTGTAGCGCTCCATGTAGTCGATGTCCATGTAGATGGCATCGAGTGGGATGCCCGCCTTGCGGTAGCGGCGCGCGATGTCGCGGAAGTCGTCCTCCGTCTTGTAGAACCAGCGGCTCTGCTGGTAGCCGAAGGCCCACTTGGGCGGGATGTAGCTTCTGCCCACGAGCGAGCGGAACTGGCGGACGATGTCGGTGGGGTTCTCGCCCTCGATAAGGTAGAGGTCGCAGTCGGGGTACTCGAGCGCGACCTGGATGCGGTCGATGTCGGTCTCGCCCATGTCGAAGGAGATGACGCCCGCCGTGTCAAAGAAGGCGCCGAAGGTCTCGCGCCCACTCACGATAAAGAAGTTGTGGGCGCTGTAGAGGCTGTGGCGGTCCTCGGTGTGGCGCGCGTTGTCCATGCAGCGCGACACGTAGGTAAAGTTGCGCTTGTTGATGCCGCGTACCTGCTCGCCGAGACCGTAGACGATGTCATCGGGGTCCATCGTGTAGGTGAAGAAGAGCAGGTCGGTGAGGTTGCTGGCATCGAGCGGGTTTCCCTCGACCTCGCCGGGGTTGCTCACCTCGGTTGAGCGGTCGCGCTCGTGCTCGACGGGCTCGCCGGGGCGGTGTACGGTGAAACGGCGCACCTCGCCCGTCTCTGCCGCGGGCTTTGTAAGCACGGCATCCGTCTCGATGGGTTGTCCAAAACGATAGCGAACAATCATGAAGGCCAAACCTTTCTCGCATCGGTGCCTCGGCAGCGCGCCTTGGCTCTACGTGGGACGTTGTGCCACAAGATACCCTAGAGAACCGGGTGGATTCTTGCGTGATTCGGCGGTATAAATATAACGATTATGACTTTCTTGTTAGGGAGGTTGGTGCATATGCTCGCTCGCCTCAAAGAGGGTAGGGAACACGGCTCGGATCTCTTCCCGCTCGATACCTTTGACCAGCGCGCCCAGGCGGGGTGCGACATCGGTTACATCCACTGGCACGATGAGGTGGAGTGGGTCTATGTGGCAGAGGGCACAATTGACGTGTTTGAGGACGGCAGCACGCGCCGCGTGGGTGCGGGCGAGCTCTTTGCCGTCGAGCCCCGTACCCTCCACCGCTACAGCGCCGTGAGCGACTGCCGGCTCTTTGTGATCGTTTTTGACGGCGGGCTTCTGGAATTCGCGCAGGCGGACGTTGCGTCGCGCCGCTATATCGATCCGTACCGCGCTGGCACCCTGACAGTGAGAAACCCGGTGCGCGACGAGGGCGGCGCCATCGGCGCGGCGTTTGAGCAGATTCTCTCCGACTGCCGCGATCTGCCCCCGTGCTTCACGCTCGACGTGCGGATATGCCTTCTGCGCATCTTCCAGGAAATCGTCCGCACGGGGAGCCTCGTTGAGAACGAGCGCGACCGTCACAGCCTCGCGGCGGCGGAGCGGGCGGTCCGCTACGTGCAGGACCATTACGCCGAGCAGATATCGAGCGCAACGCTCGCTCAGGTGAGCGGGTACCAGCCGCAGTACTTCTCGCGCTTCTTCAAGCGTGCGACCGGTCTCACCCCGACGGCCTTCATCAACCGCTACCGCATCGAGCGGGCCTGCGACGAGCTGCTGGATACCGACCGCTCGATCATCGATATCGGTCTCTCGTGCGGGTTCCAGTCCACGAGTTACTTCATCAAGAAATTCAAGGAGTTCAAAGAGGTCTCGCCCCAGCGGTACCGCAAGACGGTGCTCGGGAGCTACCGGGCGAACCGCGAGCATTATCAGGCGATCGAGGTCGGTGGGACAGGCGTTGACTTTGTCACGCCTGCTGACAAAAATAGCGTTTGTGCCTAAGAAACTTTGCCGCCTCGCGCGGCGTTTGACGGAAGAGGGAGCGCATGAAGTACGATTTCACGACCATCATGGACCGCCGCGGGCAGGACGCCGTTGCGGTGGACGGCCTGACCGACACGCCGACCGGCATGGCCCCCACCAAGCCCGCCGAGGGCTTCGATGCTATCCCCATGTGGGTCGCCGACATGAACTTCCCCGTGGTCCCCACCGTGCCCGAGGCGCTTATCGAGCGTGCCCGCCAGCCGCACTTCGGCTACTTCGAGCCGCGCGACGAGTACTTCCAATCCATCATCCGCTGGCACGAGGTCCGCAACGGCGTCACGGGACTGCGCCCTGAGCATATCGGCTACGAGAACGGTGTGCTCGGCGGCGTGGTGTCGACGCTTCAGGCGTTTGCCCGCCCGGGCGATGCGGTGCTGCTGCACAGCCCCACCTACATCGGCTTTACCGGCAGCATCGAAAACGCCGGCTTCAAGATCGTGCACTCTCCGCTCGTGCGCGACGAGGCGGGCGTCTGGCGCATGGATTACGCCGACATGGAGCGCAAGCTCGCCGAGCACAAGATTCACGTCGCGGTGATGTGCTCGCCGCACAACCCCTGCGGACGCGTGTGGGAGCGCGCCGAGCTCGAGCAGGCGATGGAGCTCTATCGCAAGTACGACTGCGTTGTCATCTCGGACGAGATCTGGTCCGACATCATTCTCCCCGGGCACACCCATACGCCCACCCAGTCGGTCTCCGAGGATGCCCGCCAGCGCACCGTGGCGCTCTATGCGCCGAGCAAGACCTTCAACCTTGCGGGGCTTGTGGGAAGCTACCACATCATCTACAACGACTACCTGCGCGACCGCGTGGTCGCCGCCTCGTCCAAGGCGCACTACAACGAGATGAACGTGCTCTCCATGCACGCCCTCATTGGCGCCTACAAGCAGGAGGGCTACGAGTGGGTCGATGAGCTGCGTGAGGTTCTGGGCAAAAACGTCGACTGGGCGTGCCGGTATATCGACGAGCACTTCGAGGGCGTGCATGTGACCAAGCCCGAGGGCACCTACATGCTCTTCCTCGACTGCACCGAGTGGTGCGCCGCACACGGGCACGACATCGACTGGTTGCTTACCGAGGGCTGGCGCGTGGGCGTCGACTACCAGGACGGTCGCCCCTTCCACGGTCCCTGCCACATCCGCGTGAACCTTGCGCTGCCGCTTTCGCGCGTGCAGGAGGCGTTTGAGCGCCTCGACCGTTACGTGTTCAACGCGTGAGCGCGCCCGCAGCTGGGGCATCGTGCGCCGCACGGGGCGAATGACACCCCTCTGCGCAAAAATGCGTTTGCTGACCTCCTGTGAGCCCCTATGAGCTGGGACTTCTTTGGTGCCCTTTCCCCGCCGGGGCGAAAGGGCACTTTTCTGGGCAACAAAAGCCCAGATAAGCAGGGGGTTATTTTATAAACTGAGGCCTCAAAAAGGTCAGCAGATCAATTTTTGCGCAGAGCGTCGCGGCCAACCGCGCGTCAGGGCCGTTTGGGAGTCTTATTGTCGCGGTGACACGCCGATTGCCGCGGCGAGTGCGGCGACATCGCCCGTGAAGTGGAACGCCTGCATGCCGGCGACCTCGGCTCCGCGACAGTTGTCCGCGTTGTCGTCGACAAAGAGGCACTCCGCCGGCACGAGTCCATAACGCCTGCAAAGCAGCTCGTAGATGGCGGGATCCGGCTTCATGAGCTTCTCCTCCGCGGAGACCACGCGTCCTTTCATAAGGGGGTAGGCGGGGCAGTGGTCGAGCTGCTCGTCGATGCGCGTGCCGGCGTTCGAGAGCAGGTAGAGGTCGTAGCTTTGCTCGTATAGGCGGCAGGCAAGGTCGTTTACCTCGGGGATAGGCTCGGAGTAGCGCGCCCAGTGGGCGGCCATATCGTGCAAGTTGGGCCAGAGTCGTTCGGGCAGGTGCGCCTCGGCGATGCGCATCATGGTCGGGTAGCCGATGGTGCCCGAGTCCAGGAGCGCCCATTCGCCGCGCCCAAAATAGGCGGCCTGCAAGAGCGCGGCATCCTGCTCGTTATCACAGAAGCGCGTCGCAAAGTACGGCCCGTTGAAGGTCATGAGTACGTTGCCCATGTCAAAGACGATGTTTTTGATGGAGCCGGCGGACGTGTTCATGGGCCCTCCCGAAGATGCGTTGTCCCGTACAAAAATATGATAACGATTGGTGCGCGCCGTCGCGAAAGTTAGCCGAGGTGTGTATAGTAAGGCGGAATCACGTGATACCAATGCCCGGCGCGCACACTGCCGAGGTGTTTATATAGGGATGGGGGACCGAGCATGACGCTCGATGAACTCGAGATTGGCAAGGACGCCATCGTTGCGTCTGTTGACTGTGACGACCCGTCGCTTCGCCAGCACATCTTCGATATGGGCCTTACGCCCGGTATCGAGGTGACCATGATCAAACTCGCCCCCATGGGCGACCCTATGGAGATCCGTCTAAGAGGCTACGAGCTTACGCTCCGGCGCGACGACGCGGCGCGCATCGCCGTGTCCGACGTGCATGACGCGCACAACTGCCCGCGCCGTGAGACCCCGGCGGGCGTTACCGCGCATCCGGCGCTTGGCGAGGAACCGGCGCGTCCGCGGCGTGAGGGCGCGGCGCTTTCTGAGTCGGCGCCGCTCAGCTTTGCGCTCGCTGGCAACCAGAACTGCGGCAAGACCACGCTCTTTAACCAGCTCACCGGCTCCAACCAGCATGTGGGCAACTTTCCTGGCGTGACGGTCGACCGTAAGGACGGCCAGATCCGCGGGCATGCAAACGCCACGGTGACCGACCTGCCGGGCATCTACTCGCTCTCGCCGTATACGAGCGAGGAGGTGGTGAGCCGCCAGTTCATTTTGGAGGAGCACCCCAACGCGATCATCAACATCGTCGATGCCACCAACATCGAGCGCAACCTCTATCTCACGCTCCAGCTCATGGAGCTCGATTGCCCCATGGTGCTTGCGCTCAACATGATGGACGAGGTGGCGGCAAACGGCGGCACCGTCGACGTAAACGCGCTCGAGGCGGCGCTCGGTATTCCCGTCGTGCCCATCTCGGCCGCCAAGAACCAGGGCACCGACGAGCTTGTCGAGCACGCGCTGCACGTGGCGCGCTTTCGCGAGCATCCGGGCCGAATCGACTTTTGCGCCGAGGACGGGCCCGATGGCGGCGCGCTTCACCGCTGCATCCACGGCCTCATCCACCTCATCTCCGACCATGCGGAGGCGGCTCAGATTCCCACGCGCTTTGCTGCGACGAAGCTCATCGAGGGCGACCGTCTGGTCATCGATGCGCTCGCGCTCGACGAGAACGAGCTTGCCGGTGCCGAGCACATCATCTCGCAGATGGAGGGAGAGGCACATGCCGACCGCCTCGCGGCGCTTGCCGACATGCGCTTCTCCTTTATCGAGAGCGTCTGCGAGCGTTGCGTGGTGAAGCCGCGCGAGAGCCGCGAGCACAAGCGCAGCGTCGCTGCCGACCGTATCCTCACCGGCAAGTACACCGCCATCCCGGTGTTCCTCGGTATCATGGCACTTGTGTTCTGGCTTACGTTCGACGTCATCGGCCAGCGTCTCTCTGATCTGCTTGCCGAGGGAATCGACTGGTTCACCGGCGTGGTCGACGTGGCGCTCACCAACTTTGGAACAAACCCGGTGGTGCATGCGCTCGTGATCGACGGCATCTTTGCCGGTGTGGGCAGCGTGCTTTCGTTCCTGCCCGTTATCGTGGTGCTCTTCCTGTTGCTCTCCATCCTCGAGGACTCGGGGTACATGGCGCGCGTTGCCTTCGTGATGGACAAGCTGCTGCGCAAGATCGGCCTTTCCGGCCGGAGCTTCGTGCCCATGCTCATTGGCTTTGGCTGCTCGGTGCCTGCCATCATGGCGACGCGCACCCTCCCCTCCGAGCACGACCGTAAGATGACGGTCATGCTCACGCCGTTTATGAGCTGCTCGGCAAAGCTGCCGGTCTACGCGCTGTTTGCGGGGACGTTCTTCCCCGATGCCGCACCCGCCGTCATGCTCGCGCTCTACGTGATGGGCATGGTCGTGGGCGTCCTCGTGGCGCTCGTGCTCAAGGGGACGGCCTTCCGCGGCGACCCGGTGCCCTTTGTGATGGAACTTCCCAACTACCGCCTGCCGAGCGCCAAGACGACGCTTCGCCTCGCGTGGGACAAGGCCAAGGGCTTTGCCACCAAGGCGTTTACCATCATCTTTGTGGCGAGCGTGGTCATCTGGGTGCTTCAGACCTTCGATATCCGTTTCAACGTGGTGGCGGACCAGGCAGACAGCATGCTCGCCGGTGTGGGAGCGCTGCTCGCCCCGGTGTTTGCGCCGCTCGGTTTTGGCAACTGGATGGCCGCGGCTGCCCTTGCCGCCGGCTTTGGCGCGAAGGAGAACGTGGTCGCCACGCTTACGGTGCTCATGGGCGGCACGACGGCGGCCCTCACGGGGCTCTTCACGCCGCTCACGGCGTTTGTCTTCCTCACGTTCACGCTGCTCTACACGCCGTGCGTGGCGGCGGTCTCCGCCGTCAAAAACGAGCTCGGCGTCCGCATGATGTGGGCGGTCATCGCCATGCAGTGCGGGGTCGCCTGGGTGGTTGCCCTCATCGTGCGGCTTGTCGGCATGGCGCTTGGCCTTGCGTAGCCACAGGGCGATTCCGGTCGCGCCTCGAGTGAGCGGGCCGTGCATCGGCCGCTCTCGGTAGGGCTTCGCCGCTCGCCGATTATTCCGACCGTTTGCGAGTGGTATCTTGCGCGTTTCCTAACGGCAACAATACATGCGCAGGATGGATGGTACCCCGCGGGGCACCACCCGCGCGGCGGAACCGAAGGGAGGACCACCATGATTCGTCCTGCTACTTCTTCCGATGCCGAGCGCGTCTTCCACCTTCTGTGCTGCGCTCGGGGCGCTCAGCGCCCGTACGGCGAGTTTGCCGAGACCTTCGCGGGCAGGCTCGCCTCGCCGGACGAGGCCTGCCTTGTTGCCGAGGAGGCCGATGGTACGGTCTGGGGCTTCATCGCCCTGCGCGCGACCGATCCGGCAGACGCGCACGATCCCATGGCGATCTCCGAACTCATCGTGGCCTCGCGCATGCGCGGCATGCAGGCGCATCTCATCGCGCGGGCCTACCGCTTGGTGCACGCCCTGCGCCACTGCGCGCGCACGCTTGCGCACCGCTCCCCGGGCGAGGCCCCGCAGCTGCGCATGGCCTAAGCGCGGTCCCGTCCCGCCATCTTCAGCCGGCCGTCTCGTCCCGCCGCCTGGTCCCGCCATCTTCAGCTGACCGTCGCGGTATCATCTGCCCATGGTGGCGCGTAGGCGAGCAGGGGAGGGCCATGGCAGAGTATCGACACATCGAGCACAGCTTCGACCCGGTCTTTGACGAGCGGTCGCGCACCCTCGTGCTGGGCTCGTTTCCCTCGGTGCTCTCACGCGCTAATGCGTTTTTCTACGGCAACCCCCAGAACCGTTTCTGGCGCGTGATCGCCGCGTGCACAGGCGAAGCGGTCCCGCCCAACGAGGGCGACCCGCTTGCCCCGGGCGAGCCGTCGGCTACGCTTGACCAGTCAATCGAGGCAAAACGCGCACTTCTCATCCGCCATCGTATTGCGCTTTGGGACGTGATTGAGAGCTGCGACATCAAAGGCTCGTCCGACGCGAGCATCAAAAACGTCGTGCCCGCTCGCATCGAGCGCATCTGCGACGTTGCCCCCATAGAGCGCGTGGTTGCCAACGGGGCGACGGCGGGTCGCCTCTACCGGCGCTACCTTGAGGCGCAGGTGGGTATCGAGGCCACGGTGCTTCCCTCGACGAGTCCCGCCAACGCGAGCTGGTCGCTCGAGCGGCTCATCGCGCGCTGGAGCGAGGAAATCGGCGCGTAGCGGCTCCGCTGCCGGCGCTACCGCAGCCTCTGCCGGGTGGGCGCAGGCTTCCGGGCGCGCCTGCGTGTCGGGTGTGTGTGCTTGCCATGGGCTTGCTTGACGCGCGCGGCGCCATACGCGATACTATCACGCGTTAACGCACGATTCCGCTGCCAGAGACAGCCGGTGCCGCGGGGCCACAAGGCTCCAACGCTCAAAGGGGTAACCCGCCAGCCGAGGTGGTTGAGAGCCTAGACTTGCTTCTCGCCCCCGTCGCTCTTGCAGCACGGGGGTTTCTTTTTCGAGGCATCCCCGTCACGTCCTGCACGGGGTCGTGCCCGGAAAAGACGAGAAGGAGGTGTACGTATGCCAGCACAGTACAAGATCGAGAAGGTTGCCGAGATCGAGCAGCGTATCGAGGCCAACAACGGCGTCTTCGTGGTGAACTACCGCGGTCTCACGGTCAAGCAGTCCGAGGACCTGCGTCACAAGCTCCGCGAGGCCGGCGCCGAGATGAAGGTCTACAAGAACAACCTCGTTCGTCTCGCTCTTAAGAACCAGGGCCAGCCCGAGATCGACGATATCCTCGTCGGCCCCGTCGCCTACGTGTTCTATGAGAATGAGCCGGTCGAGTCCGCTAAGGCCCTGAAGGAGTTCGCCCAGAAGTCCAAGGGCGTGCTCGAGGTCAAGGGTGGTATCTCCGAGGGTAAGGCCGTTACGGCCGAGGAGGTCAACGCCATCGCCGACCTGCCGACCAAGGACCAGCTGCTCGGCCAGATCGCCGGCCTTATCAACGGCTTCGCCCGCGATATCGCCGTCTGCGTCAACGGCGTGTCCTCTGGTCTTGCTCGCCAGATCTCCCAGATCTCCGAGCAGAAGGCCGCCTAACAGGCGTCCCGCGCGGCTTGCCGCGCACCGTGGCATTCGTGCCGCACCGTAGTTTTTCAGCTCCGCGCCATCCGGCGCGGGAACCGAAAGGATTTTAAAATGGCTAAGCTTACCAATGAGGAGATCATCGAGGCCCTCAAGGAAATGACCCTTCTCGAGGCTTCCGAGCTCGTCAAGATGATCGAGGACACCTTCGGCGTTTCCGCTGCTGCTCCGGCTGCCGTCGTGGCCGCTGGCCCGGCTGCTGGTGCTGCCGAGGAGGAGGAGAAGACCGAGTTTGACGTCGTGCTCGAGGGCTTCGGCGACAACAAGATCCAGGTCATCAAGGTCGTCCGTGAGCTCACCAGCCTCGGCCTCAAGGAGGCCAAGGAGGTCGTCGAGGGCGCTCCCAAGGCCGTTCTCGAGGGTGTCAAGAAGGAGGACGCCGACGCTGCCAAGGAGAAGCTCGAGGCTGCCGGCGCTGCCGTCTCCATCAAGTAACTCCCGGCAGGTCTGGTACCTGCTCATGGCCGCATAACATAGCGACCGCTTTGCAAGGGGTCGAGGGCATAGGTCCTCGGCCCCTTTTTAATGCGCATTTGGGGACGGGGTCGTTTTATGCATGCGCACCCCCGCGCGGCTAACGGGAGCGAAGCGCCGTATAGGGGAGCGAGCGCTGCAGAAACGCCATGTTCTTGCGGTAGTCGCGCGCAAACACGCAGCAAAAGAGCGAGTCGAGCACAAACTGCACGGCGATATGGCTCGCAAACTGTGTGATGCGATGTTGCAGGCTCTCGCGATCGCTCACCATGAGGTAGGCGTCGAGGCTCGGCAGCGCCCGGCGGGCCCGCTGCGAGCCCACGAGGATAATGGGCGTGCCCTGTTCCCTCAGCACCGAGATGATGCGCCGATAGCTCGCCTGCAGGCCCGAGTAACTGATGATGATGGCCGCATGCGTCTTGTCTGAGGCGAGGGCGAGCCTGCTCATACGCTCACCCGAAAGCGGGCAGACGGCGCGTTTGCCGGCCGAGAGCAGCCGTTCCTCAAACATCTGCGCCGGGTAGACATTGTGCGAGCCGGTGTAGATCTCTACGCTCTTTGCCTGGGAAACGAGGCGAGCGGCGCGCTCGAGCTCGCTGGGCTCCAGGAGCTTTACCGTGTCCGCGACGGTGGTCTCGTAGAGTGTGGACATGTTGGCAACGATGGTGCGCTGCGCATCGCCCGGGGCAAAGGGGAAGTTCACATCGACCGTGGCGATTGGATCGGGCCGCGCGGCTTGGATCTTTCCCATCTCCAGTTTGAGTGCCTTAAAGCCCAAGAGGCCGAGCTTCTTGCAGAGGCGCTGGATGCTCGCCTTTGAGGTCGAGGTTGCCTGCGCGAGCTCCTCCAGCGTGTAGCCACCAAGGCGCTGTCCTAGGTCCAATACGGCGTGGGCGAGCTGGAGCTCGGTGGGGGTGAGGTTGTCCGCTTGGGCGATGCGCTCTTCGATGGTCATGGGCACCTCTCAAAAATGCTCAAAACGTTTCAATCTGAGTATAATCTAAGGCAAATCTGCCCTAAAAAGATGCAGAACATCTCAGATTTGCTGCACAACGCACGGGTGACAGGCACACTGGAGATGTTCGGAAACGCGCGGCGCCCCACGGTGCCGCTGGGGCAGAAAGGACACCCACATGGCAGACAAGCAAGGCGTAAAAATCGTAACGATCGGCGGCGGCTCGAGCTACACGCCCGAGCTCATGGAGGGCTTCATCAAGCGCTATGACCGCCTGCCGGTGCGCGAGATCTGGCTCGTCGACATCGAGGACGGCCGCGAGAAGGTTGAGACCGTCGGCGCCATGGCGCAGCGCATGTGGGATGCCTCGCCCTACGACGTCAAGGTCCACATCTCCTTCGACCGCCGCGAGGCTCTGCCGGGCGCCGACTTTGTGACTACGCAGTTCCGCGTGGGCCTGCTGTACGCCCGTATCAAGGACGAGCGCATTCCGCTGTCCTACGGCATGCTCGGCCAGGAGACCAACGGTGCCGGCGGCATGTTCAAGGCCTTCCGCACCATTCCCGTCATCGGCCAGATCATCGCCGACATGCGCGAGCTCTGCCCGGATGCCTGGCTCATCAACTTCACCAACCCCTCCGGCATGGTGACCGAGGCCGCCATCAAGCACTTTGGCTGGAAGAAGACCATCGGTCTTTGCAACGTGCCCGTGGGCTCCATGATCAACGAGCCCAAGCTCATCGGTTACGAGGAGAACGACCCGCGCCTCACCTTCCGCTTCGCCGGCCTCAACCACTTCCACTGGCACCGCGTGTGGGATGAGAACGGCCGCGAGGTCACCCACGACATCATCAGCCACCTGAACGACCGCGACAACGGCATGCCCGCCAACATCGACGAGGTCGAGCTGCCGCTCGAGATGCTCCATTCCATGGGCATGATTCCCTGCGGCTACCACCGCTACTACTACATGCACGAGGAGATGCTCGCACAGGAGGTCCGCGACTTTGGCAAGGGCGAGTGCCGCGCCGAGGTCGTGAAGAAGACCGAGGACGAGCTCTTTGAGCTCTACAAGGACCCCGAGCTCGACCACAAGCCCGAGCAGCTCGCCAAGCGCGGCGGTGCGCACTACTCCGACGCCGCCTGCGAGACCATTGCCTCCATCTACGGCGATACCAACACCCACATGGTCGTCTCCACGCAGAACAACGGCGCGGTGCCGGACCTCGCCCCGGATTCGATCGTAGAGGTCTCCGCGCTCATCGGCCGCCACGGCGCCGAGCCGCTCGCCTGGGGCCCCATGCCCAGCCAGGAGCGCGGTTGGCTGCAGTGCATGAAGGCCATGGAGGAGTGCGTCATCGAGGCCGCCATCACGGGCGACTACGGCAAGGCGCTCGAGGCGTTCTGCCTGAACCCGCAGGTGGAGAACGGCAAGAAGGCCCAGTGCGTCCTGAACGAGCTCCTTGTGGCGCACGAGAAGTACCTGCCGCAGTTTGCCGAGAAGATCGCCGAGCTCAAGGCTGCTGGCGTGACGGTCACCGACGAGACCGCCGCCCGTCTGGTGGCCGAGGGCAAGTAACAAAGGTTTAGCCGGCATCTCCGGCAACAACCGGTCCCCTCAATAGGCGCGCCCGCTTCCCGCGGGCGCGTTTTTGTGTCGCGTCGTCTGGTACAGCGCCGCGGAATCGCGAAGCTCGGCCCCGCAGGACTGCGCGGCTCAGGTCCGCTAGCTGTGTCGGGCACCGCGAGCGGCGCCGCTACACCGGCAGGCGGCGCGCGCCTTACCGAATCTTGACACGCACCTCACGCGCGCTTGCCGCGTGCGGGGTAATCCTATCTAGTAACGGATGCCGGACGCGCAAGGCGCGGCCAGAGGGCGAGGAGACGGTCATGAGCATGTTCGACGATATGGTTGGCGAGCGCGACAGCGAGTTCACCGGTCTCAAGGGCATGATCCTTCGCTATGTGGGAAACGTCTACACGCTGGTGCTCGTGGGCCTGTTCTTCCTGGCGTTTGCGCAGGCCTATCCGGGCGCCGCGCTGCCGCTGCGCATCTGCGCCGGCATCTCGTTTGTGCTCGCGGTCATCATCAAACCCCTTAAGATGTGGTGGCAGGGGCGGCAAAACGTAGGCGGCGCACAAGGGTAGCAAGGCCTAACGCCCAATATCGCCATACCCCGTATACGTGCGCCTTTTGTGCGGGCGCAGGTTGTGGCGCGCAGATTGCGCCGTTACCCCTAAACTGGATTCTCGCCGTCGGAAGACGGCTGATTTGACATGGCCGGAAGGCCCAAGATGGCGCGGAAGCGCCCCTAAGAGCGCCTGTGGTGGCGCGGAAAGTAGAAGGTCTGCATGGACGAGATGAACGAGACGATGAACGAGACCGTGGAAGAGACGATCGAGGCTCCCGTGGAGGAGGCCGCTGACGACATCGCCGCCGAGGTTGTCGAGGCCGAGGAGGCCGTCGTCGAGGCCGAGGATGCCACCGAGGACGAGCCCGAGGTTAAGAACGTTCCCGAGGATCTGGACACCCAGCTCCTCGACAAGCTCAACCGCGCCGCGCGCCTTATGCGCAACCGTCGTAGCGCTCTTGAGCAGGAGGCCGAGGCCGATCGTGAGCGCAACGACAACCTGATGCGCGCCCTCAAGCTCCTGGAGCTCAAGCCCCGCATGGAGCAGAAGGAGATGGCCGACCTCATGGGCATGCGCCTGCGCGAGCTCAACGGCATCCTTGCCGAGGCCGAGAAGCACGACATCGTGGGCCGTATCGAGCCCGAGGACAACGACATGCGCGCCGTGGTGGTCTTTGCGAGCGAGGACGCCCAGGAGCTGGCTCAGGCCCAGGGCGAGAAGCGCAAGAAGTACATCCCCACGCTTTCCTCCGAGGACGCCCAGACGCTGCTCGAGCTCCTCGACAAGGTGATCGATCCGCTCGTGGGCATGGGTCTGGACGAGGACCGCGGCCCGCGCGGCGGTTTTGGTGACCGCGGTGCCCGCGGTGGCGACCGTGGTGGTCGCGGCGGCTTTGGTGACCGTGGTGGCCGTGGTGGCGACCGTGGCGGTCGTGGCGGCTTTGGCGGCGGCCGCGGTGGTGACCGCGGTGGCCGCGGCGGCTTTGGCGATCGCGGTGGCCGTGGCGGCTTTGGCGGTCGTGGCAACGATCGCGGTTTTGGTGGCCGTGGCAACGACCGTGGCGGTCGCGGTGGCTTCGGCGGCCGTGGCAACGACCGCGGTGGCCGTGGCGGCTTTGGCGATCGCGGCGGGTTCCGCGGCTAAGCGCTGACCCCATTTAGTGTGCCGAGCGTGCCGCTGACATCCTCGGCGCGCCCAAGATAGCTAACTCAACAAAAGAAAGCGGCGGAACATTGCGTCTCCGCCGCTTTCTGCATCCGTTCAGCTCAACGGCCCCGCTAGCGCCGGTTATTCGCCGCCAAAGATCTCCATAATGTCCGAGAGGGCGGAAAGCGGGCTCTCCTTTTTCTTTGTACGGGTCTGGCGGTGGTGGTCGCCGCTGCGGTCGAACGGCATCCGGCTCCGATCGTCCTCGCGGCGCGGATGCTGCTCATAGTAGTCGTCGCGTGCGCCGCGCGCTCGGTCGATGATCTTGTCGAGTTCCCCGCGGTCGAGCCAGATGCCGCGGCACTCCGGGCAGTAGTCGATCTCGACGCCGTTCTTCTCGGTCATCAGCAACGTCACGTCTTTGCAAACCGGGCACTTCATAGCTGTCTCCTGTCTGTAGGCGGATGTGCATGTGTTCGCGTATGCCCTCGTTGGCGCACGCTTATTCCGCGCTCGGTAAGCGGTAGCAACCGGACGGGGAGCGGGTATCATCGACGTAGGTGTAGGCGAGGAGGCCCTATGAGAACATTTGTCGCGCTCGAGTTGCCCGAGGCGTTTGAGGACGAGGTGGCAGACCTCGCACGCCAGCTGTCGGGCATGGTGTCCGGCCGTTTCATGAAGCGGGAGACCTACCATCTGACGCTTGCGTTTCTAGGAGAGATTGGCGAGGCGGAGTCTCGCGAGGTCATTGCAGCGCTCGACGAGGTGGCAGGCTCTTGTGACACCGTTGCCCTGCGACCCGAAAGCTTAGGGACGTTTGGCAAGCCGCGCGATTGCACGCTCTGGCTCGGCCTCACGCAAACAGATGAGCTCATGACCCTTGCGGACGAGCTACGCACCCAGCTGGACAAGCGCGGCATCGCATACGATTGCAAGGCCTTTCGTCCGCATATCACCCTTGCCCGCCGTGTCGTCCTTCCCAAGGCACCGCTCGAGGGCTTGGTGTTTCCCGCAGCAGATACCGCGTGCCGGCTAACGCTCTTCAAAAGCACCCTCTCGCAAGAGGGTGCCTCCTACAAACCACTGTATTCGGTAGAGCTTGGGTAGGGCCGCATCCAATTAGGTTTTGATAGAAGAAGATCCACGTAGAACATACGATCGATCGATACAATAATCGCGATCGAACTCATGTTCTTACGTGGTGGTTGCGATGGCCGTTTCTCAAACCGCATACGATGAGACTTCAGCGGAATCCATTGCTGCATATGCAAAGCAGCTGGAGGGAAAGACGCTTCGCACTGTTTGCGAGATTGATAGCCTTGCCGATTCCCATGTGAGGAAAGGGGTGTTCGGCAACGCCGTCGAGGAGCTGTTCTTCCACTACGATATCAACTCCAAGTCAGCGCCGGATTTTGAGGAAGCGGGCACTGAGCTCAAGACCACGCCGATAAAGAAGAGGAAGGGTGGTGGCTATTCCGTTAAGGAACGTCTTGTCATCAGCATGATTAACTACATGAAGGTTGTTGATGAGACTTGGGAGACAAGTTCGCTCCAAAAGAAGCTGCATAAGATTCTTCTTATTGCCTATCTGTACGATAAAGAGCTCAATCCGGTGGACTACCTCATCAAACTGGTCGAGTTATGGGGAATTCCGCCCGAGGATGTTCCTACCTTCAAGAAGGATTGGGATATCGTCGTTAGCAAGATTCGCGCTGGTCACGCGCATGAGCTCTCGGGGTCGGACACGCTGTATCTGGAAGCGGCGACAAAAGCGTCTTCTGCTAAGGATCGAAGGAAACAGCCATTTTCCTCTGAGCTGGCAAAGCCGAGGGCCTGGGCAATTAAGCCGTCGTATATGACGGCAACCCTGAATCACATGCTTGACGCCCAGCGTATCGAGCGTCATCGCGGTGAGGACAATCTCGACCTCCTCAACCTCGTGAGAAAGCGTTTTGAGCCTTATATTGGGCTGACGGAGCTCGAACTTGCCGACGTCTGTGGCTATGATTTCCGCGGCAAGCGGAAACCCAAGAATCTCTGCGCGCTCATCACCCGCTCGATACTTGGTGTTCAAGAGGGCTCAAAGATTGCAGAGTTTGAAAAGGCGGGAATCAAGCCTAAAACGCTGCGGCTCAAATGCGACGGAGTGCCCAAGGAATCGCTTTCCTTTCCCGCATTCGACTATTGCATCTTGGCAGACACACCCTTTGCCGAGAGCGATTTCTACGAACAACTGCACCAGAAATACCTCTTCGTTATATTCCGAG
The DNA here is from genome assembly GCA_949285915.1 of uncultured Collinsella sp. GTDB lineage: Bacteria > Actinomycetota > Coriobacteriia > Coriobacteriales > Coriobacteriaceae > Coprousia. The sequence goes on from CASDZW010000005.1 coordinate 26,418, forward strand.
AACGAAAAAGCGAACGAGGCGTGTACCGCTTGGCAGAGGTGCTTTTCTGGCAGATGCCAGATCGTGATCTTCTGGAGGCGCGCCGTTGTTACGAGGAGATGCAGCGTCGTGTGCGTAGCGGCCATGCGGATCGATCGGTAAAGTCGACCGAGAACCGTTGTTGCCATGTTCGTCCGCATGGAAGAAATAAACAGGACGTTCTGCCAACGCCCTATGGATCCTTCGAAACGAAAAAGTGTTTTTGGATCAATGCGCGCTATATCGGCGAGGAGATCGATAGAGTAAAGCGGGAACTTTTTGCCTCGACGTCACGAGCGCTCGAGGAAAGAATCGAACGGAGAAACGTGTCGGGACACATTATTCGCGTAGCAGAGCTGTTTGCCGGTGTGGGCGGTTTTCGCCTTGGCCTCGAGGGCTATGAGAACAAGGAGCATCCGGAATTCGCCATGCCTTCTGCAGGCCCTTTTGTGACAGTCTGGGCTAACCAATGGGAGCCGCCGGGATCGCCGGTGAAGCAGTTTGCTGCCCGGTGCTATGAGGCAAGGTTTGGCTATGGGTCGGTGGTGAACGAGGACGTTCATCTCGTGCTCGACGAATTCGAAGCGGGCAAGATCGATATCCCCGATGTCGATATGATTGTCGGCGGCTTCCCTTGCCAGGACTATTCGGTGGCAAAACCGCTTTCCCAGTCGAATGGCATCGAGGGCAAGAAAGGTGTTCTCTGGTGGGATATCTACCGGTTCCTTCAGCTTAAGAATCGGCCACGTTTCGTTCTGCTTGAGAATGTCGACCGTCTGCTGAAGAGCCCCGTTGGCCAGCGTGGCCGCGATTTCGCAATCATTCTGTCCTGCTTTGCATCTCTCGGCTACGCGGTCGAATGGCGAGTTATCAACGGTGCGGATTACGGCTTCCCGCAGAAGCGGCGCCGTGTATACATTTTTGCCGAGAGAACGGATGAGGATTGGGACCTCGAAGAGCGCCTGTCCGATGGTGTGATGGCTGACGCGTTCCCCGCGGAAGTGGTCGGTAGCGTGGACCGCTTCAAACTCCTTTCTGATCCGTACGAGAATTCAGAGCGCTTTGGTGCAGGGGCGAAGAAGTCGCCGTTCATGCGCGCCGGCGTAATGCAGGGCGGGGCGGTGGCGACTGCCGAAATCTCGCCGCGCTACGATGGCGACATGAAGGTGCTCGGAGACGTGCTTGTTTCTGACCAAGAGGTTCCAGACGACTTCTATGTTGAAGACGAGAAACTCGACAAGTGGCGCTATTTCAAGGGTGGAAAGAGCGAACCGCGCACCAACAAGAAGACTGGCTTTACCTATACCTATTCGGAAGGTGCCATGGCGTTCCCAGATCCGGTGGACGCGCCGGCGCGTACCATCCTCACAAGTGAGGGGGGGGGTCGGCTTCCCGGAGCAAGCATATCGTGCAAGCCGGCGACGGCAGATACCGCCGTCTGGTCCCCGACGAGCTCGATCAGCTTCAGGGTTTCCCGAAGGGCTGGACGGACACCGGCATGTCGGATGTTCGTCGTGCGTTCTGCATGGGCAACGCGCTCATCGTCGGTATCCCGCATCGCATCGGTGAGGCGATAGCAAAAAGGTTGTAGTGCGCTCTAGGTTCGGAAGAGCTAATTGCGCTCCAGTGCGCGTTTTGCTTGAACTGCCGTCCGCTCGCGATATTCTGCGAAATGAGCAGCGAGCCTTTGTTGAGATGGCCTGTGTTTCGTTGTGTGCGGATAGAGTATCGTCCGTCCCTCAAGATCACCGTATTCGCTTTTCATGAGGTTTGATGAGACATGTACGGTGAGGTTATGGGGATCGATTGATATTAAATGGCGATCGAAGAGCTGGCGGATATCAGCTCGTAAGCATAGGCCGTTTGAAGGTCGGTTACTCGCCATTCCAAGGTAAGACACGATACGGGTGACCTGGAGCGCGTTGCTTTCACTGCAACCCGTGACCGCGCAGCGATTCTGATACGTGTCGAGAACCTCTCTGCGATATTGGTGCTGACGCGCGGCTTGGATGAGAGGGATGAGCCCCTCTTGCTCCTCGTTGAGTCGCCCTGTTTTAAGGGCACGCTCTATCTCTTCGGCGTTACTCTTGTTGATGCCACCGTCAAATTCGATCATGACGCGCTCGATTTCTGGCTTTGCGACAGATTCGGTGATGATGGGTGAGAGAGACGCCAGCGGCGTTTCAAGACACACCGGGCCATGGAGCAGAAAAGTCTGCGCAATCGTGTCGTAGTGTTCGACAAAGGCCAGGCCGAGGCAAAGATAGTCAGAGCTCGTCTTCTTTAGAAAGACTCCAACTGGAAGGCCATCGCGTAGGCATTTGTGGAGGGCCTCGTTATATTGGGTGCTGGTAGACGTACTGCCTTCGTTTTTTCGTTGCTCGCTATACGACATGACCCAAGTGCCGTCATCAAGCTCATGGATGCGATCTTGTGAGTAAAAGGAGTTGGCAGTAGAGGTGACCGAGAGTGCGTATTCCGCATTGCTTGGCTTATGGATTCCACGCTGAGCAGCGAGTTTAATACTGATATCTTTCGGGGCACTGCTTCCGTAGGGTCGAGGACCCCTCTCTCCCGCATGCTTATAAAACCATGTGTATGCATCGAGGAAAGCGTGCGGAGCAATACTCTCCGCTCTTTCAAGGGTCAACGTTGCACCTTGATAGACCTGGATAGCCATATGCACTCCCATCGACTGTTCAATTAGATCATGTGGACTCGCTGTGATCAAGTTGTCGGTCGGTAAATGGGATGACGCTTAGAAGGGCTGGCGTGGTATCAATTTCTTGTCCGCACGAGACCGTACGCTTATTCCAGCAGAAAGGGGTGCGCTAGCAAGCGCGCCCGCGAGGTTGGGAGGCAACCATGTACGAACCGTCACGTGTGCTCGCGTCGTTTTATGTGGCAGGGTTTCAGTTTGGCGAAGGTGCTCTCGTCTTGGGAGACCTTACGGTCGGCGCAAAGCTGGAGATGGTCTTAGAGCCGGACAATCCGCATGATCCATCTGCCATAGCGCTCCGTTTTGCCGGCAAGCGCATAGGCTATATCCCGGCGGAGCATAACGAGCTGTTTGCGACCATGCTCTACTACGGTCATGCCGACGCCCTCGAGTGCATCATTCAGCAGGTGTCTCCTGAGCGCAGCCCGTGGCACCAGGTGCGCGCCGCTGTCTACATTGTGGATGCACGTTCTGCGCAGCAGTAGGCGTATGAAAAGACCCCGCACCTTAAACGGGTGCGGGGCCAGCGCGAACGGAGCTGTCTCGTGTGTTACCAGATGCCAAGCATGTGCTGCATACCTAGGCTGACGGCGGCAATGCCGACCCAGCAGCAGAGGCCCATGAGGATGGGTTTGCCGCCCGTTCGCACGAGTTTCACCAGGTCGGTGTTGAGGCCGATAGCCGCCATTGCCATGACGATGAAGAACTTAGAGAGCTCCTTCACCGGTGCCGTGACCGTGCTCGGCAGGGCAAAGACGGTGGTGATAACGCTCGCGAGCACGAAGAAGATGATGAAGTAGGGGAAGATCTTCTTAAGGCTGAACGTGCCAGCTGACTCCGCGTCTCCTGCCGCGGCCGCCTTCTTGGCGCGACGCAGCTGCAGCACCGCCAAGGCGAGCGTGATGGGGATGATGGCGAGCGTGCGCGTGAGTTTGACGATGGTCGCGGTGTCGAGCGTGTTGGCGCCCGGATGCATGCCGTCCCAAGCGGACGCCGCCGCGGTTACCGAGGAGGTGTCGTTCACCGCGGTGCCGGCGAATAGGCCGAAGCCCTCGTTGGTGAGGCCGAGCATGCCGCCGAGTGCGGGGAAGATGAGGGCGGCGATGATGTTGAAGAGGAAGATGACCGAGATTGCCTGGGCGATCTCCTCATCGTCGGCATCGATGACCGGCGCGGTCGCGGCAATGGCCGACCCGCCACAGATGGAGGAACCCACACCTACGAGCGTCGAGATCTTGGACGGAATCTTGAGCGTGCGGCACAAAACAAAGGCGATCACGAGGGAGGTGGTAATGGTAGAGATGATGATAGGGAGCGAGGTGGCGCCAACTTGGGCGATTTGAGCGAGGTTAAGGCCAAAGCCGAGCAGGATGACGGCATACTGAAGCACCTTTTTGGAGGTGTACTTGATGCCTGGCTCGAGGGCGGCAGTGTCGCGACCGCGCAGCAAAAGTGCGACGGCCATACCAATGAGAATGGCAAAGACCGGGCCGCCGACTACCTCAAACTGCTTGCCGAGCAGCCAGGCGGGGAGTGCTAGGGCAAGGCAGAGGGCGATGCCACGGGCGTTGGTGCGTATGCTCTGGGCGAGTTGCATATGACCTCCTCAAACTCGTTTTTCTCTATGCTATGCCCCTCGTCTCATAATGAGAATCTACCTAACGGTTATACTTGCATCAGAAATCGTTATAGATTGGAGTCCCGTGCTCGATTATCGCGTTCGCAGCTTTCTCGCCGTCTGCTCGCTCGGCAGCTATACCCGCGCCGCGGCAGAGCTTCATATCACCCAGCCCGCTATCACGCAGCATATTCGTGCCCTCGAGGCGCACTATGGGTGTGCGCTCTTTGAGCGAAGCGGGCGCGTGATGCGGCTAACGCCGGCGGGCGAGCTGGCGCGGCGACGGCTCGCCGTTGCGGCAAACGATGAGGAGCGCCTGTGCCGTGAGCTTGCTGCCCTCGCTAATGAGGGGGCGCGACGGACGCTCAGGCTCGGTTGCACGCGCACCATTGCAGATTACCTCGCGCCGCGCCTGCTCGCCCATATGACAAGGACGGGAGGGCAAGGGAGCGTTGCCATGCGCGTGGGTAACACCGCAGAGCTCACCGCCGCACTCGATGTCGGTGCACTCGACCTTGCGTTGGTGGAGGGCTCCTTTGACAGGAGCAGATTTGATGCCGAGGTGCTCTCCCGCGAGTCCTACATCGCCGTTGCCCGCGCAGGCGTGCGCGCTACATCGCTTGAGGGCCTGCTCGACCGTGAGCTGGTGGTGCGCGAGAAGGGCTCGGGCACGCGCGAGATCCTGGAGCGTCTGCTCGGCGCTCATGACGTTGCCTTGGACGACTTTGCGGGCCTGATCGAGTTGGGCAGCATCCCCGTCATCAAGGTAGTGGTGGGGGAGGGCGATGCGGTGACGTTCATCTATCGCATCGCAGTGGAGGACGAGCTCGCAAGCGGCGCGCTCGTTGACGTGACACCTCCCGATCTTGCTTTGGAGCACGACTTCACCGGTATCTGGGAACGCGGGAGCCTCTACGGAGATGAGCTGCGCGCCCTTGTGGTGCAGTGGCGGGAGCATCTTTGTCCGCACGGTGCGATAGGCTGATGATGGGTACAAAGCACGCAGATGCATGCGGTTAGGAGCGACGATGAACGAGATTAGATGCCCCAAATGCGGGACGGTCTTTACCGTGGACGAGTCTGGCTATGCAGACATCGTACGGCAGGTGCGTGACGAGCAGTTTGCCGCGGAGCTCGCGGAGCGCGCCGAGGCGTTTGAGCGCGAGAAGAACCAGGCCGTGGCGCTTGCCGAGGCGAGTGTGCGTGCGGAAGGCGACCGCGCCCTTGCCGCCGCCCGTGCGGAGGGGGAGCGTGAGCTTGCCGAGCGCACGGCAAAGATAGGGGAGCTCACGGCAAAGCTCGATGCCGCTGAACGCGAGCGCTCGCTCGCCCAGGAGAGCGCTGCGGCGGCTGCGCGCGAGGAGGCGTCGCGGAGCGTGGCCGATCTGCAGCGCGAGGTCGACCGTCTTACCGCCGAGCTGGGGCGGCGCGAGGACGCGGCGGCGCTTGAGGCGGCATGTGCCCGCCAGGAGATGGAGCGCAAGATAGCCGAGCGCGACCAGAAGATTGCCGAGCTCAACCAGAAGATTGCCGGCGAGGGTGCGGCGCGCGAGCTTGCGGTCACGCAGGCCGTTGCGGCGGTGGAGCGCGAGCGCGATGAGGCAAGAAGCGCGCTCGTTCACGAGAAGGCGCTCTACGAGGCGAAGCAACAGCAGATCGAGGCGACCCACACGCTCGAGCTCGAGGAGGCCAAGAAGACCGCGGACGAGCTCATTCGCTACAAGGACGAAGAGATCGAGCGCCTGCGCGATATGAAGGCGCGCCTCTCCACCAAGATGGTGGGCGAGACGCTCGAGCAGCATTGCGAGACGGAGTTCAACCGCCTGCGCATGACCGCTTTCCCGCACGCGTACTTTGAGAAGGACAACGACGCGAGCGACGGCACCAAGGGAGACTTCATCTTCCGCGAGTGCGACGAGGCGGGCAATGAGATTGTCTCAATCATGTTTGAGATGAAAAACGAGAACGATGAGACGGCGACCAAGCACAAGAACGAGGACTTCTTTAAGAAGCTCGATCAGGACCGCAAGAAGAAGGGCTGCGAGTACGCAGTGCTGGTGACGCTGCTGGAGCCCGAGAGCGAGCTTTACAACACGGGCATCGTGGACGTGTCGTACCGCTACCCCAAGATGTACGTTATCCGCCCGCAGTTCTTCATCCCGCTTATCACGCTGCTGCGCAACGCCGCGATGAACGCGCTCGCCTACAAGCAGGAGCTTGCGCTTGTGCGTCAGCAGAACATCGACGTCACGAACTTTGAGGAGAAGCTCCTCAAGTTCCAGGACGGGTTCGCGCGCAACTACGGACTCGCCAGCCGCAAGTTCCAGACGGCCATCGATGAGATCGACAAGACCATCAGCCACCTGCAGAAGGTAAAGGAGAACCTGATCTCGAGCGAGAACAACCTACGGCTTGCCAACGATAAGGCGCAGGACCTCACCATCCGCAAGCTCACGCGCGGAAACAAGACCATGAAGGAGGCCTTTGACGCCGCACGTGCGGAAGCGGGGGAGTAGGGCGTTTGGGGACGGGTTCGAATCATGCAACAGAGGGGGGGTAGCCCGTTGCATGATTCGAACCCGTCCCCATTTCACGCATTTCAGTCGAGCAGGTCATCAATGAAGCCGACGCGGTAGTTGGTGAAGACCGCCTCGCCCTCGGCCTGGGTGGCATCGAGGTCGATATCGGCCATGATGCCAAAGTCGCGGTCGCCTGCCTCGTCGGAGAAAATCTGGTGCACGTGCCAGACGTGTGCGGTCTGCTCGTCGGACTCGTCGATTGCAAGGAACGCCGTCGAGCGGGCGTCTGCGTCGGTGAGGATCTCTTCGTGAGCCTCATGGTAGGCGTCGAGCGCCTTCTGCCAGCGGAGCTCTCCCATGCCCCACGCCTCGTCGAGCTCGCCCAGCTCGCGCACATGGCCGCGCGCCGCGTGGCGCACGCGCGCGAAGAGCGCGTTGCGCACGAGCAACGTGACGCCGCGACGATCCGCCACCACCTGGTCGGCGGCGGTGGGAGGTGCCGCGTCGAGGGCGGCGGGGTCGCCGGCTGCTGCCCATTCGTCCACAAGGCTGGAGTCGATGGAGCGGACCATGAAGCCGAGCCAGCTTATGACCTCGTCAAGCTCCGGCGTGAGCTTGGAGGTGGGGACGGTGCGGTCGAGCGCGCGGAACGCCTCGGCGAGATAGCGCAGAAGGATGCCCTCTGAGCGGGCGATCTTGTAGCGCTGGATGTAGCCCTTGAAGTCAGACGCGGTCTCGAGCATGTCACGCAGGACCGATTTGGGGCTGAGCTCGAAGTCGTTGGCCCAGGGCACCTTCTGGCAGTACTCGGCAAAAGCCGCGTCGAGCAGGTCCTCGAGCGGCTTGGGGTAGGTGACCTCAGCGATGCGCTCGAGACGCTCCTCGTAGTCGACGCCGTCCGCCTTCATGGCGGCCATGGCGGCGTCGCGCGCGGCGCGTTCCTGGGCGCGCAGCACCTGTTTGGGGTCCTCGAGCGTGGCCTCTACCATCGAGATAAGGTCGAGCATGTAGGTCTCGCTCTCGGGGTCGAGAAGCTCGAGAGCGGCGAGCAGAAACGGCGAGAGCGGCTGGTCGAGAGCAAAGTCCTCTGGCAAATCGACCGTGAGGGCAAAATCGCGCTCGGGCTCGGTGCCTGCCGGTGCATCCGGCGCGGGCGGGACCTCGGTTACCACGACGACGCCGGAGTCGATGAGCGTGGCAAAGATCTCGTCGGCCCGTGCCTCGAGAGCGAGCTTCTCCTCGGGCGTCTGTAGGCTCTCCGCGATGAGCTCCGAGACGCGCACACGCGCGTCGCCGCCGCGCTCCACCATCGACAGCACCATGGAGTGCGTGATGGAAAGGCGCGGGCGCAGGGTCTCGGGAGCGGCATCGCAGAGGCGCTCGAACGTCTGCTTGTTCCAGGTAACAAAGCCCTCGGGCGGCTTCTTGCGCTTGAGTTTGCGGAGCTTTTTGGGGTCGTCGCCGGCCTTGGCGAGGAGCTTGGCGTTCTCGATCTCGTGCTCGGGCGCCTCCGCTATGACGAGCCCCTCGGTATCAAAGCCCGCGCGGCCCGCGCGACCGGCGATCTGGTGGAACTCGCGCGCACGGAGGCGGCGCATCTTGTGGCCGTCGTACTTGGTGAGGGCGGTGAGCACCACGGTGTGGATGGGCACGTTGATGCCGACGCCGAGCGTGTCGGTACCGCAGATGACGGGGAGGAGCCCCTGCTGGGCGAGCTTCTCCACGAGCAGGCGGTAGCGCGGCAGCATGCCCGCGTGGTGCACGCCCACGCCGCACGATATGAGGCGCTTCAAGATCTTGCCGAAGGCGGTTGAGAACCGCGTGCCCCGGCTGACCTCTTTGATGCGCTCGCGCTGCTCTTTGGTGGCGACGCCGAAGTTGGCGAGCGCCGTGGCGGAGGCGAGGGCGGCGTCCTGCGAGAAGTGCACGATGTAGAGAGGGGCCTCGCCGCGGCGGAGCGCCAGCTCGACCGTGCCCTCGAGAGCGGTGTCGACGTACTCGAAGGCGAGCGGCACCGGGCGCGGCGCGTCGGCAACGGTGTCGACGGTGCGTCCGGTCTTCTGCTCGAGTGCCGCGGCGATGGCGGTGGTGTCGCCGAGGGTTGCGCTCATAAGCATGAACTGCGTGTGCGGCAGCGTGAGCAGGGGCACTTGCCACGCCCAGCCGCGGTCGGGGTCGGCGAAGTAATGGAACTCGTCCATGGCGACGGTGCCCACGTCCGCCTCGTCGCCCTCGCGCAGCGCCTGGTTGGCGAGGATCTCTGCCGTGCAGCAGATGACGGGCGCGCCGGTGTTGATGTGCGTGTCGCCCGTGATCATACCGACGTTGTCGCGCCCGAGGACATCCACGAGGTCAAAGAACTTCTCCGAGACGAGCGCCTTGATGGGAGCGGTGTAGTACGCGCGATGCCCCTGCGCCATTGCCATAAAGAGCTGCCCCAGCGCCACGAGCGATTTGCCGGAGCCCGTGGGCGTGCCCAAGATCGCGTGGTCGCCCGCGGCGAGGTCCATGAGGGCCTCCTCCTGATGCGGCCAGAGCTCGATGCCGCGATTCTCGCACCAGCCAAGAAAGCGCTCGAAGGCCTCGTCTGCCGAGAGCCAGGGTTCCGGCTCCTCGCCGTCCTCGGGCTCGAACCAACTCGGCGAGAGCGCACCGAGTGAGCCGGGCGCGGCGGGCGCGGTGCCGCCGGCGGCAAACGAGCTCGCTGCGATGCGGCTTGGTTCGGGATGGGACGTTGCGGACATGGGGCTCCTCGTTCAACGGGATGGCGGGCGTTCGACTCGTCTCATTATGGCAGATGACCGATGGGGAAGCGCCGAGGGCGCGCTGCCGGTGCCATGCGGGTCCCGCTATAATCGCCGTGCTTCGTTGCGACGGCGGTTGATGAGGTTCATGACCGCCGCCTCCATACCGAGCGGGACGTAGTCAAGCGACTCGAGGTCGTCGGGCAGGTAGGCGACGAGGCTCTGTTCGGTGTCGCGCCCGCGCTGGACCTGCTCGGGCGAGGGCGCGTCGGCGGGGACGGCGCAGACGCCCCAGACCGCGGCGCCCTGTGCGGCCAGTCTGGCCTCGTACTCGGTCTCGGGAAAGCCCGGGTGCTCGGCGCGCACGTCGTCCGAGGTCCAGATGACGCGATATCCTGCCGCGGCGAGCTGCGTGAGCGTGTAGTCGCGCAGGGGCTGGCTGTCGGTGCGCAGCGTGAGCGTACCCCCGTGGACGAGAAGCCGGCGGTAGACGAGGAGATTATCGACCGTGGTGGTGCGGCGCCGTGCAAAGTGGCGCTTGGGGTAGGGCGTGGGGAAGTTCAAGGTGATGCCCGCAAGCTCGCCGGCGGCAAAGATGCGCTCGAGCGCGCCGGTCCCACGCGGGATGACAAGCGCGTTTAGCACCTGCTCCTCGCAGATGCGCTGGGCGGCGTAGGCGATGCAGATGGGCTCGATATCCACACCTATAAAGAGGCTTTGCGGCGAGCGGCGTGCGCTCTCAACAAGAAAGGAGCCCTTGCCGCAGCCGAGGTCGAGGTAGACGGCATCAAAGGAATCCGCACACGCCCCATCGGCGACGAGTGGAAAACATGCCTTGGCCCAGCGCCCGGCAAACGCCTCGGGCTTTGTCTCGATGGCGTCGCCGTAGCGCTCGAGGCGCTCCTCGAGCACGAAGTTCTTGGGCGTGCGGATGTGCGTGAGTCCCATGGGGGCCTTTCGGGCGGGTCGGTGTCGTTCGGCGATATTATGGGGAGCCCCGGGCGTCCGGTCAACCGCTGCGCGTAAGGACCAGATAGCGGTTGAGCGCGCCCGATTTGCCATCGGCAAAGAACCGCTCGATCTCTTGCGCGCAGTTCGCCACGTCGCGGGCGAGCGCGGAGATTTCGTCCTCGGTGAAGTGGTGGCAGTACCGCAGTGCCGAGGCATCGTCCTGCCAGCCGAGGAGATAGTCGTTTCCGTCGAGCGCAGGCGCCGTCCCGGTTGCGCGGGCCCGTTCAGTGGCCGCGCGCGCCTTGGCAGCCAGGCGCTCGTCGTCCATGAAGCGCCAGAAGGAGAGAACGACGGTGCCGCCGGGCGCAGTCGATGCGATAAGCGCGCGAATAACGGCGAGGCGGAGGTCCCTGCTGGGGACGTGGTGCATAAAGCCAAAGCAGCACGAGAGGTCGCAGGCGGGGATGCCGCCGAGCGGCTCGAGGTTGTTGCCGGCCGCCGTGGGGGAGAGCAGCGCTTCCAGGATGTCGACTTCGCGGAAGTGCGCGCGCACATTCTCTGGTGCGCGCCCATCGCCGTCGCCCGGGCGGGCGGAGGGACAATCCGCGCTAGCCAGCTCAGCGCAGCGGTCGACCCCGTAGTAGTTGATACGGGTGCGCGGGAGGGTGCGGGCGAGGTGCCGAGCGAGCCGCATGTTGCCGCACGCAAGGTCGAGTACGCGCAGGGGCGCGTCCGCCTTGGTGTCAGACGCGCTTGCGGCAAGCTCGACTACGCGTGCCCAGCCCTGCCACGGCGCCGTGCGCGTGGCGGAGAAGGACGCGGCGTGGTCGCGGTAGAAGCGGTTGTTGAGCGCGATGAGGGCGCGGGCGTCATCGGTATCCATGGGGTCCTCTCGGCGCATGCGCGCATGCGCCCGGTCGCCGGGGAAAGCGGCTCTTAGTATAGAATCTCAGACTATGGAAGAGATTGTATTGCATATCGTCGAGCGCCTGCGCGCGGGCGAGCAGGTGGATGACCGCGTGCTCGTGAAGCTCATCCATGCGGCGGCAAAGCACGCGGGCGGCGATAAGCGCGCCTTTGCCAAACGACGCCTTCTGCCCTTTTACCAGCGCATCAAGACAGAAGAACCCGAGCGCTGGGCCGCGTGGGACATCACGCCCGATATCGAGCGCAAGCTCGTCCAGGTGCTTCGCATGAAACCGCGCCGTTCGGCCTCGGGGGTGGCAACCATCACCGTCATCACCAAGCCGTGGCCGTGCTCGGGATCGTGTCGGTTCTGCCCAAGCGACCTGCGCATGCCCAAGAGCTATCTGGCCGACGAGCCCGCTTGCGAGCGCGCCGCGCAGAACGCCTTCGACCCCTACCTGCAGGTGTCTGCCCGCCTTACGGCGCTCGTACAGATGGGGCACGCGACCGACAAGATCGAGCTCATCGTACTCGGGGGCACGTGGAGCGACTATCCGGAGGGGTATCAGATCTGGTTCATCCGCGAGCTCTTCCGGGCGCTGAACGACGGCGCCATCGCGGGCGTAGCGGAGAATCCGCTGCTGAGGGGTTTTGCCGACGAGGATGCCGCCGCCCCCGCAGAGAACGACCCCGTGCCGCCCGGCGTGCGCCGCCGCCGCGCGGAGCTCGCTACATGGGGCATCCTACCCGCCTCATCTGCCCCCGCTCCTGCTCGCGGCGATGCCGCCCGGGCATGCGGGAGGCAGCCCGCCGCCTCCACGTCCCCGACGTATCTGGGGGTCGACGCCGCCGAGCTCGCCCGCCTGCAGGCCGAGGTCAACGCCGGCACTACCACCTACAACGCCGCTATCGCGCGTCTCTTTGGCGAGAGTCCCGCCTGGCGCTGCGCTTCTGCCGCGCAGACCGCGTCGATTGAGGAGCTCGAGGTCGAGCAGCGCCGCAACGAGGATGCGCGCCACCGCGTTGTGGGCCTTGTCATAGAGACCCGGCCGGACGCCATCACGCCCGCGCGCCTCGCCCTCATCCGCCGTATGGGTGCAACTAAGATCCAGATGGGCGTGCAGAGCACCTGCCAGCGTATCCTCGACATCAACGGTCGCAACACCGCGAACGACCGCATCGCCCGCTCCTTCTCGTACCTGCGTCTTTTTGGCTTTAAGATTCATGCACACGCCATGGTGAATCTGCTTGGGGCGGACCCGGCGGGCGATAGGGAGGATTACCGTCGCCTCGTTTCCGACCCCGCCTTTATGCCCGACGAGGTGAAGCTCTACCCCTGCGCCCTTATCGACGGCGCGGCACTCTGCCGCGATTGGGAGAGCGGTGCGTGGCGCCCCTATACAGAAGACGAGCTTATCGATGTGCTCTGCGCCGACGTGCGCGCCACCCCCGCGTGGACGCGCGTGTCGCGCATGATCCGCGACTTCTCTTCGGGCGACATCAAGGCGGGCAACAAGAAGCCCAACCTGCGCCAGCTTGTGGAGGAGCGCCTGCGGGCACAGGAACGCGCGGGCGAGGGACCCGTGCGCGAGATTCGCTTCCGCGAGATCGGTACCCACGAGGTCGATGTGGACGAGCTCGTCCTCGATGAGGTCTGCTATCAAACCCAGACGACCGACGAGCACTTTTTGCAGTGGGTGGACGGACAGGGGCGCATCGCGGGTTTTCTGCGCCTGTCGCTGCCGCACGCGGACGCGGTCCGCGCGCTTGCGGAGGAGATGGCCGCTGCGGGGCTTGCGGCCCCTGTCCAGCCGAACGAGGCCATGATCCGTGAGGTCCACGTGTACGGCATGGCGGAGCGTGTGGGCGAGGCGGGCGCGGCAGCGCAGCACCGCGGACTCGGCCGCGATCTGGTGGAGCGCGCCTGTGCTATTGCCCACGACGCGGGTTTCATGCACATAAACGTCATCAGCTCGGTGGGCACGCGCGCCTACTATCGACGGCTTGGCTTTGTCGATTGTGGCCTCTACCAGCGGCGCGATCTCACCAAGACGTCAAATGGCGCACATTTGGGCAAAAATGCTCAAGTCGGTTATGGGCATGAAATTCCGCAACACGGGCGGAAAGGTCAAAACGGAGGCTCTCATGAACATGCGTGACGCGCACCAGATGCTCGCGACGGTCGGCCTCATCTTGGTGATCGCCTTCGCCCTGCAGCTTGCGACCCTGCCGCCTGCGGGCATCGTCATCGTCTTGGTGGTGCTGGCGGTGGTCCTAATTGGGCTCTACCTGCACGTTCGCGCGCAGGCAAAAGCGGGCGCCGCGTCTCCTGCGCCTCAGGTGCGCGAGATCGCCTCTCCCGACGGCGAGCCGGTGCGCGTGCTCGAGAGCGGTGGTGTCTACCAGTCGGCTACGTATCTGGACGAGCGGCGCTTTGAGCCGGTATTTGCCTACCAGCGCGCCTTTGAGGTGATGTTTGAGGTAGAGGATGAGATGCGCGCCGCGCATGGGCACGGTATCGAGCGCGCGCTCGCGATCGGCGGTGGCGGCTTTGCCTGGCCCAAGTACACCCTCACCCGCCATCCGGAGCTCATGCTCGATGTGGTGGAGTCCGACCCTTCGGTCATCGAGCTTGCACAGCGCTGGTTTTTTGTTGACGAGCTTAAGCGTCAGGTAGGCGGCAGGCTGTACATCATGGAGGCGGACGGCCGCGAGCTCATCGACGAGCTTGCGCCCGGCATGGAGTTTGCGGCAACGTCCACGGCCGTGCACTGCCGCGCGCCCTATGACGCCGTGGTGAACGATACATTCTCCGGCGCCGAGCCCGTGCATGCGCTTGCCACCGTGGAGGCCGTGCGTTCCGTACACGCGGTGCTCCGCTCGGGTGGCCTCTACCTCACCAACGTGGTCTCGCGCGAGGAGGGGCGCGACCTCACGTTTCTGCGCGACGAGGCGGCGACGCTCGCCGAGGTGTTCGCCCACGTGCACATCATCCCTGCGACCGACGAGCTCTGGGGCGGGGAGGACAACTACCTCATCATCGCAACCGACGGGGCGTATGCGTTCACCGATGCCATTCCCTTTGACGAGGACTTTCTGGGCACGCCCCTTCGGGACTAAACGTGCGGCTGAGGCGTAAGCCTCGTTCAGGCGCTAACGCGTATAAACGGCGCCTTTGGCAGACCCGGCCCGGCGCTCGGTTTACCGCACCCTCGAACCTTGCGTATACTGGCGGGAGAAGGCCGCGTCGATGGAGTGCCCCATGAAGCAGGATATGCCGAGCAACACACCGGACCGTACGGACGCGGGGCGCCCTGTCCCGCACCTCGTTTCGCGTAGGAGCGTCCTTGCGGCGCTCGCCGGCGGCGCGGCGCTGCTGCCGCTCTCCGCTCTTACGGGGTGCGCGCCCGACCTCCTAGGTGGCTCTGGCTCCGCTGGGACATCGGCGGGAGGCGGCCTTGCGACCATCGAGGACTCCGTCTCCGAGCCCCGGCGCGTGTCCATCGCCATGGTGGGCGATGTGCTCGTGCATGAGGGCGTGTGGATGAGCGGCGAGCGTGCGGACGGCACGCGCAACTACGACCACATCTTCGCTCCCGCGCGCGAGCTTATCGAGGATGCGGACATCGCCATCGTGAACCAGGAGACCGTGCTCGGCGGCGATGCGCTGGGGCTCTCCGGCTATCCGGCGTTCAACAGCCCGCAGGAGATGGGCGATGCCGAGGCTGCTGCGGGTTTTGACGTGGCATGCTCGGCCACCAACCATGCCCTCGACAAAGGTTTTGCCGGCATCGAGGCCACGCGCGCATTCTGGCGCGAGAACCATCCCGAGGTCGTGAGCGCGGGAATCGCCGAGACGGCCGAGGCGGCAGCCGAGATCCCGCTTATCACACGTGACGACATCACCGTTGCCATCTTGAACTATACCGAGAGCACCAACGGCATCCCCATCCCCGCGGCGAGTCCGTGGTGCGTGAACATGCTCGAGCGCGAGGCCATCGCCGCCGACGTTACCGCTGGGCGCGAGCAAGGGGCAGATATCGTGGTGGTTTGCCCGCACTGGGGCGTCGAGTACCAGCTCGAGCCTACTGACGGGCAGCGCGAATGGGCGGCTTATTTTGCCGAGCTCGGCGTTGACGCCGTCATTGGCACGCACCCGCACGTGCTCGAACCGGTTGAGCTCGTCGCGCGCCCGGACGGCGGTCAGATGCCCGTGTTTTGGTCGCTTGGCAACTTCATCTCCTGGCAGGCCCGCAAGGACACCATGGTGGGCGGTTTTGCCAAGGTGACCTTTGAGATGGCCGGCGACGCGCCACGCTTGGCCGGCGTTGCGCTCACGCCGGTGGTGAGCCACCTTTCGCTCGATACGCAGATGGCGTCCTATCCCATAGCCTCCTACACCGAGGAGCTTGCCGGCGCCAACGGCATCCGCCGATCGGGCGGGTGCGGCGACTTCACGCTCGCATGGTGCCACGACCTCTGCGCGCAGGTGCTGGGCGAGGGCTATGACCGCGAGCGAGGGGTGTTTGAACTCACGCTCTAGTTGCCAGCGTGTTGCTTTACATGCTTTAAAGCGTGTGCCTTATCTGCTAGCATACTTGTGTGGATGCAAGCTGGGTGGGCGAGGTGAATCGTATGGCAGTAACGACGGCAGTTCGCGAGAAGCCACGGCAACAGGCGCCGCAGGTGCTACGCGGAAGAATGACTGACCAAAGTACTCCGCAAAAACCGCGACAGGCTCAGGTTAACGCGCGTATCGATGCCGAGCTCAAGGAGGCGGGCGACGCTGCGCTTGCGGCGGCGGGACTCACGCCTACGCAGGCGGTGCGCATGCTATGGTCGCTCGCGGTGCGCTATCAGGATGAGCCCGAGCGCTTGCATGAGGCGCTCGATCCGGATTCAGCAGCTCCCTCTGCTGATGAGATGGCCGAGCGTCACCGCAAGATTGAGGCGGTGCGCAGAGGGGCATCGCTTATGGAGAAGTTTTTCAAAGAATTCGCTATAGTGCCTCAGCCGGATTCCGATCGCCGGGCTCTATCTGAACGTGAGTATTACGACCTGTTGCGAGAAGAGCATTTTCGGGAGAAAGGCTATATCCAATGAAGCGACCGATAGTGCTTGCGATCGATACTAACGTCTGGCTCGATCTGTTTGACGGTGCACGTGAGAAGCATCTCCAGAGCAGTGCTCTTCTCGAGAAGGCGGGCGAGAGAGGCTGTGAACTTGCCTTTGCGGTGAGTAGCGCAAAAGATGTCTATTATGCTCTGGCTTCGGTTTGTAAGCGCCGCGCACGTGAGGCGGAGGGGGAGCTTACAGAAGAAGCTGCTCGCGCTGCAGAGCATTTTGCCTGGGCGTGCGTTGAAAACATGCAGGAGATTGCAACACCGGTAGCGGTTGACATCTCGGATGTATGGCTTGCGGGAAAATACCGTAGCCAAGTGCACGATTTCGAGGATGCGCTCATCGCGGCGGCGGCAATGCGCTGCCATGCAGATGTCCTCGTCACCAACGACGAGCGCTTCCTGCGCCACTGCCCCGTGAACGCGATGGATGTTGCCGATGCTCTTGTGTACCTGACCATGGACGATAACCTCACATCTTCTCTGATGCAGTGAGGCAACTGTACTGTCCATCGTTGAGGTGACTTTGGGTCGGAAAAAAGAATGACCCGTTCTTTATCTACGGTCTTAAATGAGTTAAGATTGGAGTAGGCTATGGTCAAGCGCAAGGAGGTTACTGACATTCTCAGATCCGCCGGATTGAAACCGACGGGCGGTACCAACCATGAGCACTGGACAGATGGTGTTCATTTCACTCAGGTTCCACGCCACCGCGAGATTCCCAATGCGCTGTTCGAGAAGATAAAGAAGCAGGCGGGAATCAAGAAATGACGATGCCTGCATTGCGAAGGAGCGAAGACTATGTTTGTTCTTCAGGAATTCGAGTTATTCGAAAGCGAGGGATATGTCCTTGCGATTCCCTGTAACCTTGATGGTGGAACCGAGGGCGTTTCTTATGAAGATGCAGCCGCGATGGCGGCTGATTGGCTAAAAGGCATGGCAGAGCATTGGCTTATGACGGGCGCCGTGGTTCCCAAGCCAGTGTTGGGAAACGCGCCGCAGCATGGGGGAAGAATTCTGCTCGTTGGGGTTGAGGTGTCACTTACCGCCATTGACGCCGTGACTGCCACGGAAGCGGCGGCCCTTTTGGGGGTATCTCGTCCGCGTATCACGCAGTTAATATCAACTGGCGGACTTGAAGGGTATCGGCAAGGGCGCAACACCTATGTTACCAAGGCGAGCATACAGGCGCGTCTGGACGAAAGGCCAAGCCTCCGAACCCCCCATGAAAGGCCTGAGCTCTTGCAGGCGTAGCCCGGCGATACAATTCTGCCCGTCGTCAGCTCTCTTGGCAAATCCTGTAGGCGTCGAGTTAGCAAGTCGACCATTCTCGTACGCGCTCCCGCATGCCTGAGATATCGAGCACGCCCTCGGCAAAGCCCTTGCGCACAAGCTCGGCGGGCAAGAACTCGTCGTACTTGTCAAAGTAGGGGACCTCGCTTGGGTAGACGAGCTCGATGGGGCTCTCAAGCGCTTCCGCCGCGTCCGCCACGGTAGCGAAGAACTCCTCTGAGCTGGCCTTCATCTTGAATTGCATGAAGTAGGGGCGGGCGACGTCCACGCCCGAGATGCCAAGGTCCTTGGCGCACTTGATCTTGATGAGGCGCTCGAGGGCGAGGAAGGCGTAGCTCCCGAGCCAGGGGATAAGGACCCAGGTGTCCCCGCCCAGGTTGATGAGGGGCTCGGTTGCAGCGCCCGAGAGCTCCGCGGTGCGCCGCGCCTGCGCGAGGCGGGCGCGTGCGTTCTCCTGGAGGTAGGGATAAGTTTCGTGCGAGGCGAGGACCCGGCGCATGCGCTCGAGCACATGGGTGTGGATGTCTCCCGGGCAGTCGCCAAAGTAGGCGGGAACGCGCCCCTTGACCTGCGTGCAGTACACGAGGTGACGCTTCCAGTCGACCTCCTCGACCACCCAGCAGGCGCCTGCGATGGCGATGCGCTCGCCGGGCGGTGGCGGGTTGACGATGGTGCCGAGCTCCGCCGATTCGCAGCGCACCGTGAACTCCTCGTTCTCTTGGAACACCGCGTAGAACTTGAACGAGTTGGTGTAGCGCTCGCCCGTGAGGCCGACGATAAGGCCGCCGCCCTCGGTCTGTTCGATATGATCCGTCTCAATGAGGTGGCGCAGAAGTACGCGGAAGTCGTCCGCCGAGACCCGGTGGAAGTAGGAGAGGGTGAGCACGCGCGCGGCAAGTGCGGCCGGTGTGAGCTCGCCGGTCGATGCGAGTGTGGCCATGGTCTGGTGGTAGAGCAGGCTGTAAGGCAGGCGGTCGAGGCGCGGTGGCTCGACCCACTTCTCCTCGCGGTAGAGCTCTACGAGCGAGATGCCCTGTAAGAGTTTCCACGGGATGGTCTCCGGCATGGTGGTGCGGGGCTCTGGCTGCTCCTCGCGCATGACAAAGTGCATCTCGGGCGGGCTCCCGCGCCTGCCGGTGCGGCCCATGCGCTGCAGGAAGCTCGACACGGTGAAGGGGGCATCGATCTGGAAGGCGCGCTCGAGGCGGCCGATATCGATGCCGAGCTCCAGGGTCGCGGTGGTGACCGTGGTGTCGAGACGGTCCTCGTCGCGCATGATCTCCTCGGCGGTCTCGCGGATGGCGCTGGAGAGGTTACCGTGGTGGATGAGGAAGCGATCGGGCTCGTGCGCCGCCTCGCAGTAGGCGCGAAGCATCGTGCAGACCGCCTCAGCCTCCTCGCGGGAGTTTACGAAGACGAGGCACTTGGCGCCGCGCGTGCGCTCGAAGATGTAGCCGATGCCGGGGTCCGCGTCGGCGGGCGCCTGGTCGCTCGGGGCAAGAAGGGCGTTCTCCTCAACGGGCGGGATGCGGACCTTATCGTTCTCGGTGGTGCCATGCGGGGCGTCTGCGCTCGTGCCTTCCGCTGCGCTCAGCGCGCCGGGCAGTTCGGGCACCTCGCTTGCGTCGACGCGCTCGACGGCAATGACGTCGGCCGCGATGGTGCCGTCTGACCGCAATGCGCTTGTCGCTGCGCCCGCGTGGCCAAGCTCATCCCGCGCGCGCTCCGTCGCTTGCGGGCCGGTGATGTAGAAGTGCTCCATGGAGAGGCGCCAGGTGCGGCGGGGCTCTTCGAAACGGGGGATGACGCAGCCGCGGCTCGTGCCGGAGGCAAGAAGAGCACCCGTGCGCTTGGGGTCGCCGATGGTCGCGGAGAGCCCGATGCGGCGCGGCTCGACGCCCGCCATGCGCGAGAGGCGCTCGATGAGGCAAAGCGTCTGGCCGCCGCGGTCGCCGCGCAAGAGCGAATGCACCTCGTCGATCACCACAAAGCGAAGATCGCCGAAGATCCTGGGCATCGCGGCGTGCTTGTGCATGAGGAGTGCCTCGAGCGACTCGGGCGTAATCTGCAGGATACCGCTCGGCTCCTTCATGAGTTTGCGTTTGTGCGAGGCAGCGACGTCGCCGTGCCAGTGCCAGACGGGGATGTGCGCCTCGTCGCAGAGGTCGTTCAGGCGCAGGAACTGATCGTTGATGAGAGCCTTGAGTGGGCCGATATAGAGGGCGCCCACGCTTGCGGGTGGGTCCTCGTCAAAGAGCGTGAGGATGGGAAAGAAAGCCGCCTCTGTCTTGCCCGAGGCGGTCGACGCCGTGAGGAGGACATGGTCGTCGGTGTTGAAAATGGCATCTGCTGCCGCGACTTGGATGGAGCGAAGCCCCTCCCAATCGTGGTCGTAGATGAAGTCTTGGATAAACGGCGCGTACCGTTCGAAGACGCCCATATTCCATCCTCCTCTCATAGGCGCATACCCGCCAAACGTCGAACGACCAAGACAACAATGGGCGTTCGACGCCCCGGTGAGACCCCGCGCTGCGCAGGGACGCGTTGGCGTATACTCGGTACGAGCAGAAGGTTTAAAGCCCTCCTGCGGTAAGGTGATAGGCGGGGAAGCCCGCGCCGAACAGCCGTCTCCGCATAAGGCGGCTGTTCCCATTTACGCGGCTTCACCCGTCGGTTAGTGTCTTATCCGATCAGCAGAACCAGGATAATCACCAGTGCGAGCAGTATGGCTGCAGCGCACAGGAGACGAGTTAAGGCTGCGAGCATAGGATCCCTCCCTTCTCCCTGCGAGACTCGGAGGGCACCGCCCGCTCGATACGGTATAGTATACCACAAAATAGAACTAACGTTCGCTTACGTGATAAGAGGTTTACTTTAGCAGCGGACGCTGCAACCCCGAGCTCCTACAGCGTGAACTCGGCAAACGCTGTCGCATCACGAGCAGGAGAGCTTGGCGCGACCGAGGTGCTTGCTGCCGTTGCCGGAGTGCCGAGTGCGCTTGCACCAACACCTTCGTCCTCGTTAGGATCGCGGTCGGCAATCGCGCTGCCGCCAACCTCGCGCAGCAGGTCGTCGACGGTGAGCGCGGGGTTCTGATAGGCGATGTCGAGCAGCTCGATGAAATCGCGGATGACCTCACGCGGGGTGAGGTACGTATCCGCCCCCACGCGGCCGAACTCGATCTTGAGGAAATCGACAAGGTTCTGCTCGGTGAGGCGCGGCTCGTACCCAAAGTATCCCGCATGGATCTGCTGGAGCTTTTCGATGAGGACGAGCAGTTCCTCGTAGGTGAGCGGATGCAGGTTGATGATGGGGGCGAGCATGTCGCGCATGCCCTCGCGGGCGAAGCGGCCCTGCGTGAGGCGCGAACGGAGCGCCTCGTACGAGAAAACGCCGCGCCGGCGGTCCTCAATGGATTGCGGTGTCCCGCCCATGATGACGCCCAGGTGGTGCGCCTTTCCCTGGAGGGTGTCGTTGTACATCGTGAGGATCTTCTCGTAGTTGTACTGGCGCGTGACGGTGTTGGGAATCTTGAAGAGATTCACGAGCTCGTCGATGAGGACGAGGAGCCCCTTGTAGCCCGCGCCCACAAGGAACTGCGCAAAGAGCTTGATGTAGTCGTACCAGTCATCATCGGTGATGATCGTGGTCGTGCCGAGTTCCGTACGCGCCTCGCTCTTGGTGCGGTATTCGCCGCGCAGCCACTTGATGACGCAGCTCTTGGTCTCGTCGTCGCCCTCGAGCGATGCTGCGCGATAGCGACGGAGCATGCGCGTGAAGTCGAAGCCGTGGACGAGCTCCTCGAGGGGCGCCATCTGGGCAGCGAGGGCGTCCTCGCCGGTGGCATCATCGCCCGTTGCCGCTACCCAGCGGTCGAGGACGAGTGTGAGCGCACCGCCCTCGGGGCGCGTCTTGGTAGAGAGGTTGCGGATGAGCTCTCGGTAGGTGGCAAGACCCTGGCCCTGTCCGCCCTGCAGGCGGCGCTCAGGGGAGAGGTCCGCGTCCGCCACGACGAAGTTCTCGCCCATGGCGTGGGTGCGGATAGTCTGTAGAAGGAAGCTCTTGCCCGCGCCGTAGCGGCCCACGAGGAAGCGGAAGGAAGCGCCGCCGTCCGCGATGAGGGCGAGGTCGGTCAGAAGCGCCCGAATCTCGACCTCTCGCCCCACGGTGATGTAGGGGAGGCCGATGCGCGGTACGACGCCGCCCTTGAGCGAGTTCAGGATGACGGCGGCGACGCGTTTGGGAACGCGTGGCACAGATGCGGTATCGGTCATGATGCAATCAGCTCCCGTATGTCGTCACGGTAGTCGTCTATGATGCACGGGCCCGTGGGGCCGAATTCGATGGCGGTGTCGCCGAGCAGGTCGAAGAGTTTCTCGTTAATGGTGTCTACCAGCAGATCCTCAGACATTCCCGCGGGCATTGTCGCCGCTCCACCGTCCAGAAGGGCGGCAACGTACGCAGATTCCTCAGACGTAAGCAGTCCGTCTGATGATGCCTGTGCCGCAGTCGTTTGAGCGAGCTGTCCGTGGGGCGAGGCGGATTCTCCCTCCGCGAGTTCCGCACGAACAGGAGGCGCCAGTGACGCCTCCTGCAGAGCAGGACTGCTCGAAGCGGAGGGAGAATCCGCCTCGCCCCACGGGGCGCTCGGGGCAGACTCGGTCAGATTGGATTCCTCCTCTTCCCGCTCCTCGTCGATGAGCAGCGCCTCCCGCGTCTCTGCCGCAGCGCTGCGGATGCCCAAGAGCTTGGAGAGGTCGATGTCTATGACGCGCGGTGCGGAAGTTTCCTTCCAAGCAAGCCACGCCTCTATCTCGCGATCGATGATCTTCGCAAGATACTTGGGACATTTTGCTTCTTTGAGCTGCGGCTCGAAGGAGAGTGCCTCGCGCAGGCGGAAGTCGCAGGCCCGAGCGATCTCGCCCCAAGCTCTGCTGCGCCCCTGACCGCCGTAGATGCGTCGGCAGGTCCAAAGACCGCGACGACAGCGGTAGCGGTGAATGGGGTCGAGCTCGTACTCGGCGTCTGAGTGAGGGTGCTCCTCAAAGAAGACGGCGGAGCCGAACATGGTATAGCCCATCTCGGCCTCCTCTCCAAAAGAGCTCTCCACCAGACCGTGCGTACGGTTCTTTCGATAGTAGGCGAGCATGCGGACAAAGACCGCTGAGGCCACATGGCGAAGGTCGTCCGGGTGCTCGTGGAAAAGGCTCGAGGCGCTCAGACGGTAGGAGGAGTGAAGATCGATGGCCTCGAAGAGCCGCTGTTCTGCGGCTTCATCCGGCGGCAGAGGGAGGGCGGGCGCCTGAGCGCGGCGCGCCGACTTCCCACCGCCCGTTATAGTGTTGGGTGCCGTTTCCTGCGGCGAGGCGGCATCCGCGAGCGGCGCGTCCTCGTCCAGCCAATCGACAAGCGCCGGGTCAAACGGTGTGAAGGCGCGCGCGATGGCGATGAGCTCGAGGTCGAGCTTGCGGACAGGATCGTCGGCCAGAAGCTCGGGGTCGAGCGCGTGGTAGATCACGTAGTCGTGGAGCCAAGCGCGTACGTTGCGGTCGATATCGGGGGCGAAGGTGCGAAAGCTCTCCCAGAAGGAGCGAATTTTGTGGTAGCCGTCGAGCGGGTTTTTGGCACCGATACCGTTGATGAGCTCGTACAGGTAAACGTAGGCAAACGACTTGGGCGCCTCGGCCACCTCGCCGCGGCGCACGGCGGCACGCCAGGTGAAGTACCCCCGTAGTTGACGGTCGCTCATATCGTTGTAGGTGGGATAGTAGGAGGCAAAGCTCCCGTGGTAGGGGCAGTCGTCCTCAAAGTCCTCCATAAAGCGAGCCTGCCGGTAGAACAGCTCGGCCTCAGACAGCCAGCGGCCCCGCGACTCGGGCGAGCGCTCCTGCCAGCGCGAGATGCCGCGCATCTGGCGGTAACGGTCGGGCAGGTAGCTCGCCATCTGGCGGCCGGTCCGCACGATGGGCTCGTCCTTATAGACGCTCTTTGAGAAGTGGGAGCTCTGGCGCAGGCGCTCGTTAGCGTTGAGCCGTGCGATGAGCTCGTGGATATCGATGTCCGCCGCCATGTCCCACCTCCCGTTCATCCGCTACGTGGAATCTCTCTATCATACCACAGAGACAAACAGGTGTTCGTTATTGGTGCGGGATATATTGCCGGAGTGTCGGGCAGCGCTTTTAGCCGTAGGCCGCGACGGGTCGATCAGGCTCGTTTTTCCTGGAGGTCCCGGGCACGCTCGATGATCGTTTGACGGAGCTCCTGCGCGCGACGCTTGGGGAGGGGGAGCCGGGCGCCGTCTGCGAGCATGATGCCGTCGTTCTCAACACGCTCGACGTACCCGATGTTTACCACGTGCTTGCGCGAGATGCGCAAAAACTGCGAGGGCAGCAGCTCTTCGACGGCCGACAGAAGCTGGCGAACCTCTGTGGTCCCGTTGGTGAGATGCAAGATGGTGGTCTTGCCCGCGGCCTCGGCGTAGATGAGCAGGCGCGGGTTCACAAAGACCGTGGTGCCGCGCGAGACGATGGTGATGCGGTCCTGAGCCTCGCTCCCGTGGCGGCCGGCGCGCAGAATCGCCTGCACGTAGCGGTAGGTGCGTTCGCCCATCTCGAGGGGCCGCTCCTCGCTTTGCGCGGGCGCCTGATGCTGGGTAGAGAAGTGGGCGAGGTAGATGCGCCAGACGCCATCCTGCTTGCGCAGGCACATGCTCACCATCTGGTTCTCTGCCATGATCACCTGGCGCTCGGAGAAATCGGAGTAGATGGTGAACGTGCCCACGACGGTCACGTCATTGGGGTCGCTTGAGCGGGTGATGCTGAACTGCGCGTCGCGCACGATGAAGTCGGGGAGGTCAGCGCGCTTGCCGAGGTTCGCGCGCATGTCTTCCAGTCCCGAGAAAGTCGGGCCGCATGCGGTGACGAGCGTGCAGTCGGGTGTGGCGCGGCTAAAGAGCGGCTCATAGTCATGGCTGTAGGCACCGCGCACGATGCGGTCCACAAGCTCGATGAGCTCGGCAGACTCGGGATGGTCTACCTGCTGTACAGATGCGGCTTCTTCACCTACCGAATCCATGGCCGACGGCTCACCTCTTTTCGTGATACGTACCTTCCCGCACGGCGGTGCGCCCCTTAAGCATACATGCTTTATGAGCGAGCGGTTGAAACAACCTCAGATGAACGTGAGCGCAAGGGCGTGCGGGCGAAGGCGGCGCATCTAGGATTTAAGCAGCGTCACCTCCCGATTGGTAGGCGGTTGCAAGGTAGCGCTGCAGCTGTGCCTGCGCGGCGTAGGAGGTGAGGGAGGCCTGCGCGGCCGTTCCGCGTGCTGCTGTTGCAAGGCGTTCGGTGACCAGACGCCGCAGAGTGGGGTTGCGTAGCTCCGCACAGGTAGCGGATACGACGCGAATGTTGGGAAACGCATCCCGGTCAACCGGCATGCTTTGGGGGTCGTCGGTCACATCGAGAGCAACGTTGCTATGGGGCCAGTACAGTGCCATGATCTCCTCCCGTCCTTGCGATGCGCCGAGCGCATCGTCTTCTCGCTCGATATGCCAAGCGTACGGACGAGGTCTTACAGATATTCGAAGGGGTCCAACCGCAATCTGACCGGCCCAGCTCAGAGGCCCCGTTTGCGATTTTTTAAAACGTTCGCGTCCGGGCGGGAGCATGAAGGGGGTTCTTCCATATTGCGGACACATCCCCTGTATCTGGCACGATTCGCGGCGGCGCTTTCTTTCGGGACCGTTACGGCATTGGCTTGTTTGGGGGCGCATGCAGCGCGCCCGATACAATGGGGAGCACGCGCTTTTGTTTGGTAAAGTGCATCCTCACAGACGATGGCCCGCGCAACGCGCCAGACCGCCCCGTAGGGAGAGACGATGGCAAGAGACAACGCCCAAGCGCTCATTCATACCTTCGATGCCGAGTTTGAGGACTACGCCCGTGACGAGTCGCGCAGTCGCGGCTGGGCAGAGAGCATTTCGTTCCCGACGGATGAGGACGAGGTCCGCGCCGTGCTGCGTGCACTCGCTGCCGAGGGCGTGCCCGTGACAGTCCAGGGCGCCCGAACGGGCCTTGCCGCCGGTGCGGTGCCCGCGGGCGGCCATATCATGAACCTCTCACGCATGAACCGCTATCTGGGCCTGCGCAAAGACGACGAGGGGCGCTTCTACCTGCGCGTCCAGCCGGGTGTTGTTCTGCTCGACCTGCGCAAGCACCTCTCTGCCCGCGATATCCCCGCAAGCGGGTGGGATGCGGCGTCGCGCGCGGCGCTGGACGCGTTTGCGCAGGCGCCCGTGCAGATATTTCCGACCGATCCCACCGAAGCGTCCGCCTGCTTGGGCGGTATGGCCGCCTGCAACGCCTCGGGCGCGCGGAGTTATCGCTATGGTGCCATGCGCGGCCACGTGAGCGGCTTGCGTCTCGCACTCGCCGACGGGGACGTGCTCGCGCTTCGTCGCGGCGAGGCACGCGCCTGCGGCAGGGCGCTTACGCTCACGACCGAGGGTGGCCGTATAATCGCGACCGAGCTGCCGGGCTACCGCATGCCTGCGTGCAAGAGCGCCTCGGGCTACTACGTTGCGGACGATATGGACGCCATCGACCTCATCATCGGCTCGGACGGCACCCTCGGCGTCATAACCGAGCTTGAACTCGAGCTTATGCCCGCGCCCGCGGTCACGTGGGGGGTTAGCTGCTTTCTGGCGGAGGAGCGGCAGGCGCTCGACGCCACGTGCGCGCTGCGCGAGCGCCTCTCGTGCGCCTCGGCTATCGAATACTTCGACCACGCCGCGCTCGAGATCCTGCGCGCCCAGCGTGCGTCGGGCGCGGCGTTTGCCTCGCTTGTGGAGCCGCCTGAGGGGGCGGGGTGCTGCCTGTTTGTCGAGCTCGAATGCGCCTCTGAAGACGAGGCCATGGCGGAGCTTTCGCTTGTGGGCGAGGTGCTCGCCGCGGTGGGCGGAAGCGAGCGCGATACTTGGGTTGCCCGTACCGATACCGACCGAGAGGCGCTCACGTTCTTCCGCCATGCGGTGCCCGAGAGCGTGAACATGCTCATTGATGAGCGCCGCCGGACCGATTCTGCCATCACCAAACTCGGCAGCGACATGGCGGTGCCCAACGAGCGCCTGTACGAGGTCGTGGCGCTCTACCGCGCGACCTTGGCCGAGGCCGGGCTTGAGGCCGCCGCGTGGGGGCACATTGGCGACAACCACCTGCACGTGAACGTTTTGCCGCACGACGCCGCAGATTACGCCGCCGGCAAGGAGCTTTTCGCCCGGTGGGCGCGCGAGGTCGCCGCCATGGGCGGTGCGGTCTCTGCCGAGCACGGTGTGGGCAAGCTGAAGCGCGACTTCCTCAAGGCCATGTACGGCGAGGGGGCGCTTTGCGAGATGGCGCGCGTCAAGCGCGCGTTCGATCCCGCGGGTATGTTTGGCCGAGGAAACCTCTTTGACGAGAGCCTGCTGGAAGGGGGTGCGTGAGAGATGCATATCGTGGTCTGCGTAAAGGCGGTGCCCGCCTCGACCGAGGTCAAGATGGACCCGGTGACCAACACGATCGTGCGCGACGGCGGCGCGTCGGTGGTGAATCCGTTTGACGCGACGGCGCTCGAGGTTGCGCTCTCTTTGGCCGAGGAGCGGCGGCGCGCGGGCGAGCCGTGCCGGGTGAGCGTGCTCTCCATGGGCATCCCGGCTACCGAGGCGCTCCTGCGCGACTGCCTTGCCCGTGGGGCGGACGGGGCGCTCCTTCTATCTGACCGGGCGTTTGCGGGTGCAGACACCCTTGCCACCACCTATGCCTTGAGCTGCGGCATCGCCCATCTGGCGAAGCAGTGGGGAGAGCCTGATCTTGTGCTCTGCGGCAAGATGGCCGTTGACGGCGACACCGCCCAGATCGGCCCCGAGCTTGCCGCCACCCTTGGCGCGACGTGCGCGACCGATGTGCGCGAGGTTCTCACCTGCGGCGCGGGCGCCATAGCGGTGCGCGCCGCGGTGGATGGGGGCACGGCCGCGCTCGAGCTGCCGCTGCCGGCGGTCCTCACGCTTGCGCGCGAGGCGGCCCAGCTGCGCATGCCGAGCATCGCGGGGGTGCGCGCCGCCGCAGAGATGCCGGTGGAGGTGCTCGGCGCCGCTGCCGTGGGTGCGGACGCCGCGCGCACGGGGCTCGCCGGGTCACCCACGCAGGTGGTGCGCTCCTTTGTGCCCGAGAGCCAACGGGAATCGGTGGCGGTCGACGGAACGCCGGCGGAGCAGGCGCTCCGCCTGGTAGAGATTATCGAGGGGGTGGCCTGATGGCGGGACTCGTAATTGACGCCGATCGCTGCATCGGCTGCAAGCGCTGCGAGCGCGCCTGCGCCACGGCGGGAATCGAGGTCGTGGACCGACTCGCGCGCCCAACGGAGGGCTGCGTGCTTTGCGGGGCGTGCGTCGACGCCTGCCCGGTGGGTGCCATATCGCTCGTGCGTGATGAGGTAACGCAAAGCGACCTGGGGGCCTATCGCGATATCTGGGTATTCGCGCAGGTGGACCGCGACGGGTACCTTATGCCCGTTGCCCGCGAGCTTACCGCCAAGGCCCGCGAGCTCGCGGCGGCGCGGGGCTGCGAGGTGGTGGCGCTTGTTGCCGAGGGCGAGCTCGCAGACGATGCGGTGGCGCACGAGCTCATAGCCTGCGGCGCCGACCGGGTGCTCCGGGCGCGCGACGAGCGCTTTGCGCTGGTGGATCCTGAGCTGCTGGCAAGCTGGGTGTGCGCACTCGCGCGTGCCCGGCGCCCCGAGATCGTGCTCTTTGGCGCCACGCCGCTGGGGCGCGAGCTCGCCCCGCGCGTGGCCGCGGAGCTCAAGACGGGTCTCACGGCAGATTGCACGGCGCTCTCCATCGACAGCGAGACGGGTCTACTCCATCAGACGCGCCCCGCCTTTGGCGGCAACCTCATGGCGACGATCATGTGCCCCGTGCACCGTCCGCAGATGGCGACGGTGCGTCCCGGTGTTTTTGCGGCACCGGAGCTCGACTCCTCCCACACGGGCGCGATTGAAGAGGCGCCGCTCGATGCGGACGTACGGCCGCGCGTGCGGACCCTCGCCTTTGAGCGCGCCACCTCGGCCTCATCCATCGCGCAGGCAAAGCGTCTCGTGGTGGTGGGGCGCGGTATCGGCTCCAAGAAGAACCTCCCGCATATGGAGCGCTTGGCGGAGCTTCTGGGGGCGCAGATCGGTTGCACGCGGCCGCTGGTAGAGGCGGGCTGGCTCGACTACGCGCATCAGGTGGGGCAAACTGGGGTCGCCGTTGCGCCCGAGCTTCTCGTGAGCATAGGCGTGTCGGGTGCGATCCAGCACCTGGCCGGCATCTCGGGCGCCGGCAAGGTTATTGCCGTGAACGAGGACGCGCAGGCGCCCATCTTTGGTGCGGCGCAGTATCGCGTGGTGGGGGACGCCGTAGAGGTGGTAGAAGAGCTCGTCGCGGCGCTTGAGGCGCGCGGCGGCGTGGGCGCGTCCCCAAGCGCGCCCTCGGTACGCTAGAACACGAGGTTCACAAGCACCATATAGAGCGCGGTCGAGGCAAAGATGGAAAGCAGCATGCTGTGGCGCCAGAGGTAGAGGCCGCCCGCAAGCAGGATGCCCGCTGCCTCGAGGATGCCATGGCTGCCCTCGAGGGGGTCGACATCTTTTAGACAGTACACAACGAGCAGGCCAAAAACCGCGCCGGGCAGCGCATGCCCAAGATAGGAGATGTAGCGCGGCGTCTCGCGCCCCGGCGGAAACGCGATGAAGGCGATGGTGCGCGTGAGAACCGTTGCCGCTCCGGCAGCAAAGACGGTGATGAGCATCTGCGTGGTTGTCATGAGCGGCTCGCCCCCGCGGTGCCGTAGGCGCGCTCGATGCGGCTGCGCAGCAGCGTGACGGCGATGAGGATGAGCACCATCGCAGGAATCATGAAGCTGTCTGCACCAAAGATGACGAGCGCCGCTGCCGCAGCGAGGACGCCCGTGCAGGCACTCAGATGCTGCGCGTCCTTTTCCCACTGGTCGAGGAAGATCACCACAAAGAGTGCCGTCATGGCAAAGGAAACGCCCTCGATGGAGGTGGCGACAACCGCACCAAAGACGCCGCCCAGCGTGCAACCGACGATCCAGTAGAGGTGGTTGAGCAGCGTCACCCACAACATGAACCAGCCCCGGTCGACGCCTGCGGGCGGTTCGGTGGCGTAGTTGATGGAAAAGGTCTCGTCACACATGCCAAAGATGAGGTAGGGACGTTTGCGACCGAGCCCGCGGAAGCGCTCGAGCATCGAGAGGCCGTAGAAGAGGTGCCGGGCGTTGATGATGAGGACCACGGCAAAGGTGGCGAGGGGATCGAAGGCGCCGGCAAGCTGCGACGCTACGACAAACTCCGCCGAACCGGCGAAGATGACGATGCTCATAAGGGTGGGCATCCACCAGGGGAGGCCGAGCGAGCCCGCATAGATGCCGCAGGTGATGCCGAGGAACACGAACCCGGCGAGAATGGGAATCGTGTGCGGGAACGCGGCCGCGAGCGCGGCGCGGGCACGGTTGCGGCGCGCAGCGAGGTAGGTTTGCGGGTCGGTTTCGGTCATGGGCGTATCCAGGGATAAAAGACGGCAGGACACCCTAGGGCGTCCTGCCGGTACGTGCGGTGCGTTTTGGTGCTAGGCAAAGACAGCGGCCACGCGCGCCGGAAGGCCCGTCGCGCCCTCGATGTGCGGCCACGTTACAAAGACGATGGCGCCGGTGGCGGGCACCTTGTCGAGGTTCGCCATAACCTCGACCTGAAGGTGCCCGTGGTCGAGGACCCAACGCTCGCAGGCAAGGTCATCGGCCTCGGCGGCAAGGTAGGACGCGTCGGTATCAAAGGTCTCGTGACCGTTCATCTGGATGCGGCGCTCCTCGTAGAGGAACTGGAGTGCCGGCAGCGACCAACCGGGGCAGTGCTCGCCGCCCTCGGCATCGAAGTTGTTGAGGGCGGCGTTGTCCGGCCAGCGCAGGTACCAGTCGGTGCGCAGCGCCACGAAGGCGCCCTCGGGGATGCGGCCGTGCTCGGCCTCCCACGCCTCGATATCCTCTACCGTCACCGCAACATCGGGACCCTCGGCAGCAATCTTGGGCGTGAGGTCGATCACGCAAAGCGGCATGGCCATCTTATCGACGCCAAACGCCTCGGAGCCGACCTTGCCCGGGGTGAAGTGGCTCGGGAAGTCCACGTGCGTGCCAAACTGACCAGGGAACTTGTAGGTGTGGATGCGGCAGGAGAGCATCTCCTCGTCGTAGTCAAAGACGGTACGGCAGAGCTCGACCGAACCCTCCGGGATGCCCGCCCAGTAGGGGCTCTCGTTGGTGAGCGGATGGGTGAGGTCGACCCAGGTTGCAGATTGCAGCTTCTCGAGTTCAGGCCAAAGGCTCATGGGGGTCCCCTTTCTCGGGCGGTTGCGGATGGAGCCGAGTGTAATCATGATATGCCTTTACCTTGCTGGCATCGCTGCGCATGGATGGAAATTAACACGACAAGAGGTGCCCTTTGTGTCGCTTTTCCCGCGACTAGATTTGTTCGTCCACCCAAGCGCGCAGGTGTCCGTCCATCCGATTCATGAGCTGCGCCGTCGCTCGGTTGGTGAAGGGGCGCTCGATGCCAAAAGGCCTCTCGAAGGGTTGGAAGATGAAGCCCTGGTCGAGCGCGATTTCGAGGCTTGCGGGATAGACGAGCTCGTAGGTGAAGCAGGCGAGGGCAACGAGGTAGTCCGCCGGCTCGGTCCTCTCGTCGCGCCGCACGCAGCGGTGCGCAAAGAACGCATTCTCGGTGGCGGGGGAGACGGCGCTGGCGAGAAGCTCGTCCTCTGTGATGCCGAGGACGGTCTGGACGTCGTCGGTGCAGGTGACGCGCAGGATGTCGATCTTGTCCGCATCGCGCACGACGTCGCAGACGGCACGTGTGCGCACGTCAAGCTCATCGGGCAGGCGGAAGGCGCTGTGATAGCCCACGGCGGCGCGGATGAGGGCGGCAGCCGCGGGGTCTGAGGCCGCCTCGGGGGCAAACGCGGCGAGTGCACCCGCCTCGCGCGCATGCGCTGCGAAGGCGTCGTCTGCGCGAGCCGCCGCCACGACGTTTACGAGCACAGGGTCATCTAGGTGGCTGGCACCCTCAAAGAGTACGTCCACGCCGATGGCGGCATGGTCTGCCGAGGCACGGTCGTTAAAGGTGTCCCAGCGCCTCAGCTGCTCAAAGCGACCGATATCGTGCAAGAGGCCGGCGAGCCAACAGAGGTCGATGCCCGCCGGCGTAAAGCCCTGGGCGCGCGCAATCTCCTCGGCAAGTTCCGCAACGCGCAGCGTGTGCTCGATCTTGAGTGCCACGCGCGGATTGCTCGCATCGTAGGGTGCTACATAGGTGTCGAACGCTGCTCGCGCCTTTGCGCGGTCGATTTCCAACGGTGCCATGGTTTGCAGTCTCTATTCTCGACAAAAGACAGATTGACTAGATATGTTATCCAGTTTGCCCGGAAACTGGTAACAAACTCTTACCAGTTATGTGAAGGCATGATTAGCTGAGAAGCTTGATTTTTGCGTCTGTAGACGTCGCTATGCATCCGGCATCGCCAGCATGGTGCCCGCAAAGACCGGCAGGCCGAACTGGTTGTCGATAATGAGGTAGGCGAAGGGCCGGTCGAGGATGACGTCGTAGACCACCGGCTCGTCGAGCGGTGCCGAGGCGCCCGCTTCCATACCGATGGAGGTTGCCGCGGCGGCGCGCGTGCCCTCCTCGTTCACGTCGATAAAAGTCTTGTGCAGCACCTGCCCGATATAGAGCGGCCCGTCCTCGTCGGTGCCCATGGGGGTGAAGTCGGCGAGCTCGGGATCAAAGGCCGCTCTCATGCCGAGTGCGCGCAGCACGTCGGTGAGCTCGGTGCCGTACTCGAGTTTGAACTTGGGCAGGCCGGCGTTGACCTCGGCGTTCACGACCGGCTGGAGGAGCGCTTCGAGCGCGGGGCCGTCGAGCGCGGAGGCGGCGTCGGCAAGTAGGCCGCCCTCGCGCGGCAGGAGGCCCACAAAGGCGTAGCGGTAGTCAGCGTAGGGCTTGACGAAGCCCTGGAACTGCTCGTTTTCCACGTAGGTGCCCTCGTGCGAGTGCATCATCCGCACCGTTTGCTCGGCGCCGTCCTCGCACGTGAAGACGTCGTCCTCCACATCTGCGTCTTCGTAAGGCTCTTCCCAGGCGTCCTCGAAGGCGAGCGCGTTGACAAGGTAGAGCCGTGCGGCATCGGGGATTTCGCTGATGAGCTGCTCGATCATGTGGTCGGTATGCTTGTCTACCCAGGCGTTGATGTCGTCAACAGTGGTTGCGTCAAAAGGTGCCGAGAATACGCTTGCGTCGAGCTCGTTCGCGCAGGTGGCAAGGTAGTCGTCGCCCACCTCGAGCGAGTCGGTTTCGCGGATCCAGATGGAGTTTGCCAGGTGGAGTGATGCCGTCGTGCCGTCTTCGCTGCCATCCTGGGCGTCGAGCTCGGTGCCCCACAGGTCGCCGGCCTCAAGATAGCGCGCATAGGTGCTCAGATAGGAGTTGAGCTCGTCGGTGCCAAGGCCGGTTACCGCGACGAGTTCGTCGAGCGTAGTGCCCGCGGCGCCGTTTTGCGCGAGCGCAAGCGCATAGAGGATCGAAAGGGGAGAGATGAAGGTGTTGGCGTGCTTGTCCTTTGCGCGGTCCGCCTGCGAGCAGGTGCGGAGCAGATGTGCCGTAAGCGCGTACGATGCCGACAGCGCCTGCTCGTCCGACAAGATGGTATAGGGGTCCTCGCCGCTGATCGAGAAGGACGCCGCTTCGCGCGCGGGCTCGGTGAGGTCGGTCGCGGTGAGCGCAAGCGCGCCGTCTGCGGTGTCGCAGCCAGTAAGAGCCACCGGTGCCACCGCGGCAGTCCCAAGAAGCGCGGCGAGCCCCATCATCGAGCGACGGGAGAGCGCGGGGGCAACAAGGTCGTTCGTACGCATAGCGGCCTCCTTCTGGTCGGAGCGCGTTTTTCCCATTGTACCCCGTGCGACGCAGGGAATTTGCCGTTTGCAAGCTGATTAGGGGGGGCACCTGGGGAATACTTCCCGTAAAGCCATTGCTGGCGAGAAAGAGAGAAGGTGCTGCCATGATTCCCGAGATTGTCCTATTGATCTCTGCAATCGCTGTGGTTATCGGCGCTCTGTGCGCATTGCGGGGCAGTCTCCCCAGGACCGCTCTCGCCGCCCAGGGTGTGCTATGCGCGGTGGTTCCTACGCTCATCATTGCCGATCTCAACCGTATGGCGCAAATCCCCGATTTTCAGGGGATGATTGACGTGCTGCCCGCGTGGCTCTGGGGTTGCATCATCCTCATCGCCATCGTTGCGGTGTTGGACGTTATCGCAGTCGCTCGCGAGAGAGGGAGTGGCAACTAAGGTGTTCAGAGATGATCGCGCCGCGTCCTTCTGCCGCTCAGAGGGGCTCTCTGAGCACGAAACTCGTTGCATGTCGGAGGATGCCGCATACGAGAAGCGCCTATGTGCCGTGCTTGAGCGCGGACGCGCCGATTACGCTGCAGGACGCGTTGTTGTGGGAACGAGCTCCGCGCTAGAGAAGATCGAACGAAAGGCGGCTGCTCGCACCTAGGATGGCGCATCAAGATAAGACCGACTATTTGAAGCGCCTGTCAGCGGGAACGTGGCTGGAAATTGAATACGATTCTGCATGCTCGGACATCCCTAGGGATGGTGGATCTTTGGAAGCGGCGTTGGAGAGAGGCGACTTGCCACCGCGCTATGAACAGGTATGGCTGCCGAGCGCCGCAACTCGCGCTCATTGCGCTCGTGTTACTCGCTCAGCTTCGTGACGTACTGGCTGTATTACCCTACAATTGATAAAAATTATAGAAATGTAGGGTAATAGGCAGGTCGTCATGTCGGTTTTGGAAGACGTTCTCAAAGAGGAGTACGCTCGCTCCCTGCGATTTAGTCGCCTTATTGAAGAGGAGCTAGCCACACTTCCAAAGGGTAGCGTCCGGGTTCGGATGATTCGTGGGCGCGAGTACTACTACCTCAATCACCGCGAGGGAGACAGGGTGATTTCCGACTACATTCCCGCTTCCAAGATAGAGTCGGTTCGCGCCAAGGTCGCTCGGCGTAGAGAGCTCAAAGAGGCGCTCAGGGAGCAGGAGCGCTCTCGCAGGCAGATTGAGCGCGCGCTTGGTGAGAGACCGGATGTTGTCGACGACTTGAATGGTGGATAAACGCAGGAAGGCCCCGGAGGGATTCCGAGTAAACATTCCGCAGGCGCGTAGCGCCGAGGACGTTTACGAGGAACCCTCTGGGGCCTCCCGTGGGATGCGATATGCGCGCCTACGCGAAGTAGCTCACGCCGCCCTCAAAGATGGGCATGTACTTATCGCCCGGCACGTTCTGGTAAAGACCGTTGCCGCTGCGCTCCACGTGGCCCATCTTGCCAAAGACGCGACCGTCCGGCGAGGTGATGCCCTCGATGGCCATGACCGAGCCGTTGGGGTTCACGTCGAGGTTCATGCTGGGCGTGCCCGCGGCGTCTACGTACTGCGTGGCAATCTGACCGCCGGCGATGAGCTGGGCGAGCACTTCGTCGTTGGCGACGAAGCGGCCCTCGCCGTGGCTGATGGCGACGGTGTGGATGTCGTCCACATCGCACTTTGAGAGCCAAGGGGAGAGGTCACTCGCCACGCGCGTGCGCACGAGACGGCTCTGGTGGCGGCCGATGGTATTGAAGGTGAGCGTGGGGGCGTCCGCGGTGGCGTTGACGATGTCACCGTAGGGCACAAGCCCGAGCTTCACGAGGGCCTGGAAGCCGTTGCAGATGCCGAGCATGAGACCGTCGCGGGCCTGGAGCAGGTCGCGAACCGCCTCGGTGACCTCGGGCGCGCGGAAGAACGCCGTGATGAACTTGGCGGAGCCGTCCGGCTCATCGCCGCCAGAGAAGCCGCCGGGGATCATAACGATCTGGCTCTCGCGGATGCGGCGCGCGAGCTCGTGAGTGCTCTCGGCAACCGCCTCGGGCGTGAGGTTGTTGATGACAAAGGTGTCGGCAACGGCGCCGGCGCGCTCAAAGGCGCGGGCGGTGTCGTACTCACAGTTGTTGCCCGGGAAGACGGGGATGATCACGCGCGGGCGCGCGAACTTCTCGCCGGTGTGGACCGCCTTGATGCGACCGGTCTCGGCGCAGCGGTAGCTGACGGGCTCCACCGCGGGGAGCTTCTCGGCCTCATCGGCGGGCGTGCGGTAGGCAAAGACGCTCTCGATACCGCTCTCCCACGCCTCCTGCAGCTCGGCAAGGTCGATGACCTCGTGCTTGCGGCCGATGTAGGTGAGCTCGTAGGCCTCGTCGGTCTCGCCGAGCTCAAACACCTCAAGCTCGTCACCGTAGGCGGGCAGCTCGGCGTCGTCGGCAAGCTCCACGATGAAGCTGCCGTAGGCGTGGTCGGTGAGGTCGATGCCGTTCTCGTCCTCGATGCCCGGCGTGTAGGCAAAGCCGATGCGGTTGCCCACGCACGCCTTGAAGACCGCCTCGGCGATGCCGCCAAAGCCCGGCGTGGAGGCGGAGAGGACCTTGCCCTCGCGCACGAGCTGCTCGACAAGCTCAAAGGCCTTGAGCTGGCTCGTTGCCTCGGGGAGGACGCCTGCCCACTCGTAGGTGGGGCAGATGAGCGCCACGCGGTGGCCGGCGCCCTTGAACTCGGGGGAGACGACGTGGTCGAGCGAGCCGGTTGCCACGGCAAAGGAAACGAGCGTCGGCGGGACGTCGAGGTCCTCGAAGGAACCGGACATGGAGTCCTTGCCGCCGATGGCGCCGATGCCGAGGTCGACCTGCGCCATGAGGGCGCCGAGCACCGCCGCCATGGGCTTGCCCCAGCGCTCGGGCACGTCGCGCAGGCGCTCGAAGTACTCCTGGAAGGAGAGGTAGGCGCGCTTGTGGTCAAATCCGGTCGCGACGAGCTTGGCGACGCTCTCCACCACGGAGAGGTAGGCGCCGCGGTACTGGTCGGCGCTCATGATGTAGGGGTTGAAGCCCCACGCCATACCGGAGACCGTGGTGGTCTCGCCCATCACGGGGAACTTGGCCACCATGGCCTGAGCGGGGGTGAGCTGCGTGGTGCCGCCAAAGGGCATAAGCACGGTGGCAGCGCCGATGGTGGAGTCAAAGCGCTCGGCGAGGCCCTTGTTGGAGGCCACGTTGAGGTCGCTCACGAGGGTGCGCATCGCGTCGGCAAAGGTCTCCGCGTCGTCGCCCGGGGCCGCCGGAATCTCGTCGACACCCTGGACGGGCACGTGGACGGCCTGGTGCTTGGGCGCGCCGTTGCTGGCGAGGAACTCGCGCGACAGGTCCACGATCACGTCGCCGTCCCAGGCCATGCGCACGCGCTTCTCGTGCGTGACCTCGGCGATGACGGTCGCCTCGAGGTTCTCCTCCGCGGCGTAGCCCATGAACTCGTCGACGTCGTCCTCGGCCACGGCCACGGCCATGCGCTCCTGGGACTCCGAGATGGCGAGCTCGGTGCCATCCAGGCCCTCGTACTTCTTGGTCACCTGGTCGAGGTCGATGTAGAGGCCGTCGGCGAGCTCGCCCACCGCGACGCTCACGCCGCCCGCGCCAAAGTCGTTGCAGCGCTTGATGAGGCGGCACGCGTCCTCGCGGCGGAAGAGGCGCTGGAGCTTGCGCTCCATGGGGGCGTTGCCCTTCTGCACCTCAGCGCCGTCCTTCTCGATGGACTCGACGTTATGCGCCTTGGACGAGCCGGTGGCGCCGCCGATGCCGTCGCGACCGGTGCGGCCGCCGAGCAGGATGATCTTATCGCCGGGCTGGGGCTCCTCGCGGCGGACGTGGGACGCCGGCGTGGCGCCCACCACAGCGCCGACCTCCATGCGCTTGGCCACATAGCCCGGGTGGTAGAGCTCAGAGACCTGGCCGGTGGCAAGGCCGATCTGGTTGCCGTAGCTCGAGTAGCCGGCGGCGGCGGTGGTCACGAGCTTGCGCTGGGGGAGCTTGCCCGCAAGCGTCTCGGACACGGGCACCGTCGGGTCCGCGGCGCCGGTGACGCGCATGGCTTGGTAGACGTAGCTGCGGCCAGAGAGCGGGTCGCGGATGGCGCCGCCGATGCAGGTCGCCGCGCCGCCGAAGGGCTCGATCTCGGTCGGGTGGTTGTGGGTCTCGTTCTTAAAGAGGAAGAGCCAGTCCTCATCGGTGCCGTCGACGTCGACTTTGACCTTGACGGTGCAAGCGTTGATCTCTTCGGACTCGTCAAGGCCGGTGAGCACGCCCTCGTGCTTGAGCCACTTGGCGCCGAGTGTGCCCATGTCCATGAGGCAGACGGGCTTCTCGTCGCGGCCGAGTCGTGTACGCATCTCAAGGTAGCGGTCAAAGGCGGCCTGCACGACCTCGTCGTCGATCGTAACGTCGTCGAGCACCGTGCCAAAGGTGGTGTGGCGGCAGTGGTCGGACCAGTAGGTGTCGATCACGCGGATCTCGGTGATGGTGGGGTCGCGGTCCTCGGAGGCAAAGTACTCCTGGCAGAAACGCAGGTCGGCGTCGTCCATGGCAAGGCCGCGCTCGGCGATGAACGTGGCGCGGGCGGCCTCGTCCATCTCGCGGAAGCCGTCGAGCACCTCGACGGGCTCGGGCTCGGGGATCTCGGTCGTGAGCGTGTCGCGCAGCGCCAGGTCGCACTCGCGGGACTCAACCGGGTTGATGACGTAGTGCTTGATGGCCTCGACCGTCTTGGGCGCGAGGTCGCCGGCGATCACGTAGAGCTTGGCGCAGCGCACGGTCGGGCGCTCGCCTTGGGAGATGAGCTGTACGCACTCGGCGGCGGAGTCGGCGCGCTGGTCAAACTGGCCGGGGAGCGCCTCGACCGCGAACGCGGTGAGCGCGGGCGTGGTGACCGAGATACCCTCGCCCGTGCCGGCAGCGCCGATCGTCACGCCCTCGATGGCGAGCTCGCGGCAGGCGGTGTCCACCTGGGGCTCGCTGAACACCACGGGGACGCAGCGCTCAAAGAGCGCCTCGTCGATGCCCTCGACGTCGTAGACGTTCACGATGCGTAAGGCAGCCTCAGCGGGCAGGCCCTCGGCGATGACGGTGCGCAGCTCAGCCAGAAGCTGGTGCGCCTCCACATCGAATCCCGGTTTCTTCTCTACATAGATGCGCGAGACCATAGCGCCCCTTCCGTGGGTGTCGTTGCATACCGTCCCCATGATACCAGCGCGCGGGACGTGCGTGGCCACCGGACTGTTCCTTCGTGGAAAACGCGGATGGCGTCCGAAAGGATTCCGAGCAAACATTCCGCAGGCGCGCAGCGCCGAGGACGTTTGCGAGGAACCTTTCGGACGCCCGCTTGCGTGCCGTGACAGGCGCGTGTCGGGTTCGTGACTGTTCCGTAAGGCGATGAGCGCATGTTCACCATACATCTGAACGAGCGCTTAAGCTGCGCTTATGTGCCGCTTAATCCGCGGCGGAGCGCGTTGACGGTCGGTGCGCACGGTCGTACCTTCACCGGCGATGCAGGCGAGATGCCGCGCGCGTTGCGGTGCCTTGCAACGTTTTCGTTCGGGGTGGAGGGAAACCATGTTCTTTCTCGATGCGGTTGCACGCTACGCCGCAAAGGCGTCCGGAGCGCCATGCGTGCGCACCTCAGACGGCGCGCTGATGACCTACGGCGAGCTCTGGCGTGCCTCGGGCGCCATTGCGGCACATCTTTTAGCGGGTGGCGAGGGCCCGGTTGTTATCTTTGGCCACAAGGATCCCCTCATGGTCGCGAGCATGGTCGCCTGCATGCGCGCGGGCCGTCCCTACGTGCCGGTCGACCGCTATTCGGTTCCCGCGGGGCGCGTCGCCTCTATCGTGCGCCAGCTGGGCGACCCGACGGTGCTCGATGTCGAGGACGCGCTTGACGCCGAGGTGCTCGCCCCGCACCGTATCGGTCGCGGCGATATCGAGCGCGCCGTGCGTGCGGGAGGGGAGCCCGATGCCCGCCTTGCCATCGCGGGCGAGGACCTCTGCTACATACTTTTCACCTCCGGCTCTACGGGCGAGCCCAAGGGCGTTGCGGTGACGGCGGCGTGCCTCGACAACTTCTGCCGCTGGTCGCTCACGCTTGTGGGGGATCCGCGACCGGGCAGGGTCTACCTCGACCAGGCGCCGTTCTCGTTTGACCTCTCGGTCTTTGAGCTCGCGGGCGCGCTCGCCCAGGGCGGCGCGCTTTTCTCGCTCACCCATACAACGCTCGAGAGCGCCGCCAAAAAGGAGCAGGCGCTTGCCGCATCGGGCATCAATGTGTGGGTCTCCACGCCGTCGTTTGCCGAGCTCTGCCTTGCCGACCCTGCTTTTGACGCATGCCTTCTGGGATCGCTTGAAACCTTCCTGTTCTGCGGAGAGACGCTCCCACTCACCTGCGCGCGCGAGCTCACTCACCGTTTCCCGGCGGCGCGCATCTTGAACACCTACGGGCCGACGGAGTCCACGGTCGCGGTGACGGCGGTCGAGGTGACAGACGAGATGCTCGCCCGTGAGGAGCCGCTTCCCGTGGGCTCGCCGCGCCCGGGCACGCGCTTGCGCATCGTCGATGCGGCGGGTGAGGAGGTCCCGCGCGGTGCCTGGGGCGAGGTTGTCATCGAGGGCGACACGGTGGCGGCGGGCTATTTCGGTCGGCTCGACCTTACGGCGGCGGCCTTTGACGAGGCCGTGCTCGATGGTGAGCGGGTGCGGACGTACCGCACGGGAGACGAGGGCATGCTCGATGCTGCGGGCATGCTCCGCTATCGGGGCAGGATCGACGCGCAGGTGAAGATGAGCGGCTACCGTATCGAGCTCGGCGAGATTGAGGCGCAGCTGCGCCGCATCGCCCACGTGCGCGCCGCGGCGGTGGTTGCCGTCGAGCGCGACGGCCGCGTGCACCACATTGCCGCCTTCGTGGTGTCTGGCGCACCCCGCCCCGCGGGGGATTTCCGCGCGGGTCTCGCGCTTAAAGAGGAGCTCAAGCAGGTGCTGCCGCACTACATGGTGCCCCGTACCATCCGCTTCATAGACGCATTGCCGCAGACGCCCAACGGCAAGGTTGACCGGCGGCTGCTTGCCGCTGTTGCCGCTGGAAGGCAAGTGCTCGCACCGGCGGACGACCGGGCGTAGCGGAGGGAGCCATGCAGTTCTATAGCTCGCCATCGTTTTTCTTAGCGCTTGCTGCTCTCGCGTTGCCTGCCGTGGTGCTCGGTCTTACCGGTCGCCCCATCAAACGCTATGGCGAGGCTGCCTCGCTCATCATGCTCGCGTTGCTCTTCTCGGCATCGCCCGTGCAGATTGGCTGCTTTGCAATCTTTGTTGTGGTGGCAGTTGCGGGCACCTTCGCGACGCTTGCGAGCTGGCGCTCGGGCCGCTGCAGCCTCGCGGTCTTTCGCGTATCGCTCGCCTCTGTGCTCGTGCCCCTGGTCCTCTACAAGCTCACGGCTGCCGCGGGTGCGGGCATAGCGGGCTTCATCGGTATCTCGTATGTGACCTTTCGCGCGGTGCAGGTGTTGATTGAGATTCGCGACGGCCTCATCACCGAGCTCACGTTTGGCGACTACCTCTACTTTCTCACGTTCTTCGCGCAGATCACCTCGGGCCCCATCGATCGCTCGCGTCGGTTCCTCGCCGATGCGAACGGCGCGCCCGGTCGCCGCGCCTATGCGGACCTTCTCACCCGTGGCATTCTGTTGCTGCTCGTCGGGGCTGTGCTCGAGCTCGTGCTCGCAACGATGGCCAAGGGCTTTTTCGATCCGGCGTCGGTGCCTACGGGCACGCCGTCGCTCACGGCGCTGCCGGTCGCGGGCGCGGCGCAGGAGGTCGTGCGCGCCTACGCATATGGCATCTACCTCTTCTTGGACTTTGCCGGTTATTCCTACATGGCGATGGGTGCGAGCTACCTCTTTGGCATCCGCTGCCCCGCCAACTTCCGCGCGCCGTGGCGGGCATGCGATCTTAAGGACTTCTGGAACCGCTGGCACATCACGCTCTCCACGTGGCTGCGCGACTTTGTCTTTATGCGCTTCACCCGCGCGGCGATGCGGCACCGTTGGTTTTCGAGCCGCCTTACCACGGCGTGCGCGGGCTACCTCGTGAACATGGTGCTCATGGGCGCTTGGCACGGCCTTACGGTCGATTACCTCGCCTACGGCCTGTACCACGGCGTGCTTCTGGCGGCGACCGAGGTCTACCAAAAGCGCTCTGCGTTTTACAAGCGCCATCGGCGCGAGCGCTGGTACCGGCTGCTCTCGTGGGCGGTCACGCTCCAGCTCGTGATATTCGGTTTCTCGCTGTTCTCCGGACAGCTCACCCAGATAGTAGGAGGGATCATCAATGGTTGAGAACGATAACGACAGGCGTGCCCTTGCTGCGTGCGAAGAGAAGATTACAGACGAGGTGCTCGACCTCATCGGCGAGGTGTGCGATGACGATGCGGTGCGCGACGAGCGCGACCTCGACCTGTTCGAGGCGGGCCTTTTGGACTCGCTTGCCGCCATCGAGCTGCTGGTGGGGATCGAGGAGCGCTTTGGCGTGGACATCGCGCCCACCGCGGTGGAGCGCAGCGAGATGAACACGCCAAACAAGATCATCGACCAGATTGCGGTGCGGCTGTGAGCGCCCGGATCCGGGAGTGGTTCTTCTCCAACACCACATCCGCTGCCGTTGCCTGGGCGCTTGCCGTGCTCGCGCTTGCCGCCGTGCTCGCGTGGTTCTTTGCGCTCTCGCCCTACGGTGCGCCCGCCGCGCCGGTGTACGCGGAGTTCTAGGGGAGGAGAGTAGCCGATGGTCAAACGGTTGGTTGCGGTTGGCCTTGCCTGCTTTATCGCCGTGGGGGCGATGGGTGCGGCGGCGGTGGCGGGCGACTCCGCCCTCGACGCTGCGGCAGGGGCGCGCGTGGCCTATCCCACGTCGGGCGAGGTGTCGAGCTTTGCGTTCATGGCGGGCTCGTACGAGGCGCGCCGCGCCGCGGGCACCGAGCCCCTGCCGGTCTTTGGCTCCTCGGAGCTCAACCCGGCACCCGCCGGTCCCAGCCACCCCGCGGCGCTACTCACCGGCGGCGCCTACGGGATGGACGTCATGACGGTCGGCCGTGCCTTTTGCGCAGACCTTTGGCAGGCGATCGAGGTCGGTGCGCTTACGACCAAGATGCCCGACGAGGGCCCGCGCAAGATCGTGATCTTCCCAAGTATGCAGTGGTTCATGTGCTACCGCCGACCCAAGGCGGAGTTCCCCGCGGCGTTTTCCGAGGGTGCGTTCGACGCCTTCATGGGAAACGGCCGTATCTCCAGCGCGCTCAAAAGGCGCGTGCTTGCGCGCATGGCCGACTACGGTGTCGACCGGCGCCCCGCGGCGACTCCACTTGCCGATGCGGTGGAGACGCTCGACCGTGCGGCGGCGGGGGCGATGGGAGATGTGCGGCTCGGGCTTGACCTTGCGCTCGAAGGCGCGGGGGAGGCTCCTGAGGCGAGCTCCGCGACGCCCGACGCGCCTGATAGCCCTGCGTCAACGCCCGCTGATGCCGGAACGCGCGACGGCGCCCAGGCTACTGCGGTGTCTGCTGCCGCGTCACCAGACTGGCAGGCGATCTTCGCTGCGGCAAACGCCCGTGCCCGCGAGGCAGCCGCCGGCAACGACCTCGGCCTTAACAGCGACTGGTACACCAAGAGCTGTGCATCCTGGCTCGCCGGTGCGCAACGTAGCTGGAAGGTCGCAGGCGATGCGTACTTCAGCGCGCAGGAGTTTGAGGACTTCGAGACGCTTCTTCAAGTCTGCCAAGAGGCGGGCGTGGAGCCGCTCGTGGTCATCCAACCGGTAAAGGGCGCGCTCTACGATCAGACCATCTACAACCGCGGGGTGCGCGCACGCTACTACGACATGATCCGGGACGCGTGCGCCCAGGCGGGCGTTGCCGTGGCGGACTTCTCATCCCACGAGTACGACCCGTACTTTCTGCGCGACTACTCGCACCCCTCAGACCTCGGCGGCGCCTATTATTCGCAGGCGATCTACACCTTCTACCAAGCTGGCGAGCCGGTCACCTCGTATCCCCGGTAAGACCCCTGCCCACCCGGCCGCGGCACGGCCACATTGGCGAGGATGGCAAATTGACCGTACGATGGCGTTAACGCAGGAGGGCGCCCGAAAGGATTCCGAGCAAACATTCAGAGGCGCGCAGCGCCGAGGACGTTTGCGAGGAACCTTTCGGGCGCCCTCCGCCGTGCGTCAGCTGTTAGTCGTTCTTCTCCGCGCCCTCGCTCCACGCCTCAACATCCTCGATGCGAATGACGCTTGCCACGCGGTCGACCTCGTCCATACCGTCGAAGATCTTGATGGCGGCGTGCACGTCGCGCTCGAGTGCCTTGTGCGTGAGGAACACAACCGAGCAGGTGGTGCCGTTGCCGTCTTTGAGCTGGTGGATGGTCGAGATGGAGATACCGGCCTTGGCAAAGGCGGCGACCACGGGCGCGAGCGTGCCCACGCGGTCCTCGACCATGAGACGGATGTAGTAGCGGGTCTCGAGCTCCTCGATGGATCGCAGGGGGAGCACGCGGTCGTAGGGCTCAACCTCGGGCATGGGGCCCTCGCCGCGGGCGATGGCGTCGGCGAGCTCGAGCACGTCGCCCACCACGGCGCTCGCGGTGGGGAAGGAGCCTGCGCCCGCGCCGTAGAACATGGTCTCGCCCACGGCGTCGCCCACCACAAAGACGGCGTTCATGGCGCCCGACACGCCGGCGAGCATATGGTCGGCGGGAATCATGGTGGGGTGCACGCGCACGTCGACGCCGGCGGCGGTGTTGCGCGCGATGCCGAGGAGCTTCACGCGGTAGCCGAGC
Organism: uncultured Collinsella sp.; assembly: GCA_949285915.1. Classification (GTDB taxonomy): domain Bacteria; phylum Actinomycetota; class Coriobacteriia; order Coriobacteriales; family Coriobacteriaceae; genus Coprousia. The sequence goes on from CASDZW010000005.1 coordinate 71,184, forward strand.
TCGCGCGCCTGGGCGATGTCGGCGGCGGACACGTTGCGGATGCCCTGCATGTAGACGTCGTCGGTGGTGACGCGGGTGTGGAAGGCAATGGAGGAGAGGATAGCGACCTTGCTTGCGGCGTCAAAGCCGTCGACGTCTGCCGAGGGGTCGGCCTCGGCGTAGCCCAGCGCTTGAGCGTCGGCGAGCACCTCGTCGTAGTCGAGGCCCTCGGCCTCCATGCGGGAGAGCATGTAGTTGGTGGTGCCGTTCAGGATGCCCGCGACGGTGAGGATCTCGTTGCCGGTGAGGGCGTGCTCGAGCGCGTTCACGATGGGGATGCCGCCGGCGGCCGCTGCCTCGCACTTGAGCTGCACGCCGTGCTCGGCCGCGAGCCGCGCGAGCCGCTCCACATGGCGACCCAGAAGCGCCTTGTTAGCGGTGACCACGTGCTTGCCGGCGGCAAAGGCCGCCTCAAAGATCTCGGTCGCGGGGTGCTCGCCGCCGATGAGCTCGACCACGATGTCCACGGCGGGGTCCGCCACGAGCTCGCGCCAGTCGTTCGTAAGGGTGCCGGGTGCGAGCCCCAGCTCGGCCTCGCGCTCGGGGCGCATGTCGCAGACGCGGGCGATGCGCAAGTCGATACCGTAGGCGCGCAGGTACTCCTCGCGGTGACGCAGGATCGTGCGCGCGGTGCCGCCGCCCACGGTGCCGAGGCCGATGATGCCCACGCCCACGGTGCGTGCGTTCTTGTCTGTAGCGGCGGTCATGGCATGTCTCCTTTGCGGTCGAGTGCCGGATGTGCTCGGGCTTCGCGCGCCGGTGCGGCGTCGCGTGGTCTGAGCTATTTGTCTTGCCAACCCTAGGGGACCGGCGGCGCGACCGCGCCCCGGCCCGCGCCTGAAACCAAGATGTAACATGGCTTCTACGCTGCGGGTTATCTTTAAAGCGCAGGTAGACTTTACCATAATGGTGTGCGCCGCGCGGGCGGGCGCCGCGAGGCAGCCTGCCCGGCGTGTTCGACCTTACCAACTCTTCAAAAAACGAGTAAGGTTAACGTCACCGCTATTGCTCAGGCGATGGCGCACGCATCATCAATCGTCAGCACGCACGCGCTATGGCAGGCGCGATAAGGGAAGGAGCGTCGCATGACCAACATGAATCTCAACCCCCAGATGAGCCGCCGCACCCTCATCGCCGGCGCTACCGCGCTCGGCGCCGCCGGCATCCTCGCCGGTTGCTCGGGCGACGGTGACGCCGCCCCCGCAGGCTCCACCGCTGCCACCACGGCTGCGGCCGGCGCCTTTAAGATCGGCGGCATCGGACCCACCACCGGTGGCGCCGCCATCTACGGCAACGCCGTCAAGAACGGCGCCCAGATCGCCGTCGACGAGATCAACGCCGAGGGCGGCGACGTCCAGTTCGAGCTGAACTTCCAGGACGATGAGAACGACGCCGAGCGCTCCGTCAACGCGTACAACAACCTCAAGGACTGGGGTATGCAGATCCTCGTCGGTACCGTCACCACCACCCCGTGCGTGGCCGTCTCCGCCGAGACCAACACCGACAACCTCTTCCAGCTGACCCCGTCCGGCTCCTCGACCGACGTTATCGGCGGCTTCGAGGATGCTGATGGCAACATCTCCATCCCGCGCAAGGAGAACGTCTTCCAGATGTGCTTCACCGACCCCAACCAGGGTGCGGCTTCCGCGCAGTACATCTCCGAGCAGCAGCTCGGCACCAAGATCGCCATCATCTACAACATCTCCGACACCTACTCCACGGGCATCTACAACAGCTTCAAGGCTGAGGCCGCCGACCTTGGTCTCGAGATCGTGTCCGAGACCTCGTTTACCGAGGACAACCAGACCGACTTCTCCGTCCAGCTGAACGACGCCAAGAACGCCGGCGCCGACCTCGTGTTCCTGCCCATCTACTACACCCCGATCTCGCTTCTGCTCACGCAGGCCAACCAGATGGGCTATGCGCCCAAGTGGTTCGGCGTCGACGGCATGGACGGCCTGCTCACCGTCGAGGGCTTTGACACCTCGCTTGCCGAGGGCTGCATGCTCCTGACGCCGTTTGTCGCCACCGCCGAGGACGAGGCCACCAAGGCCTTCGTCAGCACCTACAACGAGAAGTTCGGCGAGACCCCCAACCAGTTCGCCGCCGACGCCTACGACTGCGTCTACGCGCTCAAGCAGGCTATCGAGACCGCCGGTGTCTCCGCCGACGCCGACTTCACCGAGATCTGCGACGCGCTCGTCGAGACCTTCACCTCGTCCGACTTTGCCTTCACCGGCCTCACCACCGCCGGCGAGGAGGCCACGTGGGCCGATACCGGTGAGATCTCCAAGCAGCCCATGGGCATGGTCATCCAGGGCGGCGTCTACATGCCGCTCGACGCGTAATGTCGCGTCCGACCGGCTCTGACGCCTAGATTCGGGCGGAGACCACCGCGCGCACGGTGGTCTCCGCTTTTCACATGGAAGGAGGGGACGTGGAAGTTCTCACCAACCTCATCAACGGTATGAGTTTGGGCAGCGTCTACGCCATCATCGCGCTCGGGTACACCATGGTGTACGGCATCGCCAAGATGCTCAACTTCGCCCACGGCGACGTCATCATGGTCGGCGCCTACATCTGCTTCTGTGCCGTGAGCTACCTGGGGCTGCCCGCCATCGCCGGTGTGGCGCTCTCGGTTGTGGGCTGCACCGTGCTCGGCATCGTGGTCGAGCGCCTCGCCTACAAGCCGCTGCGCAACGCGCCCAGCCTGAACGTGCTCATCACCGCCATCGGCGTGAGCTATTTCTTGCAGAACGCCGCACTGCTCATCATGGGCTCCGACCCCAAGAGCTTCTCGTCGATCATCAGCCTGCCGGCTCTCAACCTCTTTGACGGCGCGCTCACCATCTCGGCGACGGCGGTGCTCACCATCCTCGCCTGCGTGGCGATCATGGTTGCGCTCACGATGTTCACGGGTAAGACCAAGATGGGCAAGGCCATGCGCGCCTGCTCCGAGGACCGCGACGCCGCCCAGCTCATGGGTATCAACGTGAACTCCACCATCTCGATGGTCTTCGCCATCGGCTCGGGCCTCGCCGCCATCGCCGGCGTGCTCATGTGCCTCGCGTACCCCACGCTCATGCCCACCACGGGCTCCATGCCCGGCATCAAGGCCTTCACGGCGGCGGTGCTCGGTGGCATCGGCTCCATCCCCGGTGCAGCGCTCGGCGGCATCCTGCTCGGCGTCATCGAGATCTTCGCCCGCGCCTACATCTCCACGCAGATCGCCGACGCGGTGGTCTTTGCGGTGCTCATCGTGATTCTGCTCATCCGTCCCGCCGGCCTTCTCGGCAAGCCGGTCAACGAGAAGGTGTAGGTGAGAGGTATGGGAATCAAGACGTTAAAGCCGCAGACGCGGTCCACCATCATCACCTATGCGATCGTTGTGGGCGCCTTTGTCCTCGTGACGATCCTGGACGGCCTCGGGCTCATCTCGCACTCGCTCTCGGGCCAGCTCGTGCCCATCTGCGCGTACGTGTCGCTCGCGGTGTCGCTGAACCTCGTCGTTGGCGTCTCGGGCGAGCTGTCGCTCGGACACGCCGGCTTCATGAGCGTCGGCGCCTTCACGGGCGTCGTCGTGGCCGGCTGCATGGCGCGCGCCGGCGTGGAGAACGGGATTTTGCTCTTTGTGGGTGCCGCCGTGGTGGGCGCCATCGCCGCCGGCGTCATCGGCTTTTTGGTGGGCATCCCCGTCATGCGCCTGCGTGGCGACTATCTCGCCATCGTGACGCTTGCCTTTGGTGAGATCATCAAGAACCTGCTCAACATCTTCTACGTGGGCGTGGACGACGCAGGCCTGCACTTCTCGCTCACCGACTCCGCGTCTCTCGGCATGAGCAAGGGCACCATCCTCATCAACGGCCCCAAGGGCGCGGTGGGCATCGAGAAGGTCTCGACCTTCTTCATCGGCATTGTGCTCGTGCTCGTGACCGTGGCCGTGGTGCTGAACCTCATGCACAGCCGCGACGGCCGCGCGATCATGGCCGTGCGCGACAACCGCATCGCCGCGGAGAGTATCGGCATCAACACCACCAAGTACCGCCTCATGGCCTTTACCGTGGCCTCGGCTCTTGCCGGCGCGGCGGGCGTGCTCTACGCCATGAACTACTCCACCATCGTGCCGTCGCAGTTCGACTTCAACCAGTCGATCCTGATTCTCGTGTACGTGGTGCTTGGCGGTATGGGCAACATCTCCGGCTCGATCATCTCGGCCGCCTTCCTGACGGTGCTGCCCGAGGTGCTGCGTCCCATCAACAACTACCGCATGCTGCTCTACGCGATCGTCCTCATCCTCGTGATGGTCGTGCCGCATACCAAGATCTACCAGCGCATCGCCGACGCGCTGCGCCGTCGTTTCCGCAAGGGTGACTTTGACGACGCGCCCGTTGCCGAGGCTGTTGCCGAGGAAGGGGGCGAGGCGCATGAGTAGGCTCACCGATTTTGCCAAGCAGCGCCGTGAGAACACCAAGATGGTGCCGGTGCCGAGCGTCTCGATCATGCCCGAGCGCGACCTCGGCAAGGCGCCGGCGCTCGAGTGCTTGCACCTGGGCATCGACTTTGGCGGCCTCAAGGCGGTCGACGACTTCAACATCACCGTCGGCCGGACCGAGATCTGCGGCCTCATCGGCCCCAACGGCGCGGGCAAGACCACGGTCTTCAACCTGCTCACCAAGGTCTACCAACCCACGCGCGGCACCATCATCGTCGACGGTCAGGACACCGCCGGCCTCGACCCGGCGCGCGTGAACCGCCTGGGCGTGGCGCGCACCTTCCAGAACATCCGCCTCTTCAACACGCTCACCGTAGAGGAGAACGTTGCGGTTGGCCTGCACAACCAGCACCACTGCGGCATGGCGACCTCCATCTTGCGCCTGCCCCACCACTGGAAGAGCGAGAAGTACTACCACGACCGCGCCCTCGAACTGCTCGACATCTTTGATATGACGGGCCTTGCCGACCACGAGGCGGGAAGCCTTCCCTACGGCGCCCAGCGCCGCCTGGAGATCGTGCGCGCGCTTGCCACGAACCCCAAGCTCTTGCTCCTCGACGAGCCGGCGGCGGGTATGAACCCCTCCGAGACGGCCGAGCTCATGGAGAACATCGTTAAGATCCGCGACCAGTTCCAGATTGCGATCATGCTCATCGAGCACGACATGAACCTCGTCATGAACATCTGCGAGGGCATCTGCGTGCTTAACTTTGGCAAGATCATCGCCAAGGGCACGCCCGAGGAGATCCAGCAAAACGACGCCGTCATCGAGGCGTACCTCGGCAAGCAGAACAAGGAGGTGGCCTAGGTGCTTAGTGTCTACAACATCAACGTCTGGTACGGCGCGATCCACGCCATCAAGGGCATCTCCTTTGACGTGAACGACGGCGAGATCGTGGCCCTCATCGGCGCAAACGGCGCCGGCAAGTCCACCACGCTCAAGACGCTCTCGGGCCTTCTGCGCTCGCGCACGGGCTCGATCACGTTCATGGACGAGGACCTCATGCACATGCCGGCCGAGCGCATCGTCGAGCACGGCCTTGTGCACGTGCCGGAGGGTCGTCGCATCTTCCAACAGATGACCGTCGAGGAGAACCTCGACATGGGCGCCTACTCGCAGCCGCGCGACACCATCGCCTCCAACCTCGAGCGCGTCTACGCCCAGTTCCCGCGCCTGAAGGAGCGCCGCCGCCAGATTGCGGGCACGCTCTCGGGCGGCGAGCAGCAGATGCTCGCCATGGGACGCGGCCTTATGGCAAACCCCAAGCTCCTCATGCTCGACGAGCCCTCGATGGGTCTCGCGCCCATCCTCGTGGAGCAGATCTTTGAGATCATCAAGTCCCTGCACGAGGCGGGCACCACGATTCTTCTGGTCGAGCAGAACGCCCAGATGGCGCTCTCTGTTGCCACGCGCGCCTACGTGCTCGAGACGGGCAAGGTGACCCTTTCTGGCACGGGCGACGAGCTTCTGCACAACGACGACGTCCGCAAGGCCTACCTCGGCGGGTAGCGCCGCGCCGCCAACCATAACGGGTCTTTGGGCCGTCGCCTTTGCCGTTGGGGCAGGGCGGCGGCCTTTGTTTGTGCCACAATTAAGGGCGCTAACGTGTTCTTCTGAGGAAAGGACCTCCCCATGTCTGACCTTCTGCGCGAGTTCTGCGCCGAGAACTTCACCTGCGTGCCGGCCGCCATCGAGGCGGGGGCGCGCCGCATCGAGCTCTGCGACAACCTGGCCGTTGGCGGCACCTCGCCCTCGATGGGGGTCATCGAGGCGACGGTCGACTACGCGCACGCTCACGGCGCCCGCGTGATGGCTATGGTGCGCCCGCGCGGCGGCGACTTTGTGTATGACGAGCGCGAGCTCCAGATGATGGAGACCGATGCGCGCATCGCGCTTGCCCTGGGGGTGGACGGCATCGTGCTCGGCTGCCTTGCGCAGGATGCCTTGGGCGAGCTCGAGCTCGACGTGGCGGCGCTCGAGCGCATCTCGGCCATCGCCCGCGAGGCCGCCCCTGAGCGCGGGGAGGCCGTCGACATGACGTTCCACATGGCCTTTGACGCTCTGCCCGAGGAGCGCCAGCTCGGCGCGATCGACACCATCGCCGGGCTCGGCTTCACGCGCATCTTGACGCACGGCGGTGTTGCCGGAACGCCCATCGAGGGCAACCTCGACCGCCTGGCTGCTTATATCGAGCGCGTGGCGGGCCGTCTCACGATTCTGCCGGGCGCCGGCATCACGTGGGAGAACGTGGAGGCAATCGCCGAGCGCCTGGGTGTCTCTGAGTGCCACGGCACCAAGATCGTAAAGCTCGCATAGGGGAGGCGCCGTACGTGACCGTCATCACAACGCAGCGCCTTATCTTGCGGCCGTGGGACGAGGCGGATGCCTCGGCGCTCTTTCCGCTTGCGAGCGATCCTGCCGTGGGGCCGGCGGCGGGTTGGCCTGCACATGCGAGCGAGGAGGAGAGCCTCGGCGTCATTCGCGACGTGTTGCGTGTGCCGGGGAGCTTTGCGGTCTGCCTGCGCGGCGTGGGCCCCGCGGGTGAGCCAGCGGGTACGCTCGTGGGTGCCATGGCACTCAAGGACGCTGACGCGAGCGCCTACGTGACGGGCGCGGACGAGCGCGAGCTCGGCTACTGGATAGGCCGTCCGTTCTGGGGGCGCGGCTATGCGCCCGAGGCGGCTCGCGCGCTCATGGGCCACGCGCGCCGTACCCTCGGCATCCGCACGGTATGGCTCGGCTACTACGTGGGCAACCGCAAGTCGGCCCGCGTGCAGGACAAGCTTGGGTTTCGCTACGTGTTCACCAAGCGCGGCGTGGCGGTTCCCCTTTTAGGCGAGGTGCGCGACGAGGTGGTGAACCGTCTCGACCTGGCGGGCGGCCCCGCTGATGTCTGCGGCGAGGATAGCGCCGAGGGCGTCGCCGCTACAGCCCCTGCGGGAGATGATGCCGCCTCGCGTACCGCAGCCGAGGATGCGCTGGCGGTCCGCGCGCTTGCGGTGCTTGCCGCCCAGCCCGACCCGGCGCGCTTTCTGAGCATCACCGAGCCACTGCGCCTGGGCCGCGTTACCGTGCGAGCGGTGGGCGAGGACCTCGGCGTGCTTGTGCGCTTCAAGCGTAACGGCGCCTACTTTGCCGCGCCTGTCGACGACGTGGCGGCCCGCATCATGGCGGGGCTCGTTCCCGACCGCGCCCTCGCGAGCCTGCCCGATGACCGCTATCTGCCCATCTTCACGGACGGTGTCGACGAGGCAGAGGTCGATCCCGGCCGCTACGAGCTCTGGGTGTACGAGGGAGCCTCGTCGCCTGTGGCAACGGGTGCGGTCGCGCTGCCGGCGGGTTTTGCCATCGCCCCGCTTGGTGCAGACGCCGCGGACGTGGTGGACGCGCACTACAGCCT
>CASDZW010000006.1 GCA_949285915.1 uncultured Collinsella sp.
GTGGTGTTGCGGTCAATCATCTTGGTCATGATGCCGCCCATGGTCTCAACGCCAAGGGACAGCGGCGTGACGTCGAGCAGCAGGATGTCCGACGGGCCGTCACCCGCGAGGATGGCGCCCTGAACGGCGGCGCCGCAGGCCACGACCTCGTCCGGGTTCACGGACATGTTGGGCTGCTTGCCCGTCATCTTCTTGACGAGGTCCTGAACAGCCGGCATACGCGTGGAGCCGCCGACGAGGATGACCTCGGTCAGGTCGGACAGACGCAGGTTAGCGTCACGCAGGGCATTGGTAACCGGCTGCTTGCAGCGCTCGAGCAGGTCGTGGGTGATGCGCTCGAACTCGGTGCGGGAAAGCGTGTAGTCGAGGTGCTTCGGACCGGTAGCGTCAGCGGTGATGAAGGGCAGGTTGATGGTGGCCTGCTGGGCAGCGGAAAGCTCCTTCTTGGCGTTCTCGGCGGCCTCCTTCAGGCGCTGCAGAGCCATAGGGTCCTGACGCAGGTCGATACCGTTGTCGGACTGGAACTTGTCGGCCAGCCAGTCGATGACGCGCTGATCCCAGTCGTCGCCGCCCAGGTGGTTGTCACCGGAGGTGGAGAGCACCTCGAAGACGCCGTCGGCGAGGTCCAGGATCGACACGTCGAAGGTGCCGCCGCCGAGGTCGAAGACGAGGATGCGCTGGTCGGTGCCCTGCTTGTCAAGGCCGTAGGCGAGCGCGGCAGCCGTCGGCTCGTTCACGATACGCTTGACGTTCAGACCTGCGATCTTGCCGGCATCCTTGGTGGCCTGACGCTGAGCGTCGTTGAAGTAGGCAGGGACGGTGATGACGGCGTCGGTCACGGTCTCGCCGAGGTACTTCTCGGCATCGGTCTTCATCTTCTGCAGGATCATGGCGCTGACCTGCTCGGGCGTGAAGTCCTGACCGTCAATCGAGGCGACGGCGCGGCCGCCCTGGCCCTCCTTGACGGTATACGGCACGGTCTTGATCTCAGAGGAGACCTCGGAGAACTTGCGGCCCATGAAACGCTTGATGGAGAAGACGGTGTTCTTGGGGTTGGTCACGGCCTGGTTCTTAGCGGCCTTGCCCACCACACGGTCGCCATCGGAGCGGAAACCGACGACGGACGGGGTGGTGCGGTCGCCCTCGGCGTTGACGATGATGGTGGGGTTGCCACCCTCAAAGACGGCCATAGCCGAGTTGGTGGTACCGAGGTCGATACCGAGAATCTTGTTGCTCATAGGATGTCCCTCCTTTTGCCGGGGGCGGGACGCCCGCCGGTCGCTGCCGCGTGCCGCCGATTCCTTGTCGGCGTGACAGGACGGCTCTTTTTCGTTCGCTCCTATCTTATCCCGCCTAACGCTACCCTATACGCCACGTTTCAGAAAATCTAAGTCAATTCATATAAGATTTTGTAGTCCGCCCACCTGCAGGTTGTGGTAGTCGCCCTTGAGGTGCACAACTGTTCACCACGGCTGACTCGGTGAACGGTATGAATTGGTCGCATTAGGGGCTTGCAAATAGACGATGCCGGGGTATATTGAAGCCACGAGACCCGGCTCATACGCCTGGACGCCGGGCGCTACTAGAGGAGGAAACTACCATGGCCCATCCCGTAATTTCTGCCGACGAGTGCATCTCTTGCGGCGTCTGCGTTGACGACTGCCCCCAGGGCGTCCTCGAGATCCAGGACGTTGCCACCGTGGTTGATGAGGATTCCTGCATCGCCTGCGGCATCTGCCAGGAGAACTGCCCGGCCGGCGCCATCACCGAGATCGCTGAGGACTAGTCCTTATCCGAGTCACCCGTCGAAGAGACGTCTTGCCGACGCCTTCGCACGAGCGTAAGCTCACCAAAGAGGCTCCCGCAAGGGAGCCTCTTTTATATATCTATGCGTTTAGAACCGAGCGCCTCAACAAGATGCTCAGTACGGGGCGCCCGCGGGCGGAAGCTGCTTGAGAAAGGCCCACACGCGCTGCTTTGCCGCCGGGTCTTGTAAGGCGGCCTCAAAGCCCCCGAGGGCGAGCACGCGCCTTCCCAACACATGCGCCACAAGACCCGGCTCGAGCATTGCCACTTCAAACTGCTCGATAAGAGACAGGGCGTCTGCATAAGCCTCCCGCATGACACCCGCCGCAACGTCGTCGAGAAGCACCACGGCCTCGGGGTCAAGCGCCTCGAGCGCCTCGCGGAACAGCTCGGGCGCCAGGGGCTCGCCCGCGGCAGGCCTATCTACCACGGACGGATCGCCCTCCCCTGCAACAGCGGACAGGGCACAGAAGTCCTCCGGCGCGTACCCAAGCCTGAGCAGTGCCGCTCGCAGGGCGCGGCCATCATCCCCCGCCAAAAGCGTGCCGCCCGCTTGCTCGGCCCCATTTAGGTCGCCCTTGACGAGCACGATGGGCGAGAAGCCGTCGCCATCTATACGGACACCTCTTGCGGCAAGGTCCTCGAATTCCTGCTGCGCCGCCGCCAAACGGGAGGCGCGTACATCGCGCGACGAAACGGACACCGCCCCTCCTCTCCTCACATCCGCGGCCACGGCCACGGGTATACATCTGCCCACCTATTGTACGCCGGGATACGCCAACGCAACGGTACGGCGGCAACACGGGCTGGCGCTGCGCACCGCAATCGCAGGTGCAGCATGCACAAAAAAGACAGCGATGCGCCATCATTTGTGAAACACGACGGGCCTTGTGGGTATAACCCCAAACGTAACCAACCGAAGCGCAACCCACGCGCACTCCCCCCGAGGAGGAACCATGGCAGATATCACCAACGTCACCGCCGAGTCCTTTGGCGCGCTCATGAGCGAAGAGCTCCCCGTTCTCATTGACTTCTGGGCCCCGTGGTGCGGCCCCTGCCGCACACTTTCGCCGATTGTCGACGAGCTTGCCGGCGAGCTTGCCGGCCGTCTCAAGGTCGCTAAGTGCAACGTCGACGAGAATCAGGACCTCGCCATGAAGTTTGGCGTCATGTCCATCCCCACGCTCGTGGTGTTCAAGGGCGGTCAGGAGGTTGGCCGCACGGTGGGCGCTATGCCCAAGGCGCGCCTTGCCGCTGAGCTCGAGAACTACCTATAGGCGCTGCAACAAGGCGGGGCAGCGACTCCCCCGCCTTAATCTGCAGCGCACCACGCAGCCCCGGGCACGCTCACATGAGCTGCCCGGGGCATTTTTGTGCACCGCTGTATTTCCGTTGACGGTACAATCGACGATAAGCGCGCAGGCTATGCCTTGCCGCCACGCACCCCGACCTAAAGCGCTGTAGAGGAGACAGGCCATGCATGATGTGGGAATGAACATGAACCAACTCGCTATGAGCGTGAAGCAGGTGGATGACACCATCAAGCTTGCCCGGGGCTGGAGCCACAATCTGTATCATGCGACCGAGGCCTTTGACATGGAGCGCATCGAGGACAAGCTCGCCCGCGCCATGAAGGCGCTCGACGAGGCGCGCGCCGCACTCGAGGGATACGAGGACGCCATCGAGGCGGACCACAACTCCGTCGGTTCCGTACGCCTGGTCTAGCCATGGGCACGCACCCCGCTGCGGGCGAACTCGCCCGCTTCTCCATCGCCATTCCCGCCGACCTGCTGGCGGCCTTCGACGCGCAGATCGCGCGCTCGGGAGGTGCGACCAACCGCTCCGAGGCCATCCGCGACCTTATCCGCGCGTCCCTTGTACAAGACGAGCTGCGCACCCCCGATGCCGAGGTCATAGGCTCGCTCACGATGATCTACGACCATCACACCGGCGACCTCACGCGCAGGCTCGACGCCATCCAGCACGATTTCACGCACGAGATTGTCTCGACCATGCACGTGCACCTCGATCACCACAACTGCCTTGAGATTCTCGCTCTGAAGGGTCACGGCGAGCGCGTGTACGAACTGGCGGACAAGCTTCTGGGCCTCCGCGGCGTGAAGCACGGCGAGCTCACCTGCGCCGCCACCGAGGAGAGCCTCGAGCGCTAACAACCATCTCACGCAAAACCGCCTCATCGCGCCGTCCACCGACAAGATACGCCCGCTCGGGGGACGGCGTCCGCCGCATAAGGCACCCCGCCGCGACGCGCGGCTAGACTATCCCTGTCGCAAGAATTGCATAGCATCGCGTGTTCCCGCAGAACCCGGTTTTTCAGCCGGGGTTTTTGCATGTCTCGAGGAGCTCCACTGTGCGCACCCTCGAGCCTGCGCAACCACTCGCCGGATGAGGCGCTCGCCTGCATCCCCCATCCTAGAAAGGGAACACCATGGGACTCTTCTCCAAACTCTTCAACAAGGAAGCCGAAACCACCGCCGCGCAGACAGAGGCGGCAGCCCCGAGCGTGCTCTGCCCCGTCGCCGGCACGCTCGCCGACATCTCGACCGTTGCCGACCAGGCGTTTGCCAGCAAGACCATGGGCGACGGCGTGGCCATCGTCCCCACCGACAGCGCCGTAATCGCGCCGGTCTCGGGCAGCGTCGACGCGCTCTTCCCCACCGGTCACGCCTTTGGCATCACGGGCGACAACGGCATCACCGTCATGGTCCATGTGGGCATCGACACCGTGGAGATGCAGGGTGACGGCTTTACGTTGCACGTCGCACAGGGAGAGCGCGTCGAAGCAGGCCAGAAGCTCCTCGACATCGACATCGACAAGATCCGCGCAGCCGGGTTTGACCCGGTGACCATGTGCCTCGTTGCCGAGCACACCTGCGCAGGCGAGCTCCATAAGCACGCCGACGGAGCGGTGACCACGCAGGACACCGCCATCTGGTTCGCATAGCGCACCGCGCGCCGCCACGGAGGCGCACAGGCTATACTTGAAAGCGATAGGCAGGGCGCAACAGCAGGCACAGGGGACGGAGGCTCGGTACACATGCAGAGGCTGACAGATACCGAGCGCGAGATTATCGAGAAGCTCTTTGCGAGCAACGCCGTCCGCGAGGAAATCTCGCTCACCGAACTCGCCGCGTCCTGCCATGTCGCTAAAAGCACCGTCATCAAAACCGTGAAGAAGCTCGGGTTCTCGGGCTTTAAGGACTACCTGTACGCCTATCAGACGAGCTCGAACATCCACAGCACGCGCGTGCTACCGCAGCACGTGACCGAAGGAGACTTCGATCTGGCAGTCGCCATGCTCGCCGACTGCCTCGAGCGCTGCCGCGGCAAGCGCAACATCTGCTACTCGGGAGGCGACCCGGCCATCGGCATCGTGGCCGACTACGTCAACCGCAAGCTCAACATGTTTCGTCTTACATCGGTGTCCTCGTACGACTACGTGACGTTCGACTCCCTGGCGCCCGAGGCGGGCGTCATGTTCTTCTTTTTGCAGGAAGTCCCCGCCTCGGACAAAAACTACGTCAACGTGCGTCCCGCCTACGAGGGCATCCTCTCTTACGCGGTGCAGCACGGCTACACCACCGTGGCGATTATCGACGCAGGCTTTCCCGATGACCTGCCCTATATCGACGTGGCAATCAAACTCGCACGCACGCCGAGCACGGTAACCCAGATGTTTCCCGTAAAGGTACTCATGCTTTTTGAGAGCGCACTCGCCGCATACTCGGCGCATCGCTCAAACCGCTCACCGCTGCCTGCCGGCAACACCGCGGACGAGGGGGCACGCGCATGAGGCACAAGAACCCCTTAGATATCGAGGCAACCGATCGCGCCGTCTACCAGGCGGTGCGCAACCACCTGCGCGCGGGCGAGAAGCCAACCATAGGCCTTATTGCCGAGGAACTCGGCATCTCGAGCTCCGCTGTCTACCGCGCCGCCAAGCGCTACGGCTATGCGAGCTGGAGCGATATGGTGGGCCAGCTCGGCCAGTATCTCAAAAACAACCGGCGCGTCGTCGAGCATACGGGAGATGACGCTAACGGCATCGACCTTCTTGCCCAAGCGTTCATGCGCCATCGCGGCGGACGCGTTCTTTTGCAGGGCACGGGTGACGCCGATATCTGCCGGCGTCTTCTTGTCTACCGCTTGGGCGCGCTCGAGTTCACCGCCATGCCCTATACGCCGCAGATCGCCCGCGCCTGCCTCGAGCAGTCTGAGGACGGTAACGCGGGCCTCGCCCTCATCTTTAACGAGAGTGGACTCGCCTGCTGGCAAGACGCGCTTGAGTGCGTGCAATGCGGGTTCGAAACGGTGGCTGTGACGGCAGACGCCAACACACCGGTGGCGCGCGCCTCCAACCTCGCCATTGCCATCAAGAGCAACAAGTCCGCGCTCTCCGCCTACGAGCCAAACTACTTCGCCGCCGGCTCGCTTGCCCTTGTGGAGCGCGCGCTCGAGCGCTTCATCTACCTGATGGAGCGCGAGAGCCTGAGCGCCCTTTCCTAGCGGAGGGCACAGGCGAGAGCTTGGCGGAGGCTCAGGCGAGACAAACGGAGCGCGGGCGCTAGGCCGCAAGCATCGCCCCGCCAAACTCAAACAGATAGATCACCACGCTGGCGACCGCGCCGGCAATGGCGCAGAACCGCCAGATGAGCGGGCTTTTGCGCCGCCACATGATAAGCGCCGCCACAAGCCCGATAAGCGGCCACAGGTAGGCAACGAGCATCTCGACAACACAGAGGCATTTCTTGGGCAGCGTCAGCGCCTGGAACTCCAACGGCGCCTGCACGAGCACACCAGTCATGGGCAAACACATCCAACCGTTTCCAAAGAGGGCCGGGGGCTTTTGGCCCCCGACCGCATGTCGCAAGAAGTGCGGGATCGCGGTCCCCGCAGACCGTGCCGGCGCGGCGGGAGGTGCCGCGCCGGCACCAGGAGCGCTTACTTGAGCTCGGGCCAGTAGGCCTTGTTGGCCTCGATGTAGTCATCGAGCAGGGCCTTGGCGGTGTCGGTGTCGTTCACGCAGCGGTTGAGGGTGAGCGCGTTCCACGCCTTCTCGTAGGAGCCCTCAAGGCAGGCGTCCACGGTGAGCTTCTCGTAGGCAAACTGGTTCTCGAGGAGACCCTTCTGGAAGGTCGGGATCTCGCCCACGTTCAGGGCCTCGACACCGTTCACACCCACGCGGACCGGCACCTCAACCATGGCGCCCTCAGAGAAGTTGGAGATGATGCCGTGGTTCTCGGTCATGCACAGGAAGATGTCCTGCGTGTTGTGCGAGATGGCATAGGCAAGGTCCACGATGTAGGTGGCGTGACCGTCGTTGAAGTCCTCCTCGGTCATCTCGTACTGCGTGCCCTTGAGCTTATCGGCGGCGATGACCTCCTCGATCATCTCGAACGTGCGCTTCTCGTGGCCGTCCATAACCTCGTTGGCGCGGGTGTAGTCGGGGTTCTCGATCGAGACCATGTGCTTGGGATAGAGGTAGTACTGCAGATAGGTGTTGGGCATGAACTTGTCGCCGCACTCACGCACCATCTTGGACATGAAGCGGAAGGTCTCGGCCCAGGAGGCGTCAACCTCGTGGCCGGTGTGCTCGTCGTCCTGCATGGGGGTGGCGAACATCTTCTTGAGCTTAGGCAGGTAGTCCTCGCCGGTCACCTTGTCGTAGATGTGGGTGAACCAGCCGTAGTGGTTAAGGCCAAAGTAACGGGGCTCAAGCTGCTTCGACGGGAGGCCGAGGGCCTGGGCGTACATGCCCATGATGCCGACGGGCATGTCGCAGATGTTGATGATGCGGTAGTCACCGGGAAAGACGCGCTTGGTGGCCTCGGCGACGATGGCCGCGGGGTTGGAGTAGTTGAGCACCCAAGCCTCGGGCGCGTACTTGCGGATGTCCTTGATGATGGCGCACACCGCGGGCACGGAGCGCATACCGTAGGCAAAGCCACCGGCACCGCAGGTCTCCTGGCCGATGCAGCCGTGCTTGAGGGCAATCTTCTCGTCGGACTCACGCATCTTCAGGCGGCCGGCGCGAATCTGCATGAAGGCAAAGTCGATGCCGGTGAAGGCGGTCTCGGGATCGGTGGTGTGGATGATCTCGCACTCGGGATAGTACTCGCGCAGCAGCACCTTGCCGTAGCCGCAGACGCGCTCCTGGCGCTCGGCCTCGTTGTCGTAAAGCACGATGGTCGAGATCGGGAAGCGGTCCTTCTCGGCCACGAGCATCTTCAGGATGCCCGGCGTGTAGCGGGAGCCGCCGCCGACGATGCAGATGCGAAACTTCTTGTTCTCGTTCATGGGTACTCCTTTTCTAACTGCCGGCTCCTGCCGCCGGCGGGTTACCGATGATCGGGGCAATTCCCGCCCGACCGGACCCCATACCGGGCCGGGCGGGTTACCCCATCCTGAGAGGGATGCGTTACTCGAGGTCGCGGCCGAGGGCCACCATGACCTTCTCGAAGACGTCCTGGACCTTCATGCCCACGATGATCTGGACGTTGTTCTTGCCGCGGACGATGCCGGAGTTCTTGAACTTGTTGACCTCGTCCTCGTTGATGAGGTTCATGTCCTTGAGGTCGATGCGCAGACGGGTGAAGCAGTTCATGAGCGACACGATGTTGTCCGGGCCGCCCAGGCCGTCGATGATGTGCTGGACGTTCGTGGCGTCATCATCCACAACCGCGGTGCCACCGCCGGCAACCGCCACCGCTGCGCCGCCGGCTGCCTTCTGCGCCTCAAACGCCTTGCGGTTCATCTTGGAGAGGTCGATCTCCTCACCCTCGTCCTCACGGCCAGGGGTCTTGAGGTCGAACTTCAGGATGAAGAAGCGGAAGGCCAGGAACCAGATGACGATGGCAGCGGCGCCGACCGGGAAGATCAGGTAGAAGTGAGACATATCCCACGGGATGATGATGGCGGTCGTGATGAGGCTGATGAGGTTATCGACCTGCGCCATGTAGCCGACTGCGATGATGAGCGTCTGGAAGATGCCGTCGAGCAGCGAGTGCACGAGGAACAGCAAAGGCGACACGAAGAGGTAGGTGAACTCGAGCGGCTCGGTGATGCCCGCAACCACAGCGGTGATGCAGGACGGGATCAGCAGGGCCTGAGTCTGGGCGCGCTTCTCGGGCTTGGCAGTCGCGATGAAGGCAAGCACGCAACCAATGGAGCCAAAGACCTTAGAGAAGCCGAAGACGATGTAGCGCACAGACGGATCGATAGAAGTGATGCTTGCGATGTTGGCGATCTCAGCCGTGTAGATGACCGCAGCGCCCTGGTAAGCCTGACCGGCGATCTCGGCAACGCCACCCACGCTCGTGTAGTTGAAGGGCATCCAGACGAGGTGATGAAGACCAGTCGGGATGAGAATGCGGTTCAGGAAGCCGTAGACAAAGAGACCCGCGTAACCGGCGTTCTGCATGAAGCCCTGAAGCATGGAGATGACGTTGGAAACGGGCGGCCAGAAGTAGGTGGCTGCCACGCCAATAGCAGCGGAAACGAGTGCGCAGACGAGGAAGGCAAGCTTGGTGCCACCATAGATGCGCACCGCGTCCGGGAACTTCACGTCGCAGAGCTTATTGAAGATCCAGCCGTTGACGCAACCGAGGATGATCGAGATGAACACGCCCATGTCGGTGACCTGGACGCCAAGAACCATTGCCTGGCCGGTGCCGTAGAACGCGCCATCGATGGGCTCGGCGAGCGCACCGGTAAGGTTGAGCCAATAGTTGTTTGCATAGAGATAGGCAAGGAACGACGCGATGGCGACGACCGCGGCGTCAGTCTTTTGCTTTT
The DNA here is from genome assembly GCA_949285915.1 of uncultured Collinsella sp. Lineage (GTDB taxonomy): Bacteria > Actinomycetota > Coriobacteriia > Coriobacteriales > Coriobacteriaceae > Coprousia. Next base: position 9,622 of record CASDZW010000006.1, read on the forward strand.
TTGCGAACGCACAGGTAAGACCAACAACGAAGATAACAACCAAGTTGTTGATGAAGCCATTCATGAACAGGTTGTACAAAAAGTCACCGATGCCGATTATGAACGCCGGCATGTAGGTGAGACGGAAGATCGCAGCGAGCGCGAGCATGATACCGGCAACCGCCAGGAACATGACAGGCTGGATCATGGCGCCCGAGAAGCGCTTCATAATACCAGACACATCTACCTTCATTGACCCCACTCCCCTCAATAGATTGGGTCTCAAACAGGACGTTGTTTTGGTAAGAGAAACGCGGCCGCAATCTCGTTCCGATTTGCATTATGCCTGTCGCGCAAATCTTGTACGAACAAGATAGAAATCCGTGAACGAAACGGCGTCCGAAAAAACGCTTTTCGGCATAAAACCGTTCACGGAAGGTTTTCGACCGCTCACGGCAGGTCGGTGAAAACGGTGACATCTGGGGGCTGAAGCGTGCCTCGGACCTTAGATGCAACGCGATGCGATTGCGTTCGTGCAGCCCCGCTTGGTCAAATTGCCCCGTGAAAGGGCATTTCCGAGCAACGCTTCGTGAGAAAGATGGCGCATGCGTCACTCTTTGACGCCGTTGCGCAGAAAATCAAACGGATGTGAAGGCCCTCGCTGCACCGAGCATCGTAACCGAGCACCGCAAAATGCCCCCTCACGCACCAATTTGACCATAGCGGTCAACATGAATGTCGCAAAGTAGGCAAAAGGCCCGCCCTCGATGGGGCGGGCCTTGCAACGCAACAACACAATAAGCTTCGTGCGCGAGCCTACGAGCGTTTGTTATGCTTCCTCAAGCAGGAACGTGATACGCGGCCCCAGTACATCGAGCAGGAAGAGCTCCTCGGGCACAATACGACCGATGTGGTTGCGCTGTCTGTCATTGGGCATGTCCTTGAGCACAACCTGCAGCTCAGCACGGTAGTGCTCGAGATTATCGTTCACCACCACGATGTCACCGCGATGGAACACAGGCTCCGCCCAGGCGCGCGGAGCGATCGCCTGGCTGCGGTAGGACATGCGCGTCATGCGGGAGCGCAGCATGTACTCGGTGCCGTCGCCTCCGTCGCTATGGCGGCGGTAATCAAGCGCGATCGAACGCTCGACCGCAGAGATATCCTCGTCGAGGTCGATATGGAGAAGCGTCCGCTCGCTCGCGCCAAAGAAGGCGGCAAGCCCATCGAACTGGCGCGTCGGGTCGCCGGCGGCCCTATCCTCCTTCTCATCCTCTCCGGAAAGCTTGCGCATAAGGGCGCCCACCGCGGCGAGCTCCTCGTCGGTTGCAGGCTCGTTGCCAATCAGAATCTCGTCCACATCGCCAAGTAGCAGCATGTGACGAACCTGGAGCTCAAGCGACATGTCGCGGTGATCCTCCACCGTAGGCAGGCCCTCGCGGACCGGCCAAGGGCCGCGCGCCCCCTCGCTCTGACTGCTCACAAAGGCGCCCACCCGCGCACCGCGTGCCTTCCAGAAGGCGTTCATCTGACAATAGGCCTCGACGCTTTCGGCCGTGAAACGCTGCGGATAGAAGTTGTGGCACACCGCAACCTTGGGCATGAGCTCGGCCGGAATGAAACGGCAGAGCAGGTCTTCCATCATGGCGTTGAACTCGATGCCAATGCCGTAGGGGTTCTCAATCAGCGCGGCGTTGCGCTCGTCAAAAAACGGCATGTCCATGCGCAGGACGTCGATACCCATACGGTGGAAAATCTCGAGGTTATCGGCTGCGGCTCCAATGCGGTCGAAGAGCATGGGATTCACGTCGACCGAAAGCTCCATGCCGAGCTCGTGCACGCGAGCCGCGAGCGACCCAAAACGCTCCACAAGAGCATCTGCCCCCTCGTCGACCGAGAACATGCTGGTAAACACCTTTTTGAAACCGGCAGCCGCCACACGCTCGAGATACGAAGCGAGCTCTTCTGCCGACTCCTGCTCCGGGTAGACCGAGACTCCCAGCTTGACCATAAAACCTCCTGGCTCGAATTGTCTGCACAGCGAGTCAACTGTATCGAAGCTGACGCCCCTGCGCTGCAAGCCGACGGCGAACGCCGGCAGACGGCAAGCACGTATTCGGCGACTGGCCGCTCACGCACACCCCCTGCGGCAGGCCGGACGCAGGACCCCCCCCTTGCGTCCGGGCGCCTCACAAAGGGACAATTGTTTTCATCCCCTTCTTTCGTTAGAAAGGACCCCTATGCTCATCAGCGAAGTTATCCAGCACATAAAGGACTATTGCGGCGGCTACGATATGATGGGCGATCGCCCAATCAACGAGGCCACCACACGCGACAAGGTGCTCTACGGCAACGTTGACCAGGAATGCACGGGTATCGTTACCTGCATTTGGGCAACGGCAGACGTCATCCGCCAGGCTCAGGAGCTCGGTGCCAACCTCATCATTCCGCACGAGGCGCTCTTTTGGAACCATGGGGACCACCAAGACGTGGTGGCGGAAAACGCCACGTTCCTGGCAAAGCGCGATCTTCTGAACGCCTGGGGCGGCGCGGTGTGGCGCTGCCACGACTACATTCACTCCGGCGTGCCACTAGACGCAAACGGGGCGCTTGCCGATGGCATCTTCTACGGCTTTGCCTGGAAGATGGACTGGCTCGAGGCGCGTACGGGCGACATCGCGCGCAGCATGGACTTTGAGATTCCCGAGGTGACCGGCCGGGAGCTCGCCCGCAACATGGTGAGCAAGCTCGGTCTTGCGGGCGTGCGCCTGGTGGGCGACCCCGCCGCGCGCGTGCGCCGCGTGCAGATTCCCATGCACGTCATGGGCGGTCCGCAAGACACGGCGCTTGCCAACGCCACAGACGCGGCAGGCGGGCCCGATTGTCTGCTCGGCATGGAGTTTATCGACTTCACAACCTGCGAGTACATTCGCGACGCCGCCCAACTCGGGCGCGGTAAGTGCGCCATCGTACTCGGGCACTTCAACTTGGAGGAGCCGGGTATGGAGCACATGGCGACGTGGATCCCCTCGGCGCTTGGCGCCGGCGCCCCGCAGGTGAGCTACGTGTCCGACGGCGACACGTACCACTATGTGACCTGCTCGGAAGAATAGCGTTCCCGCGTAGTGTTCCTAGGGCCTGCAACTTCGTTGATGAGCAACGGGAGAATCGGCGATAATACAGGCCATGAAAACGCTGGGGATTCATATCACGGGCATCGTTCAGGGCGTGGGCTTTCGGCCGTTCGTCTATCGCGAGGCGGTTGCGCGCGGTCTTTCGGGCTGGGTGCTCAATGCCGGCGACGGTGTGCATATCGAGGCGCAGGGTGCTACAGACGCCCTGCGCTCCTTTGTTCACGCACTGAGCTCGAACGCACCGGCAGCGGCGCGCGTCGAGCAGGTCGCTGTCGAAGAGCTCGAAGGACCCTCCGCCGAGCTCGCCGCCGGGGCCTTTCGCATCATCGCCTCCGACGCGGCGACCGAGCGCACCACGCTCGTCTCACCCGACATCGCCACCTGCCCCGACTGCCTGCGTGAGCTTTTTGATCCTGCCGACCGGCGCTACCACTACCCCTTCATCAACTGCACCAACTGCGGGCCGCGCTACACCATCATTCGACAGCTCCCCTATGATCGCGCGCAGACGTCGATGGCAGATTTCCCCATGTGCCCGGAGTGTGCCGCCGAATACGCCGACCCGCTCGACCGCCGCTTCCACGCTCAGCCCGACGCCTGCTTTGCCTGCGGGCCGCACCTCACCTGGCGCTCGCGCGGCGAGGCCGAGACGCTTACGGGAACCAACCTGGCCGCCAGCGACAGCATCATCGAGCGGTGCGCGGAGCTTATCGCCGACGGCGGCATCATTGCCATCAAGGGGCTCGGCGGATTCCACCTTGCCTGCAACGCTGCCGACGAGTCTGCCGTCACGGAGCTTCGGCGTCGCAAACGTCGCAGCAACAAGCCACTCGCTGTCATGGTGCGCGACCTTATGGCTGCCGAGGCACTCTGTCATGTCGACGACGCCGAGCGCAAACTGCTTGCCGGCACCATCCGCCCCATCGTGCTGCTACGGCGCCGCGCTGAGGACACACCGGGCAGCGCCCCAAGCAGCACCGACGCGCTCGCTCCGCAGGTGGCCGGCGACCTGCCCGAGCTCGGCGTCATGCTCCCCTACACGCCCCTCCAGCATCTTTTGCTCGCCGCTTGCGCGGACCGCGGCGTGCACACGCTTGTTATGACCAGTGGCAACGTGAGCGAGGAACCCATCGAGACCGACGACGCGCTCGCCTGGCACCATCTGGTCGAAGGCGGACTTGCCGACGCGCTTCTGGGCAACGATCGCGCCATTCTCGTCCGCTTCGACGATTCCGTGGTACGCGTGGTAGACGGGGTGCAGTGCATCGTGCGCCGCGCCCGCGGCTATGCCCCGCGCCCCGTGGCGCTGCCCGCGCTTACAGGCGACGCGCTCGACGCGCCGTGCATCCTTGCCTGCGGGCCCGAGCAGAAGGCGACGCTTGCCCTCACACGCGAGCACGCCGATGGACGTGCCGAGTGCCTCATCTCGCAGCACATCGGCGACCTAGAAAATGCCGAGACCTTCGACGCCTGGCAATCGTGCCGCCTCCACATGCAAGGTCTCTTCGACCTCTCACCGGAGGCGCTCGCCTGCGACCGGCACCCCGGCTACCTCTCCAGTCAGTGGGCGCGTACAGAGGCTACCGAACGCAGTCTTCCGTTGGTCGAGGTGCAGCACCACCACGCCCATATCGCGAGCGTCATCGCCGAGGCGGCGGCATGCGGCAAAATCGAGCCCACCTCGCGCGTCGTAGGTATCGCGCTCGACGGCACAGGAGCGGGCGACGACGGCGCCGTTTGGGGCGGAGAGATCCTTGTCGCAAGCCTTACCGACTTCACACGCGCAACGCACCTGCGCACCTGGTGCCTGCCGGGCGGCGCGGCAGCCGTACGCGACGCGCGACGCTGCGCCTACGGGCTGCTCCACGCCTACGGTCTGCTCGACCACCCCGGCGCGCAACCCCTGCTCGCCACCATGACCGAGCGAGAACGCACGCTCACGCAGACGATGATTGAGCGCGGCCTCAACAGTCCGCTCACAAGCAGCATGGGGCGTTTTCTCGATGCCGTTGCCGCCCTGCTTGGCATCTGCACACGCGCCACCTACGAGGGCGAGCCCGCCATAGAGCTCGAGGCCGCCGCGGCACGCGTGGCAGCTGGCCACTCTAGCGATGTCCCCTCCCCCACAACACTCGACAGCGACGCTTTCTTCACGAAACGCGCGGGGCAGGCGGAGCCATCTGTCATCGACTTCACCGATTTGCTCTCCGCCGTGCTCGATGCAACCGCGCGCGGCGAGAATCCGGCATCACCTGCCTGGGACGTGCACAAAATCGTAGCGAGGACCATCTCCGCCCACGCCATGGCGGCAGCACGCGAGAACGAGCTCACGCACATTGCTCTCTCGGGCGGATGCTTCATGAACCGCCTGCTACTCACCCTCATCAAGCACAATCTCGAGGCAAACGGTTTCACCGTACTCACGCCGCGCGCCGTTCCCGTTAACGACGGATGCATCGCCTACGGGCAGGCCGCCGTCGCGCGCGCCCGCCTCGTCCAGCAAAGCCTAACCACCCGCTAACACGATTCTCCTCAGGCTCCCCTACCAAAAGCGGCAAAATATTGCACTTCTGGGAATGTGAAATATTTTGCACATTCCTCTTCACGCAATCATCGCGGCTACGGCATCTACGCCCCGTGTCTATACTTACAACACCGTTTTCCAGGAGGTGTCCTGTGTCCAGCGATTCCCAAAGCCCATTCGAGCCCATCACCTCCGCGCGCCAAGCAGGTATCTTCGTTCACGACACGCGCGTACGACAGGGGCTCTCGCAGGACGAGCTCGCGAGGTGGGCGAACATCTCCCGGCGCCAGCTCTCCGCACTTGAGCGCGGCCACGCCCCTGGTATTAGCCTCAACCGCCTCCTGACGATATTTCATGTGCTCGGCATCACCCTTGGCGCTAAGCTCCCCTCCCGTGAAGGTGACTTTCTTATGTAGCGCCAATCCGGCATAGGAACCGAGCGGGCACGCCGATGCGCGCCTGCGTGCGGTTGCTCAAACGCTACCGGCGCGGTACCATCCATCCCAGTCCGCCCGCGGCGCCGTAGCCGCACGCAGAAGCGCGCACAAGCCGCGCTTCAAAAAGGAGGAGCCATGTGCCTCGCCGTCCCTGGCAAGATTCTCGAGATTCGCGATGGCGCGCAAGCGACCGTCGATATGATGGGTGCCACCCGCGATGCGTCGGTGCGCCTGACGCCTGACGCCAAGGTCGGCGACTTCGTGCTCGTGCACGCCGGCTTTGCTATCGAGGTTATCGATGCCGAGCAGGCGCGCGAGACCATTGAGGTCCTGCGTGACCTCGAGGAGCTCGAGGCCGAGGAACTTGCTGGAGCAGGCGCCATGCCCGCCACCGCGGGCGCCGGCGTGGAGGCCTAGGCGATGGACGCCCTCGACCTCTCCGCCTTTCGCGACCCGCACCTCGTCCGCGCACTTCTCGACCATATCCGCGAGACCCTGGGGGAGCGCGAGATCAACCTCATGGAGGTCTGCGGCACCCACACCGTGAGCATCGGGCGCTACGGCTTTCGCTCCATCCTGCCCGCCGGGCTCCACCTGCTCTCTGGTCCCGGTTGTCCGGTCTGCGTGACCGCCAACGCCGACATCGACCGCGCCGTCGCACTCGCACGGGTACCGGGCGCCATCATCACCACCTTTGGCGATATGATCCGCGTGCCCGGCTCGACCTCGTCGCTCGCCGCCGAAAAAGCCGCCGGCGCCGACGCGCGCGTGGTCTACTCGCCGCTCGACGCCGTCGAGCTTGCCGCGGCAAACCCCGAGCGCGAGGTCATCTTCATGGGCGTGGGCTTTGAGACCACCGCACCCGCCATCGCCGCGTGCATTCTCGAGGCCGCCGCGCGCGAGCTCACCAATTTCTCCGTCTTCTGCGTGCACAAGACCACGCCCGCCGCGCTCCGCGCCATCGCGAACGACCCCAAGACGGCCATCGACGGCTTCATCCTCCCTGGCCACGTCTCCACCATCACGGGACTCGATCCGTACCGCTTCCTCGTGGACGAGTTTTCCATCCCCGGCGTTGTCACCGGCTTTGAGCCGGTTGACGTGCTCGAGGGAATCGCGCGGCTCGTCGAGCTCATCGTCGCAGGCACCCCCGCCATCGAGAACGCCTACCGTCGTGGCGTCGCCAACGAGGGCAACGTCGTCGCGCGGCGCTTGGTCGATCAGGTATTTGAGCCCTGCGACGCCTTGTGGCGCGGGCTGGGCGAGCTCCCCGCATCGGGCCTCGCCATACGCGAGGAGTTCGCGCACCTCGATGCGGCGCGGCGCTTCCCCATCGAGGCCGAACCCACGCGCGAACATGCCGGCTGTCGCTGCGGCGATGTTCTGCGCGGCATCATCGCCCCCACCGACTGCCCGCTCTTTGGGGTCGCCTGCACGCCCGAGAACCCCGTCGGCCCCTGCATGGTGTCGAGTGAGGGCAGCTGCGCGGCGTACTTCCGCTTCCGCGACTAGTCAACACCTGCTGCCGCGCGGCGCGGTCGGCACCCGCCGCTGCTGCGCGGTACAATAGCTGCCGTTACGCAATACACAGGCGCGTCGGGAGGCCCCATGCCAGCTATGCCAAATACCGTCCTGCTCGGCCATGGCTCGGGCGGTCAGATGATGAAGCGCATCATCGATGAGGTCTTCTACGAGGCATTCGGCTCCCCCGAGCTCCTCGCAGGAAACGATGCCGGCGTCGCGGCCCTGCCTGCGACCGGGCGCATCGCCCTTTCTACCGACAGCTTTGTGGTGACGCCCCATTTCTTCCCCGGCGGCGACATCGGGCGCCTTGCTGTGTGCGGAACGGTAAACGACGTTGCCACCTCCGGCGCGCGCGTCCGCTACCTCTCGTGCGGCTTCATTCTGGAGGAAGGATTCCCCCTCGCCGACCTGCGCCGCATCTGCGCCAGCATGGCCGAGGCCGCGCGCGAGGCAGGCGTGTCCATCATCACGGGCGACACCAAGGTCGTGGAACGCGGCGGCGCCGATGGCGTCTACATCAATACGGCCGGCGTGGGCGAGGTACCCGCCGGCATCGAGCTCTCGGGCGCCAGCTGCAAACCCAGCGACATCGTCCTGCTCTCGGGTACCCTCGGCGATCACGGCATCGCCATCATGAGCCAGCGCGAGGGCCTGAGCTTTGAGACCACCATCAAAAGCGATGCCGCCCCGCTCAACCATCTCATCGCCGCCGTTCTCGAGGCGGCACCGCATACCCGCTGCTTCCGCGACCCCACGCGCGGCGGTCTTGCAAGTACGCTCAACGAGTTCGCCGCCGCGAGCAACGTCTCCATCGAGGTCGACGAAGAGGCGGTCCCCGTCTCCCCCGCCGTACGCGGCGCCTGCGAGATGCTCGGCTACGACGTCTTCCAGGTAGCCAATGAGGGCAAGATGGTCGCCGTCGTGCCCGCCGAGGAGGCAAACGCGGCACTCGCCGCCATGCAGGGTGCCCCGTACGGTGCAAACGCCGCCATCATCGGGCGCGTAGGCGAGCCGCATGAGGGCGCGCATGCCCAAGTCCGCGTGCGGACCGCTTGGGGCGCCACCCGCGTACTCGACATGCTCGTGGGCGAACAGCTCCCCCGCATCTGCTAAGCGCCGACCCCCGGCAGCGCCATCGCAAGCAACAGCCGACCGCTCACACTATTTGAAGGGCACGTATGAACTTCACCCACGTCATTTTTGACCTCGACGGAACGCTCCTCAACACGCTTGAGGACCTTGCTGCCGCCGGAAACCACACCTGCGCTGCTCATGGTTGGCCAACCTTCACGCCCGACCAGTACCGCTATAAGGTGGGAAACGGCCAGCCCAAGCTTATCGAGCGCATCATCCCGGCCGAATACGCTGGTGACGGGCGCATGTTCGAGCAGGTCATTGGTGAGTTTCGCGCCTACTACAACGCGCATAAGGAAGACCACACGGCGCCCTATCCCGGTGTGATTGACATGCTCGACACCCTGCGAGACGCCGGCGTGCACCTGGCCGTCCTGTCAAATAAGGATCATCCGGCGGCCGAACCCCTTGTTGCACGCTACTTTGGCGCGCGCTTTGATCTAGTCCAGGGCCGCATCGACGCCTATCCGCCCAAGCCCGCCGCGCCTATCACCCGCTATGTGCTCGACCAGCTCGAGGCCGATCCCGCTAGCACACTCTATGTGGGCGATAGCAACGTCGACGTGGCGACCGGACACAACGCCGGGCTCGCCGTTGCGGGGGTATCCTGGGGATTTCGCGGCAGAGGCGAGTTGGAGGCCGCGGGAGCGGACTACCTGGTCGACACACCCGCTGAGCTGGCAGAACTTATCTGCGCCCCGACAAACGAAACGCGTTAATTTACACACTGAGACGCCAGCTCGCAAAGGCACAGATAAGGCCGATGGCGAGCACCGCAATCGCGCCCGAAATATCGACAAGAACCCCTGCTGCCCCGCGGCGCTCACGCCACTCCGAGAGCTCTCCGCCGGTCACCGGCCACATGCGCCACAAGATGAGCGCCATACCCGCAAGGCCCACAAGGTTCTGCAGAAACGCCTCGGCGCAGATGAGGCCAATGACATTGCCGAGGGCATATCCCCCGTCGCCCGCGGCGTAGTGACGGTACGCAAAGCGCAAGATCCAAGCGGCGAGCGGCTGCGCCATAGCGGCGATAAAGCTCACGGCAAAGGCGGGGTCACTGCGCATGGCCTCTTCGAGACCCATGCCCGCAACCGATGAGTAGCCCACCAGCGCAAACGGAAAGATCACCAAGATGACCTGCACGGTCATAACGATACGATGCGTAAGCTGCTCACGTTTGGACGAGAGGTTGCGCGGGGACGACGCCACGGCAAGCTCCCGCTCGGCGACATCCGTTCGCGACGAGCGTCGCGCCGCCGCTGCCTGTGCACGCGTCATCTTCTTCTTGCCCATAGCCACTCCTCCGTCTCAATCTATCCTCGGTCATCAGCTAATCCCCGCCCGCATGTGGGACACTTGTCGCTGGCAAGCCGGCCAAACGCTCCCGAAGGGCGTTTCCCGCAGGCACGGGCGCGCGAAGCGCGCACCCGTGCCGAGGACCACGCCCGAAGGGAGCGTTCGGCCGGCGCCCAAGCCTAGTGCAGCTCAGGCCAGAAATCCTTGTTGGCCTCGATGAGGTCGTCCAGGATGAGCTTCGCGACCTTGGCAGAAGGCACGGTCTTGGAAAGCGTAAGGGCCTGCCAAAGCTTCTGGTAGCTGCCCTCGACCCAGGCCTGGACCACGAGCTTCTCCACGCTCACCTGCTGCTCCATCATGCCCTTCTGGAACTGCGGGATCTTGCCCTGGCAGATACGCTCATAGCCGTTCTTGCCCACGATGCAGGGCACCTCGACCATAGCGGTCTCGTCAAAGTTCAGAACCGCGCCCTCGTTGGGGACGATCAGCAGGAAGCGCTCGAGCGTGTTCTCCGCCAGCGCGCAGGCGAGGTCCACAATATAGGTCGCGTGCGCGTCGGCCTCAAAGCCGCAGTCCTTGGCCGTACCAGCGTCGATGATGCGCTGGCACTCGCCAAAGACGCGCTTCTCGCGGCCGTCCATAACCTCGTTGGCACGGGTGTACTCGGGGTTGGAAGTCTCCACCACGTAATCGGGGTACAGGTAGTACTTGAGGTACGTGTTGGGGATGGTCTCCGGGTCGACCGCGTAGACGTCACGCGCCTTCTCGAACGTGTGGATCCAGCTCTCCTCGACATGCTGGGCGTGCTCGCCGGTCATCTCGATGCCGTCCATATAGCCGTTCTTGGCCATATGCTCCTTGATCTGGGGCATGAGGTCGTTGCCGTCCTTGTCAAAGATCTGGGACCACCAGCCAAAGTGGTTGAGGCCGTAGTAGCTGTACTGCAGCTCGCGACGGTCCTTGATACCGCACATGTAAGCCATCTTGTCCATGAGGTCAACGGGCATGTCGCAGATGTTGATAATCTTGGAGTTGGGACGGAGCACGCGGCAGGCCTCGGCCACGATGGCGGCTGGGTTGGAGTAGTTGAGCATCCAGGCGTCGGGCGAGTACTTCTCCATGTAGTCGAGAATCTCGATGACGCCGCCGATGGAGCGCATGCCGTAGGCGATGCCGCCGGGGCCGCAGGTCTCCTGGCCGAGGACGCCGTACTTCAGCGGGATCTTCTCGTCCTTCTCGCGCATGGCGTAGAGGCCCACGCGGATGTGGGCGAGAACAAAGTCGGTGCCCGTGAAGGCGACCTCGGGGTCGGTCGTGTAGCTGAACTCGATCTCGGGCGCGTTCTCGCGGAAGTAGATCTCACAAGCCTTTGCAACGATCTCCTGGCGCTCGGCAAAGTTGTCGTAGAACGTGATCTTGTTGACCGGGAAGCGGTCACGCTCTTCAAGGAGCATGAGCGCGATGCCCGGGGTGAAGGTCGACCCGCCACCGGCAATGGTAACGGCATACGCTGACTTACCCATGATGACTCCAATCGTTTTGCCGCATCCATACCTTCGTCGCGGCCGCGGCATGCGCGCGACGATATGGGACCTAACGTGTGGTGCGCGAGAGGTCCGTCAGGCGGGGCACCGCGCACCGTGGCGCCCCGCCCAAAAGAGGGACCGTTAGAGCAGCTGCTCAAAGACGTCGCGGACCTTGGGAACCGACAGGCCAATGATGACCTGCATGTTCTTGCCATTCTTGGCAATGCCGTGCGTGCCGATGGCCTTGAAGTTGGCCTCCGGGGCCACAAGAGACTCGTCGTGGACGTTCACGCGCAGACGGGTGGCGCAGTTGGTGACGTCGATGACGTTCTCGCGCCCGCCGAGCAGATCGAGGATGTTCTCGGCAAGGATCTTGCGCTCCTCGGCCTTGCTACCGGCGACCTCCTTGGAGGCGGCGGCACCGCTCTGGGCGGCCTTGAACTCGGCCTTGGTCTTGAGGGAGACCTCGACGTCGTCATCCTCGCGACCAGGGGTCTTGAAGTCGAACTTCAGGATGAGGAAGCGGAAGACCACGACCCAGATGGCGCTGAAGGCAAGGCCGATGGCGATCGAGAGCAGGTACTGCAGGCCATAGGTGGCGCCGAGCGGCAGGAAGTCCCAGGACGCCATGGAGATGATGCCGCCGTCGAAGATACCCACGGTACCCACGAGGTTCTGCACCATGCAGAGCGTCGCACCAAGGATGGAGTGCACCACAAAGAGCTGCGGGGCGATGAACAGGAACGTAAAGTCGAGAGGCTCGGTGATGCCGCAGAGCATGGCGGTGAGGCCGACCGGGATGAGGAGCGTCTTGGTCTCCTTGCGGCGCTCGGGCTTAGCCGTCAGGTAGAAGGCGATGCAGACACCGAGGGAACCAAAGACCTTGGTCCAACCGGGGCAGGTGTAGGCAGCCCACGGTGCGGCCTCGGCAAGGGGCTCGCCGGACGCGGCAAGCGTGGGCAGGATGGTGGCCCACTGCGGGTAGATGCCGCCGGAGACAGCAGCGTCTGCATAGTAGAACGGGGTGTAGATGAAGTGATGGAGGCCGGTGGGGATGAGGATGCGCTCGAGGAACGCAAAGACCCACACGCCCATGGCGCCCGTGGAGAGGATGAAGCCCTGGAAGAGCTGGATGCCGTGCTGGATCGGCGGCCAGACCACGCAGGCGATGATGGCGCACGGCAGCATCACAAAGAACGAGACGGCGTAGACAAAGACCGAGCCGCCAAAGACGCCGAGCCAGTCGGGAAGCTCGGTATCGAAGAACTTGTTGTGGAGCATCACGGTGATGCCCGAGATGATGAGTGCACCCATCATGCCCATGTCGAGCGTCTTGATGCTCGCGATGGTGGCAAGACCCGTGCCGCTTGCGGCCTCGACGGAGAAGTCCACGCCAAAGACGCCGCCCCACTGGGCGAGGATCGTATTAACGAAGTAGTTGAACGTGAGGTATGCGGCGAGCGACTCCATGCAGGCACGCGCCTGCTGGTGCGTGGCGAGCGTAATGGGCAGCGCAACGCAGAACAGAAGCGGCATCTGGTTGAAGAGCGTCCAACCGCCCTGGAGCAGGACGTTCCAGCAGTCGTACCAGGGGTTGCCGGCAACCGCCAGCGACCCAAAGATGGCTTCGGTGGTAAACAGCGTGCCCAGGCCGACCACGATGCCCGAGAAGGCAAAGAGGATCGCCGGGGTGTACATGGCACCACCGAACTTTTGGATTTTCTGCATCATGACAGAGAACCTCCCTTTCTCCCCGCAGATACCCGTGCGGGTGTCTGCGTGGTGCAGGTATGCATCCGAAGAGTCCCAAAGACACATCGCGCCGGCTCGAGTGCCTCCCCTTCTAGCGGCATCATACGCTCTAGTTGTCTAGACAAGATTGTACCTGTCTAGACAATAGATAAACGGTAGCTATTTACCGGTAAACGGTAGATCACAGGATCATGGCGGATTTCATCGCCTGTAACTCTCCATTCTTTCTGCTGGTAACTCATATCGTTATGTAAAGGTATCTATCATCACTTCATTTTGTATATTTCGATTCGTACTATAGATAGAAACTTTACTTGTCTAGATAAGTCTGGTTTGTTAGACTGTCCGCAACATATATCTTTGCCGCGGTTGCGATACCGGGCGAGCAAGCTGGGGAGGACCAAAATGAAAAGCGCGATGTTCTATGGAAAGCACGACCTGCGCATCGAGGAGGCGCCCAAGCCCGCCGTGGGTCCGCACGACGTCCTCATCCAGGTGAAGGCGTGCGGCGTCTGCGGGACCGACGTTCATATCTACGAGGGCGATAAGGGTGCCGCCGACGTGACACCGCCCACGATCTTGGGCCATGAGTTCTCCGGCGTTGTCGCCGAGGTGGGTTGTGAGGTGAGCGACTTTGCCGTGGGCGATCGCGTCTGCATCGACCCCAACCATCCGTGCGGCTGCTGCGAGCCCTGCCGTGACGGCATCAACCATTACTGCGAGCACATGACCGGCTACGGCACCACCGTCAACGGCGGCTTTGCCGAGTACTGCGCAGTCGACGCGCAGCAGGTGTACAAGCTCGGCCCCAATACGAGCTTTGAGCAGGGCGCCATGACCGAGCCGGTTGCCTGCTGCCTGCACGGCATCGACATGTGCAACATCCACCCCGGCAGTTCCGTGGTGGTCATCGGCGGCGGCATGATCGGCCTTATCATGATGCAGCTCGCCCGCATCTCGGGCGCCACCAAGATCGCGCTTTTGGAGCCCGTTGCGGGCAAGCGCGCCGTTGCCGAGCAGCTCGGCGCCGACCTTACCGTCGACTCCATCAACGACGACCCCGTCGCGCGCCTTGCCGAGGCCGGCTTTGGCAACATCGACGTCGTGATTGAGTGCGTGGGCAAGCCCGTCACCATCGAGCAGGCCATTCAAATCGCCGGCCACAAGGCGACCGTCATGATGTTTGGTCTCACCAAGCCCGACGAGACCATTACCGTGAAGCCCTTCGAGATCTTCCAGAAGGAGCTCGTGCTCACCTCGTCCTACATCAACCCCTACACGCAGCGCCGTGCCCTTGCGCTCATCGACTCGGGCCGTCTCGACGTGTCGAGCATGGTGCATGCCGTCGCAAGCCTGGAGGAGCTGCCGGATATCCTCGGCAAGCCCGAGGTCCGCGCCCTCGGCAAGTACATCATCTCGCCCGAGAAGTAACGGCGCGCTTACCGCCGGACGCCGACAATCCCGCAACCACCGTGCTCCCGCCCCGCTCGCTCTCCCCGCGAGCGGGGCTTTCTTGCAGATGAGGTGCGCTCCATGCCGATGAGAGATGCGGTTCGTGCGTTGACGCTGCCGGGGCAAGTCGCTACGCTTGGATAGACAAGTTGTAGACAAGGAACGGCAAAATGTCGAAGTCAGTTTTTCAGGATATCTTCGCCGACATCAAGCAGGCCATCGAAAACGGCGACTATCCCTACCAATCCTACCTCCCCTCCGAGAACGAGCTGAAGGAGCTCTATAACTGCTCGCGCACCACGGTGCGCCGCGCGCTGGCGAGCCTTGCCGCCGAGGGCTATGTGCAACCGCAGCAGGGCAAGGGCGTGCGCGTCATCCGCGATGCCTCCGGTGAGCCGCCGCGTGGCATGGACGGGCTCGAGACCTTCAAAGAGATTGCCGTACGCCGCGGCTTTACGCTTGTGACCAAGGTGAACGTCTTTGAGCTGCTGGTTGCCGACGAGGCGCTCTCACGCATCACAGGCTTTCCCGAGGGCAGCGACCTTACCCGCGTGAAGCGCATCCGCTATGCAGACGGCGTTGCGGTGGGCAGCGACGACAGCTACTACCTCAGCTCAACGGTGCCCGGCCTCACGCCGGAGCTCGCCGAAGACTCCATCTACCGGTATCTGGAGGAGGACCTCGGCATAAAAATCGGAACGGGCACGCGCGATGTGACCGTGGAGCACCCCACTAAAGAGGACCGTCGCTGCCTTGATTTGGGTGACTTCGACAGCCTGGCCGTCGTGCGCGGTAAAACCTACCGCATCGACGGCACGCTTATGGAATACACCGAGACCAAGCAGGTGCCCTCGTTCTTTGCGCTGCACGAGACGGTGCTGCGCTCGGGCATCCCCCGCGGCTAGGCGCCCCCCGCAACTAGGCGCCCTGCCGCGCGGCAACGGGCCCCGTGGCGGGCAGCGGGAGCCGATGCTCGCCGGGATGCTCGTTGTCGCGGAACTTCCCCACCATATCGAGCACCTTCAGGCGCCAGACCGTGGTCGCGGGCACCGTCTTGGGGTTGAAGGGAAAATCGTCCTCGTGATAATGACGCATGAGGATCTTGAGGCCGGCGACCTTCTGCTCGTCCGGCACCATCTCAATCGTGCCGTGGCCAATGACGCTGCGGTATCCCATGGTGCAGCTCATGCGCTCGTCGTAGAAAATGAAGCGATGGTCGCAGTCCACCTCAAACGTGGCCCGGTTGTCTTGGGCGATAAGGTCGAGCTTTCTGCCCCGGCGGGCGCTGTGAAAGTACAGGTAGACCTGCTCGCCCTCAACATCCAGCCCAAAGTTCAACGGGACCACGTAGGGAAACCCCGTCTCGGGGTCGTTCAGCGCAATGCGGCATGCGTCGCAGTCACGCAAGATGGCAAGCTGCTCGCCCAAATCGGTAATCTCACGGTCTTTTCGAATCATGGCCGTCCATCTCCCACAAGTAGATTCTGCCGTACGGGCACATCACGGGTACCGATGCATCACATCTTGGCAAGCCTGTTCGTACAAGTCAAGTGTGTACCGCCCCCCTGTAAACGGCGCGAAACGACCGTCGCGCGGCATGCTGCCTGAGAGCGGTATGATGGTAAAAGCATGTTCGTACAACAAGAGGTGGTCTTGTGCCTAAGACGGTCTTTTTAAACATCTACCGCGACCTGCGCGAGCGCATTGAGGACGGAACGTATGGCTACCAGGAGTTCCTCCCCTCGGAAAACGAGCTCACGCAGGAGTTCTCCTGCTCGCGGAGCTCGATCCGCCGTGCGCTTGGCATGCTCGCCCAAGACGGCTACGTGCAGGCGCAGCAGGGCAAGGGCGTGCGCGTGATCCGCAACCCCGCTATCGCCAAGCGGGACGGCTACATTGGGCTCGAGACCTTCAACGAGCTCGCCGGCCGCTGCGGGTTCTCTCCCCGCACCGAACCGATTATCTGCGAGGAAATCGTCGCAGACGAGGAGCTCGCCCAGCTGACCGGTTTTGAGGAGGGCAGCCGCCTTGCGCACATCCTGCGCGCCCGCTATGCGGACGGCGTTGCCATCTCCACCGACGACAGTTATTATCTGGCCGACGCGGTGCCCGGCCTCACGCCTGAGGTAGTTGCGCACTCGGTCTACGCCTACCTCGAGGGGACCCTCGGCATACGCATCGCCACAAGCCGCCGCGTCATCACCATCGAAGCGGCAAGCGACACCGATCGCCGCATCCTCGATCTGGACGGCCTCAACGCGGTGGGCGTGATGCGCTCGCACACTTTTGACGCCGATGGCATCATGATCGAATACACTGAGTCCCATCAGAAGCCGGGCTTCTTTGCCTTTAGCGAGACCGCCCTGCGCCCGACCCACTGAGCCCGCGTCGGCAAACCGCGCGCACCTCGAAAGGACGTCTATGGACCAGCCGGTCTTTATCATGATGGTCGTTATCGGAGCGCTGCTTGTAGCGCTTATTGTGCTTGTAGCGCTCATGTGCGCGCGCCTCGCCGCGGGAGAGCGACAGGGCGCCCAGCAGCTTGAGCGGAGCGAGGAGCTTGAACGCGCGCTCGCCGACGCGCAGGAGGAGCTCGTCCAGATGCGCGGCAACCTCGCCCTTATCGCCCAGCACGCCTCGACCGAATCCGCGCTCAGCCGCCAGCGGCACGACACCCTGGTACAGCGCATCGGCGAGTCCGACGAACGCACCGACGGCGTGCGCCGCGACGTTGCCCAGCAGCTCGATATCAACCGCCAGACAATCGACGCGCGCCTCGCCCAGATGGGCGAGACCCTAAACACGCAGCTCACCGATGTGCGCGGCAGCGTCGAGCGCCAGCTCACCGATATTCGCAGCGACACCAACACGCAGCTCGACCGCATGCGCGCCACCGTGGACGAGAAGCTGCAGAAGACGCTGAACGACCGCATCACGCAATCATTTGCACTCGTGAACGAGAGCCTCGACAAGGTGGGGCGCGGCCTGGGCGAGATGCAGAGTCTGGCGGCCGATGTGGGCGGACTCAAACGGGTGCTCTCGGGCGTGAAAACACGCGGTATCTTGGGCGAGGTCCAGCTCGGCGCCATCTTGGCCGAGATGCTCGCACCCGGCCAGTACGACTGTGACGTGGCAACGGTGCCCGGCAGCGCCAACCGCGTCGAGTTTGCCGTCAAGCTGCCCGGCGACGCCGGAGAGACCACCTACCTGCCCATCGACGCCAAGTTCCCCGGCGACACCTATGAGCACCTGCGCGAGGCGCTCGACACGGGCGACACCGCTGCCGCCGAGGCGGCCTGGAAGCAGCTCGAGCGCCGCCTGAAGGACGAGGCGCGCGACATCCGCGAGAAGTACCTCGAGCCGCCGGCGACCACCGCCTTTGGCATCCTCTTTTTGCCCTTTGAGGGGCTCTACGCCGAGGTTGCGAACCGCCCGGGGCTTCTTGAGGAGCTGCAGCGCACCTACCGGGTAAAAAGTTGCGGGCCCGAGCACCATGGCAGCCCTGCTCAACAGTCTGCAGATGGGCTTTCAGACCGTTGCCATCCAGCAGCGCGCAAGTGAGATCCAAACGGTGCTCGCGGCCGTCAAGACCGAGTTTGGCACCTACCAGAAGATGCTCCGCCAGGCCCAAAAGCAGCTCGGCACCGTGAGCCGCACGGTCGATACGCTCGTGGGCACCCGTACACGCGCGATGGAGCGTAAGCTCCGCAGCATCACCGAGCTCGAGGACCCCGCTGAGGCTGAGCGCATCATAGGGGTAGACGCCCTGGAAGCTGCGCCCGCCTTGGATGAAGCGACCGCATCCGCAGAGGAGGACTGACATGCCCCGCGAAACCAACGCCGCTAAGCGCGCCCGTGCCATCGAGGTCTGCGAGCGTCTGAACCGCCGCTACGGACCGGTCGAGTGCTTCCTCGACCACGAGAATCCCTTCCGGCTGGTCATCTCGGTCTTGCTCTCCGCGCAAACGACCGATGCCCAGGTGAACAAGGTCACCCCAGAGCTTTTCCGTCGTTGGCCCACACCCGAGGCCATGGCGTCCGCCACGCCCGCCGAGGTTGCCGAAGTGATCCGCTCGCTCGGTTTCTACAAGACCAAGGCGGTCCACGCCGTCGAGTGCGCCCAGATGATTGTGGCCGATTACGGCGGCGAGGTGCCCGCCGACATGAAGGAGCTCGTCAAGCTCCCCGGCGTGGGGCGCAAGACGGCCAACATCGTCCTCAACGTTGGGTTTGGCATTGTGGAGGGCATCGCGGTCGACACGCACGTCAACCGCATCGCCCATCGCCTCATGCTCTCGCCCAAGACGCACGCCAAAGAGCCCCTAAAGACGGAGCAGGACCTGTTGAAGATCCTCCCGCGCGAGTACTGGGACCAGGTCAACCACCAGTGGATCAGCTTTGGCCGCGAGATTTGCGACGCGCGCAGTCCCAAGTGCGGCGAGTGCCCCCTCGCAGACCTCTGCCCCAGTAAGCGCGCCTAACGCTGCCCCACGGATCGCCCTGAGCGTCGCTACCCTACAGCCGCCTGCGGCGCATCGTCTGTCATATCCTCGTCAGCAGAGACGTCCGGTTCACGGGTCTTCTTGGGACGACCCGCGGAACGACGGCGCTTCATGTAGTTCTCGAGCGACTCCAAGTCGACCCACGTGCGCGTCCCCTCACGCCAACCCGTAATAATATGGCCTTTAACCATCTGCGACACTCGCGCGGGCGTCACGCCAAGACGGCGCGCCGCGTCCGCCGCGGACAACTTAGGAATGGTCTCCCTGCCCGCTGACACGCCGATAACAACGATCTTGCCGTTCTCATACCGCGGCGTGTTACCAAAGGTGGCCTCGGGCATGGGCTTCTCGGAGATCTCATGCTCTTCGATAACGCACTTGAGCCAGTCCGCTGCCATATCGCAGGCGTCGGCAAAGTCCTCGCCCTGCGTTCCACCCCCCATATCGAAGGGGAGCACCACATAATAGCCTTCCGTTGGAATAAACTCGAACTCGTACACCCTAAACTGCATAGCCCCTCCTACCTCAGCCTCGCTTCACGCAATACGATCTTTACAAGCACGTCCGGAATCTCCCTGTGGCGCGGCACGAACACGATTCGACCGTCTTGCCTGTTCCTGAATCGTTCGTGTTTGGTACCTCTGTCTTCCTCAAATCCTGCTGCCTTTAGAATCCGCACTAAGTCTCGCCTTCTTGTCATGCAATCCTCCTCACTATACCATAAACATTAACTAGGTTTAGTATTTAAGAGAAAACCGATTGCATGCCTTGGGATGCACACGCCTGAAGCGCTGTGACCACTGAGTAGAAGAGATCATGCAGCAGCTCCCCCACCTCAGATGGGGTGGCACCGCTCGCAATGCAAGTAAGCGCGTAGCTGGCAATAAACAGAGCTATCAACGCTATGGGGACGAGCACCACCGCGGCAAGCAATCGCACAGCAGCAAGCACCTTGCGACGCCGCTGGCGGTGCCTATCGAAGGCGAGCTCCTCGCGATACGCCTCTTGCTCGAGCGAATACGACCTATCCGGCCGCTCACCACGCGCGCTCTGAGGACGCTTATCGCCCGATGGCTCATTCGATTGTCTGGGGGTTTCTGGCGGTGTAAAAAGCGGTCCCGCCGCCTCACCGACCACATGCGCGAGCCGCTTTGCCCGCGACTCTTCCGTCTCGATAAACAGGTCCATACCAAACGCCTCCTCTAGAGAGGAGTGCGGAGACGGAGCCTACAGCATGGAACGCGCAGAGCCTCTTGTCAACCCCTGTCCAAGGGCAGGCACCTCTCGGCCCAGACCCCCGGCCCCCGTCCAAGCTTCAAACCAGAGGAGGCCCCCGTCCGGACTCTCTAAGCAAACATTCCGCAGGCGCGCCAGCGCCGAGGACGTTTGCGTGAGAGCCGGGCGGGGGCCTCCCCCTCAGGTGTGAAGCTCAGACCTTAGTAGTTGACGACCTGCTCCTCGAAGTAGCTCTGCGGATGGTTGCAGACCGGGCAGACCTGCGGGGCAGCCGGACCAACATGCAGATGGCCGCAGTTCAGGCACTTCCAGACCTTGACGCCCTCGCGATCAAAGACCTCGCCCTTCTCCACGCGCTCAGCGAGCTTGAGATAGCGCTCCTCGTGAGCCTTCTCAACCGCGCCAACGCCACGGAACTTGGCGGCGATCTCCTTGAAGCCCTCCTCCTCGGCGGTCTTAGCGAACTCGTCGTACATGGTGGTCCACTCGTAGTTCTCGCCAGAGGCGGCGTCCTTCAGGTTGTCGAGGGTGCCGGGCACCGCGCCGCCATGCAGATACTTGAACCAAAGCTTGGCATGCTCGGCCTCGTTAAGAGCCGTCTCCATAAAGATGTTCTGAATCTGAACGTAGCCGTCCTTCTTAGCCTGCGAGGCGTAATAACGATACTTGGTGTGAGCCTGCGACTCACCGGCAAACGCCGTCTCGAGGTTCTTCTTGGTCTGAGAGTTCTCAAAGTCCATAGGTATCCCTTTCCCTTCTATGAGAACGGTACGTTGCGCGCTACCTGCGCGTCTATTTGTTATACCCATTTATGCGCAACGCCATCAGCGGCATCTGTTGCTATGCGATTGCCCAGACGCCATCGCTCTCAGCACAAAAGCCCTCTCGCGCAAGCGCCGTGAGGATCGCCTCCACCTCATCCACTGCAACGGGACCACGGCCCGCCGTTGCCTCGAACGCGTCCAGCCGGGCGCGGATGTCGTTGAAGGCAAGCCCGGGCAACCCCTCGTCACGAGCCGCAAGCAGCAAGCGCACGACCTCTGCCCGCTTCTGACGGCGCGAACCCTCAAAACGCGACTGTCGCACATGCCCCGCCGAGCGACGCGAAGGATTGGGGATGGTCTTCTTGAGATAAGCACCATAGTCGAGCAGCGCATAGTACCAGCTACGCGGCGTATCGAGAGCATCTTGGGGCACCGCATGCAGCTCGTCGGGCACAGGATCGCTCCCCAGGGCACCCTCGGGTGCGGCAGGACAGGTTTGCTCGATCAGCGGAATGAGCTCGCGGTCGGGCACGCCGGGAACATCGGGAAAGAAGTGGTGGAGAAACACGGTCCGCACGTTGGTCTCGAGATACACACCGGGCAGGTCAAAGGCAAAGGCACGAATACCCTGCGCCGTAGCGGGTCCAATACCGGGAAGCGACACGAGCTCCGCCGTATCGTGCGGGAACACCCCGTCAAAGCGCGAGACGATCTGTCCTGCCGCCTCACGCAACGCGAGCGCACGGCGGTTGTAGCCCATACCCTGCCAAAGCTCCAAAACGTCGGCGACGGGAGCGGCGGCGAGTGCCTCCACGGAAGGGAATCGGTCGAGCCAGCGCGGCAGATACCCCTCAACACGCGGCACCTGCGTCTGCTGGAGCATGACCTCAGAAAGCCAGATGATATAAGGCTCGCGCGTGCGGCGCCACGGCAAATCGCGATAAAGACGCGCGCCCTCGGCACGCATGAGCGTCCTAAAAGCGTTGAGCTCCATAGCAGAGGTTACTGCTCGAGCTTCCAGGCAGTTCCGCAACCAGCGTAGGAGCAGAACGCCTCGCGATCGGCAAACTGGCTCTCGACGGCAGGAAACCTGCGGTGCTTGACCACGTCCTCGAGCGTGACGGAGTCGAGGTAGCTTGCAACTAGGGCGGTGAGGCCGTTCCAGAGCGGATGGTAGCAGCAGCTGTCCATGCGCTCGCAGAAACCGTCGGGCGCGGCGCAATCGTTGAAGTAGAGCGGGCCCTGAACTGCCTCCACGATGTCTTTGACGGTGACCTTGGCAGGATCGGCCTTGAGGCGCATGCCGCCGTGCACACCGCGCAGGCTCTCGATAATGCCTGCCTGCACGAGACCGTGCTGGATGGAGCGGGCAAAGGAGTAGGGCACGTCCACCTGGTCGGCCGCCGTGCGGACAGAGAGCAGCGCGCCATCGCTCTCGACCAAGATAGAGAGGATACGCAGCGCGTAGTCGGTCTTTCTCGAGATGTCCATGCTATCCCCTTGCCACTACCCGCTTAAGCGGGCTGTAATCCGGCGACGCCGCGGGCGGAACCGGTGGTTGGAAATGATACATGATAGGTACTATACCATCCACAGAGTGGCCGACACATCCCGGAGCTCATTGGACAGAAAGCGCGCATGACGTCACATCGCGAGTACGGTTCAAGCAAGCACATCCATGAGCAAGTCGGCCGCAGAACGCTCTTTGAGTCGTGCGGTTGCTACGCTGCACTGCGGAATTTCAGTTATTCAATAATCTGATCCGCTCCTACAAAGTAGAGCACCTAAAACGAACCTCGTTTTCCCACGATTCGTGCAGTTGTCAGAAGGGTCTACTGCGATAGACGTCTACAGATTATTGAATAGCTGCAATTCCGTCATCCGGGGGTTGCCGTAACGCTGCAACTAACAGCTCGCTGCACCCCCTCTCCCATGAATCGGGCAGCTTGAAAAAAGACCCCGCCGAAGCGGGGTCTCAAAGCAGACAATGGCGGGAAGTACGGGGCTCGAACCCGCGACCTCCGACGTGACAGGCCGGCGCTCTAACCAAACTGAGCTAACTCCCCTCAGCAAATGCTGCGGTGGTAAGTATACACAGAAGGCAATCGGCGGCGCAAGTACTTTTTTCGATTATTTTGGCAGAGCGTCAAATTCGCACTGCTACCTGCGCTTTTGTCTCAAAGATCGGCAACGGTAAGACGGAAGCGTTACTCCCAGGCGCTTGCGATGCGCAAAATGTCGACGGAGACCACCTTACCGTCCTCGACGTACATGCGCGCAATGGAAGGCTTGGCGGAGTCACGCGGGCTCGTAGCGGAACCGGGGTTCACCACCAGGCAACGCCCCTGCTCGGCAATGCGGGCGCGGTGTGTATGACCGCAAACACCCACGTCAATCGCGCCGACGGGAAGGTCCTCGCGATAATGCGAGACCGCGAACACAAGCCCCTCGTACTCAAAGGTGTTGAGGCGCTTGAGCGGCGGATCGTAGTTGTAAAAGGAATCATTGTTGCCCAGGACAGCCTTGATGGGACCGTAGTTTTGGAGCATGTCCCAATCGGCCTCGGAGGTCAGATCCCCCGCATGGATGACAAGGTCGGCACCTTTGATTTCTGCCAGAAGGGCGCGCGAGAGCCGACCGTGGGTATCGGAGATGATATCGATGCGCTTCATGTCGCGATAATCCTTTGCTCGTGTATCCGAGCAGGCAGTGTAGCACATCTGAGCAGGGCGAACAGATTCTACATCTCGCTCAGCAGGCCCAAAGAGCCGTTTGATGAACGCGCAGAACCCCACCGCGCGCCTACAGGCTGAGCGCCTTTTTGAGCGGCACGACGCGACGGCGCGAGACGGGCACGCGCTCGTCGGTGCCGGTGATGCCGAGCTGGATCGCACCGGAGGGCACCGTCTCGACGTCCTCGACACAGGCGAGATTCACGATATAGCGGCGATGCACGCGGAAGAACCCAAAGTCACCGAGCTTTGACTCAAACTGGGCGAGCGAGGTCGTCGACAAGAAGCGATCGTCGTCGGTAAAGATGCAGGAGTAGTCGTCCTTGGCCATGATGTAGCGGATCTGGTCGACGGGGATGAGGACCTTGCGGCCGCCCTTCTCCACCGGGATACGCTCGATGCTCGACTTGGGCTCGGCCTGCGGCTTGACGTGCAGAGCGACCTTGGCGAGTGCGCGCTCCAGACGCTCCTCCTCAACGGGCTTGAGCAGGTAATCGACCGCGTCCACGTCGAACGCCTCCACGGCGTGGTCGCTGTAGGCGGTCACAAACACAACGGCGGGCGGATTCTTGAGCTTGTGCAGGGCCTCTGCCAGCTGCAAACCCGACGCGCTCGGCATGGAGATGTCGAGAAACACCACGTCAACGCGGTTTTCCATGAGCTTTTCGATAGCAGAGCGAACGCTCGAAGCCTCGATGATGGAGCTCGTCTTACCCGTCTGCTCCAACAAGAAACGCAGCTCGGAGCGGGCGGGAGCCTCATCGTCGACAATCATGGCACGGAGCATTGGCACTTCCCTTTCGAACCTCTAACCGATTGCCCCCGGCAGCCGAGGGCTCTCCCGGATAACCGGGAACTCCATCGATATGTCCGCAAGCACACGGACAATTTTCTATTTTACCCCATCGCCCCGCGCAAAGATGCTGTCGGAGAGATCGAGGTGAAGCGTAACCGTCGTCCCCTTACCTGGAGTCGACTCCACGCGCGCGAACGAATGCGGGCCGTAGAAGCGGTGGATACGCTCGGAGATGTTGCGCATGGCAACACCCGCGCCACCCCCCTGAGGAGAGCTTGTATCGGGCTTGGGCAGCGAAGCATCGAAAAGGCGCGCCGCCGTCTGGTCGTCCATGCCCACGCCGTCGTCGGCAACTTCGATGGATAGAGCGTTGTCTTCGCTCGCCTGAATGCGAACGGCGATGTGGAGCGCCCCCTCGTCGGAAAGCGCGTGGCGTACCGCATTTTCAACCAGCGGCTGAATGAGAAACGCCGGCACCGGGGTGTCGGCAACGTCATCGCCCACCTCAAAGGTTGCCTGAATACGGTCCTCGCCAAAGCGCGCTTGCTCGAAGGTGAGGTAGCGGCGCGTCTGCGCGATCTCGCGCGTGACGGGGATGAGCGAGCCGGAGTTATCGAGTGTAGAGCGGTAGAACGACGAGAACTCGCGCAGAAGCTCGCGGGCGCGCGTGGGGTCGGTGCGCGTAAAGGAGGCGATGGTATTGAGCGTGTTGAACAGGAAGTGCGGGTTGATCTGCGCCTGCAGGGCACGGACCTCGGCACGCGCGGTGAGCTCTTCTTGAATCTCGAGCTCGTGGATGGCAAGCTGTGTGGACAACAGCTCAGAGAAGCCCGTGACCAGCGCGTACTGCGTGCGGTTCACCGAGCGCGGGGAGTGGAAGTAGAACTTGAGCGCGCCGACCGTGCGCTCGCCCACCTTGAGCGGCGCGATGATGCCCGCGGGGATCTTGATCTGACGCCCGGTCTCGCCCACAACACCGAGCGGGTTCATGAACGACTGGACGATGCCGTGCTTGATAACGTAGTGGGTCGCCTTGGTGTGGATGGGAGACCCTGCGGGGAAGTCCTCGGCAAGGTCGCCCACGCAGGCGAGCACGTGCTCGGTGTCGGTGATGGCGATGGTGCTCGCGCGGGTCTGTGGGATAAGGCGCCGGCAGATCTCTTGGGCGCTGTCGGGTGTAAGGCCGTCTTTGAGGGCCTCGAGCATCTCGGAGGCGACGGAGAGCGTCTCTTCTGTATAGCGGGAACGCAGCGTATCGGGGTTGCGGCACAGACGTGCGAACAGCACGAGGAATACCACGAACGCCACCGCGGCGATGCCCGTGAGCGTGAACTCCACATGCGTGGCAAACAGGTAGAGCAAGATCACGGCGATGATGCAGGCACACACCACGGTACCTGCCCAAAGCGCCAGATCGGCGGCGCGCCTTCCCCGGTACGTCGATGCCATCAGGTCTCCTCAATCAGTGCCGCGAGCTCGCGGTCGTTCCATAGGCCATCGACGATTGTAGGCCAGATGCTCGCAAAACGCAGGTAGGCATCTTGGTATTCGCGCGCATACTGCTCGGCCTCCGCGCGGCCACGGCGCCATATGCGCAGGTAGCTTGCGTGCTCGCGCGTAACCAGAGCGCGCACGAGTGCCGTTTTGCGCACCCGCTCGTCGAGCTCGGAGGAGATCCATCGCCCCGGATAGGGCATGAGCGACGCCGGTGTGACGGCGTTGAGGTCGTTTTGCCGGCTCGCGTAGGCGAGCTTGGCGCGCTCGTAATACCAGCGGTAGATGTCCTGCATAAAGCGCGGGGCGCGCTCGCGGCTCTCCGGCGGCAGATGGCGCACGACCCAGCGGTTGTCAAACCAGACGTCGAGGCCCATGAGGCGCATGTTAAACAGGTAGTCGAGGTCCTCGCCACGCGTGATGAAGGGGTCGAAGGGGATGCGGCTGTAGGCACGGGCATGCAGCGCCAGGCAACCGCCGCACACGTAGTTGGACCGCGAGATGCGCGTAGCTGCAAGCGCACGGCGCATCCAAGCGTTGAACTCCGCCCGCTTTGTCCACCAGCGGTGCTCGATGCCCACGTGCGACTCATCGGCAAGCGGGGAGCCCGCCCGGTCGTAGAAGTACCCGGTCTTGGCAAGAATGGGGAGCCCCTGCCGTGTCTGCTGGCCAAGCGCATAGAGCGCCTTGCGCATAAAGTCGGGGCCGAGGACGACCTCGTCATCGTCCAAGAAGATAACGGCATCGTGGCCAAAGATGGCAGCGACTGCGAGCCCCATGTTGCGGATTGCACCGTAGCCGCGCAGCGAGACGCACTCGCCGGTTGCCGTTGGGGCGAGGTCGGCGATGCGGTCGGCAATGCGCGCCGCCTCTACGTTGGTGACCGTCGTTATCGAAAGCTTGGGATGCGCACCCACAATCTCGGCCACGCGGCGGGAGACCTCGACGGTTGCCGACACGGGGCACACCACAAGAAGAATGATGCGGACAAGATCGCGCACCTGTTCGAGCGAAGCGAGGCAGCGCTCGAGTTCCGGGTTGGGATCGCCCAGCTCAGTTGCATGGTCGTAGGCACCGGGAGACTGGAGCCCGTCCGCTCCGCTTGCCCAGTACGTCGGGATGACAATCGTGGCCCTCAAAGCCATCGCACTCACGCTCCCGCGCTCGGCAGACAGCGCCCGCGCTTGGCGCTATCGGCCAGCTCTGCCCTCGTAAACGTCCCGCACCATGCGCGACTTAGGAGCGTGAGGCCAGGCGCGCTTTTCTACCGGCGGGAGCCGGAGTCGCTCGCCAAGCCTGCGTGCGTGCCCGACCCGACGGAGGACTCGTCCGCAAAGGGCGAGAGGCCGCGGAAGTACGGGGCGCGCGCCAGGGAGCGTCCAAGAGGGTACCCTAGTACATACATGATAACCGCTTCGCCCGCGCCGGTGGTCACGAGGCCAAAGAGGTACATGAGCGGATACGCCCCGTCGAGCGAGATCGACGTGAAGGGGATGGTGTAAAAGCCGGTCGCGGTGAGCAGGATCGGCAGATACGCCGGCACGATGAGCGCGTTGGCAATAACTGGGCCCGCAAGCGCCACGAGAGGATGGGCGCGGAGTTTCCAGGTAAAGAGCGCGCCGGCGCAGGTCGCGGCCGAACCAAAGACCACGTCGAGAAGGCCGAGCGCACCCGTACCGGAGAGCGCGATGTTGGCGACGTTGGCAATGGCGCAGCCGAGCGTGAGGCCGGGCACCGCGGCGGGCGTGAAGAGCGCAAGCGCGCAAAGCGCCTCGGAAATGCGGAACTGGATGGGTCCCCACGCAAGGTTGCCCAAGAAGAGCATGGTCATGAGCGTGCACGCCGCGTACACCGCAGCGATCATACCCGTCTGGGCGATGTCATTCGATTTCAAGAGATCACCTTCTGTTGTTGGAGGGCTTTACTGATGCCCAGAGCCCTCCCCCACCGCAGGTGAGCGCGCACCGCCTACCTAGGCGACGCCTTTGATGCGAGCGAGCCTCATGAGCATGACAAAGCCCACAACCAGCAAGATCCCGATGGAAAGCACTCCTAAAGAAGGATCGCCCGTGAGCGATGTCACCACCGATACTAGCAGAGTTCCCATAACAGAGGCGTAGCGCCCAAAGATGTCGAAGAAACCGTAATACTCGTTGGCGCGCTCCTTGGGGATGAGCTTGCCAAAGTAGCTGCGCGAAAGCGCTTGGATGCCGCCTTGGAACATACCGACCACGATGGCGAGAATCCAGAACTCCACCGCGGACTTTAAGAAGAACGCTGCAAAGAGCACGATCACCACGTAAGCGGCAACGGCGATGATGATCATCTTGAGCGTGCCCTGCGTCTTAGCGAGGCGCCCGTAGGCAATAGCCGACGGGAAGGCGACAAACTGCGTGACGAGCAGGGCCAAAATGAGCTGGGTAGAGTCGATGCCGAGCGACGTGCCATAGGTGGTTGCCATCGAGATGACCGTGTGAACGCCGTCGATATAGAAGAAGAAGGCAATCATGAAGATGGCGAGCACGCGGTCGCGCGCAATGCGTCGCATAGTCCCCACCAGACCGCGGATGGTCTTTGCGACCTCGCTCGCAAAGCTCTCGCCCGGCGCGAGCTCCTTGCCGTAGCGCTGGCGATAGGTGCGCAGCAGCGGCAGCGTGAAGACGAGCCACCAAGCACCCGTGATGACAAACGAGAGCCTCGTGCAAAGCAGCATGTCGAGGCCGAGCACCGCGGGACCGCCCATGATGAGCGCGATGCAGATGATAAAGGGCACGCACGAGCCCACATAGCCCCAAGCATAGCCCGAGCTCGACACGGCATCCATGCGCTCGTCTGTTGTGACGTCGGGGAGCATCGCGTCGTAAAACGTCATCGACGAGTTGAGGCCGATGGTGCAGAGCACGTAGACGATAAGGAAGGGCATGGCACCCATGGGCAGCGCCTGCGCGAGGCAGAGCACAAGACCCGTCAAAAAGAACCCGAGGAAAAACTTGATCTTGTTGCCTGCAAAGTCGGCGAGCGAACCCAAGACGGGCATGAGAAGCGCCACCACAAGAGAGGCGATAGTCTGGGCATTTGCCCATGCGGTCACCAGCTCGGCGGAGTTGGCAGCGGTGTTGATGGCATCGAAGTAGATGGGTACCACCGATGTGTTGAGCAAAACGAGGGCTGAGTTGCCCACGTCATACATCACCCAGTTACGCTCGAGCGTCGTGTACTTCATTGCCTCGTGCCTCCCCGCTGACCTTGCACCCCTGTGGTCGCATGCATACCGCACTATGGTACGGCAGACAGGGGTGCGGCGCACGTCACGTTTCGGTAAAGAGCGGGACGCCGGCGTCGGGCGTCCCGCTCTGTACGCGTTGTGCTCTTACGGGTGGCCGAGGGGAGCGGCCGCGCGCTTACTCCTCGCGGTCGAACTCCTCATGCGCCTCGAGCACGCGGCCCGAGTAGTTGATGTGATCGGTAATCTCGGCAATGTCGGTACCCATGGTGAAGCGCGATGCCTCGTCCGCAAAATCGTCGAGGGCGCGGTCGAACACCTCGGGGAAGCTCTCGTGCGACGTTTTCTGCGTGAAGGGGTCGCTCCAAGCGAGGTGCGCGAGGTTGCCGGCCGCCGCCGGGGGCTCGGTGGTGACCCGGTGCGCAAGCGACGCCGTAAGCGGGTAATCCTTGAGGATGCCCTCGACCGACCCCAACGCGAAAGAGAGCGGCGAGCCCGCCGGCTCGATAACGCGGTACGCGAGCTTCATGTCCGCCACCGCACCGCCGTACTCAGAGGCGCCCACGCGCATGCCGTAAACACTCGAGGCGACAAAACTCATGAGCGCACCAGCGACCTTGTTGATGCGCGCCGTCGTCACAAGCTCGCTCTCCGGCGGGTAGTCCGCCGTGGTGGCACCGTCGCGCTTGAGCTGGAGCATGAGTACGTCGAGGTCGCCCTCGATGATGCCGTGCACCTGCGAGCCCGCGTTGTCGAGCGTGGAGTCCATCTCCTGGATGCCCCACTGCTGCGCATAGACAAAGGGATGCGACGCGCGGTCGAGCACGTAGTGCGAGAGCAGGCCGAGCACAAACGCGCGGCCCACGCCGGCATCGTAGCGATGAAGATGTCCCACGCCGTCACGCAGGGCCGTGAACTGCCGCGTCATGCGACAGCGGTGCATGCGCCGCCCAAACTCCATGCAGGCGTGGGAGTTGAGCGTGCGCACACGGAAGAAGAACGGATCGGGGCCCTGGTTACCAATGAGAAAGGCCGCACGCTCGTCTTCCGAGGTAATGATGCCCTGCGGGAGACGATCGATGCTCTCCTCGCCAAAAAGATGATGGGTAATCAACGCGGGCATATATCCTCCTTTACAGCGGCGCTGCGCATTTCGGATTTGCGCGGTGCCGAGGCACTTGCTAGCTGCCCCTCATTATGCCCAGAACCCGCATCCATCAACGGACGACAAGGGACTCCAAAAGCCATGCTACACTGGAGCAACAGGAAACGAGGTCGCATCATGACGCACGAAAACCCCAGACGCATGCCTCCCGGAGCGCGCGGCGGCCGTCGCGCGAGCTCACTCTCCGGCACGCGCGCTTCTAGGCGCCCCCGCAACGGCACCTTGCGCGCAGGCGCGTCCCGCAGTCCCCAAAGCCGTATTAATCTTGCCACGTTTCCCTGGCAGCTCGTAGTGACGGGCATCGCCGGTATTGCCGTTGTCGCCCTGCTCATCTTTGGCGTCGTCACGGGCGTGCGCGCTATCACCCAGGCGATCTTCCCTCCCGCCGTCGAAGAGACCGCCGGGGCTACAGACACCACGGGCGCAGAGGACGCCGATACATCTTCTGAGGCCCAAGGGAAAGACACCAACACCGCAGCGGCAGAAAATCCCAGCGGCCCCAACTCCACCCCCAAAGAGTCCTGGCAAAAGGGCACCGTCCCCGAGCTCTTCCAAACCGATGCAGTATGGGCAAACGAAAGCTATGCAGGCGGAACCATGGCCAAAAACGCCTGTGGACCAACCTGCATGGCAATGGTCTACATCGCGCTCACCGGAGACGCCAGCATGGGGCCGGTGGAGATGGCAAACTTCTGCGAGCAGAACGGCTATGTAGAAAACAACGCGACCACGTGGGACTTCATGACCACGGGGGCATCCCAGCTAGGACTCACCTCGACAGGCCTCAACGCAGACGCCGAGACGGTTACCGCCGAGCTCCAAGCGGGACACCCCATCATCGTGAACGTAGGCCCCGGATCGTTCACCTCTGTGGGGCACTTCATCGTGCTTACCGGGGTCGATGACTCCGGCAAGATATGGGTCCACAACCCCAACGCGCCCGAGGATAACAAGGTCTCGTGGGACTTCAATATCATCGCGCGCGACGCGCGCAGTTTCTGGGCGTTCTCGGCATAGCAGCACGTCCCCGCACCTCAAACGCATCCTGAAGACAGCCGCCTGCGACGTTCCGCAGGCGGCTTTTCGTTGCAGCCGAACGGTCGATTTCCGCCTGCAGGCGGAAGGTCGTGCGTCATATTATCAAACAGATTTTCATCATCCCCATATCCGGATGACACGTTTGCATGCAACGCCTTAAATGGAACCATATTGGAGGTATGCCCATGACTCATGGTCTGATTTTGCGGCTCAACGAGCAGCGCCCGTACGCAAGCCCGGCGGAGCGCAACATCATCGCCTATGTTCAGGCGAACCCGCAGGCCGTGCTCTCGCTCAACATTCGGGAGCTCGCCAGCGCAACTTATACCTCCCCCTCCACCATCACCCGCTTCTGCAAGAAGCTCGGATGCAGCGGCTTTAAAGAGTTCCAGCGCGAGCTCGTCTTCGAGTTCGCGTCCTCACAGGAGCGCGGCGACATGGCGCTCGAGGTGATTGATGCGAGCGACAGCGCCGACGAAATCGTCGCCAAAGTGGTGAAAAGCGACCTACGCTCCATCGAGGCAACCGGCCGTTTGATTGACGCCGCAACGCTCGAGCGCTGCGCGCAGCTCATCCTCCAAAGCCGCGTGGTGGGCATCTTCGGCATAGGCGCGTCGCTTCTGGTGGCGCACGACCTCGAGATGAAGCTCACGCGCATAGACAAGATGTGCGTTGTCAACGACGACTGGCACAACCAGCGCCTGTTTGCCAAGAACATGCATCCCAACGACCTGGCCATTGTGATCAGCTACTCGGGTTTTACCGAGGAGATGATCGAGTGCGCCCGCTATGCGCGCCAACAGGGTGCCCGGGTCATCGCTATAACGCGCATCGGCAACGATGCGGGGCTTGCACGCCAAGCCGACTACGTTTTGGGTATCGCGGCGGACGAGCCACTGATCAGAAGCGGCGCCATGGGTTCACGCATGTCGCAGATGGTCATGATCGACGCGCTGTATGCCGTGTGCGTTGCAAAGGATTTTGAGCGCTGCTCGGCGCTGATCCGACGCAACTACACCGTAAAGGAGGATCCGGAAGGACGCCGTAAGGCATCCAAGGAAAGGAGGGGAGGATCCGATGCTCGATCTGACAAAGCTGACCACTGAGACGCGCAATCCAGACACCATGGACCTGGACGAGATGTCGCCGCTCGAGATCGTCACAACGATGAATCGCGAGGACGGCAAGGTCATCGAGGCCATCCGCGAGGAGCTGCCTCACATTGCGCAAGCGATCGAGTGGTCGACGGAAAGCCTGAAGCAGGGAGGGCGCCTCATCTACATGGGAGCCGGCACGAGCGGCCGCCTCGGCGTGCTCGATGCAGCCGAGTGCCCGCCGACCTTTGGCGTCTCGCCCGACCTGGTCGTGGGTCTCATCGCCGGCGGCGAGCGCGCCTTCATCCAGGCGGTCGAGGGCGCCGAGGACAGCACCGTACTCGGCGTGGAGGACCTCAAGGCGCTCGGCCTGACGGAGAAGGACACCGTTGTGGGTCTCGCCGCGAGCGGCCGCACGCCCTATGTCTCGCACGCTCTTGATTACGCGAAAAGCGTCGGTGCGCACACCGTCGCCATCGCCTGCAACAAGAACTCGGTCATAGGCCAGCACGCCGACCTCGCCATCGAGCCTGTTTGCGGGCCCGAGGTGCTCACGGGTTCGACGCGCCTCAAGGCGGGCACCGCCCAGAAGCTCATCCTCAACATGATCTCGACGGCGACCATGGTCGGTCTCGGCAAGGTCTACCAGAACCTCATGGTCGACGTGCAGCAAACCAACGAGAAGCTCGTGACGCGCGCGCAGAACATCTGCATGGCGGCCACCGAGTGCTCGCGCGGCGAGGCCATCGAGGCGCTCGCGGCTGCAAACGGCCATGTCAAGACCGCCATCGTCATGATCTTGAACGGGCAGACGGCGGAGGATGCCAAAGAAGCGCTCGACGCCACCGAGGGACATGTCCGCGGCGCGCTGAAGGCATAACGGATAAGGGAGGAACGTATGGCAAACGAAGAAAAGCTCGTTGAGCAGCTGCTGACCCTATTGGGAGGCAAGGACAACGTGCGCTCGGCCACCAACTGCATGACGCGCCTGCGCGTGCGCGTGACCGACGGCGGCAAGGTCGACGAGGAGGGCATCAAGAACGCCGAGGGCGTGCTCGGCCTCGTTCGCGACGAGCCCACCTACCTCGAGATCGTCGTGGGCCCCGGCAGGTCGCGCAAGTGCGCCGACGCCTGCGCCGCCATGGGCATCCCAGCATCCGCCGCGGACGCCGGCGTCTCCACCGATAACGACTGGCAGGCCAACAAGGCCGCCGTCAAGGCGGGGCAGTCCGAGGGCAAGATCAAGCGCGCCCTCAAAACCGTCGGCCAGATCTTCATCCCGCTGATCCCCGGCGTCGTCGCCGCGGGCATCTGCTCCGGCCTGGGCACGCTGCTCACCCAGCTCTATCCCGACTACGCAAGCGATGTGGTCTGGGGCACCGTCTGGA
Source organism: uncultured Collinsella sp. (assembly GCA_949285915.1). Lineage (GTDB taxonomy): Bacteria > Actinomycetota > Coriobacteriia > Coriobacteriales > Coriobacteriaceae > Coprousia. The sequence continues at coordinate 43,815 of CASDZW010000006.1, forward strand.
ACCTGCTCGCTCTCATCAACTCCTCGCTGCTCACCTACATCACCGCGTGGGCTGGCTACCGCGCCGCCGAGCAGTTCGGCGGCACCCCGATCCTCGGCGGCATGCTCGGCATGATGACCTCGCTCGCCAACATCGACAACATCTCGATGCTCGTCGGGCTCTACAACGAGGCCCAGCCGCTCGACGCCATCCTACGCGCCGGCCGCGGCGGCGTCCTCGCCGTCATCCTCGGCGTCTGGTTCATGTGCCAGGTCGAGCGCGCCATCCGCAAGCGCATGCCCGACGCGCTGGACATCGTGTGCACCCCGCTGCTCACCCTCATCATCACGGTCGTCCCGTACGTCTTCATCGTCATGCCGATCACCGGCTACATCTCCACCGCCCTCGTGTGGATCGTCGAGCAGGTCTGCATGAACCCGCTGCTCCCGGTGCGCATCATCGGCGGCTACATCGCCTCCGCGCTCTTCCTGCCGCTCGTCGCGATGGGCATGCACCACGGTCTTGTCGCCCTGTACTCCGTCCAGCTTGAGTCCCTCGGCTACGTGACCCTGTACCCGACGCTCGCCATGGCAGGCGCCGGCCAGGTAGGTGCTGCCATCGCCATCTACCTCAAGGCCAAGAAGGTCAACAACGAGCGCATCCGCTCCGTCATCGACGGCGCGCTTCCCGCCGGCTTCCTCGGCGTGGGCGAGCCGCTCATCTACGGCGTCACGCTCCCCATGGGCAAGCCCTTCGTCACCGCCGGCCTCGGCGCGGGCTTCGGCGGCGCCTTCGTCATGGCCTGCCAGATCGGCGCCACGGCCTGGGGCCCCTCCGGCCTCATCGCCATCCCGCTCATGACGCAGGGTGCCAACAGCGCGACCATGTCGATGGTCTTCTACGTCATCGGCCTCGTGATCAGCTACATCGGCGGCTTCATCATCACCAACATCTTCGTGAAGCCCGAAGAGGTCGCAGGCGTCTAACGCCAGGCCAGGCAATTCCGTCCAGGCAGCAGCCGACGGTCGGGGCGGGTCCGGGCAGAGCGCCGGGGCCCGCCCCTGTTTTGAGCAACTCGTCGCAGGCGCGCCGCGCATTCAGCTATGATGCGGGCAGCGGGAAAGGAGACCGTCATGCAAACCGGAATCTCCCTCTACTTCAGCGAGGGCATAGAGCAAAACGAGCGCACCATTGAGCGCGCCCACGCTGCCGGCGTCACCTTTGCCTTCACCTCGCTTCACATACCGGAGGAAACCGGAGTCGCCTATGCGGATGCCGCCCGCCATCTTCTTGCCTGCTGCCAAGACGCTGGCATCGACCTTATGGTCGACGTGAGCCCGGTCACCCTCGATAAGCTCGGCTGCACACGCATCGAGGACCTGCGCGAGCTCGGCATCACCACCGTGCGGCTCGACTTTGGCTTCGACGCACGCGAGACCGTGGCGCTGTCCCGCAGCTTCCGCATCGTCTTCAACGCGTCCACCATCTCTACGGAGGACATCCGCGCCTGGCAGGCGGCAGGCGCAGACTTCAAGCGGTTCGCTGCGTGCCATAACTTCTACCCCAAGCGCTACACCGCGCTTTCCATCGATGAAGTGCGTCGCATCAACCAGCGTCTCACGAATCTGGGGTTTACCACCATGGGCTTCGTGCCCGGCGACGGCAAGCTCCGCGGACCGCTCTTTGAGGGACTCCCTACTGTCGAGGAGCATCGCGACCAGAAGGAATGCGTGGCGCTCAATATGCTGGAGCTCAACGTTGCCAGCGAGACCGACGTTGTCCTCGTAGGCGATCCGGGGCTTACCGATGGGTCGTGGGATGCGCTCTCCTGCCTCTCGGCAGGGTATCTCCCACTTCGTGCAAAGATTAGAGAGCCCTACACCTATCTGTACGGGCAGGTTCATCACGACCGGCCCGATTCGAGCGAATACGTATTCCGCTCCCCTGAGTCTCGCACAACGCTTGCCCCTTCGGCGCCCTTCGAGCCGGATACGCCGGCGGCGCCGCGTCCCTGCGGCACCATCGCTATCTCCAACGCCGCTTACGGCCGCTACGCAGGCGAGATGGAGATATCACGCGTCGACCTCCCCTCGGATGCGCGCATGAACATTGCAGGTACGGTCATAGAAGCGGACCGCGCACCTCTCCCCTATCTCGTGCGCGGAATGGGAATCAAACTCATACGCCCGTAGGCCCAGCAACACCCTTGTGTCCTCCATAAGCGGATGCGTTGGTCACAGACCCTCGCAGAATAATAAAAGACCCCCTCTGTCTGAATGCAAGGGCATCCCTTGCCAGAGGACTGGCTCAATGTTTTCCCAGATAACGGTTCTTTGGGTCTTTGCCATGACGTGCGAATCAGTCTGTTCGGAGCCCTCGCGGCGCTCTTAATGACTGCAAATCATTATTCTGCGGGGGTCTGTGACCATCAAAGGGATCCAATGCCCCCTTCAACACAGAAAAGCCCCGGAGGGATTTCCTAAGCGAACATTCCGCAGCGCGTAAGCGCGAGGACGTTCGCGTGGAAACCCTCCGGGGCTTTCCGTTAGGCGTTAACCCTTAACCCTTAGACCTCTGCGTAGACGTCCTTGAGCTTGAGCAGGTGCTGGTAGCGCGCCATAGCCGCGGCCTCGTTGGCCTGGAAGAGCGCGTCGACCTGATCCTGCGGCAGGACACGGCTGAGCGAAGCGTAGCGGGCCTCGTTCATCAGGAAGTCCTGGTAGCCGCCCTTCGGCTCCTTGGAGTCGAGGGTGAACTTCTTGCCCACCTCGGCGGCGGGGTTGAAGCGGAAGAGGTTCCAGTAACCGCAGTCCACGGCCTTCTTCATCTCGGCCTGGCAGTTCTGCATGCCGCCCTTCTTGATGGAGTGCATCTCGCAGGGAGCGTAGCCGATGATGATGGACGGGCCGTCGTAGGCCTCGGCCTCCTGGATGGCCTTGAGGGTCTGAGCGGGGTTGGCGCCCATGGCGACCTGCGCCACGTAGACGTAACCGTAGCTCATCGCGATCTCGGCGAGGCTCTTCTTCTTGGTGTGCTTACCAGCAGCGGCGAACTGGGCCACCTGGCCGAGGTTCGAGGCCTTGGAGGCCTGACCGCCGGTGTTGGAGTACACCTCGGTGTCGAAGACGAAGACGTTGACGTCGTGGCCAGATGCGAGGACGTGGTCCAGGCCACCGAAGCCGATGTCGTACGCCCAACCGTCGCCACCGAGAATCCAGAAGGACTTCTTGGTGAGGAAGGACTTGTCGGCGAGGATCTTCTTGGCAGCGTCGCAGCCGCAGGCCTCGAGGGCCTCGATGTAGGCGGCGGCAGCGGTCTTGCTGGCCTCGGCGTCCTTACGGGCGTCGATCCAAGCCTGACCAGCGGTCTTCACAGCCTCGGGCGTGCCGTCGGCAGCGATGAGCGCCTCGGTCTCGGCGACGAGCTTGTCCTGGACGGCCTCGTAACCAAGAGCCATGCCCAGACCGTGCTCGGCGTTGTCCTCGAAGAGGCTGTTGTTCCACGCAGGACCATGGCCGTCCTTGTTGACGGTGTAGGGGCTGCGAGCCGCGGGGTTGCCCCAAATCGAGGAGCAGCCGGTGGCGTTGGAGATGAACATGCGGTCGCCGCAGACCTGGGTGACCAGGCGAGCGTAGGCCGTCTCGGCGCAGCCGGCGCAGGAGCCGGAGAACTCAAGCAGCGGCTGGACAAACTGGCTGCCCTTGACGTTGTTGGACTCGAGGACCGGCTTGGGAGCAACGTTCTCGACGCAGTAGTCGAAGACCTGCTGCTCGGCGAGTTCCTGCTCGGTCGGCACCATGGTGAGGGCGTCCTTCGGGCAGACCTTCGCGCAGTTGGTGCAGCCCATGCAGTCGAGCGGGCTGATGGCCATCGTGAACTTGAGGCCCGTGTCCTTCGGGACCTTGATGTCGATGGTGCGCAGGTTCTCGGGCGCAGCGGCGATCTCGTCCTCGGTGAGGCCGAACGGGCGGATCGTGGCGTGCGGGCAGACATAGGAGCACTGGTTGCACTGGATGCACTTGGTCTCGTCCCAGTGCGGCACCATAACGGCGACGCCGCGCTTCTCGTAGGCGGAAGCGCCCTGCTCGAACTGACCGTCCTCGTGGCCCTTGAACGCGGACACGGGGAGCTCGTCGCCCTCCATGCGGTTGATGGGCTCCATGATCTCCTTGACCTGCTTGATGAGCTCGGGGCGACCCTTGAGCTCAGCGGCGGGAGCGTCGTCGGAGGCGTCGGCCCACTCAGCGGGGACCTCGTGCTTCTCGAACGCGGTGGCGCCGGCGTCGATGGCCTTCCAGTTGGCCTCGACGACGTCCTGGCCCTTCTTGGCGTAGGACTTCTCGGCAGCGGCCTTCATGTACTGGATCGCGTCCTCCTGCGGAAGGACACCGGCCAGCGTGAAGAACGCGGACTGGAGGATGGTGTTGGTGCGCTTGCCCATACCCACCTGGACCGCCAGGTCGATGGCGTTGATGGTGTAGAGCTGGATGTCGTTCTTGGCAATGTAGCGCTTCTCAGCCGCGGAGAGGTGCTCGGCGAGCTCGTCGAAGCTCCACTGGCAGTTGATCATGAGCGTACCGCCGGGCTTCACACCCTGAGCGATCTTGAAGTGCTTCGTGATGTAGCTCGGGTTGTGGCACGCCACGAAGTCGGCCTTGGTGATGTAGTACGGGCTCTTGATGGGCTTGTCGCCAAAGCGCAGGTGGCTGATGGTCACGCCGCCCGTCTTCTTGGAGTCGTACTGGAAGTAGGCCTGGACGTACTTGTCGGTGTGGTCGCCGATGATCTTGATCGAGTTCTTGTTGGCACCGACGGTACCGTCGCCGCCGAGACCCCAGAACTTGCACTCGATGGTGCCCTCAGCAGCGGTGTTGGGCGCATCGGCGTCCATGGGCAGCGACAGGTTGGTGACGTCGTCCACGATACCGATGGTGAACTCGCGCTTGGGCTCGTCGGCCTTGAGCTCCTCGTAGACCGAGAACGCAGCCGCGGGCGGCTCGTCCTTGGAACCGAGGCCGTAACGGCCGCCGACCACGACGATGTCGGTCTTGCCCGCCTCGTAGAGCGAGGAGACAACATCCTCGTAGAGGGGCTCGCCGAGGGAGCCGGCCTCCTTGGTGCGGTCGAGAACGGCGATCTTCTTGACCGTCTCGGGGAGAGCGGCCATGAAGTGCTCGAGCGACCAGGGGCGATACAGGCGGACCTTGACGAGGCCGACCTTCTCGCCGTGAGCGTTGAGGTAGTCGATGACCTCCTCGAGGGTGTCGCAGAACGAACCCATGCAGACGACCACGCGGTCGGCGTCAGCGGCGCCGTAGTAGTCAAACAGGTGATAGTTGGTGCCGAGCTTGGCGTTCACCTGGTTCATGTAGTCCTCAACGACGGCGGGGAGCTCGTTGTAGGTGGTGTTGCAGGCCTCACGGTGCTGGAAGAAGACGTCGCCGTCCTCGTGCGTACCGCGGTTGTTGGGATGCTCGGGGTTGAGCGCGTGATCGCGGAAGGCCTGGACAGCGTCCATGTCGCACATCTCGGCGAGGTCGGCGTAATCCCACGTGGCGACCTTCTGAATCTCATGGGAGGTGCGGAAGCCGTCGAAGAAGTTCAGGAACGGCACGCGACCCTTGATGGCAGAGAGGTGCGCGACGGCCGAGAGGTCCATGACCTCCTGGACGTTGGTCTCGGCGAGCATGGCAAAACCGGTCTGGCGGCAGGCCATGACGTCGGAGTGATCACCGAAGATGTTGAGCGCGTGCGAAGCAACGGTACGCGCGGAGACGTGGAACACGCCCGGCAGGTGCTCGCCAGCGATCTTGTACATGTTCGGAATCATGAGCAGAAGACCCTGAGACGCCGTGTAGGTGGTGGTCAGCGCACCCGCGCAAAGCGAGCCGTGAACGGTGCCCGCGGCGCCAGCCTCGGACTCCATCTCGATGACGTTCACCTTCGTGCCAAAGATGTTCTTCTTGCCCTGAGCTGCCCACTGGTCGACGTGGTCGGCCATCGGGCTGGACGGCGTAATCGGGTAGATACCCGCAACCTCGGTGAATGCATACGATACGTATGCAGCCGCCTCGTTGCCGTCCATGGACTTGAACGAACGCGCCATATACCCCTCTCCTCTCGTGTAGGTATACAGTCCCCCGACATGCTCCCTTGCATGCCGGACAATCAACGGCGCTTGCGAATTTCTGCAGGTCATCTACCGAATTCGGAAGCTGGCGGAGCGACGGCGGCGAAAACGTCGAGCGCACCTTGCAACAGAAATACGCATGCAGGGTTATTGTACCGCGAGACGGACCGAATAATTCGCTCGCGCGCCAACGTTTTGGACGAGCGGGTAATCGCAAGCCGTGGCACCCGCCCGATTGCCCATCAAACGAAAGCGCTACGCCCCATCGTCTGAAAGGTATTCGCGCAACAGGGGCATTTCGAACGTTACGTAACCGCGACGTGGAGCATCGATAACGCCCTGCTCGAGCAGGCGCGTGCGATATACGCGCACGTAGTTTGTGCTCTTCCCCATACGTTCGGCTATGTCTGCGACCAGACTCGGGCGTCCTTCGTCAGCAAGCATTGCCTCAAGAAACGCCATGTCCCCATCGGAAAGCTCCTGGCAGGTCTTTTTGACAACACCGTTGATGAAGTCCTGATGCGCAAGGGCCGCCCCACGACGTGCGTGCTCTGCAGTCATTACCTTCGTATCGCTCATCGCCGCCCACGCTCTGAAGCCCACAAGCTGCATCATATAGGCAAAACCATCAGCCGCAGCAACCGCAATATCGAGAGCCTCGTCGTTAACAAATCTTCCCGCATCCTCCACCGTCTCTTGGAAGGCGTCACGCACGTCATGATTGGCGATGCGCCCTAAAGAATGCTGAGCGGCACGTCGCAAGAACGATGCCGACCTATCAGACAGCAATGCAGAAACGTGAGCCGGAAGACCCGCCATGAACAGCGCCACATCACGCTGCTCGCGAACGAAATGCTGAAATGTTGCCGCGAAGTCAATCAGCTCGTCCAGATTGGGGTCGACCTCGTCAATCGTGACAAGTAGCCCAATCCCATTAGCGGAGAGAACATCTAGCAGCTTGTTCATCCTTGTGCGCCAATTACCCGAGGAGGGATCACGATACTCCCACGTCATGCCAAACAACTTGGGCACTGTAACCGACGTAATCCAGCGAAACGCCGGCCGCCCAACAAAGTCATCCGCCGCCTCGGTGGCGCGCTCGATGATGTCTTCGAGCATACCTGGACGAGCGGTAACGTTGGCAGAAATCCACCCGAACGACTCGGCTTGCGATGCCAGATACGAGAGGAGCACCGTCTTGCCCACACCTCGAGCACCTGTGAAAAGGCTGCAAAGGTTTGGATCGGAGCCATGGGATTCCAATGCTGCGACAAGATCGCGGACAAGCTCTTTTCTGCCCGCAAGAACTGCCGGCATCCTACCGAACGTTGGCGTAAAGGGATTATCGACCCCCATGGCACTCCCCCTTCCATCATTGGCACTTCAATCGTAACAGCATTGCACACCTACTTTTTTATTTTTTGCTCTTTTTTTTATTTTTTGCTCTTTTGTATTTGCGCTGTTAGACGATATTGTTTCCCTCCCAAACGAGGGCTGCGGGCGCCTGAAGAAGCCCGCAAGCGCCTGCCTCGGCAAGCGCCTCCGCCGCATGCCGCAGCAGGGCCTTGAGACCGCGGGGATGGGCGTTGGCGAGGAGCTCGGCTGCAAACGCATATTCTTCGGGCGCGAGCCCTTCCCACGTGAACGCGCCAAACCCCTTGCCAAGGCGCGGGGCAAAAGCGCACAGGAACACCCATGGCAGCGCGCAGCGAACAGCGGTGCTCTTAAGGGCATCGCGCGCCCAAAAGACGGCCTTCTCGGGCAGAAGCTCTGCTACGTTGCCATTTTTTGCCGCATAGCCCTCGGCACGGACCAGCTCTACAATCGCGCTGGCAGAGCCCAAAAGCTCCGTCCACTCGGTGTGCTTCTCGCGCAGGAACGTTACGCGGTCGATGCCGTAGTGCTCGCGTTTGAAGTCTGCGCTCCCGTCGGTATCGCAAAGGATGCGCAGGGTCTCAGTAAGTAGGGCCGAGCACTCTTCGCGCGAGAAGTGCTCGCCCGCGTCTGTAAGGGCGCGGCACGAAGCGGCGAGGCGCTGCAAATCCGCCGGGTCCCCGTAGAACACCTCCACATCGGGCCATCCCTTGACGGGCGCACCGCGGCGTCGCGCAACGGCTGCCGGGACGGCCTTACCCGCCGCCATAAGACGACGCGTGATATCTGGATCGCGGGCAAGAAGCGGCGTTCCCAACTCCTCGCTCATAAGAAGGGCGATGAGCAGATTCTCGGAACCCGTAAGCTCCGCCACCGCCTCAAAGCTCCAGGGCAGCTCCTCCTCATGCCAGCCATCCTCAGGATAGAGCGCGCTCGCCACGTGGCGGGCTAGCGAATCCGGCGCCAGCGCCTGCTCCGGGCTCTCTGGCACCTCAACAATTAGGCGCCCGTTGAGATTAACGTAGGGGCCAGACTCTTCGCAGCTTATGACCTCGCAACGCACGTCAACAGCATCCGCAATGCGCTCGAGCTCGCTGAGCACCGCGCGCATTTCCCGAGCGAACGTACGCGGAATGTAGCCCACCTTACCATCGCCGCGAGCAGTCGGCACCACCACCGCAACGGCATTTGCATCGTGAGGGTTCTCCGGCTCCGGCACGAGCTTGAGCGGCTTGCCCACAGGGTCCGCCCCCAGCGCGGCGATGCCCTCCGGGTAAAAGCGCGCGCCCGCCACCCAGAACTCACGCCAGAACGAAACGCATGTGTCCACAGCGCCCATCTACGCCTCAAACCGCCGCAGGTCCCATCCGCGCTCCTCTGCCTCGCGGATGAGGTCATGAGGGTCGGCGTCTTCCAGCTCGGCCACATCGGCAATCGCCCATGGCGAGCCTGCAAACACCGCCGAACCCATATCGTCCACCAGCGCCTCGCGCAGCTTGTCGACGTCAACCAGAATCTTCTCATCCATAGGGCGCCCTCCAACCACCTCAAGCGGGTCGTTGCCTCTCAGTGGTTACAGCATCCCCCGTCGTGCGGACATACATAACAAGCTATCCTGCGGGCATCGGCCAAGTACCAAATCAGCCCATCAGCAGACACGCATCTGTTTGCACAATACTCTATTATTAACCCTGTACGTATATATAGTCTGTCCCATAACGCCAGCCGCGCCATCGCCCGCGGGCGGCAAAGGAGTTGCTCGTGCCTGACCCTACTTTTGGACGTAGGGGGGGGGTAGCCAAAAATGACGGCCCTTCCCAGACGGCAAGCCATAACCCACTAGCGGATGCTCCCGTCTCGGGCAAGTCAGAAGCACGCTTCCGCAACGGGCGCTCCGCCGGTGCCGACTGGTCATACCGAGGGACCCTCACGCGTGAGCAGTGGCTCCTCACCGAAACCCGCATCGTCGCCCGTCTGCGCCTCGACGGTGCCTCCGATGCCGAGGTGCTCGAGCAAAACCTCAACCACAACTACTTCCAATATCCCACAGAGCGCGAGATTCGCTCACTCACGCAGGCATGCCTGCTGCGGCTGGACAATCTAAGCGAAGACCCAACCCTGCAGCTCGAACTCACCCGCATAATCGCGCATGGCACCGGCGCCCAAAGCGCCCAAACCAACTTGTACGCCATCATGCGCACCTACCGCCTGGTGTGGGAATTCATGATCGGCGTGGTCGGGCGCAAATACCAGACGTTCGACATGCGCCTCGCAAAGCGCGAGATAGCCGAATACCTAGAAGGGCTTCGCAGCCAAAGCGACATGGTGGCCACCTGGTCCGACGCCACCCTTAACAAAATCCGTCAGGTACTCGCCAAGTGCCTCACAGAAGCCGGCTATCTTGCGAGCCCTCGCAGCGATGAGCTGCGCCCCATCCTTTTGGACCTCGACCTGGAACGCCTCATGCGCGTCAACGGTGACGCCATTGCACTTCCCGCGTTCAACTGCCTGGAGTAAGGAGGGGGCATGACGTCGCAGCAATCAACCGACATCGCCCGCGATTTCGACCGCCTGCGCGAGCGCGTGGGCAGTGAGGTGTTTCTCGACAACCGGGGCCTTGCCAACGAGGTGGGGTTCTATGTGTTCCCCTATGATTCCGCGAAAGAGCTCGAGGTACGACGCCGCACTGCGGAACTCGTGGCTGACGCGCAATCCGGTGCCATCTCCGCCCACATCATCGAGCGCAACCTGTGGCAGGTGTTCCTCCAAATCTGCGAAGACAAGAAGATTCTGAACAAGATTCCGGCGCTCGAGCAGAAACGCGGCAGCGACGCGTTGCTCGCGCGCCTGCTAAAAATTGCCACGCCCGAAGTGTTCGTGCGCACCATGGACTACACACCCCACCAGCCGGGGCGTGACGTGCTCCTCATCACCGGGGTGGGGCAGGTGTATCCCTTTGTGCGCGCCCACTCCATCTTGGAGAACGCGCAGAGCGTCTTCGAAGACATCCCGGTGGTACTCATGTATCCCGGCCGCTACGACGGTCAGCACCTGCATCTATTTGACCGCATAAACGATGGTAACTACTACCGAGCGTTTAACATCCTCTAGCCTGCGAGCCTCCCGCTCGCGGGAGGGGAAAGGATGGGTACCATGCGCATCCAGGATATGTTCCAGAAGGACATCGACCGTCCCATCAACGGTGTCATCAAGGTGGCAGAGAAGAGCGACGAGACCGTTGAGCAGGAGCTTTCCGAGTATGTGGTGACCCACGAGCTCGCCGGCCACTTCGATGCATTCTACCGCGTATACGAGCGCGCCCTCGAGGCGCCGACCGACGAGATGGGCGTATGGATCTCGGGCTTCTTCGGCTCAGGTAAGTCGCACTTCCTCACCATGCTCTCCTACCTGCTGGGGAACCGTGAGGTCGCCGGCAAACACGCCGTGGAATACTTTGCGGACAAATTCGAGGACGCCCGTCTCTATGCGCGGGTGCAACGCAGCGCCGCCATTCCCACCGAGGCCATCCTCTTCAACATCGACAGCAAGAACGTAGGAGGCCAAGATTGCGACGCCCTCGCGCGCACGTTCGCGCGCGTGTTCTACGACCATTTGGGGTTCTACGGCGAGGACCTCAAGCTCGCGCGCTTGGAGGAGTATGTCGACAGCAGGGGAAAGACCGCGGAGTTCCGCGCTCGCTACGAGGAGCTTACGGGCGAATCATGGCTCGAAACGCGCGAGGCCTACGAATTCAACAGCGACGATGTAATCGGCGCCCTCGTCGATGCCGAGGTGATGAGCGAGGCGGAAGCCGAGCGCTATCTGGGGGGCGATGACGAAGCCGGCTTCTCCATTGATGCGCTCACCGCCAAGATTGTCGCCTACGCTAAGCGCCGCCAGGCTGAGGAGGGTGGGCAGTTCCGCCTGCTCTTCATGGTGGACGAGATGGGCCAGTTCATCGGCAACGGCAAAGACACCGCCCGCATGCTCAACCTGCAGTCCATCGTGGAGGAGCTCGGCGCCAAGGGCAAGGGCCTTGTCTGGGTCATGGTCACGAGCCAAGAGGCCATCGACGAAGTGGTGAGCATGTCCGGCAAGAGTGACGATTTCTCAAAAATCACCGGTCGCTTCAAATGCCGCCTGTCGCTCTCGGGCATCGATGCCGACGAGGTCATCAAGCGCCGTATCCTGGAGAAGAACGAGAATGCGCGCGATCTGCTTGCCATGGTGTACGGCCAGAAGGCGGCCGCCCTCAAGAACCTCTTCCACTTCAAAAGCGGCACTGTCAAAGAGGACCTGGGCGGATACCCGAACGCCGAGGACTTCATCGAGTCCTATCCGTTCGTCACCTACCAGTTCACGCTGCTTCAGACAACGCTCAACGAGATTCGTCGCCATGGTAGCTCGGGCAAGCACACCTCGGGCAGCGAACGCTCCATGCTCTCCGGTTTCCAAGAGGCCGCGCAGGCAATCGAGGACAAGGACGAGAGTGCACTCGTTCCTTTCTGGCGCTTCTATGACACCATCGAGACCTTCCTTGAGGGACATGTGCGCCGCGTGATCAACCGTGCGGACGAGGCGGCACGCAAGGGCCAGGGGCTCGAGCCCGTCGATGTTGAGGTGCTCAAGCTCCTCTTCCTCATCCGCTGGGTGAATGACGTCGAATCCAACCCCGAGAACATCGCCATCCTCATGGTGGACGACATCGACGCCAATCTGCGCGAGGTGCGCGGCGCCGTCACCGATTCGCTCACACGCCTGGTGCGCCAGAACTACGTGGGCCGCAGCGGCGAGGCATACCAGTTCCTGACCGATGACGAGCAAGAGATTGCCCGCGCGATATCCAACACCGTAGTAGAACCCGCACGCATCACCGAGCGCCTGGGGCAGATTGTCTTTGGCGAGATCTTTGACAGCAACAAATTGCGCTACGGCGAGAACGATTTCGATGTGGAAAAGTACATCGACGAAACCCGCTACGGTGCCCCGGGCGGCATGGTACTGCGCGTCATGACCGCCGCCTCCGGCCCCGAGGCCACCTCGCATGAGGCGTTGCTCGCACGGTCGCAACGCAATGAGGCCATCTGCCTGCTCTCTGACGATGCGCGCTACTACGACCTCATCCAAGATGCCCTGCGCATTGAGGTGTATGCCAATACGCAGAACCTCAGTCGCCAGCCCGAGAACGTCCAGCGCATCGTCCGCGACCGTCGCTCCGATGCGCAAGCAGAGTTGCGCGAGGCGCGTGACCTCTTAGAGGAGGGAATCCGCAAGGGAACGTTCTACGCAGGCGGCTACGAGGTGAAGGCCCAAGGTACCACAGCCAAGGCCGTACTTTCCAGCGTGCTGGAGAACTCGGTAGAGAGCGTCTATCCAAAGCTCTCCCTCATCACTACCAACTACCACACCGACGCCGAGCTCACCGAGATCCTGCGCGGGCAGCGCCGCACGCTTGACGGCACCATCCCCAACGAGGGCGCCGTCGACGAGATGAAGCGCTACCTGGAAAACCAGCACCGTCTACATCTAGACACCCCCATGGCGGAGGTGCAGAAGCACTTCCAAGACAGTCCCTTCGGCTGGCGCGAAATCGACGTAGCCGCTGTGGCTGCGGAGCTCCTTGCGGCAGGCGACGCCAAGCTGAACTATGCCGGATCCACGGTAGATATCACTGCCGCAGGCGCGGTCAATCGCCTGCGCAAGGCAACAGAGACCAAGAACACCCTCATCGAGCTGCGCATAAAGGTCCCGGAACACGTGCGCCGCGCCGTACGTGACATCATCACCCAAGCGACAGGCCAGCAGAACCTCCCCTTGGAGGAGGGCGATCTTGCCGCCCGCGCCGCGAGCGCCTTGGGCGAGAAGTTGGAGGAGCTCCAAAAGCTGCTCGAGCGCGAGTACCGCCGCTCGGGATACCCGGGGCGTGAAAACGTGGAGCATGGCATCTCCGTCATCAAGAGCGTGCTTTCCGCGGGGTCCGACCCTTCTGATCTGTTGCCGCGCATCGCCGATGCCGAGGATGACCTACTCGACGCTGCCGATGACCTGGAGGACATCTTCAAGTTCTTCCCCAACCAGCAGCGTATCTGGGACAAAGCAACAGTGCTCCGTCGTGACATGAAGCGTGAGCGCGAGTACCTCGCGGGTAGCACCGACGCCACCGAGGCGCTCGCCACCATCGAACACGTGCTTGACGCTGCATCCCCCTACAACCAGATAAACCTCCTCTCCGGCGCCATGCAGACGGTGGAGGATGCCTATGACGAGAAGCTCAACGCCAAGCGCCAAGAGCTTCTCGACCGTATCGAGAGCATTTACGCCGATATCGAGGCGAAGGCCGAACAGAGTGAGGTCCAGCTCGCCGCCATCGCGCAGCGCAAGCTTAGACGGCGCAACACGGTCCATGACACGCACTCGCTCAGCGAGCTTGACGCGCTGACTGTGCGCCTTGGCAACGATCAAACCGAGTTCTATGCGCAAATCGATGCCGAAGTTGAAAGGCGCAAGCCCAAGCCACAGCCTTCGGGAACCGGCGGCGAGACGCACACGCCCCCAGCGCCGCCCAAGCCCGCACGCATCAAGCGCGTGGAGCGCAGCTTGGTCTTCAAGCCCGAGACGCTCCGCACCGAGGCGGACATCGACCGCTACCTCGACCGCGTGCGCGCCGAGCTCGTCCGCGACCTCGCGGGTAACGACGGCATCCGCATCCAATAACCCATCTGGCACCGCAGGAGATATCCATGGACACCAAGGCGATTGAGAAGTTCTCCATCGAAGCACGAGAGCAACTGCTGAAAGACATGGAGCAGCAGCTCTATGTCTATGCACTCGACGATGCGGGCCGTGCGGAATACGGGGCGGATGCCGACGCCATTCGCGGCGTGGTGCTCTCCCCCGCCGAGCGCGCTCAACGCACCGAACTCTACCGCCGCATTGAGCGCGAGGGGACGCTCCCCTTCATCACCACCATGGCCTACACCTGGTTCAATCGCTTTGCCGCCATCCGTTACATGGAGCTTGCGGGCTACCTGCCCAGCCATGTGCGCATGCTTTCTGCCTCAGACGGCAGTTTCACCCCCGAGTGCCTGCGCGTGGCCACCACGCTCGATCTCCCCGGCCTCAATCAGACGGAAGTCGCACAGCTCATCCAAGCGGGAAATGACGAAGCGCTCTACCGCGCCGTCCTCATTGCGCAATGCAACGAGCTCGCTGCCTTCCTACCGTCGGTCTTCGGCACCGTCACCTCAGATGCCCTCACCCTGCCACAGAACCTGCTCAACAAAACCGAGTTCAACGTGCTCTACCGTCTGGTGACGGATATCCCCGAAGAAGCTTGGACAGATGTTGAGATTCTGGGATGGATGTACCAGTTCTACAACTCCGCAGTGAAGGCCGAGTTCTTCAAGTCCAAGCGCAAAGCGGGTGCTGCAGACATCGCTCCTGCCACGCAGCTCTTCACGCCCGACTGGATCGTGCGCTACATGGTGGACAACTCGCTCGGACGCCTCTGGATGCTCAACCGCCCCGAGAGCACGCTGCGCGACTACGCCCGCGCAGAGAACCACTCCGACCGCCTTATGGAGTACTACATCGAGCCCGACGAGGAGCATGAGGACTTCATCCGCATCAACAGCCCGGAGGACATCACCTTCTGCGACCCTGCCTGCGGATCGGGCCACATCCTTGTCTACGCGTTCAAGATGCTCATGGCCATCTACCAGGAATGTGGCTATCGTGAGCGAGAAATCCCCGCGCTCATCCTCACCAAAAATCTCTCGGGTTTCGAGATTGACGAACGTGCCGCACAGATCGCACAGCTCGCCCTTGCCATGTGCGCCCGCGCGTACGACCGACGTTTCTTTACGCGCAACATCACAGCCAACATCTGCGTACTGAACAACATCGATATCGACATGGATGAGCTGGGCCTCACGAGCCCCCTCCGCAACAAGGAGCAACTCCTGCAAGACCTTGCCCATCTGGGCGAGATTGGCAGCTTGATGCAGCCAACCCCCGAAGATGTCGCCGCGCTCGAGAACAATCTCGCTGAGTCGAACACAGACGACCTCTTCTCCTCAAAAGCCAATGAGCATGTCGAGCAGGCGCTCGCTGCATGCAAGGCGCTCACTCGCCGCTTCGATGTAGTGGTCGCCAATCCGCCCTACATGGGATCAAGCAGCTTCAATCCGTTCATGAGCAAGTGGGTGAAGAAGCACTATCCCGATGTCAAAAGCGATCTTTTCGCCGCGTTCATCGTGCGCATCATGAACTTTGCTAAAGAGCGCG
Source organism: uncultured Collinsella sp. (assembly GCA_949285915.1). Lineage (GTDB taxonomy): Bacteria > Actinomycetota > Coriobacteriia > Coriobacteriales > Coriobacteriaceae > Coprousia. The sequence continues at coordinate 59,584 of CASDZW010000006.1, forward strand.
GTGAGGTTGGCATCATGTGCCCCTTCGTATGGATGTTCATAGGCAGCTACGAGAAGCTACGAAATAAGCTAATCGACGAAAAGACCATTACAAGTCTTATCCAGCTCGAGTACTCAGGCTTCGCAGGTGCAACTGTCCCCATCTGCACTTTCACTTACCACAACTCGCATATCAACGGCTACAGAGGCGGCTACGTGCGTCTGTCCGATTTTGTTGGCGCCGCCATACAGGCACCCAAGGCCCTCGAAGCCATTCAGAATCCCGATTGTGGATGGTTCTATCGCGCTGATGCTGGGGGATTCCATAACGTACCGGGATCGCCCATCACTTATTGGGCAAGCGAGGCTACATACAACGCGTTTTCTAAGGGTACCCCTCTTAAAACAATCGGGCAACCGAGACAGGGTCTTGCCACTGGAGAGAACGCTCGATTTGTCCGATGCTGGTGGGAGCCGTCATCATCTAAATCAAAGTACGACTGCAACTCCTCGAACCAAGCTCTAAAGAGCGGCTGCAAATGGTTCCCTTATAACAAAGGCGGCGACTATCGCAAATGGTATGGCAATAATGAGCATGTTGTAAATTGGGAAAACGACGGCTTTGAGATTCGAAACCATCGAGACCAAGGCGGTAAACTGCTCTCTAGGCCTCAAAACACGAACTGCTTCTTTTGCCCTTCCATTACCTGGTCGAAGATATCAAGCGGTTCAATCGCGTTCCGATTCAAACCCGCAGGCCATATTTTCGACGTTGCGGGAACGAGCATTTTTGCCAGCCGCGAGCAACTCCTTTACCTTCAAGGGTTAGTAAATTGCTCCGTTATCTTGATGATTGCCTCCATGCTCTCTCCCACCCTTAATTTCGAGGTTGGCCAGATTGCCGCTTACCCGGTACTTGAGGCTTCGCCTGAAATCAAAACCCACATTGAATCACTTGTAAGCGACTGCCGAATTCTCTCAAAATCCGACTGGGACTCCCAAGAAACCTCTTGGGATTTCAAACGCAGTCCATTGGTTTAATTCAGCAGAATGGCTCAGATTGCTAGAAACGGATCATCACCAAATGCAGAAGACACTAATTCTCGGTAATGGGCTTTGCAGGAGTATGACAAATTGTCCCGACTGGAACGATCTACTGCAATCCGCAGGAAGAGAGCTGGGACACATCAGCCCTCTCCTAGGCGCTCCCTACCCCCTTGACGCTCAGCGCATGCAAATCCACGCTCTTCAAGCAAATGGTAATGTCTCCCATGCTCAGGCCGCGTTAGCTCGGACAATCTGCAGACTGTCATCAAATATATCCGATTCCATCGCGGGCCCAAGCAAAAGCGTCCACACTGAACAACATGATCTGGCAAATGCCCTTGTCTCTCTTCCTTTGGATAACCTGCTCACAACCAATTACGACTCCGCCTATGAATCAGTTCTGACGAGCACAGACGACCCTATCAAATCAGGCGATGTAAAGAAGGCAAACGGAGAAAAGCCAATCCGGTGTTCTCTTATAATGCACCAGATGATTGGTGACAAAAGGGTATTCCATATCCATGGCAGCGCTTGCAACCCAACCTCAATTTGCTTGACCTATGAAACCTATTTCCAGTACTTGGAAGAAATCCGAAAGGACCTTCTCTCTCGCTTCGGGCTATTCGGGGCTAGCAGGCCTGATGAAGATAATCAGCCCACCTATGAAACCGATTTGGATACGTGGCCGCAACTCTTCCTAGCGTCCGACTTCGCCTTCATTGGCTTAGGTCTTGATGCTTGCGAGATCACCCTCTGGTGGCTTCTCGAGTACAGGGCATCCATCCTAGACAGATTGAAGAAGCGCGACATACATAGCTCCGGCGCATTTTACGACATACACATTGCCGGCAAAGATTTCTCTGAGTCAAGCATATGGAAGTATGGGGTTCTCCATGACCTCGGAATCGATGTCAGGATTATCACCGCATCCTCATATGCACTTGGCTACATCAAAGCGCTTGAAGATCTTACTACGCGATGGGGCTAGCACAGCCATTTTTAGTACTCACCAAGCATGTTGTAGAAAGGACTTATATGACAAATCCAGTCTCGGGGAAAACGCAGATTCCCAATAATAACCCACCAAGCACTGGCAAAAAGAACGTCAATGCGGGCAGCGAATTCATCAAACGAGGTGATTCGCTACCGAAACCACCAACAACGACTGTTGCCAACCGCAATCCGAACCCCAAGGGGGAAAAGCAAAGTTGATCTTTTTATTCGCCAACTTAACCTGATTCCGAGGCTCAATATGGCTCATAATAACACAGAGGAAAACGGGATCGCTTCCGATGCAAAAGCGATAGATTGCTTCGCTTCAGACCCCAACATAAAGAAGCTTCTCGCGGCCCACCTTTATCGGCTCGCCGAGCTATCTTTTGAAACGGAGAAAGAGCGGGAGCGGAAGCTCGAGGACCTGTCTGTTCAGCTACTTACATGCATCACCATATTGTCCGTAGCGTTCCTTACCCCCGCGTCATTCCTGTTTGAATGCTATGCCGACCCTACTAAAGCAGGTATCGCACCTGGACAAATTAGGCTTGCCTGGATGTATGCAATCGTCCTAGCTCCTTTGGCGGTGTGTCTCATCCTAACCCTACGCGCTCGCATGTTGAAACAAATGGAGGTTCTTGATTCGCCAGAAAGCCAGTCCCGATTCGTTGAAAGCCTATACTCCAGCTGTGCGGGCAAATCTACTGATCCAGTGATAGATGACTTAACGCTTGCCAGCAACTATTGCTCTGCCATTCAAGGCACATTTGACGGAATGCGCGAAAAGCATAACAGCATGTGGAACGTCATCAAGCTGTCGATATGGCTTGTTATTTTCTCCTGTAGCGCCGCTCTTGTCTTTAGCTTGTTCCTCCTATTTGAACTTGCGTAGGGGCAGAAAATGTTGCCGAGAACGTCGTCAATCCAGAAAAAGAGGGGGACACGATTTTTGTCTTGGCTCCTGAAAGCCGGAACTGCCGTGTTAAAGAACCCATACAGCAACTCCATCAGCAGCTTCTCTCCTGCAGCCAAAAGGAGTAGCTGATTATGGCCAGGAAGTTCACATCTAAAGAAGCACGATCAATCATTACTAGAGCCAAGAGCGACTTGGCTGATATCTCCTATATCAGCCAAACTTTGGAAACTCGTAATAAAAGCTTTCTAGAGAAATCCGCGGCGTTCCGGGCGTCTTATGAACGCCAATGTTTGCAAAGCATCAGGCTCATCCCTCTGGCGGTGGATGCGTATGCCAGCTGCATACGAAAGAGCCCAAAGCAGGAGACCACAACCCTCTACGCCGTCGCAAGGAGAAACAAAGGCGCGCTGGTCACCACGACGAACGGACGAACAACCACTGTCCGCGAATGTTGCGAGCGCGCTTTAGCCGAAGGGGCACCGCATGGTGCCGCATTCGAAGATGCCATCTGCGCCGCTCATCACAAAGTGGCCGCTGAAGCCATCGCGCAGCAGGATGCCGCCGCATGGGAACAGCTGGCAGCGACCCTGCAAAGCTCAATCGACAAGGCGGAGATTGCCTCGCATGGAATCACCTGGTATTTCCAGGCCAAGAACTCAAAGGAGGCCGCTGAGCAGGCGCTTCGGATGCTCCGTAACATCCAGGATTGCCCTGCGGAGCAGCAACCGCATGTTGTTCGCGCCGGACTTGAAGCCGCTCCACCTTGGCGCTCCGCCATTCTCGAGCGCTATCACAAAGACCCAGATCGCTATCTCAATCTCATCGAGCATGCCATCGGCATGCATCTTGGTACGGGAAGCACGCGCCCGTTCACCGCAAAGCGGGCGCGCGAGCTTTTTCGCTCGCTTAACAACCTACGCTCCTCAATCGATACGCTCACTCCATCGCGTACGCGACTTCGCGCGGACGTTAAGCATGCCATTGATCGCTGCTTGGATGACCTTGCGCTTGCCGAGCTCGATAAACTACCCCTTGAAGAGCTGCGACATGCTAAGACCAGGGTCAACCTCAGGGCTTTTCAGCGCGCGGGTTTCACCTCGCTGAAACGCGTGTACGAAAGAAGAAACACCCTGAATGTCATCTCTGGTATAGGCCCGCAATCCGCCCAAGCAATCAAACGATTCATCAACGACCTGTACAAAAGGCTCAGGGAAACCACTTCAATACGCGTGGACGTCGATCATCCCACCGATGAGACAACCGCGCTCATCCGCGCGATACGCGTATATCGGGATAGCGATTCCGTCGAACAGCAATGCGAGCGCTTAAACCGACTCTTGGCGAAATTCAAATCTCAATGCAAGAATGGTCTGTCGATTGTCTTCGACGATATTGATTGGCTGCTCGCGGACGAAGCGGATATGGCCGCCGCCACACGTGTAAAGAATCAAATCGAAGCCCTGCTCAACGACCCGCGTATCACGTGGATCAACGTGCCCTCAGGGAAGCTGAGGGGCAAACTCAAACAAACCGCACCCGAAAAATCACTGTGGAAGGCATTTGCGAAAAATCCCGTACCTTACTACAACATCATCGAGGAGATTGCGCCAGACGCCCTCTCCGCCAAGAAGAAAGACCAAGGGCTCCCCCCTAAACTTATCGAATCGATCAAGAAGCAAAGCATTGACCTTACGGGTTTGAGATGCACCTTGCGGCGTTACCAAGAATGGGGCGTTCGCTTCATCCTGCGTCAGAGAAAGGTCCTGCTCGGCGACGAGATGGGTCTGGGCAAAACCATCCAAGCGATTGCCGCGATGGTCTCCTTGAGGAATCGCGGGGAAACCCATTTCCTCGTTGTCTGCCCTGCTTCGGTTTTAATCAACTGGTGTCGAGAGATTGAAAAGCACAGCGACCTGACCGCCATTGCCATCCAAGGCTATGCGCGGCGCCGGTCATTTGAAACGTGGCAGCGCCAAGGCGGTGTCGCCGTCGTCACCTATGACAGCACCGAGGGTCTTACGCTGCCCGATGGCTTCACATTTGGCATGCTCGTCGCTGATGAGGCCCATTACGTTAAGAACCCCCAGGCAAAGCGGACCAAGAACACCATTGGGCTTGCCACCCACACCTCACGTGTGCTGTACATGACCGGCACCGCCCTTGAAAACCGCGTCGATGAGATGCTGGAGCTTATCGGACAGCTCAAGCCAACCATCGCACGAAAGGCACGTTCGCTTGCCGCCGCATCTTCCTCTCAGGGATTCCGTGATGCTATCGCGCCTGTGTACTACCGCAGAAAGCGCGAAGACGTCCTTGCGGAGCTCCCCGAGCTTGTCGAAACGCGCGAATGGTGTGAGTTGGGACCCGAAGAGCGGTCCGCTTACGAACGCTCCGTGCTAAGGGATCACTTCATGGCGGCACGGCGAGTCTCGTGGAACATACCCAATCTCGCGCAGTCATCAAAGGCAAAGCGGCTGAAAGAGATTGTTGAGGAGGCCGCTGACGATGGACGAAAAGTCTTGGTGTTCTCCTTCTTCCTCGACACCATGAAAAAGATCTGCGAGTTGTTCGGGGACCGCTGCCTTGGCTATATCAACGGTTCTGTTCCCTCTGAGGCGAGGCAGAAGCTTATCGACCGATTCGAGACGGCTGAGGCGGGATCAGTGCTCGCGTTGCAAATCCAATCGGGCGGCACCGGCCTCAACATACAGTCAGCAAGCGTAGTGGTTATTTGCGAACCGCAGTTCAAGCCATCAACCGAGAGCCAGGCGATTTCCCGCGCCTACCGCATGGGGCAGACGCGAACCGTCTTCGCACATCGTCTGCTCGCCGCCGATACCGTTGATGAACGCATGACAAAACTCTTGGAGCGGAAACAGCTTGAGTTCGATACCTTCGCCGACAAATCGGCTTCCGCCGCGCGAGATCGCAACAAGGAAACGCAGCTCGACAAAGCGGGCTTCAAGACCCTTATGGAAGAGGAGAAGGGCCACATACAGCAGAAAAAGGCCAGCCCTGCCAATTCACTTGACCAAGCCGACGCTTCGAATGACGAGGAGGGGTGACATGAACCACATGCCGGTTCGGCCATTCAATTGCAACGGGATGCAAACTCATGTTTTTCATTCTGGATACAAACTATGTTCTGCATATAGAAAGGCGGCATAGCATGGCAACTCTTATTCGCGACAAATATGAAGTGCACAAAGCCGAAGTCAACGCGCGCTTCGATCAGCTCAAAGCCAACGAAGAAGAGCTCAACCGCATCTTCGCCGAAATCTATAACATGGTGGGCGAGGTTCCCATCGAAGTCGAAGACAAGTACGTCTCGGTAGCACGCATCTTCGACACCAAAGAGGAGATTCCTGAGAGCTTCAAGGGCAACAACTACGTGCGCACCAAGCGCGATGAAATCGTCTCGCTCATTAGCTACGCGGTAGGCTGCATGTTCGGTCGTTACTCGCTCGATGTGGATGGGCTCGTGCTCGCCAACCAGGGCGATACGGTCGCAGAATACCTTGCCAAGATGCCCGACCCTGAGCACGTGACCTTTATGCCCGATGCAGACAACGTGCTCCCCATCACCGATGACGTGTACTTCCCCGATGACATCGTGGCTCGCTTTGAGCAGTTCGTTGTCGCTGCATACGGCACCGAAACACTCGAGGAGAACCTTCGTTTCGTGGCCGACGCCCTCGACCCGGGTGCCAAAGGCACATCACGCGACACCATTCGTCAGTACTTCCTGCGTGAATTCTTTGCTGACCATTGCAAGACCTATAAGAAGCGCCCTATCTACTGGTTGCTCGACTCCGGCAAGAAAAACGGCTTCAAGGCGCTCATCTACATGCACCGCTACCAACCCGACCTTATGGCCCGCATCCGCACCGACTACGTGCACGAGCAGCAAGAGCGCTACCGCAGCCGCCTCGCCCATCTTGATGATGCCGTTGCAGACGCCGACGGCCGTCAGAAAGTCACCCTCTCTAAGGAGCGCAAGCGGGTGGCCGACCAGGCTGCGGAGCTTGAATCCTACGAGGAGAAGATCCACGAACTTGCTGACCAGATGATCGCCATCGATCTCGATGACGGTGTAAAGGTCAACTACGCCAAGTTCCAGAGCGTGCTCGCGAAGATCAAATAAGGGTTAACGAGATGCAGACGCTAATCAACCACTCTAAAGCGATTGCGCGGGTCGCGCCGCGAATCTTCGATAGCGAGCACGGTCACCTTCTGCCTCTCCTCATCGATGGTGTAGTAGATGCCGTACCGGCCCACGAAGAGCACCCTGCACGGCACCGAAGGACGAGCGGCCTCGTAATAAGGATCGTATTCCTCCCCATATCGTGGAAAAGTCGCCAGAACAGAGAGCATCTCGTTTACGCGCTGGTAGACGACATCTGGCATGACTTCCGCCAAGCCGTAGACCGCCTCATCGGTGAGCTGCACCTCATATTCGGCCCTGTCATCCAGCTCCCTATGCCCCATGGCGGGCCTTCCGAATGCGCTCGGCGTCTTGCCGCGCCTGGTCAAGCGGACGTACTCGGCCATTCAAAAGGTCGTCGTAGCCGCGGGAGATGGCACGCTCGACGCGCTCCTCGCGCGCACGGAGCTCATCAAGGGCGGCAAAGCGACTATCGAACTCAGCGGCATCCATTACCACAAGAGACGCTTTACCGTTCTTCGTCAGATAGATGGGCTGCTTGGACTCGTGACACTGGTCCGCAATGCTCCCCATATTTCTTTGCAATTCCGAGACCGGCAGCACTACAGGCATATGAACCTCCTACATATTATTGTAGGTATTATTATCTGAAAGTTTAGCATACGGGACACGGAACTGATACATGCCTCATTCGCTTCAACAACAGCTCGACGACTTCCTTGCATTCGCCACCGGCGACGTGCTCGTCTGGCATGATCTCACAGGAGCCGCCTATGAGCTTGGACGTCGTCTCGATCTACCCGATGACGTCAAGCTCTATGTCGAGACCGACACACCGCGTTTCGAGCTGATTTGTGCGCTCAACAACATTGCGCCCGATGAGCGCGCGTTCGTGATTCGCGCACGCCGGCACCGCGTCGAGGAAGACGATTGGCTCGCCGACATAGAGGCGCGCGCCGAAAACTTCGAACCAGACCTCGCAGGGCTCTCGCCCGTCGATATCGAACCTTCCCTCACGCCCTCCGGCCTAACCGCACCGGAGGAGTGCGCGCACGATATTGAGCTCTCCGCTGAGGCCGAACAGACCGGACAGGAATTGCAGACGTCCCAGATAGAGCTTACGGGCGCCTGGTATACGCGCGACGCCTTCCGCGAGGCACTCGAGCGCACGGGCATCGCCGCTTCATCCGCCGACGAGATTGCTGCTGCCGCGACCGCAGCTGGTTACGCGTTCTTTGCCGATTGCGCTATCCGCGGTAACCATGATAGTCCTGCGGAATACTATCGGATGCTCTTCGCAGCACCGCTTGTCACGCACGACAGCCTGCCTAAAGACATGCTTTCGGCGTCTTCGTTCAAGTCCTATCTTTCCAGCGCCCAGGCAGCCGGGACTGTCTTTGACTACGACAAAGACACTTGGATTACCACCGCTGGCTTACAGGAGCTAGAAATCAGTCGGGCCGATCTCGACGCGTTCGCGAAAGAGTCGGTGGTAGCGAGTGTAGCCGCCGGTATCCCGCAGTTCACCGTGCCGTGGTTGCGTGCGAACGCCGCTGGCATTGCCCTTCTGGCATATGGCCTGTCAGATATCTTTTACGAGTCCGCCCTGCTCTCGCGCAAGCGCTTTTGCACGCGCGGCCACCTTGGCGGACGTCGCATCTTCGCGGAACCACACACCCAGGCGCGAGGGCGAGACTTGGTGACATCGCTTCTTGAGCGCGAAAACTCACTCGACATCGACGAACTATGCGAGATTCTGGCTGAAGAGTATGACATCGGCATCACAATCCCCCAGCTTGTCTCACTTATTCGCGCGACAAACCTGTTCTACAGCCCGGAGCTCGACCGGGTGTATGTTAGTCATGACCAATTCATACGAGAGGTGGAGTAAATGGAAATCAACGAGTTCTTCCGCACGGGCGAGGCCGAGGGTTGGCTGCACGCGACCGACAACGTCAACATGATTCGCGTTAACGGGCAAAACCATGATCAGCGCGTCTACGAGGTACGCATCGACAAGCTGCACTACAACGTGCAAAACGGTCGTATCGCCACGTTCATCACCCGCTACGAGATGGAGCACGGCGCACTGCCCACCGATACCGAGGAGCTCGACCGTCTTATCGAGGGCATGATTGAGGATGACAATCCCCAGCGCCTCAAGACCACCAAGCTCGATATCAAGGCGAAGGGTCAACAGGAAGTTGCCATCATTCTCTCCAACGGCATCGTCATCGACGGCAATCGCCGCTTCACGTGCCTGCGCATGCTCTCGCGCGAGGAGGCAAGGCCGCGCTTTCTGCGCTGCTACGTCTTCCCTGACACCTACGACGAGAAGGCAATCAAGGGCCTCGAGCTCGAGATCCAGCTCGGCCGCGACGAGAAGGTCGACTACGACCCCATTTCACGCCTGGTGGATATCAACACCTGGGTCAACGGCGGCAAGATGACCGCCGACGAGTACGGTGCCCACGCCAACATCTCGAAAAGCGATATGAAGAAGTTCCTGCGCCAAATTGATGTCATGAACGACTTCCTCGAGTTCGTCAACGCGCCCGGCGCCTACCATATCGCACAGGACCTCAAGATCCAAGGCATCGTGGAGTCGCTCGCCACCAAGCTACAGAAGTGCAAGGACGACGATGACCGCCAAGATATGGAGAACATCGTCTTTGCCAACATCCTCATGGGCAACTTGGGCGACCGCGTGCGCGCCATCCGCGATATGTGCGACTACATCGACGCCTCCCAGCACGGCGACGGTGAGTATGTCGATGAGCAGCTGGATATCGTCGAGCAGGTCCTTGAGAAGCTCGAAGACATGCCCCAGGACACCGCAGTTTCCACCGAATTCATCCGCGACCATGTTGCGGCTGACGATGACCTCAAGAACGAGCAAAAGGCCTCCAATGAGAAGGCGCGCACCAAGGCGGGCAACAGCAAGATCAAAAACGGCCAGGTTCGAAGCGTGCATGATTCGCTCAGCAGCCTTGAGGGCGTTGACATGGCGCTATTGGCCAAACTCTCACCCGAACAGCTCGACGACATGAACACGGGGCTCGACCGCGTGCTTGAACTTGCCGCCAAGCTCAAGGTGAAGATCGAAAACCTTCAGAGGGAGCTGTGATGCGACTCTATCTAGATGGCGAGCAGCTGCTGCTCGATCCCGCTCCGCTTGACGCAGCCGCCCTTCGCCGTAACGCCAAATTCAAGATCCGTTGCCGTCGCTACGTCACCGGTGACGGCGCAAACGGAACGCTCGTGCTCAAGATGCCCGGTAACTATAGCGACTACGAGCGCGTCGCGGGACGCCTGTCCGATGTCGCCGAGGCGCTGGGCACTGTGCTCGAGATTGACCCCGGCCTCGACGCCCATTTCAATACGATGCGCGAGCTCGCCGAGGAGCACTACCGCGCGGGCAACGAAATCAAGCGAGGCGACCCGAAGTACGATAAGCGCCTCGCCGCATTTGCCGACGTGGTAAATCGCTCGATGGTGCGCCCCCTCAAGGACCGCCAGATGCGCGATGCGTTCTTCCTCGCCACCATGGCTCGCGCGGGTAACTTCTCTGTCCCGGGTTCCGGCAAGACGGCAACGGTTCTCGGTGCCTTCGCTTTCCTCGCCTCCCAGGGCAAGATCCGCCGCCTCATGGTGGTCTGCCCCAAGAACGCCTTCGATTCCTGGCGTACCGAGTGGCACCTCTGCTTTGGCGATGCCCGGCCGCTTTCCTGCATTTCCACGCAAGATGAGGCTTACAAGCGACTCGGCCGCAAGGACCGTCAGCGATTCATCCGTGCGCAGATTGGCACCTACAACCTCATCCTCGTCAACTACGAAGCGGCGCCGAGCGTCGCCGACGAGCTCGCGCACGTTGCAGCGCATGACACCATGCTCGTCTTCGACGAGGTCCACCGTGTGAAGCGCGTGGGCGGCAAGCAGGCGGAGGCAGCGCTAACCATCGCGCAAGACGCCCTCTATACGCTCGCCCTCACGGGAACGCCCCTGCCCAACACCTACGAGGACCTCTACAACTTCTTGCACATCCTCTACCCGCATGAGTACGACTCGTTCTTCGGCTTCACGCGCGGCGAACTCCGTCGCGCCGAAGAGGAGGATCAGATCGCCATCAACGAGCGCATCCAGCCGTTCTTCTGCCGCACCACCAAGCGCGACCTGGGCGTGCCGCCCGCCTCACCGGACAAGGTGCTCGAGGTATCCGCGGACGCACGCACTAACCAACTCGTCCGCGTGCTCAAAAACCACTACCGCAAGAACAAGCTCACCCTCATGCTGCGCATCCTCCAGCTCGAGAGCGACCCAGAGGACCTGCTCGATGACCTTGACCCCAATGAGTTCCGCTGGGTGCTCGAAGTGGATGAGGACACGGGAGACGTCGATGTGGCGGACTACTCGCAAGACATTGTCGAGATGATCCGCACCACTGGCATCTCCGAAAAGCGTCTTCAGTGCACGCGTCTAATTCATGACCTTGTACGCGACGGGCATCCCGTCATCATTTGGTGCATCTTCATCAAGAGCATGGAGACCTTGCGGCGCGACCTTGCTCAACAAGGCATTGAAGCGCGTGTGATCTCGGGTGACGTGATTTTGGATGACCGCACACGCGACCTGGATGACTTCCGCGCGGGGCGCTTCCCCGTACTCATCACCAACCCGCACACACTCGCCGAATCAGTATCGCTGCACTCCGTGTGCCACGACGCTGTCTACTACGAGTACAGCTTCAACCTTGTGCATCTGCTGCAGTCCAAAGACCGTATCCATCGCCTCGGCCTGCCCGCCGGGCAAGACACCCGTTATTATTTCCTGAGCGAGACATACGACCAGGGAGGAAAACCCTACTCCATGGACCAGGAAATCTACGAGAGGCTGCAGATGAAGGAACAGACAATGCTTCGCGCCATCGACGCCGAACTTATCGAGACACAGCCTACCACCGAAGAAGATTTGGACGCCATCTTCGCCGGCCTATTCGACGACTAACCGCACCCCACAGCCGACCTGCCTTCGCCTAAAGGATCCTGCATGAAGCCCATCGAGATACAGAAACGCTTGAATAGCCTCTTCCAAACAAGTCCTGTCGTCATCTGGAATGACGCCGGCGCTGAGTTTGCCGAAACGCTTGCGGAGCTCGACTTGCCAGACGTTGAGGTGTTTAGCGATGTAGACGGCGACAGGTTCCTGCTTAAAGAGGCACTTAACAGCCTGGCGCCCGATGCGCGTCTTTTGATCTATCGCCCAAATGTGTCCGTAGACGAACCTGACTGGCTAGCGGACGCTGTGAGCTATGCCCCCGTGTTTGCCGCAGACCGCATTACGCTTCTTCTTGATGAGCTACAGGCAAGGGACACGCCTGAGATGCGCTCGGCACTTGTCACCTTCTCTTCGTTTCTATCTGCCAAAGGACGCCTGCGCCACGTTCAGGAGCTGCGGCCGCACTACGCTACGCCGCAGCAGCTCGCACTCGCCGTTATGGCAACGACACTTGGGCAAGATGTTCCTGCAGACCCCGGGCACGTTATTGTTGCCTATCTTTGCCGGGCCTATGAGCAGGGATGCGAGGGAGCTCAAGAGCTGCTAAAGCGTTCTGGCGTACTGTCAGCATTCTGCCAGTTGCTTGAGGATTATGTTGGCTATGCTGGCGATGTTGCCCGCGAGCAGGAGCTCGCCACGCATGTGCTGCTCTCAACGCTTGCACCCCTCGCGATTCCAAATCTTCCCTCCCCCGCCTGCGGAGAAATGAACCTTCGCCATGCCAGCGACATCGCACGCCTCTGGCTTCGACTCGCACAAGGTGACCCCACCGTTCGCAATGCGCTTCTTCGTGCTGCCTCCTCTTTTGAGGCAACAAATTTTCTCAAGGAGCACCTAGGCCCGCTGCCCAGCGCTGAGCTTGCAGATATATCAATCTTTCCGGTCGTTGACGAACTTATCATCCGCCGCATCATTACCGAGCTTGGCGGCACTAACTTTGATTCGGACGCCTTGCGTGCCATACTGGATCGCCGCCGTGCAGACATCTGGGCAGAAACCTTCCGCACCTGCTACGCAGCCCTCGACGCAGCTCTCGCGTTGTGCACATTCGCTGCCGCGCATCGTGGCTCTCTTGCCCAAGAAGATGCCGCCGCGGTCTGGCGGGAATATACGGTCAACTGGTCGCACATCGACACGGCCTATCGCCGGTTCCATACGGCGTTTGCCGACATCCGGCTTAACGCGCCCCGAGATCTCGACGCGCCTTTTCATGACCTCGCCGAACAAATCGAAAGCTGGTACCGCGGTTGGTTCCTGCGCAAGACCTCATCTGCTTGGGAGACTTGCGCGGCGGAGTCCATCGCCCAGAACGGCGCAGCCCCCGGCATTCCCCGACTCACCGACTTCTATATCACGCACGTCGACTCCCTTGCTAGAAAAAAGAAGCACACGTGGGTCATTATTTCTGACGCACTGCGCTACGAAGTTGCACAGGAGCTTGCTGAAACACTCGAAGCGTCCACCCAGGGGCAAACAGACCTAACAAGCATGCAGGCGCCCTTCCCGTCCATCACGCTTTGCGGTATGGCGGCCCTGCTTCCACACGATAGCTACCAATTGTCGGCTTCCGGCACCTCCGCCCATAGCAGCATTACGGCGACCGTTGACGGCATGACCACTCAGGGCACGCCCGCGCGCAACGCCATCCTCAATCAATATCTCGCCACGCATCAATCAGGCGCAGGGGGCCTTGCCCTCCAGGCGACAGACTTTACGCGCCTCAGCAAAGCGGAGCGGAAGGAAACCGTTGGGGAAGCGGCGGTCATCTATCTCTACCACAACCGCATCGATGCGACGGGTGACGACGCAACGACCGAAACCGATGTATTCCGGGCATGCGACGATACCGTTGATGAGCTTTGCAAGCTCGTCTCTCTTATCGTTCGCGATTTCCGGGCATCTGACATCCTCATAACGGCAGACCACGGGTTTCTCTACACCTATCGGCCACTTGCTGAGACCGACAAGATTTCTCAAGACGAGATCAGCGGTTCGGTCGTCGCCCTCGGAAGGCGCTATATCGTAGGCGACCGTACGGTGTCCTCCCCGGTAATGTTGCCCGTCTCGCTCGACCTCGTAAGCAACGGTGAGCTCGCAGGCCTCTGCCCGCATGAGGCGGTGCGCCTCAAAAAGGCCGGCGGAGGTGATAACTACGTTCACGGCGGCCTCTCGCTGCAGGAACTCTGCGTGCCCGTTATCCACTTCAAAAACTATCGAGCCGGCATGCTCGGTTTTGCCGAGCGCTCCTACGTCACGCTCTCACTTGTTACGCAGCTCTCGGCCATCACCAATCTCACCTGCTCGTTCGAGGTTCTGCAGAACGATCCGGCAGGCGGGAAAGTGCTACCTGCCACCTACGAGGTTTACCTGCAGACACTTGACGACGAGCCCATCAGCGATGTGGTGACCATCCATGCCGATCGCACTAGCGCCGACGCCACTAAGCGCACCTTCGCGTTCACCCTTCATATCCGCTCAACATTTCTCGGCAAGAGCGGAGTTCCTTGTCAACTTGTCGCGCGCCCTGTAGCTGACGGTAGCGCAGCTGCGCTTCCCCACGACCAAGGCCTCATAGTCCTTGCCGACACACAGCTACAGATTGCCTTTGCGCCAGAGGAGAACAGCGTCTGGTGGTAACATCCAACGCGCTCATCTGTGCCCGGCCTACATCTGCGCTATATCGTACGTTGCATTAGCCGCCCCTCAACGCGTGGCTCACGCCACCGTCCCTGCACACGCGGGTGAATCCGGTCGCGTATCATATGCCGAGCGCATACGACGCGCAATCATAGGAGGACATTCATGAACGGAACTATGCTGCAGGGCTTCTCTTGGTACCTGCCTGCCGATGGATCGCACTGGCGCCGCCTGGCCGAGCAAGCGCCCACCTTTGCCTACGAGGGTATCACCGCCGTGTGGATGCCGCCCGCCTACAAGGGCGAGCACGGCGCCGAGGACGTGGGATACGGCGTCTACGACCTGTACGACCTGGGCGAGTTTGACCAAAAGGGCAGCGTTGGCACCAAGTACGGCACGCGCGCCGAGTACGAGGCCGCCATTGAGGCGCTGCATGCGAACGGCATCCAGGCGCTCGCCGACATTGTCTTGAACCAGAAGCTCGGCGCCGACGCCTGCGAAGACGTGGTTGCCCGCGAGGTTCAGATGAACGACCGCAACACCGTTGCCGAAAACACCCAGACCATCTCCGCCTGGACGCGTTTCACCTTCCCGGGGCGCGCGGGCGCCTACTCAGACTTTACGTGGGACTGGACGTGTTTCCACGGTGTCGACTGGGATGACAAGGCCAAGCGCAAGGCGCTCTTCCTTTTTGACGGCAAGCACTGGGACGCCTCCGTCGACCATACCGAGAACGCCAACTACGACTATCTTATGGGCGCCGATGTGGACGTGAACGACCCGCGCGTGTACGAGGAGCTCGTGCGCTGGGGCACATGGTACGTGGACGCCTGCAAGCTCGACGGCTTCCGCCTGGACGCCCTCAAGCACATCGACCGCGCCTTCTACCTGCGCTGGCTTGCCGCCATGCGCGAGCACGCCGGCCGCGAGCTCTTTTGCGTGGGCGAGTATTGGAAAGACGGCATCAACGAGCTCGACACGTACCTGGGACAGGAGCGCGCGCTCTCGCTCTTTGACGTGCCGCTCCACTACCACCTCTACCAGGCATCGTGCTCCAACGGCACCTTTGACCTCTCCAAGATCTTTGCGGGCACGCTCGTCGAGCGCGACCCGGCGCATGCCGTGACTTTTGCCGAGAACCACGACACGCAGCCCGGCCAGGCCCTGCAGTCGTTTGTGCAGACGTGGTTCAAGCCCGCAGCCTACGCCCTCATCCTTTTGCGCGAGGCGGGCTACCCCTGCGTCTTCTACGGCGACCTCTACGGCATGCCCAACGACGGTAACATTCCCGCCGTGCGCGAGCTGCCGCTGTTGATGGAGATCCGCCGCCGCTTTGCCTATGGCACGCAGCACGATTACCTCGACGCGCCTGACGTCATCGGCTGGACGCGCGAGGGCGATGCCGAGCATGCGGGCAGCGGCGTGGCCGTGGTGCTCACCGACCGCGACGGTGGCGAGAAGCGCATGTTTGTGGGTAGCGCGCACGCGGGCGAGACGTGGACCTGCGTTGTGGGCGAGCACGACGACGTCGTTATTGACGCCGAGGGTTGGGGCACGTTCCACACCTTTGGCGGGCGCCTGTCGGTCTACCTGCCGGAAAAGACCGCCGATGCGCTCGAGCACGACCGCGAGCTCCATCGCATCGTCCGCGAGACGGCCGAGGACGCCGAGGAGCTGCGAGCGTAACGCCGAGCGCGGGTGGGCGTCTCTACATTGAACAGAATTGCGGAAAGACCATGCGTGGCAAGAGGCAGCGAGCCGCGATGTGGCCTGAGTCGATAGGCGGCGTCGTCTAAGCGCGGGCGGCCTCAATCTGGTCGGCAAGCCACGTGCTCCATGCATCCATGCCCTCGCCGGTGCGGGCGGACACGGCAAAGCGCGGCGCGGTGGGATTGAGATCGTCGAGCACCGCATTGTAGGCGCTCCGGTCAAAGTCAAACGCCGGCGCCACGTCAACCTTGTTAAGCAGCTGCGCGCCCGCATGCTGGAAAATGCCCGGATACTTGACGGGCTTGTCGTCGCCCTCGGGAACCGAGAGGATCATCACAGAAAGGTTCTCGCCCAGATCAAAATCGACGGGACATACGAGGTTGCCCACATTCTCGATAAAGATGACATCGATGTTCTCGAGCCCCACGCCCTGGTCGAGCGCGTCGATGGCGTCGCGGATCATATTGCCCTCGAGGTGGCACAGGCCGCCCGTGTTGATCTGCACGGCCGGCAGCCCGGCCTCCTTCATTGTCTGTGCGTCTACGTCAGAGGCGATATCGCCTTCGATGACCGCCGAACGCAGGCCGCGCTCGCGCAGGCGCGCGTCGGTGGCGAGGATCGTGGAGGTCTTGCCTGAGCCGGGGCTCGAGAGCACGTTCACCACAAAGGTGCCCGTTGAGCGGAAGCGCTCGCGCAGCTCGGCGGCGAGGCGCTCGTTGCGGCTCAGGATGGGGCTTTCGATGGTGAGGGTCTCCTCGGACATGGGCTATCTCCTTCCAACGGTTTGCGCAAACCGAGTCAGGCATTAGTCGGGGTGCTCGACCTCGATGGATACGATATCGAGCTCGCGCCCATGCACAAGGCGCGTGTCCGCGCTGCCGCAGACAGGACAGCGCAGATGGAAGCGATCGTGGGCAAACGCCGTGCCGCATGCGTTGCAGACGCTCTCGGGGTGCACGTCCTCGGTCGTAAGCTCGCAACCGTCTGTAAGCTGGTCCTCCTCGCAAAGGACCTCCCACGCGAGCGCCATCGCCTCGGACACCACCTCGCGCATGTCGCCGATGCGCAGGTTCACCTTGCAGATGCGCGAGGCACCGGCGTCGCGCGCCACGGCAGTCACGCTCTCCAAGATACCGCTGACGATGCCCATCTCGTGCATGATGCGGGGCTACTCGTCGTCGGCGAACAGGCTCACGCCGCGCTTGGTAAGGCCGGCCTTGCCCTCGCGCGCCACAATGGCAAAGCGCGTGACCGCAAGCGCGATCTCGTAGAGCGAGATAAGCACGGCAAACATAAGGAGCATCGTAACCGGGCTTGCGTCGGGCGTGATGCAAGCGGCGACCACCGCAAGCACCACGTAGATGACGCGCCAAGACGCGCGGAACGCAGCGTAGGGCACGATGTGGAAAATGGCGAGATAAAAGACGATGAGCGGGAGCTCAAAGGCCACGCCGAAGCCAATCATGAGGAGCATCTCGGTGCCGATGTAGTCGTCGAGCATGGCGAGCGGGTTGGCGATGGCTGCGACCTCGCTCGTGAGCCACTCAAACGCCGGTGGCACGATGAAGAAGTAGCAGAAGATCATGCCCACAAAGAAGAGTGCCGTAGCGGCGAGCACCGTCGGGACGACCCATTTGCGCTCGTTGGGCTTGAGCGCCGGCAGGAAGAACGCCAGCAGCTGCCACACGATCATGGGCGAGCACATCACAAGCGCCGTGCGGAAGCCGATGGTGAAGCGCGTGGTGAAGCCGCCGAGCGCCGAGCCGATGTAGAACTCGTCGCCCACAAAGGGCTTGATGGGGTCGGTGAGCAGGTCGATCACCGTGGAGGAAGCAAAGTACATAACGAGCGTAGTGACGATGAGCGTCACGACCACGATGGTGAGGCGGCGGCGCAGCTCACCCAGGTGATCCATAAGCGGCATACGCGCGGGTCCGATGGGCATTACTGCTCACCCCCTTCCTGGGCGGCGTCCTGGGCGGGCGCCTCCGGGGCGGCGTCGCTTGCAGCGGCATCGCTCGCAGCAGTGTCCGCGGTGGGCGCGGCATCCTCGGCGGTCGCAGCCTTGGCGCGCTTGCGCGGACGGCGAGCGTAGAGGTCGGCGGTGGTGCGGACGGCGTCCTCAGCAGGCGCGGAGGCCTGCTTCTCGGCGGCAGGGGCAGCCTCGGCGGGCGCGGCGTCCGCAGCGGGTGCGGCGGCCTCAGCGGCTGCGGGCGC
>CASDZW010000007.1 GCA_949285915.1 uncultured Collinsella sp.
ATGGATATGGGGCAGACGATGTCGATCATGGTCACGCAGACGGTGGCCATGTTTCTCATGATGGGCATCGGCATCGCGCTTCACGCCGCTCACTACCTCGACCGCGCCGGCGCCCAGCAGCTCGCGAGCATTGCCGTTTATGTAGCAACGCCGGCGGTTGTGGTCAACTCGCTCGCCACGGATTTCTCGTGGGACAAGCTCATGAATGCTGGCATCTGTGCGGTGCTCTGCGTGGTCCTCACGTTGGGCTCCGCTGCTATCGCATGGCTTGTATACCGGGATCGCCAGCGCATCTCTCAGTTTGCCATCATGATTTCCAACATGGGTTTTATCGGCATCCCTCTCGTGCAGAGCGTGCTCGGCGAGGAGTACGTCTTCTACGTTTCCGCCGCCATCGCTGCGCAGGTACCCATTTCATGGACCTATGGTATCTGGCTCGTTTCGCAGGACAAGAGCCTCATGTCGCCACGTAAGGTGCTCACGAATCCCTCGGTGATTGCGGTGGCCGTAGGTATCGTGCTCTTCTTCTGCTCGGTCAACCTCTCGGGAGTGCTCGAGGTCACCGCTGTCGATATGGGGAACCTCAACACGGGTCTTGCCATGCTTGTACTGGGAAGCTACTTGGCTGAGACCGATTTCCGAGGCATTCTGCGAAACAAGAACGTCTATCTTACGAACGCTATCCGCCTCATCGTGGTTCCTTTGCTTACCATCGCGCTTTTGGCTCCGTTGCCGGTGTCGATAGAAGCCAAGCTTGTGATGCTGATTGCCTTCGCGGCGCCCTGCGGTACCACAACTGCCATGTTCTCGCAGATGTTTGGCGGTGACTATCGGTTTGGCGCGGGGCTTGTCTCTATCTCGACCTTGCTCTCGATGGTGACCATGCCGGTGATGCTGTTCCTGGGGCTGCTGGCGTTCTAATGCGCGCTGTTGCTGAACGATGGTCAAAGACCCCCGCAGAATAATAAAAGACCCCCTGTTTGAATGCGCGAGAGAGCCCTCACAGGATCAGCCCGCAGTCAACTTTGCCCGTGGAGGTGCCATTTAGGCAACAAAACGGGTCAATATTCACCCGATAGCGCTCATCAGGGGCCCTCGCGGCACCTCCACCGTATGAACGATAGGGGGTGATTTATTATTCTGCAGGGGTCTTTGACCACAAGGTCAAAAAAGAAAGCCGGATTGCATCTGGAGGATGCAATCCGGCTCATTACAGCGAAGGGCCGTGTGCGTGGGTTATCGACGGCGCTTGAAGCCCATGGCAACGAGGCCTGCGCCCGCAAGGCCGGAGAGCGCAGCTCCTGCGCAGGCGACAAGCGAGGCATCGCCCGTTGCGGTAAGCGTTTCACCAGCGTTCGTGGCTGCCGTCTGCTGGGAAGCGACATTGGCGAGCACGAACGTGGAGAAATGCGAGGTCGTGAAGCTCACGGTGCCCGCTGCAGCGTCCACCGTGGCGTTCATATCCGTTACCGTACCATCGTCAGCAACGTGGAATACATGCAGGTTCTCGGCGGAGAGCTTCTCGGGGATGGGAAGGGTGACCGTAACCTGGTCGCCTTCGGGAATAGCAAACTCAGCACCATTGGGATCCTCAAGATGGATGTCGTAGACATACATCGTGGTGACGCCCTGGATGGCGGTGTTCACGGCGTCGCCCGCCGCCGCTGCGGCATCCTCGCCGATCCAGTTGGTCACGAGCGAGAGCATGCTCCAAAGGCCGTCATCGCCCATGCCCTCGGCGTCCATCGCGCCACTTACGGTGTGCGTGAGTGTGGCGCCCTGCGCATTGGTGATGACGGTCTCGCCGGAAAGCGTCAAATCGAGCGTCGCGGGGGAGTCGAGCTGGATGCTCAGCACCTGCGGACCGCCCGTGCGCAGGATGGTGCCGGTGCCGTTGAGCTGGTAGGAGAGTGCCTTGTCGGTAGGATAGGAGACCCACAGGCTTGTGTAGTAGTCGCCGCCGCGGTCGCCGCGCAGGAAGTACAAACCTGAGTTGGGCTCAGGGTTGTAGAGCGGATCGTCAGAGTCCAGATAGCACGCGTCGATGGTCATCGTCCAGGGGGCGCTGCCGCCGGGGACGTCGAGCGTCATGCCGTCCGCCTTGTTCACCGTGAGCTGGTACCACTCACCGAGCTCGGGGTTTTGAGGGAACGTCAGGACGCCGTTCTCGATGGTGTAGGGGAGCAGCCGGTCGCTGTTTGGCATCCAGGGGTCGACAGCATCTACGTCCTCCCAGATGGCGTTGATATCAAGCGAGTAGTACTTGTTGTCCGTCGTTGGAGCGAAGTCGGACGCCTCAAGGGGTTCGTCGAGGGGAACCGAGGACTCCCAGCCTACGAAGCGGTGGAGGGAAGCATCACCAAACATCTCGATGTAGCCGGCTTCATAGGGCAGGCCGTCTGCCTTCTCCTCCGCAATAAGATCGCTTAGGGTCTTGCCCTGGTTGAGGTCGACATCGGCACTAAAATCGCTCAGCCCACCGTAGGAGTCGCCCAAACGGAACCACACCAGATACGGTGCGGTCGCATCAGTTTCCGTCTCGGACGTGGTCTCGGTTTCGCTCTGGGCGCCTTCGGAGTCGGCTTCGGTGTCGGGCGTCGTAGTGTCGGTGGCGAGCGTGTCGGTGGCGTCTGTCTCCGTCTCGACAGAGAGCGTCTCGATTTCATCCTCCGCCCACGCGGTGGCAGGCGCGAGGCAGACGGCGATGCCCGACGTAGCGAGCGCGAGCGAAGCCACGACCGAAACGACGCGCTGAACTCCCTTCCTGTTTCTCATCATCCCATCCTTTCCCTGTTCGCTTTTGCCAAGGTATGAGGCAAAAACATGGTATTGCCACAATGCAAACTATTATGGCGATGGGGTTTAGCTCGGAAAAGGCGTTTTGCAGAACAGGTAGTTAAAGGAGCAGCATCGGTGCCGGGCGCGATGTTATAGCTTCCAGATGGCGCTCAGACAAAAGGTATCCCCATCGCGCGTGCAGGTGAGGTTTCCGTCGTGGCGTTCCGCGATCTCGCGCATGATGGATAGGCCGAGACCGTGTCGAGGAAGCGCGCCCGGCGCGGCGGTGCGTTGACGTTGCGTTGGCTTCTCTGGGCGCTGCGGCGCACAGGCATTCTCGACTTCGAGCAGGAAGTACTCCTTAGCGGGGTGGGCGGCGAGTCTGATCCAGCGTTCGCCCTCGGGCAATGCCAAGGCGGCATGGACGGCGTTGTCGAGCGCGTTGGCAAACAGCGCGCAGAGCTCGACGTCTGGCGTGGAAAGGTCAACGGGCACCTCAGCGGAGATTGAGAGCTCGATGTGCTGGTCGGTACACCATACGGCTTTGGCGTTCAAGAGCGCGGCAACGACGGGATGCGCACAGCGAAGCGCCTCGGGGGTGCGCACAGCAAATGTCGCACCGTTGAGATGCGCCTGCAGAGCGTCGGTATTGCCTGTGGCGAGGGCATGCTCGATGCCGGCGAGCTCACGGTCAAGGTCGGCGCGCACCTGGTCTGCCTCGTCGTGCATGCGGCGCATAAGGAGGTCGTAGTGCTCCTGGGCGGCGATCTGTCCTTCAAGAAGCTCGGCCCGTTCCGCCTCGCGGTCCGCGCGCTCGGCAGCTAGCAGGGTTCGAAAGAACAGCGGGTTCAGCGCGGCGCACGCGATGCCCATGAGGGCCGCGGAGAACGCCATCGTTTGCCAGTGCCCAAAATAGGGGCGCAGCGAGAACGCGCAGACAACAAACGCAATCTGGCTTGCGGGCATGAGCAGGTTGAGGAGGCGTCGCGAGAGCGGCAGCGCGCGCAGCAGGTGCATCAGATATGCGGCAGAAACGGCGAGTGCACCGACGGCTATGGCTCCGAGGACGATGATGCTATTCACGGGCGTTCACCTCACGCTCGCCCCCATGTGCGTCGCTTGCAGGCTGAGAGAGGGCGCGCCGGAGCGTTGTCACATAAGAGCGTGCACGCTCGGTGTCGCCCTGGGAGACAAGGCCCCTCAGCACCTGCAGATGGTTGCGCTGGTCATGGCGGAATCGTGCGGCGCGCTCGGCTTCGTGCGCGGTCGAGCGGGCGCCGGAGAGGTAGATGGCGAGCTGGTCCTCGAGCGCGTCTGCGCGGGCGCGTGCTGCCTCGGCACGATTGAACCGCCTGAGCGATGTGAGGGCCACTGCATCACCGGCGAGGCAGATGATGATGAGGACGAGTATTACGGCGTAGACAACGGGAAGGGCCTTGCGGTACGTCATAAGCAAAAACGTCGCCTGCGCTACAAAGATGAATTGCGTGAAGAAGAAGATGAGGTACGGGCGAGGGCGCACGGCTTGTTCCGTTTGCTCGGGCGTGCCCGGCGCGCTGGCGGGGCGGAGTATGCGGCGAGCAAGATAGGCGAGGATACGTCCGCCAATGAGCATGCCGCCAATGTTTACGATGCGTATAGCAAGAACCTCAATGCTCAGGGCGTCGCGGCTGAGCTCCCATCCCGCAAATACGAACACGATGCCAAAGCACACCTCGAGCGTAAACTGGAGAAACAGTATAAGAAAGCCGCAGATAAAACGTTGCCAATACGGTCCTGTCCAAAACAGGGACGGAAGCAGTATGTAGTTCCCAATGAACCCCACGATGTTCCAGACGTTCATGGTGGTGGGACTGGCGAGCACAAAGGCAAAAATCGGAACGACGCCCACCGTGAGTGCCATAAAAGGGCCGGGTCGCCGCATGGGCAGCATCCACTGGGCGATGGTTCCAACAGCGGCGTTGACGCCCAGAAGCGTGATGACGTTAAGAATCTCTAGGAGCATGGCGCTACCGCATGGCGTGCCGGATGCGGAGATGAGCAAAAAGCGCGTCGCGCACACCTGCGCGCATGCGTCGGCTCACGGGAACCTCCTCACCGCCGATGAGCGTGAGTGAGGAGGCGCCAAGCGAGGTCACGGCGTCGAGGTTGACGGCAAAGCTCTGGTGGCAACGCACAAAGCGCGTGGGAAGCTCGCCCAGCAGCGCGGCGAGCCTGCCGTAGACCTCAAACGTGTCGCGCGCGGTGTGCACATGCACCACATGGAGCTTGCTCTCCAGATAGCGGATCTCGGCGGGGCGCACGATGCGCTCGGAACCTTTGAGGCGAAAACAGAGCGCCTCGTCGTTGGTATGCTCTCTCGCAGCGAGCGCAAGCGTGAGCGCATAGGCAACGTCGTCGCGCCGGAACGGCTTGGCGAGGTAGGCCACGTGCGGCGTGCGGTAGACCTTTGTATGGAAGGTGTCGTAGCCGCTGGTGTAGACGATCTGCGTAGTGGGTCGGTGGGCGAGGAGCTGCTCGACAAGGTCGATGCCCGTTTGATCTGCACCCGCCGGGGCGTTGTCTGCCGTGTTGGGGCTTGGCGCCGGTTCGGTAAGCACAATGTCTATAAAGGCGATGTCGGGTTCGTAGCCGTCGATGATTCTGCCGATGAGCTCGGAGGCGGACGTGAAGCAGGTGACGGCAAAGCTCGTTGGCACGCCATCGGTGCACCCGATGATGTCGGTCGTGCCCGCGCGCACAGAGAACGTCTCCACAAGCGCGGCGAGGGTGGCGGCAGCCTCGGGCTGATCGTCTAGTATGGCGACAGAAACCATGGCATCCCCTCTCGACGGCGTCTCAAAAGCGCATTATACGCATGCCGTGTTTCGTGACCGATTTCGCGCGGCGAGATTGCCGAATATGCCGCGATATTGACCGAATATGGCACTTGTTGACGCGAGACCGTGCAATATATGGGGTTACCGTACGGGCACGTTGCCATCGCGTGACCAGCGGGCAAGACGGCGCGCCCGTGTGCATCGCTTAACTATAATGGTGCGGATTGCTTAAGCTCAGGAAGGAGCGCCCATGGCACTCACCCAAGAAGACGTGCGCGGCATTGCCGATTATGCGCGAATCGCCCTCGAGGGCGAAGAGCTTGCCGCTATGACGGCGTACATGAACGACGCCGTGGCGATGCTCGAGCCCGTGCTCGCCTACAACCTGCCCGATGTGGAGCCCACGTTCCATCCTATCGGAGACCTTTCAAACGTTATGCGTGACGACGCGGTGGCGCCTGCGCGCGACCTCTCGCGCGATGCCGCACTCGGCAACGCCCAATCGACGCGCGGCGACAGCTTCCGTGTTCCTTCGATTTTGGGGGAGGGCGAGGCATGATGGCGCGTTCCTTTGACACCCTTACTGCCGCCGAGATTGCGGCGGGCATCGCGGCGGGCGATTTTTCTGCTGCCGAGGTGTGCGTGGCGGCGCTTGACGCCATTGCAGCGCGTGAGCCCGAGGTCCAAGCGTTTTTGCAGGTAACGCCCGAGCTGGCGCAGGATGCCGCGGCGCGTATCGACGCGGCGCGCGCTGCGGGCGAGGCGCTGCCCCCGCTTGCGGGCGTGCCGGTTGCCATCAAGGACAACATGAATCTCACGGGCACGCGTACGACCTGCGCCTCCCGCATGCTCGAGACCTACGAGTCGCCCTACACCGCCACCTGCGTGGCGCGCATGCTTGCGGCGGGCTGCATCCCCGTGGGCAAGGCCAACATGGACGAGTTTGCGTTTGGTTCCTCGACGGATAGCTCGGCGTATCACCCCACAAACAACCCATGGGACACCGCGCGTGTGCCGGGCGGTTCCTCGGGCGGTTCGGCCGCGGCGGTCGCTGCGGGCATGGTGCCCCTCTCGCTCGGCTCCGACACCGGCGGCTCGATTCGCCAGCCGGCCGCGCTCTGCGGCATCGTGGGCATGAAGCCCACCTACGGCGCGGTTAGCCGCTACGGCGTGGTCGCCTTTGGCAGCTCTCTTGACCAGGTGGGTCCCTTTGGCCGTACGGTCGAGGACGTGGCGCTTGCCATGGATGCGCTCGTGGCGGGTGGTCACGATGCATACGATTCCACCTCGCAGGAGGTCGCACCCGCCTTTGCCGCAGCAGCCGCTGCGGCGGGCGAGGGCCTTGCCGGCGTGCGCATTGGCATGGTGCCTGCCTTTATGGAGGCCGAGGGCCTCACGCCCGAGGTGCGCCGTGGCGTCGAGCGCGCCGCGCAGACCCTGGCGGATGCCGGGGCCACGATCGTTGAGGTGGACCTCCCGCATGTCGACGCGGCCATCGCTGCCTACTATGTGATCGGTCCCGCCGAGGCGTTCTCCAACCTCGCGCGCTTTGACGGCATTCGCTACGGGTACCAGGAGCCGGGTTGCACCAACCTTGCGGCGCAGAGCGCGCTCTCTCGTGCGCATGGATTTGGTGACGAGGCCAAGCGCCGTCAGATGCTCGGCGCCTATCTGCTCTCGAGCGGTGTCTACGATACCTACTACTACGCCGCCCAGAAGGCCCGTACCCTCATCACGGCCGATTACAACGCGGCGTTTGCACAGGTGGATGCGATTCTCATGCCGGCAACTCCGCACGCAGCGTTCCGTCACGGCGAGATCAGCGACCCCACGCAGATGTACCTTTCCGACATGTACACCATCTCGCTCAACATTGCCGGCAACGGCGGTATCGTGGTGCCGGTGGGGCTCGGCGAGGACACGGGCCTGCCCATGGCGGCGCAGCTCGTGGCCCCTGCCTTTGCCGACGAGCGCCTCGTGACCTATGCGGCCGCGATCGAGCGCGGTCTTGCCAACGGTAACAACGGCGCTTCGGTTCTGGGCGTGGCGCCCGCCTTTGCGGGGAAGGGGGGTGAGCTTCGATGAAGGAGCTCAACGAGGTTCTTCAGGATTGGGAGGCCGTGATCGGCCTCGAGATTCACACCGAGCTCACGGCGCTCGACACCAAGATGTTCTGCAACTGCAAGCTCACGCACGATGACGAGCCCAATACGCACGTCTGCCCCGTCTGCCTGGGCCTTCCGGGTGCGCTTCCCGTGCCCAACAAGCGCGCGATCGAGAGCATCGTGAAGGCGGGTCTCGCCACCAACTGCGAGATTCAGAAGCACTCGATGTTCTACCGCAAGCACTACTTCTATCCGGATATGGCAAAGAACTTCCAGACCACGCAGGGTCCGGTTGCCTTCTGCATGCACGGGCATCTGGATCTTGAGGTCACCGGTCGAGGCGCCGAGGAGCGCCCCGCGTGCGCCTTCGGCGAGGCGGAGGCGGCGAGCCTGGCCTCGGCTTCCGCCGGTGCGGTCGGCCTCTCCGCCGACCTCTCCCGCATGGCGGGGGAGAAGGCCGAGGGTGCCTCAGACGAGGGTGCGCTCGCGGGTCTCTCGTCTTACGACACCGCCGCGCTCGCCACGGCGAAGCGCCATGAGGACGGCTCCTACACCGTGCCCATTCGCATCCTGCGCATTCATATGGAGGAGGATGCCGCCAAGATGGTGCACGTGGGTGGCGAGGAGGGCCGCATCGGCGGCGCGGCGGAGTCGCTCATCGACTACAACCGCTGCGGCACGCCGCTCATCGAGCTCGTCACCGAGCCCGACCTGCGCACGCCCGAGGAGGCGCGCCTCTTTATGGAAAAGCTCCGCCGCATCTTTGTGACGCTCGGCATCTCGGATTGCTCCATGGAGAAGGGCTCCATGCGCTGCGACGGTAACGTGAGCCTGCGCCGCCGCGGCGACACCACGCTCGGTACCAAAACCGAGCTCAAGAACCTCAACTCGTTCAAGGCGCTGCACGACGGTCTTGCGTATGAGATCTGCCGTCAGGCCGAGGTGCTCGAGGAGGGCGGCGAGATCTACCAGGAGACGCGTCACTGGGAGCCCAGCCGCAAGCGCACCGTGGTCATGCGCACCAAGGAGACGGCGGATGACTACCGCTTCTTCCCCGACCCCGACCTCGCGCCGTTTGACCTGACGGATGAGTTCATTGCCCACTGTGCGGCGGAGATTCCCGAGCTGCCGGACGCC
Organism: uncultured Collinsella sp.; assembly: GCA_949285915.1. Lineage (GTDB taxonomy): Bacteria > Actinomycetota > Coriobacteriia > Coriobacteriales > Coriobacteriaceae > Coprousia. Next base: position 8,840 of record CASDZW010000007.1, read on the forward strand.
AAGCGCGACCGCTACCAGCGCGACTTTGGTATCAAGCGCGCCGATGCCGAGCAGATTGCCGGCGATCCGGCAGGTGCGGACTTCTTTGAGGAGGCGGCTGCGGGACTCACCGGCAAGGCGGCGCAGACGGTTGCGAACCTCATCGTGAACGAGCTCACCGGCTACGTGAACGCAGCGGGTGCGGATGTGACCCTTGTCACGTGCGGCATTACCCCGGCGCAGGTCGCCTCTCTCGCACGTCTGCTTGCCGAGGACGCCATCAGCTCCAACCAGGGACACGAGGTCTTTACCCTTATGGCGAAAACCGGTGACGACCCCGCCAAGATCGTGGACGAGCGCGGCATGCGCCAGGTGAGCGATACCGGCGCCCTGCAGGAGATTGTCGACACGGTGCTTGCGCGCTGCGAGGACCAGGCTCAGCAGTATCGCGACGGCAACCAGAAGGTTCTTGGCTTCCTTGTGGGCCAGTGCATGAAGGAGAGCCGCGGCAAGGGCAACCCCAAGCTTTTCAACGAGTTGCTGCGTGCATCGCTCTCGTGACAAGGAGTTCTGGAAGAGCGGATAACTCATCAGATTCTGGTAAGGAGCGAAGCGACAGCGGCGTGGGAGTGTCTCAGCGGCCTTTTGGAAGCGCTGGGACGCTCCCCGTTGTTTGAAATTGCAGTTATTCAACAATCTAGGAGCAGGATGTACAGTAGACGGGCTATCCCGGCCCGCATTTTGCCTGGATAAACGTTCTGGAACTAGAAGTGTACTTGTGGTCGTCCCGCAAGATTGTTGAATACCTGAAAAAATGTCTACGCACCGGCCTTGCGAACCGGGGGCACGGGGTCCCATCGGGGTGTCTCTCTGAATTGTTCCGTTGATGCTCTACATCTGCCCGCCCACCGATGTGTCAACTTGTCTGAACAAGTAGCATGTTAGGCTACCCCTAGGTAAAGCAGCAAGCGCGCGAGCCCTCGGCTGCAGAGGGTTCGTGCGCCATCACAAAGGGGGATGCATATGCGCAAAGCCGGTGTTCTAATGCCCATCACGTCTCTGCCGAGCCCATGGGGCGTTGGCACGATGGGCGCTGAGGCGCGGTCGTTTGTCGATTTTCTTGCGCAAGCGGGTGTAGCTGTGTGGCAGATCTTGCCGCTCGGACCTACGAGCTTTGGAGACTCACCTTATCAGTCCTACTCGTCCTTTGCGGGTAACCCCTACCTCATCGACCTTGATGACCTTGCTGCGGAGGGCTTGCTTGAAGAGGTGGAGTACGCTGGGCGAGACTGGGGGAGCGACCCCGCAAACGTCGACTACGGTGCGCTCTACCGCGAGCGTTTCGACGTGCTTGCCTGTGCGGTGACGCGCCTCTCTGCAAATGCACCGGCAGAGCTTGAGGCATTTTGCGACCGAGAGTCCGCATGGCTCGAGGACTACGCGCTCTTCATGGCGCTTAAGCGCGCGCACGGCGGCGCTCCGTGGAACATGTGGGAAGACGATATTCGCCTGCGCGAGCCCGCGGCGCTCGAGCGTGCCCGCGCTGAGCTCGCCGACGAGATCGCCTTCTGGAAGGGCGTGCAGTACCTGTTCTTCCTCCAGTGGGGCCGCCTCAAGGGCTACGCGCACACGGCCGGTATCGAGATTATGGGAGACCTGCCCATCTACGTTGCAGAAGACAGCGTCGAGGTCTGGGCGCACCCGCAGGAGTTCCAGCTCGACGAGAACCTGCGTCCCATCGAGGTCGCGGGATGCCCGCCGGACGGTTTCTCCGCCACCGGCCAGCTCTGGGGCAACCCGCTCTTTGATTGGGAGCGCATGAAAGAGGACGGCTACCGCTGGTGGATCGGCCGCATCGCGCATCAGTACAAGTTCTACGACATCCTGCGTATCGATCATTTCCGCGGGTTTGACTCCTACTACGCCATTCCCGCCGGCAACACCACGGCGGCGGGCGGTCGCTGGCGCGAGGGGCCGGGCATCGGCTTTTTCCAGGCGGTGGAGGAGCGCTTGGGGCCCCGCCCGATCGTGGCCGAAGACCTGGGCTTCCTCACGCCGTCGGTGCACAAGCTTCTTGCGGATACGGGGTATCCGGGCATGAAGCTTTTGCAGTTTGCCTTCGACAGCCGCGATGGCGGCTCCGACGAGTACCTGCCTTTTGTGTATCCGACCAACAGCGTTGCCTACATTGGCACGCACGACAACGACACCGCACTCGGTTGGCTCGAGACGGCGCCTGCTGAGGACACCACGGCGGCGCGCGCCTATCTGGGTCTCAACGCCGAGGAGGGCGAGGGCTGGGGCCTCATGCGCGGTATTTTGGCGAGCCCTTCTGATCTTGCCGTTCTGCTCATGCAAGATCTTCTGGGTTTGGGGACCGAGGCGCGCATCAACACGCCTTCCACGCTCGGCGGCAACTGGACGTGGCGCGCGCTTCCCGGTTTTGCGACCGATGAGCTTGCCCAGAAGCTTCACGACAAGCTTGCGCTTTACCGGAGGCTCCCACCGCAGGTGGAGGTCGCCGAGGCAATCTAGGTTCATTTGGGGACGGGTTCATTTCGTGCAGTGGGTTGCACATTTCTGCTCCTTTGGGGACGGGGTCGTTTCGCGCAATACTGCGGAGCGGCCCCGTCCCCTCCGTCATCAGTGGCTGTGCGTCTTGCATGGCACGCTTCGACCCCGTCCCCAAACGGCCGTCCCCAAACGGCCCTCAAATGGTTGGCAGCCCTTCGCATTTTGTTTCCGGGGCGTTTCCGACTGATAACCACTTTATTTCAATAAAGTGCCAAATGACCCTTCCCGCCCCTGCACGCACTCCAGCGAGCTAAAGTACCGATTACTCTGGTATTAGGGAAGGAGAACCACTATGTCCATGGCAGAGATTTCCAGAAGGCGTTTCGTCCAGGCGTTCGGCGCCGTTGCGGCCACGAGCACGTTTGCGCTCGCCGGCTGCGGTGCCCAACGCGCGAGCGAGGGCGGCGGCGGTAGCGCGGCTGCCGAGGGCGGCATCGCCGACACCATCACCTTTGCCCAGGGCGCCGATCCCCGCGGCCTCGACCCCGCGTACGTGGATGACGGCGAGTCCGCAAAGGTCATGTCCAACATCTACGACACCGTGCTCATGTTCGACGTCGAGACCACCGACGTGCTCCCGTGCCTCGGCGAGATGCCCGACATCTCCGATGACGGCCTCACCTATACCTTCAAGATTCGTGAGGGCGTGAAGTTCCACGACGGCACCGACTGCGATGCTTCCGCCATCGTGACCTCCATCACCCGTCAGCTCGAGCCCAACCGCACCGAGGACATGCCCTACGCCTCCTTTGTGTACGGCTCGATCGACGCCAACACCGGTATCGAAACCATCGAGGCTCCGGATGCGACCACGCTCGTCATCACCCTGCGCGCTCCCTCGACGCCGTTCATCAAGAACATGGCGATGACCCTCGCCTCGCCGATCGTTGCCCCCTCCGCCATCGAGGCCGGCACCGCCAACGAGGAGCCCGTGGGCTCCGGTCCCTACAAGTTTGTCTCCTGGTCCAAGGGCGAGAACATCGTGCTCGAGGCCAACGAGGACTACTGGGACGAGGAGCGCCAGCCCCAGACCAAGAACGTCATCTTCCGCTTCATCGCCGAGAACTCCAGCCGCGTGACCGCTCTTAACAACGGCGAGGTCGACATCATCGACGGCATCGACGCCTCCGTGGTTCCCACCATCACCGACGCCGGCAACGAGCTCTTCAGCGAGGACGGCATGAACATCAACTACATGGCGTTCCGCAACGACGCCGGCGCCTTCACCTCGCTTGAGGCACGCCGCGCGTTCTGCCAGGCGGTGAACGTCGAGGAGATGGTCGAGAGCCTCTACGGCGAGTACGCCGGCGTGGCCACCTCCGTCATGCCGCTGTGGATGGCCCCCTATGACGAGGACATCAAGCAGACCGCTTACGATCCTGAGGCCGCAAAGGCCGCCTTTGCCGAGCTCGGCATCACGAGCTGCACCATGCTCACCTACACCAACCCGCGTCCGTACAACTCCATCGGCGGCCAGGCGCTCGCCGAGGCCATCCAGGGCTACCTCGCCGACGCCGGCGTGGACATGGAGATCGTCTCCTACGACTGGACGACCTACCAGACCAAGGTCGAGACCGACGCTTTCGACTGCTGCCTCTACGGCTGGGTGGGCGACAACGGCGACCCGGACAACTTCATGAACCTGCTTGCCGACAAGAACGTTTCCATGAATGTGGGCCGTTTCAACAATGAGGAGTACAACGCGCTCATCCAGCAGGGTCTCACCACCGAGGAGGGCGACGAGCGCGACGCCATCTACAAGCAGTGCGAGCAGATGGTCGCCGACCAGATGCCGTGGATGCTCATCAGCCACTCCAAGAACCTCGCCGCCTACGCGCCGAGCATCAACAACTTCTTCTATCACCCGACGGGCGTCGTACACATGGAGCTCGTCACCAAGACCGCGTAAGCGCGCGATCGCATGACCTGGTAAGAAGGACGGGCCGGGCACTCTCGGCCCGTCCTGTGTATGGGCCCGCTGTGGTCCGGGCGCGTGGCAGGCGCGCCGCTCTATATAGGGGAGGAGGAAGGTAGCGTGCTGAAATACATCTTAAAGCGCATTTTGCTGGCGATTCCGGTGCTCATCGGCGTCTCCATCATCGTGTTCCTTATCATGCGCGTGTTTTCGGCTGACCCGGCGCCCGTCGTTTTGGGCCAGCACGCTACGGCCGAGGCCATGGAGGCATGGCGCGAGGCAAACGGGCTGAACGACCCGCTGATCGTTCAATACTTTGACTTTCTGACGGGAGCCCTCACCGGCAATCTGGGCGAGAGCTACTACACGCACACCCCCGTCACGCAGGAGCTGCTCTCGCGGTTCCCCGCCACGGTCGAGCTCGCGCTCGTGGCCATTGTCATCGCCGCGGTGGCGGGCGTGGCGCTCGGCGTGGTGTCGGCAACCCACAAGAACTCCTGGATCGACGGCTTCTCTACGATCCTCGCGCTCGTGGGCGTGTCGATGCCCATCTTCTGGCTGGGCGTTCTGCTCATCATCCTTTTTGCCGGCGTGCTGCACGTGCTGCCGAGCTCGGGCCGCATCGACCCTCTGCTCCAGCCGGTGGGAGGTACGGACCTCTACCTTATCGACACGCTGCTGATGGGTGACTTCGAGGCCTTTGGCGATGCGCTCTCTCACATTATTCTGCCTGCGCTCGCGCTCTCGATGTACTCCATGGCGGTCATCACCCGCATGACGCGTTCGAGCATGCTCGAGACGCTCAACGAGGACTACGTGCGCACTGCCCGCGCCAAGGGCCTGAAGAAGCGCCGCGTCGACATCCATCATGCGCTGCGCAACGCCATGCTCCCCGTGACCACGGTCATCGGCCTGCAGCTGGGAAGCCTTCTTGGCGGCGCCATGCTCACCGAGACGGTCTTTGCCTGGCCCGGCATCGGCAAGTACGTTGTCGACTGCATCTTGAAATCGGACTTTCCCGTCGTACAGGGAGCGGTGCTCCTCATCGGCGTGATCTTCATCGTGATCAACCTGGTCGTAGACGTTATCTACGCCTATCTCGACCCGCGCATCACCTATACCAAGGAAGAGGGGTGATACGCATGGCTGCTGCTTCTGTTGAGCTCGACGAGCGGACCGCGGCTGGCCCCGAGGGTCCCAACAACACCCCGTCTGCGCCCGTGGCGGAAAAGACCGAGTCGCTTTGGAAGGACGTTTGGTACGCGCTGCGTCAGAACGTGCCCGCCATGGTGAGCCTCGTCATCATCGTGCTCTTGGCGCTCGTTGCCATTGTGACGTTTGTTGCTCCGGGCATCTTGCCCTACGATCCGTACCAGCAGGACCTCTCTGCCTCCTTTGAGGGGCCGAGTATGGCGCACTGGTTTGGAACCGACCAGCAGGGTCGTGACATCTTCTGCCGTATCCTCATCGGCAGCCAGATCTCGCTCACCGTTGGTCTGCTCTCCGTGGCCATCTCTCTTGCCATCGGCGTGACGCTCGGTGCCATCGCCGGCTACAAGGGCGGCGTGGTGGACACTGTCATCATGCGCTTTATGGACATGATGCTCGCTATCCCGTCGATTTTGCTCGCCATCGCCTTTATGGCGGCGCTTGGCCGCGGCATCGACAAGGCCATCATCGCCATCGGCTTTGTGTCCATTCCCGAGTACGCGCGCATTGTGCGCAGCCAGGTGCTCGCGGTCAAGCAGTCCGACTACGTGGCTGCCGCCCGCGTCATCGGCGACTCCGACGCGACCATCATCTTCCGCCACGTACTTCCCAACGTGATGCCCTCGATCATCGTCCGCGCCACGCTCGGCATCTCGAGCGCCATCCTCGACGCGGCGGCGCTCGGCTTCCTCGGCCTCGGCGTTCAGCCGCCGGCGGCGGAGTGGGGCGACATGCTCGGTCGCGGCCGCAACTACATCTTTGCCGCGCCGCACGCCATGATCTTCCCGGGCCTCGCCATTACCGTGACCGTGCTTGCCTTCAACCTGCTCGGCGACGGTATCCGTGACGCGTTCGATCCCAAGAGCAGGGCGAGGTGATAGACATGGCACTACTTGAAGTACACGACCTCGTCACCGAGTTCCCTACGCGCAAGGGGATCGTCCGTGCCGTCAACGGTGTGACCTTTGACCTCGAGCGCGGCGAGATTTTGGCCGTGGTGGGCGAGTCCGGCTCGGGCAAGAGCGTGACGTCCCTTTCCATCATGGGCCTTCTGCAGGAGCCGGGTCACGTTGCCGAGGGTACGATCACCTTCGACGGCAAGGACCTGCTCGCCGCCACGGAGTCCGAGATGGAACAGGTGCGCGGCGGCCAGATCTCGATGATCTTCCAGGAGCCCATGACGAGCTTAAACCCGGTCTATCGCGTGGGCGACCAGATCGTGGAGGCCATCCAGACGCACTCCGATATGGACAAGAAGGAGGCCTGGGCGCGCGCCGTGGAGATGCTGCGCGTCGTGGGCATCCCGAGCCCTGAGGAGCGCGCCCGCGACTACCCACATCAGATGTCGGGCGGTATGCGTCAGCGTGTCATGATCGCCATGGCGCTCTCCTGCGACCCCAAGCTCCTTATTGCCGACGAGCCCACCACGGCGCTCGACGTGACCATTCAGGCGCAGATTCTGGACCTCATCTACAAGCTCCGCAGCGAGTTCAACATGGCCGTTCTGCTCATCACCCACGACCTGGGCGTCGTCTCTGAGGTCGCGGACCGCGTGGTGGTCATGTATTGCGGCCAGCTCGTGGAGGAGGGCGAGAAGTTCGAGCTCTTTGAGCATCCGCTGCACCCCTATACGCTGGGTCTTCTCCAGTCGATCCCGCGTCTTGAGGACGAGGAGTCCGAGCGCCTGTACCAGATCTCGGGCTCGGTTCCCAATCCGCTCGAGATGCCCGCCGGCTGCCCGTTCTCGGACCGCTGCGAGCGCTGCTTCGATCGCTGCCGCGCCGAGCGTCCCGAACTCATGACGGTTCCGGGCACCACGCGCCGCGTCCGTTGCTTCCTCTACGAGGATGCGGACGAGGTCGCCCGCGCCCAGGAGGCAACCGAGGCGGCCCACAAGGTCAAGGCCGACCTCGAGGCGCAGGAGCGCGAGCGCATTGAGCGCGCGGCCGCCGCGGCGCGCCCGCGTCGCCGTACCGAGACAGAAGGGGAGGTGCGCTAGCATGTCCAACGTGAACGACAACCTTATCGAGGTGCAGCACCTCACCAAGAGCTTTGTCGCTGCAACCAACTTCTTTGGCAAGCCCACGTCGTTTGTCCAAGCGGTCGACGACGTCAACTTCACCATCCGCCGTGGCGAGGCCTTTGGTCTGGTGGGTGAGTCGGGCTGCGGCAAGACCACCATCGGCAAGATGATCGTGGGCCTGTTGAAGCCCACGAGCGGCAAGATCCTTTTCGAGGGCAAAGACATCACCGCAATGAGTCCTAAGGACCGCCGCCGCATGAGCACCGACATCCAGCTCATCTTCCAGGACCCCTATGCGAGCCTGAACCCGCGCATGACCATCGGCCAGATTGTTGCCGAGCCCATCCTCACCAACAACATCCTGCCCAAGGATAAGGTCGATGCACGGGTGGACGAGCTTCTTGAGCGCGTCGGCCTTGCGAGCTACATGAAGAACCGCTACCCGCACGAGTTCTCGGGTGGCCAGCGCCAGCGCGTGGGCATTGCGCGTGCGCTTGCGGTAAACCCCAAGCTCATTGTGTGCGACGAGCCGGTCTCGGCGCTCGACGTGTCCATTCAGGCACAGGTGCTGAACCTGCTCGACGACCTCAAGGACCAGTTTGGCCTTACGTACCTCTTTATTGCGCACGGCCTGAACGTCGTGAAGCATATATCCGACCGCGTGGGTGTCATGTACCTCGGCCGTCTGATGGAGGTTGCGCCTAAAAACAGTCTCTACCACGAGCCGCTGTGCCCCTACACCCAGGCGCTCCTCTCGGCGATTCCGAGCCCCGACCCCAAGCTGCAGCGCAAGCGCATCATTCTCGAGGGCGACGTGCCGAGTCCCATCGACCCGCCGGCGGGCTGCCGCTTTGCGAGCCGCTGCTTTGCCAAGGTCGGCGCCTGCGATGTTTCCTCGCCCGATCAGCGCGAGGTTCTGCCCGATCACCTCTGCTCGTGTCATCGCTACGACAACGTGCCGACCGATGCGGTGCGCCAGCTCGCGCTCGACATCCAGTACGACGCGGCGCGCCCGACCTACGGCCGCGGTAGCGACCTTACCAACGCCGACCCGGTGGTCACGCCCGAGACGGACGTGGATGCCGAGGTCAACGCCGAGGCGCCCGTCGCGCCCTAACCAGACCTCCTTCCCGGCGAGCGGCGAGTCAGTTCCTGCCATGCCTTGCCCGTCGCTCGCTTCCGAGGTGCGGCCCCGTATGCGATCATCGCTGCGGGGCCGCGTTTGCATAGTTGGCATAGTTGGCATAGTTGGCATAGTTGGGGACGGGTTCGTTTCATGCAGTTGGGCTGCACATTTGGGGACGGGTTCGTTTCTTGCAGCGTCCCAAACGCGGACTGCATAACTTGACCCCGTCCCCAAATGTGCAAATGCGCACTCTGTCGGCCTTGGGGTATAACCCCTCTAACGGCTCAACAGGAGGTGCGCCATGTTCAGCCCGTTTCGCGATGACCGGGGCAAACCACTCGGCCTGCACGAGATCACCTACGCCGACCTCGCCCAACTTGCCGATATGGACGAGGGCTACGTGCTCGAGTTCAAGCGCTCCTTCACGGTGAGCGTCAAGGCAAAGGTGCCCAAGATCATCGCCTCGTTTGCCAACTCGCGCGGCGGCTGGCTCGTGATCGGTATTGCCGACGACGACCGCTCGATTTGCCCCGTGCCCCGCCTTTCGGCAGACTACGGGCAGATTATAGGCGAGATGTGTCGGCGCCACGTCTCGCCCGCTCCTCCGTTTGACGTCCGCTTCATCCCCGACCCCGCCAACGACGACCAGGGCGTTGTGGTGGTGCGGGTGGACGAGGGGAGTTTCCCGCCCTACGTTGCCGATGGTGTGGTGGAAATCCGCGAGGGATCCACCTCCGGCCCCGCAACGGGAAGCGCACTCGTTGAGCTCTACGGCAAGGCAACGCAGCGCCGCGCGCACATTACCGAGTTCTGCCGGCGCACCGTCTTCTTTGCGCGGCCGGTGCCCCTCTTTGACCTGTACCTTTACCGCATGGACGCGCCCGGGCGCGATGTGCCCACGCGTGACGAGGTGGGCGCCTGCGCAGACGCGATGCGGCGCGCCTTCGCGGCCCAGAAGCTTGATTGCCACGTGCAGCATGCCCACGACTCGCTTATCTTCCGCACGTCGGTCGCCTTCGACGGCATGGTGCCGCATTCTGCCATCGAACTCTTTCCCGACGAGTCAATCAAGCTCACGGTTCCGGCGGTGCTCTGCGCGCCAGCCGAGCGCGACCATGCGCTGGCCGAGCTCAGGCGCGCCTGCGAGCCTTTGCTGATGCCGGAAGGGGAGGGCGAGAGCCTCGCCGTCGCAGGTGCGCAGGCGGCCGCCGTGCCCCAGGCGCGCGTCATGTCCGCCTCAGACACGCTGCGCCGCGTGACGCGCATGGCGTCGCTCCTTGACCGCTACGTCCGCGCGCGCAAGACGAGTTGGCGCGCCTATGCGGCTGCCTATGAGCTTGAGAATATGGCGGGCGTGCTTCTGTGGTCGAGCGACCCGCTCTATCTCGAATACGTGCGCGGCCACGGCCCGCTCTTCTGCGGTACAACGGACTGTAGGAGCCGCGTGCGCTATTTGGACGATGGTGCCCACGACTCGTTCCGCGCGCGGCAGTTTGCGGGAAGCCACTTCTTTGAGGCGTGCGGCCTGCCGCTGGGCTCTCCCGCGCGCGAGGACAACGAACTTGTGGATGCGCTCCTGCGCACCGAGCGCGGCGCTCAAAAGTAGCAGGGGAGCAGCAAGAGCGCAGAGCGCGTTCGGTTGTGGGATACTGTGTCGCCGGAAGTACACGAGGCGGCACGGGGGATGCGCATGGACATTCTCATCATCATGGCGGTGGGCATGGTTGCTGGGCGCTTTGCAGTACCCGAGGCGTTTCGCCCCATCAACAGTCGGCTCCAGACGCTTTGCACCTGCCTGCTCATTGGCGCCATGGGCGCCTCCATTGGGTCTGAAGAGGGCTTTGTAGAGAGTGTCGCCGCTTGGGGTGGCGCGAGCGCGATCCTCTGCCTTCTGCCTACGGCCTGCTCGGTTGTACTCGTCTACCTTCTGACGAGGCGCTTGCTCGGCGATGCCAAGTCTGCCAACGCAGGCACCACTACTCGCGAGGGTGCGACCACCGGCGGCGCTCGCCCGCGCTTTTGCATCGACGGCATGGCGCTCGCGGCGCTTGTCATGCTTGCGGTAGGCATCGCGCTCGGTGTCGCTGCGCCCAACAGCCCGCTTGTCGCGGTCCTCGGCCACTTGAGCGAGCCGGTGCTTTGGGTGCTCATGGCACTTGTGGGCGTTGGCGTGGGCATGCATCGCGGTCTTCTTGCAAGCATCCGCGAGCACCATATCAAGACGCTCGTCATTCCCCTGGGTGTTGTGGTCGGCTCGCTTGTGGGCGGCATCGTTGCAGCACCGTTCATCGGCCTCGACGTGCGCGAGGGCATGGCGGCGGCGAGCGGTCTTGGCTGGTACAGCCTCGCAGGCGTGCAGCTCGAGAGCATGGTCGGCGCACAGCTGGGCGGCGTCGCGTTTCTCGCCAACCTCATGCGTGAGATCGCATCCTTCTTCTGCATCCCGTGGATTGCCCGGCATCTCAACGGATACGCCTGCATCGCCGCGGCGGCTGCCACGAGCGAGGACACCACGCTGCCCATGATGATTCGCTATACCGACGAGCGCTGCGTGGTCTATTCGCTCATCAACGGTGTCATCTGCTCCGCCCTCGTGCCGGTGCTTATCACGCTCTGCGTGGGCTGAGGCCCGTGCTATGATGCGAGTGATGTTGCACGATGGCGAAAGGATGCAGATGGAAGGGGCTGCTATAAGGACCTCGAAAGCGGGGCAGGCCGAAAACTCACTTGAGAAATCCAAAGTGAAGGCGCCCGTCAAACGTGCGCCTTCACCGTTTGATGCGTCCTGGGCGGCAGCGGACGATCTATATAAAAGCCTTGGGATTCATCACGGCTTTGATGGGGGAGATTCTGCTATGGACTCCCGTGATGAGGATGAGGTGTATCGCGACGCAATGGATGCTCATTTTCGCGAAAAGGGACTGATGGGCTGAGTGTTCTGCCTGCACGTTGTTTGGCGGGAACCCAAACAAATGCCATTGTGGGTGATTGATTGCTCCTTGCCGCAGCTCGGCAAGGAGAAAAAACGGGGTCTCTGCCATCGAATATGACAGAAACCCCAGGTAAATGGTGGTGGAGGCGCGGAGAATCGAACTCCGGTCCACGAAAGCCCCCTGATCGGCATCTCCAGGCTCAGTCGCTGATTTGATCTCGGACGCATTGCGCGCAGCGACACGCTCGCAGCATCCCAACCGGTTCAGTCTTAGCCTGTGCCATACCGATTACGTGCACAGGAGCATTCCCCTAAAATGACACCGCACCCGGGGCGGGGAATTCCCGGGATTGGCGTGCCGCTAATTAATTAAGCAGCAAGAGCCAGCTGGGGCTCGTAAGAAGAATTCTTGTCAATTCATTTTGACGGTACCCCTGTTTAACGTGGCGAGGAGACCACGGCCTGCTTCCTCTCTCAGAGCTATCGCGTCGAAACCAGTCGCCCCCTCGTGCGAGAGGTCTGGGCCGGCACCGCTGGATGCCAGACTCGACCTTGTCAAAGAACGTCCCCTATCTGCGGATAGGGATATTGCATCGTAGCATAGTTACCCGAAAAAAGCCGCTGGTATGCGTAATATCGCGCAGAGGACGCGCTCTTCATAGGCATGGTAGAGCTGCGGCGAGCGGTGTAGCGTCGCGATGATGGGACGTGTTGCTTTGCGGTGTCGATGCCGGTCGTATTGGGTAGAAGGGCAAACAAGGACCGAAACGCGGGCACGCGGGGAGCGCCCGCTTCCCACATGAGAGGACACGTCATGGCAGAGCAGGGGTTTGGAAAGACCACTAACGGCAAGGTTGCCCTCATCCTCGAGGGCGGCAGCTTCCGCTGCCAGTTCACAGCGGGCGTTCTCGACGTGCTGATGGAAAACGGCGTCACGTTTGGCGCCTGCTACGGCGTCTCTGCCGGAACGCTCTGCGGCCTCAGCTTCAAGTCGCACCAGATCGGCCGCCCCAATCGTGTGAACCTCGCCTTCTGCAACGACAGCCGCTACATGGGCTCGCGCGCGGTGGCCACGTCGGGGAGCCTCGTGGGCTATGACTTTATCCTCTACGACGTGCAAGACCGCATCGACCCCTTTGACACGTCCACGTACCTCGCCAACCCCATGTCGCTCTTTGCCACGGTCTCCGATATCGTTTTTGGCACCGCGGACTATCTTGAGGTGAAGGACCCCATTCTCGATATCGATGCAGTCCGCGCCTCGACCTCGATGCCGCTTGTGACACCACCGGTGGAGATCGACGGGCATTTGTATCTTGACGGCGGTATTGCCGACTCGGTTCCCATCGAGCGCGCCCTCGAGCACGACGGCTACGATCGCGCCGTGGTGGTGCTCACCCAAGACAGGAGTTACGTCAAGGGCCCCTACGAGTACATGCGTCCGGCGCACGCGCGCTACGGCGACTATCCGTACTTCTTGGAGGCGCTTGAGAACCGTCACGAGCGCTATAACGAGCAGCGCGAGCACATCTGGGCCTATGAGGATAGTGGCCGCGCCATTGTGGTAGCGCCGCCCACGCCGGTTGAGGTGGCGCACGTCGAGCGCGACCCCGAGAAGCTTTTGCGCCTCTACATCCAAGGTCGCCAGGAGGCAGTGCGCCTGCTTGCGCGCATCAAGGATTTCCTCGCCTAACAACATGCGGAGACTATGAGAATGACACCCGCTTGACGGTTGACGGATACGCACTTGGCGGTATACTCGACAAGTTACTTTTCAGAGCCCCGTGAATCTCTGTCAAGACACGTACTGTTGGAGGAGTCCAAGTGATTTCTAAGTCGACTCACTACGCCAAGCAGGGTGAGGTCCAGCGCAACTGGGTCCTCATCGATGCCGAGGGTGCCGTGCTGGGCCGTCTTGCCACCCAGATCGCCATGATCCTGCGTGGCAAGAACAAGCCTCAGTTCACCCCCAATTCCGACTGCGGCGACTTTGTGGTGGTCATCAACGCCGATAAGGTCCAGCTTACCGGCAACAAGGCCGCTCACAAGACCTACTATCGCCACAGCGGTTGGAACGGCGGCCTCAAGGCGGAGAGCTTCCGCGCAGCTATGGAGAAGCACCCCGAGCAGGTCATCGAGCGCGCCGTCCGCGGCATGCTCCCCAAGACCACCCTTGGTCGCAAGCAGCTGACCAAGCTCAAGGTCTATGCTGGCTCCGAGCATCCCCATGCTGCCCAGAACCCCGTCAAGATCGAGCTGGAGGCGTAAAACATGGCTGAGAACTCCGTTGTCTACCAGGGCACCGGGCGTCGCAAGAACGCTGTGGCCCGTGTCCGTCTCGTTCCCGGCACCGGCAAGGTGACCGTCAACAAGCGTGACGCTGCCGAGTACTTCGGCCGTCAGAACCTGCTTGACGACGCGCTCGCTCCCTTCAAGGTGACCGACACCCAGGGCGCCTTTGACGTCATCGCCCTTTGCGATGGCGGCGGCATCAGCGGTCAGGCTGGTGCTCTGCGCCTCGGCATCGCCCGCGCGCTTCTCGACGCCGGCGATTACCGTGCCGACCTCAAGCGCGCCGGTTACCTCACGCGTGACGCGCGCGTGGTCGAGCGCAAGAAGTACGGTCTCAAGAAGGCCCGTCGCGCTCCCCAGTTCTCCAAGCGCTAATCTGCCGGAGACATACTGGATTGCATGCGGGGCTGCCTCAGGGCGGCCCCGCTTTTTCATGTTACGAGAGATACTCTTTTCGAAATATCCTCATTGCGCTACGATGCTCGCGGCATGCCTCAGGCGGCAGGGGATTCGTGTGATACCACGCAAATACACCTGTCGATTTGGGGTACCATTGAGGCATAACAGATGTCGGGTTGCCGCTGTGATGAGTTAGGGGGGTTATGTTCAGCCAGTTCTTCAACTCATTGGTTTCTCGGAGCAGAAACGAAGTGTTGCTCTCTCCTTTGGCCGGTACCGTGATACCGCTGTCGGAGGTCGCAGACACCACGTTTTCCTCTGGGGCCCTTGGCGAGGGCGTGGCGATCCTACCCTCGGGCAACACCGTGGTTGCCCCTGCCGATGCTAAGGTAAAGGCCGTGTTCCCCACCGGGCATGCGGTCGCCTTGCACACCGACGACGGACTTGACGTGCTCATTCATGTCGGTCTGGATACCTATAAACTTGAGGGCCGTCACTTTAAGGTGCATGCGCAGGTGGGCGACACCGTGCATCGCGGCGACGTCCTCATTGAGTTTGACGGCGACGCCATCAAGGCTGAAGGCTACGACCTTACGGCGCCGATACTCATCTGCAACGCCGTTGAGTTCTCGAGCATCAAGGGTAACGTGGGCGATACCGTCCACGAGCTCGATCGACTCATCACGGCGCGGGAGCGTTAAACGGGGTAAGGGGCGGTGTCGGTTTTGCCGGCGCCGCTTTTAGTACAGGAGGCTCTCTGAAAGGGGTCGCACTATGAAGATCGTTCGCGCACGTGACTACGATGATATGAGCCGCAAGGTCGCAAATATCATCTCGGCACAGGTCATCTTGAAGCCCGACTGCGTGCTGGGCCTTGCCACTGGCTCCACGCCCATTGGCGCGTACCGTCAGCTCGCTGAGTGGAACCAGAAGGGCGACTGCGACTTCTCCCAGGTCTCTACGTACAACCTGGACGAGTATCGCGGCCTTTCCCACGATGACCCGCAGAGCTACCACTACTTCATGAAGACCAACTTCTTCGACCATGTGAACATCGACCAGGCGAACACCCACGTGCCGGACGGCTCCAACCCCGACGCTGATGCTGCCTGCAAGGAGTACGACCGCATCGTCGCCGCTGCCGGTTATCCCGACCTGCAGCTCCTTGGCATCGGCAACAACGGCCACATTGGCTTCAACGAGCCCGATGACCACTTCTCCAAGGGCACGCATTGCGTCAACCTCACCGAGTCCACGATCCAGGCCAACAGCCGCCTGTTCGACCGCATTGAGGACGTGCCGCGTCAGGCCTACACCATGGGCGTTCAGACTATCATGTTCGCTAAGATGATCGTCATCGCCGCCAACGGCTCTGCCAAGGCCCAGGCTGTTCACGACATGTGCTACGGCCCGGTGACTCCGCAGTGCCCCGCCTCGATCCTCCAGCTGCACGACAACGTTGTGGTTGTTGCCGACGAGGCCGCGCTCGCTCTCTGCCCGGCGGAGTAACAACGCGTTTGCGCAGTCGACGTCTTGTCGGTTGCTCGGCGTAATCTAGGGAGGACCGTCTCGAAGGTATTCGAGGCGGTCCTCCTTTGTTGTTGGAGATGCAATTGTCAGCTTGGCGCGCCGGTGGCAAGAGAGGCCGTGCCTCGCTGTCGCAATGGGCGGGCAGCGGTTTGTACCCGCGCATCCCAGGGCATCTTGCTCCGGTGATGGCAGGCTCTCGAGCGGAATATCAACTATTCAACAATCTGAGGGCAAGCGCCGGAGTAGGGCCCCTTTCTGGCCCCTCAAATCGTGGCGTTTCTTGGCTGTTTTGGCAGTCTTACTCCAAGAAAAGGATGCGGATTGTTGAATAATTGAAATTCTGTTTTCGCAAGGTTGTTTGTTCCCTCATTCGTCCCACGTGCCGACGAGCACCTCGGCCTCAACGGTTGCGTGCGTGAGCCCGCTCCAGTCGATGGCGGCCGTATCGACCGAGAACAGGAGCGGCGTCATGGCGATGAGGGCGTCGCGCAGCTCGGGCGTGAGGGCGATGGTGTTGGACACCGTATGGCGTGAGAGCGGGGTGCACGACGCTGCAAAATGGTCCAGTACCCGCTGGTTGGAGTAGTCGCGCTGCTGCAGGGAGTCCGCAGCGAGCGTTCGGACCTCGTGCATGTGGTTGGCCGTGGGAACGACCTTGATCACGCGTCCGCCGGGCTTGAGGATGCGGTGGAACTCGTTATAGCGGGCTGGCGAGAAGATATCGAGCACGGCCGTGGCTACGCCCGTCTGAAGCGGGATGGCGGCAAGGTCCGCCACAAGCCAGGCGATGCCATCTTCGGGATCGCGAACAGCAGCGAGTTGGATAGAATCGCGCGAGATATCGAAGGCACAGACTTGTGCCTGTGTCCGCTTGCGCACCACGCTCGAGAAATAGCCTTCGCCGCAGCCGGCGTCCACCACGAGCGGCTGCGAGGAGTGGGCGGGAAACTCGCCCAAGGCTTCTTCCAGCGCCTTACATACGGCATCTGCAATAGGCGCGTAGAGGCCGCTTTCGAATACCGTGCGGCGGGATGCGAAGGATTCGCGGTCATAAGCGTCGTGGTTGTGCTTGCCGCGCAGCAGGTTTACATAGCCCTGGCGGGCAATATCAAAGCGGTGCCCGGCAGAGCAGGCAAGACAGGTGCCGTCTAGTGAGAGCGCATCTCCGCATACTGGGCAAGCAAGATAGTCTTCACAGGCGGCGAAGCGGCTCAATTTACGTGCGTCCATCGTCCTCCCAGGGCAGGCGGTCGTGTGAATCGAGATACCGCTTGCAGTATAGACGCACGACGCTGCCGACGGCTCGGCGTCGGCTGGACTTTGACTTGCGAAGGGCGCAGATATTAGACGCGCAGCAGCGAGGTGAGCTTAAACGCCGTGCGAATCTGCCGCTCGAGCGCAAGGTATGCCTCGGACTTGGCGTTTTTGAGCGTGATGAAGCAGATGGGGATGGAGATGGCCTCTGCCGGGTCGATGGGCACCACGCGGCTGTTGCGGAACGGCTGTCCAAAGGGGGAGAGGTAGACCGAGAAGTAGACAGCCTGCGAGAGATCGGCATCATCGGGCGTGGGCGTGCCGTCCTCGGCGATGCGCACGATCGGCGCGATGAGGCCGCGCTCCGAGTAAATGGTGCAGATGGAGCGATTGAACGAGTCGAAGCTCTCGGACCACATGACGGGATAGGGCTCAAGGTCGGCGAGGCGGACGGTCTTCTTGGATGCAAGGGGATGCGTCGCGGTCATTCCCACGCCGGTGGGGAGGCTGCCGATGGATACGCAGTCCGTATCCGGGGCGGAGTACTCGCCAATCATGCACACGGCGTCCACGGCGTGAGAGCGAAGCGCTGCAAGCGAGGTCTTGCCAGGCGCGATAAGGATCTCGATCTCGATACCCAGACGCGCGCCGAGCAGTGCCGAGAGACGACGCATAGCGTCGTCGCCACCTTCAAACGGCGGCGCACAGAAGGTGACAAGAAGATGATTTGCGGAGTTGCGCGCGGGCACGCGCCCAGAGAAGTCTTGGAGCTCCTGGAAGCTCTCGAGCGTTTTGCGCGCGCGGTCGTAGAAACCTTGGCCGATGGCCGTGGGCTTGACACCGTGATTGCCGCGGATGAGCAGGGGCGTGCCGACTTCGTTCTCGAGCTCGGAAATGCCTTTGGAAACTGCCTGAACGGTAACAAACTGCTGCTTTGCCGCCGACGAGAGCGATCCGCCCTCAACCGCGGCCACAAGATAGCGAATTTGACGTATGTCCATGCTCATCTCCGGTGGTCGTAGAAAAGAAATGACAGCCCAAAGCCGTCATGTCAACAGTGTATGCCCGTAACATTAGGGGGCGAAACCCTTTGGGTCCCGTTCAACGAGTCGTTGATAAGCATCGCAAAGAGCACAAAACGGCGCCCACCGGTGCTTCCGACGGGCGCCGTTTCGCCTGAAACGCGCGTTGATGGGGGCTAATCCCTACGCGGCGTCGTCTGCCTTGCAGACAAAGCGCCAGATAAGAGCGGCAACCGAAGCACCCACGAGCGGAGCGGCGATGAAGACCCACACCTGCGAGAGCGCAGTGACGTCACCGTTGATCGCCATGACGGCGGCCGGGCCAAAGCTGCGCGCCGGGTTCACGGACGTGCCGGTCAGGGGGATACCCATGATGTGCACGAAGGCGAGGGTGGCGCCGATGATCATGCCGGCGAAGGGCGCAGTCTTAGCGTCGGCGGTAGAGCCGAGCACGGAAAGCACGAAGACAGCGGTGAGAATCACCTCGACGACGAAGGCGCCGACGGCGTTGAGGCCAACCGACGAGGCAGCGTCATAGCCGTTGCAGCCAAGGCCGGTCTCGAGCACGCCGCCAAGGCCGCAGAGGCTCACCACGAGGGCGAGTGCGCCGGCGGCAACGAGGCCGCCCACAAACTGGGCGATCCAGTAGCCGATGAGGTCGGTGGCAGAGAGGCGCTTATCGAGGAAAAGGCCAAGGGACACGGCGGGGTTGATGTGGCAGCCGGAGACATTGCCAATAACGAAGGCCATAGCGACGATGGACAGGCCAAAGGCAGCGGCGATGCCGAGGTTGCCGAGCACGGCGCCGGCGATGGCGGCGCTGCCGCAGCCAAAGAACGTGAGCACAAACGTGCCAAAGGCCTCAGCAGTGAGTTTCTTTGCTTGCAAGATGTTCCTCCTTATACGGTGCGTACCGTGTGCGCGGACGAGCGGTCCGAGTCGGCTGGGGGCCAGATGCACCCGCCGCGGCCGCGCACACGAGGGGATAGATTCTCTGTTTACGGAAGGGAATGCAAGGCATTAAAACTCAGGTTCAAACAATGCGGGTTTATCGCGTCCGAAAAGCGGGCACCTAACGAGTAATGGCAGTTATCGGTGACGAGCGCGATGCTGCGCGCACCGCTCGCGCCTGAAAGGATATGACGATGTTTAATCAAGATACCGTGCAGGCACTTATGTGGGCTGCGCTGGGATGCGGGTTCACCTGGCTCATGACTACGCTCGGGTCCGCGGTGGTGCTCCTGAGCCCAAAGGACCCTAACAAGGGAGGCCTCACCCACCATATCTTTCTGGGCTTTGCCGCCGGCGTCATGATCGCTGCAAGCATGTGGTCCTTGCTGAGCCCCGCCATCGAGCAAGCCGAGGAGCTCGGTCAGATAGGCTGGATTCCGGCGGCGGGCGGTTTTCTGCTCGGCGTGGCGTTTCTTATCGCCCTCGACACGCTGCTGCCCCATCTGCACGCGGGCGCGGCAGAGCCGGAGGGGCTGCCCTCGGCATGGAAGCGCACCACGCTTCTTGTCTCGGCGGTAACGCTTCACAACATCCCCGAAGGCATGAGCGTGGGCCTGCTCTTTGCGATGGCGTCGAGCACGGCGGGCGCGGCGGGGGAGGCGTACCTCGGCATGGCGTTCGCGCTCGCCATAGGTATCGGTCTCCAAAACTTTCCCGAGGGGGCCGCGGTTTCGCTGCCGTTGCATCGCGAAGGTATGAGTCGTGTAAAGGCTTTTGCAGCAGGCTCGCTCTCGGGAGTCGTCGAGCCCGTATTTGGTATTCTCGTAGTGCTGGCGAGCGGCTGGATTGCTCCCTTTATGCCCTGGCTTTTGGCGTTTGCTGCGGGCGCCATGATATATGTGGTGGTCGAGGAGCTCATACCCGAGGCACATCTGGGCGAGCACTCCAACGTGGGCACACTTGGTGTTATCGCCGGTTTCACGATTATGATGGTGCTCGATGTTGCCCTTGGGTAGGGCCCGGGTACCCGCGGATATGCCAGAGCAAGGGGAAGGATAGCTGCACCTATGATTAAACTGTTTGCCTGCGATTTGGACGGAACGCTCCTCAACGCTCGTCATATGACGGACCGCACCATCTTGAAGTGCGTGCACGAGGTCGTTGCCGCCGGCGCGCACCTGGCGGTTGCCACCGGGCGCGCGGTGCAGTCGACCTCAGATCATGGGTTCCGCGGTGCGCCGGTGGACATGCTCGGCTCCAACGGCACCATCGTGCGCGACCGCGAGGGGCATCTCCTCAAGACCTTCCCCATCGATCCGGCGGCGCTCGAGGACCTGCTCCGTACGTTTCCGACCATCCCCTTTGACTGCGCCACGCCCGAGGGCATGTTCATTCGCGGCTCCAAGCAGCAGCACGACGAGGGCTTTAAGCGCGACAACCCCATCAAGCGCATCATCGTGCGCGGTATGCGCGGTCCCTTCAACATGAATGACATGCACTTTGACCAGACGACCGACGACATCCTGCGCATGTCCGATGTGTGCAAGGTTAACTGCCGCGTCCCTGACCCGGGCCGCCGCCGCGAGCTCGAGGCCTACCTTGCCGAGCATACTGACACGCTGGTGAACGCGCCTTTCAACCCCATGATGTTCGAGATCTCCGACCGCGACGCCAACAAGGGCGCGGGCGTTGCATGGCTGGCCTCCTACTACGGCTACACCGAGGACGAGTGCGCCGTCTACGGCGACGGCGGCAACGACATCGCCATGCTCAAGCGGTTCCGCCACTCCTATGCCATGGCCAACGGCAGCGACGAGGCAAAAGCGGCCGCTAGCACCGTTATCGGCAGCAACGTGTTCCACGCCGCGCCGCGCCACATCATGCAGACGCTTCGCCGAGAGCGCCACCGCGTGACGGTTGGGTAGGTTTCTGCGGGTTGCGTCTACCTACGGGCTGTCGCGTCAAACGGGCGCGCGTAGCGCTGGGACGCCGTTGCCGGCGTGGACTCGTCGCCCTAACACTCCTAAACGCCAAAACCGAGTTTGCCAGCTCTCCAGCACCCTGGGGCGCTGGCAAACTCGGTTTTGATAAAAATTGGCGCATCGTAGCGGTGTTTGCCAGCTTTTCACCCGCGAGGCGGATGCGGAAAGCCTGTGTGCGATGGCGGCGAACTCGTGCAGTGGTGAATATATTTCACGGCATGTGCAATAATGCTCATGTCGTGAAATAACAGGAAGCAAGGAGCATACGTGGCTTCTTCCGTCACCACGGAGGTCTCACCCGGTCCCGTCAAGCTGGACCGCCGCTCGGCCCGCAGCCAGCACCTGCTGCGCGCCGCGCTCAGCAACCTCATCGGCGAGGGCGAGGACCTGTCGCGCATCACGGTAGCTTCGCTTACCGAGCGCGCCGGCCTCACGCGCCGCACGTTTTACACGCACTACAAGGACATCCCCGATTTTGTCGCGCAGACCGAGGAGCTCATCCTTGCCGAGATTCGCGCGCGCATCGCCTCACTTGCCGCAACGGATCTGGCTGGCCTCTACCGCAACATCGAGGCGCTCGAGCCGGCGCCCGGTGCGGTTGAGCTGCTTGGCTATCTCAAGCGCAACGGCGCGCTCATCGGTGCGCTCCTGGGGCCGGGCGGCGACCCCGCGCTTGCGCCGCGCATCCAGGACATTGCGCGCGAGACGGTATCGAGCCGCATGAAAACGGGCATCTTCCCCGGTGTGCTCGATACGTTTTTTGACTACTACCTTTCCTACGTCGTCGCCGCCGAGATGGGCATCATCTGCCGTTGGTTTGAGACCGGCCTTGCCGAGAGCCCCGAGACCATGGCGCGCATCATGACGGTGGTCGCCTTTGTGCGTCCCGGCGACCTGTACGGAAAGCCGATCGATATCAACGTGCCGGCGTACGGCATGAAGCTTCTGGGCCTCAACATGGCGAGACCCGCATCTGAAAACTCTGAGGCCAAGGAGGTCGTCAATGGTTAAGATTCCTGTCGAGGGCACTGAGGAGACGCTTGCCGAGGTACCGGCGGCAGAGGCTCCGGTGATCGAGGCCGGCTCCACAGCGGTGCCCGAGGGCGCCATCTGGCAGCCCGAGAACAACTACGGGACACTCCACCTTGGCATCGACGTGGGGTCTACCACGGTCAAGCTTGCGGTGCTGAATGACGACAACGGTATCGTCTACGCAAAGTATCAGCGCCACCACACCGACGTGCGCGCCTGCGCCCGTGACCTATTCGTGGGCGCCAAGGGTCTCCTCGGCGCAGCTCCCATGACGTGCGCCATCACCGGATCCGGCGGTCTTTTGCTCAGCCAGTGGCTCGGCCTTGAGTTTGTGCAGGAGGTCATTGCGAGCAAGCGCGCCGTCGAGACCCTCATCCCGAGCACGGACGTGGCTATCGAGCTCGGTGGTGAGGACGCGAAGATCATCTACTTCGACCAGGGCATCGAGCAGCGCATGAACGGCACCTGCGCTGGCGGCACGGGCGCGTTCATCGACCAGATGGCAACGCTTCTGCATACCGATGCGGGCGGCCTGAACGAGCTCGCCAAGAACGCCACGACCATCTACCCGATTGCGAGCCGCTGCGGCGTGTTCGCCAAGTCCGACGTACAGCCGCTTCTGAACGAGGGCGCTGCTCCCGAGGACGTGGCGGCGAGCATCTTCCAGGCCGTGGTCACGCAGACCATCTCTGGCCTCGCCTGCGGCCGCCCCATCCGCGGCAACGTCGCCTTCTTGGGCGGTCCGCTCCAGTACCTCTCCGAGCTTCGCCGTCGCTTCTACCTCACGCTCGATCTGGACGAGGCGCACCGCATCGTGCCGGAGAATGCGCACTTGTTCGTGGCGTCGGGTGCCGCTATGGCGCACGAGTCGAGCAAGCTCTCGACCTTCCCCGAGCTCATCGATGCCATCGATGCTCTGGGCGATACACAGGGCTCCGAGGTGGCACGCTTGGAGCCGCTCTTTGCGGACGAGGACGCCTACCGTGCGTTCAAGAATCGTCACGACCGCGAGGTCGTGCCCACAGGCGACGCGGCCACCTATACGGGCAAGCGCGTGTTCATTGGCATCGATGCAGGCTCTACGACTATGAAGGCCGCCATGGTGGGCGAGGACGGACAGCTTCTGCACACGTGGTATGGCAACAACAACGGTGACATCCTGGGTACGGCCAAGGTCATCATGGCCGACTTCTACGCGCATATTCCCGCGGGCGTTACGATCGGGCATGTGACCACCACCGGTTACGGCGAAGCCCTGCTCATCGAGGCGCTCAAGGCCGACTCGGGCGAGATCGAGACCGTGGCGCACCTGCGCGGCGCCAAGGCGTTCTTGCCGGGTGTCGAGTTCATTCTGGACATCGGCGGTCAGGATATGAAGTGCCTGCGCGTGCGCGATGGCGTAATCGAGCACATCATGCTGAATGAGGCGTGCTCCTCGGGCTGCGGCAGCTTCATCGAGAGCTTTGCGGTGTCGATGAACATGGACGTGCGCGCGTTTGCCGCCGAGGCAATTCGCGCCAAGAACCCCGTCGACCTCGGCAGCCGCTGCACGGTCTTTATGAACAGCCGTGTGAAGCAGGCGCAGAAGGAAGGCGCCACGGTGGGCGACATCGCCGCCGGCCTCTCGTACTCGGTCATCAAAAACGCTCTCTTCAAGGTCATCAAGCTACGCGATCCTAAGGAGATCGGTACGAAGGTGATCGTGCAGGGCGGTACGTTCATGAGCGACGCGACCCTGCGTGCCTTTGAGCTCCTGACCGGTGTCGACGCCATTCGCCCGGACATCGCAGGCTGCATGGGCGCCTACGGCGCGGCGCTTCTCGCGCGCGACCGCGCGGGCGCAGACGGCGTGTCGACCATCCTTCCTGCGGACGAGATCGCGCACCTCACGGTTACCCAAAAGCATGCGCGCTGTGGCCGCTGCTCCAACAACTGCCTGCTCACCATCAACGACTTTGGTGGCGGTCGCCGTTTCATCACGGGCAACCGTTGCGAGAAGGGCGCCGGCCACAAGAAGGAGAAGACCGAGGCGCCCAACCTCTTCACCAAGAAAAACGAGCTCCTCTTCGACCGTCCGGTGCTCGAGGAGGCGGACGCCCCGCGCGGCACGGTAGGCATCCCACGCGCGCTCAACATGTACGAGAACTACCCGTTCTGGCATGCGTTCTTTACCAAGCTCGGCTTCCGCGTCGTGCTTTCGGACAACTCGAGCAAAAAGACCTACGACGCCGGTATCGAGTCCATGCCGAGCGAGTCGGTGTGCTACCCGGCAAAGCTGTCGCACGGCCACGTTATGAACCTTATCGACAAGGACGTCGATTTCATCTGGATGCCCTGCATCCGCTGGGAGCGCCAAGAGGACCCGCAGGCGGGCAACTGCTACAACTGCCCCATCGTCATGAGCTACCCCACGGCGCTTGGCCTGAACATCGATGACATTGCGAGCAAGAACGTCGAGTTCATGTACCCGTTCGTGCCCTATCACGACAAGGTTGAGCTCAAGCGCCGGCTGTACGAGCTTTTGGCCGTCGAGCGCGCGGCCGATGCCGAGGCAGGTCGCGGGCGCGTGCGCGGGCCCAGGCTTACCCGCTCCGAGATTGACGCCGCGGTCAACGCCGCGTACGAGGCGGACGCCAAGTTCCATAAGGACATCCAGACCATGGGCGAGGACGCCATCCATTGGATTGAGGAGCACGGCGGCCACGGCATTGTGCTCGCCGGACGTCCCTACCACAACGACCCCGAGATCAACCACGCCCTGCCCGAACTCATCACGAGCTTTGGCTTTGCGGTGCTTACCGAGGACTCGGTCGCGCACCTCGTAAAGCCCGACCGCCCCATCCGCGTTGTGGACCAGTGGATGTTCCACAGCCGCCTCTACCGCGCCGCCAAGCTCGTGACGCTGCGCAACGACCTCGACCTCATCCAGCTGAACTCGTTTGGCTGCGGCTTGGACGCACTCACGACCGATCAGGTGCAGGAGATTCTCGAGGGCTCCGGCAAGATCTACACCGTGCTCAAGATCGACGAGGTCTCCAACCTCGGCGCCGCGCGCATTCGTATCCGCTCGCTTATGGCCGCCCTCAAGGACCAGGAGGCCGAGCGCGCCGCCGCAGCGGCTGCCGCGGGCGAGGCCTACGAGCAGGGCGATGCCGCTCCGGTGGCGCCGAGTGCGGATGCGCCCGCGTTCTCCACGCACAAGTACGCGCTCGCCGCGCAGCGCCGTGCCAACTCCGCCGCGTTTGAGAAGGTGCCCTTCACCGAGGAGATGCGCGATGCGGGCTATACCATCCTCTGCCCGCAGATGGCGCCCATCCACTTTGACCTGGTGAAGGAGGTCATGAAGGCGGGCGGCTACAACTTCGAGCTTCTGCCCTCTACCGACCGCGGCGCCGTTGAGGCGGGCCTGCGCTACGTCAACAACGACATCTGCTACCCCTCGATTCTGGTGACGGGCCAGATCATGGAGGCTATCGAGAGCGGCAAGTACGACCTCAAGAAGACTGCCGTCATCATCAGCCAGACGGGCGGCGGCTGCCGTGCAACCAACTACATCGCCCTCATCCGCAAGGCCCTGCGCGAGAGCGGTCACCCCGAGATTCCGGTCATCTCGCTCGCGGCGGTCAAGCTCGACGAGCAGAACCCCGGCTTCAAGCTCTCGCCCGGCCTCCTCAAAGCCGCGGTGTACTGCGTACTCTTTGGCGACGTGATGATGCAGATGCTCTACCGCTGCCGTCCCTACGAGGCCGAGCCGGGCGCTGCGAACGCCCTCTTTGAGGAGTACATGGCCCGCGCCCGCAAGCTCGCGCCCAACTTCACGCGCCGCAGCTTCACCAAGCTCTCTCGCGAGGCCATCCGCGCCTTCGACACCATGCCGCTCGTGGGCGAGGGCACCAAGCCGCGCGTGGGCGTGGTCGGCGAGATCCTCGTCAAATTCCATCCCACGGCCAACAACCACGTGGTCGAGGTTATTGAGAACGAGGGCTGCGAGGCCGTCGTACCGGGTCTTCTGGACTTCTTCCTGTACTCGATGAGCAACGCCAAGGTGCAAAAAGACGAGCTTGGCAGCTCGGCGGTGTCGCGCGCGACCATGGACGCGGCCATTGGCATGGTGGACTGGATGCGCAAGCCCGTGGACGAGCTGCTGGAGAAGTCGGCGCGCTTTGAGCGGCCTGAGCCCATCTCCGCCATGGCCCAGAAGGCAACGCAGGTGCTCTCCCTTTGCAACAACATGGGCGAGGGCTGGCTCCTTACGGCCGAGATGCTCGACCTCATCGATCACGGTGCGCCGAACATCATCTGCACGCAGCCGTTTGCGTGCCTGCCCAATCACGTGGTGGGCAAGGCCGTTATCAAGGAGCTGCGCCGTCTGCACCCCGAGAGCAACATCGTGGCTGTGGACTACGACCCCGGCGCCTCCGAGGTGAACCAGCTGAACCGCATCAAGCTCATGATCTCGGTCGCCAAGGAGAATATGCGCGCGGGCAAGGGCTTCAAGATGGAGAGCGTAAAGCCGCTCGCCATGGACATGGACGACAGCAAGTTCCGCCCGGACCATACCGGTGACGAGGGCCACACGGCCGCCGGCGCCGCGCCTGCGACGGGGGCGGGCTCCGATGCGGGTGCTTGCCGGGCATGCGGTGCGGTCTCTGACGAGGCCGTGGCTGCGGTCGCTGAGCGTTTGGGCGAGGGCGTGGGCAAGTAACAGAACGCTCCGTCAGCCGAGGATTGCGCTGATGCGCTGAAAGAAACCACGTTTTGGTCGGTATTCGTCAAGAAAACTGGTCAAAGCGTGGTTTCCTTTTAGGTCTTAAGCGCGCCTTTGTTTGCCGGCGTCATAGTGAGAGCGCTCCGTTTTTCGAGGCTCAAGTCGCTTATGAGCGTAAAACGGGTGAAGTACTCAATGGCACTCTAGTATGGTAAAGCAATTAACTGGGAAAACAATGCTGCGCAATCGGCCAACAACGATGTGTGCGTCGAGATAATCGAACTTTACGCTCATAAGCGACTTGAGCGTAGAAAGGGCGCGTGTGCTAACATACTGACCAACGCGTTGACGGAGAGGGTTGCACCCGCCGCGTCGCCGCCAAGAGAGGGAGGGTCACCGGCTGAGAGCCCGCCTGCGGAGGCAAGGATGCAGCGTTCACTCCCGAGCAGCGACTTGAACGGTTCGCGCCCCGCGCCGAGCTGAGTAGGGAAGCCGTTGCCCCGCGACACGGGGTCATGAGGGGGTACGTGGGGAGACATCCCACGGCCAAACAAGGTGGTACCGCGGTAATTGAGCCGTCCTTGGGATCAATCCCAAGGACGGTTTTTTAGTGGCTCTACAGGAAGGACAGGTATGAGTCTGATTGAAGATCTGGACGCGCTCGAGGCTCGCGCGCGCGAGATGATCGACGACGCCAACGATGCCGGCAAGCTCGAGGCGGCTCGCGTGGCGCTGCTTGGCAAGAAGGGCGAGGTAACCGCTCTTATGCATATGATGGGCAAGGTGGCCCCCGAGGAGCGCCCGGTGCTCGGCAAGCGCGCCAACGAGCTGCGTCGCATGGTTGAGGGCCTGATCGAGAGCCGCGGCGAAGGCATTCGTCGCGAGACGATGGCGGCGGCAATCGCCTCTGAGGCCGTTGATGTGACGCTGCCCGGTGCGCGTCCCACGCTTGGCCATCAGCACCTCATCACGCAGATCGCTCAGGAGATGGAGGACGTTTTCTGCGCTATTGGCTATACCGTCGAGGCGGGCCCCGAGGTCGAGACGAGCTGGTACAACTTCACCGCCCTGAACGCCCCCATGGATCACCCCAGCCGCTCGGCGCGCGACACGTTCTACGTGGTCGATAACGCGCCCGGCAGCGTCGTGCACCCCGAGGAGCACGCGGCGGGCGAGTCCGACGTGCTGCTGCGCACCCAGACCTCGGGCACGCAGATCCACATCATGGAGAACCAGAAGCCGCCCATCTACGCCATCGTGCCGGGCACGGTGTATCGTCCCGACACCGCCGACGCCTGCCACCTGCCCCAGTTCCACCAGGTGGAGGGCCTCGTGGTGGACGAGGGCATCACCTTCGGGGACCTCAAGGGCACGCTCGACTACTTTGCCAAGGCCATGTTTGGCCCCGACCGCAAGACGCGCTACCGCCCGCACTTCTTCCCGTTCACCGAGCCCAGCTGCGAGCTCGATGTGTCCTGCCATGTCTGCGGCGGCAAGGGCTGCAGCTTTTGCAAGCACTCGGGCTGGATCGAGATTTTGGGCTGCGGCATGGTCGACCCCAACGTGCTCGTGAACTGCGGCGTCGACCCCGAGCGCTACACCGGTTTTGCCTTTGGCATCGGCGTCGAGCGCGTAGCAGCGCTTCGCTACGACCTGCCGGACCTCCGCGCCCTCATGACCGGCGACATGCGCTTTTTGGCGCAGTTCTAAGAGAAGGAGATACGCATGCGCGTTTCATATACCTGGCTCCGCGATCTTATCGATGTGCCGGAGTCTCCCGACGAGCTTTCCCGCGAGTACATTCGCACCGGTACCGAGGTCGAGGCGATCGAGACGGTCGGCGACGCCTTTGAGCACGTGGTCACCGCTCAGGTCGTCTCCAAGGAGCCGCACCCCGACTCCGACCACATGTGGGTCACGAAGGTTGACGTGGGCCGTTTTAACCTCGGTGAGGACGGCGAACCCGAGCCGCTGCAGATTGTCTGCGGCGCCCAGAACTTCGAGGTGGGCGACCATATCGTGACGGCGCTCGTGGGTGCCGAGCTCCCCGGTGGCGTCAAGATCAAGAAGTCGAAGCTCCGCGGCGTCGTCTCGTGGGGCATGAATTGCTCCGCGCGCGAGCTTGGCCTCTCGGGCGACCACTCGGGCATCATGATTCTGCCCGAGGACGCACCCGTGGGCGTGCCCTTTGCGGAGTATCACAACACCGCGGACACCGTGCTCGACTGCGAGATCACGCCGAACCGCCCCGACTGCCTCTCGATGATCGGCATGGCGGTCGAAACCTCGGCGATCTTTGACCGCGATACGCACATCGAGCTGCCGCGCATCCAGCACGAGGATACCTCGGTGCATGTGGACGACCTCGTCGAGGTCCGCGTGGACGACCCCGAGCTCTGCAGCCGCTACACGGCGCGCGTGGTTCGCGGCGTGAAAATCGGCCCTTCGCCCGAGTGGCTCGCGGGCTGTGTCGCCGCTGCCGGTATGCGCCCCATCAACAACGTGGTGGACGTTACCAACTACGTGATGATGCTCACGGGGCAGCCTCTGCACGCCTTTGACCTCGGCAAGCTCTCCGAGCGCGAGGGGCGCCGTCATGTGGTGGTGCGCGCCGCGCACGAGGGGGAGCAGATCCAGACCCTCGACGGCGTCGAGCGGACGCTTTCTGCCGAGATGTGCGTCATCACCGATGACGGCGAGCGTCCGGTGTGCCTCGCTGGCGTGATGGGCTCGCTCGATTCCGAGATCGACGAGACCACGCACGACGTGCTGCTCGAGGCGGCGTGCTTCGATTCGAGCCACATCTCGCGTACGAGCCGTAACCTCTCACTCATGTCTGAGGCGTCCATCCGCTACGAGCGTCAGGTCGACCGCACGCGCTGCGATATGGTGTCGAGCATCGCGGCGGCGCTGTTTGAGCAGTGCTGCGGCGCAACCGTGGTCTCGGGCGCCATCGACGTCTACCCGGTGCCCGCCGAGCCCGTAACGCTCACCCTGCGCCCGGCGCGCGCCTGTGCCATCGCCGGCACCGACATCCCGGCCGAGTTCATGTCCGCACGCCTCGCGCGCCTAGGCTGCACGGTCGAGACGGCCTCCGACGGCACTCTTGCCGTAACTGTTCCCACCAACCGCCCCGACCTCGAGCGTGAGATTGACCTCATCGAGGAGATCGTGCGCCTTTGGGGCATGGACCGCGTGTCCGCGACCATCCCCGCCGCCAAGAACCACATCGGCGGCCTCACCCACGACCAGCGCCTTGTGCGCGAAGTCGGCCAGATTCTGCGCGCCTGCGGCCTCAACGAGACGCTCTCCTACGCCTTTGCCGCCCCCGGCGACCTCGAGCGTTGCGGTATGTCCGACGAGGGCCGCGGCGTGCCGGTGAAGATCATGCGCCCGCTCGTTGCCGAGCAGTCCGAGATGCGCCGTACGCTTCTGCCCGGACTTCTCACCTCGGTTGCGTACAACGAGGCGCACGGTCACGAGAATGTGCACCTCTACGAGATCGGCACGCTCTTCCACGGCCGCGAGAACGCGAGCCTGCCCAAGGAGAACCAGAGCGTGGCGGGCGTGCTTTCCGGCACCTGGGGCGACATCACCTGGAATCAGAAGCATGCGCCGCTGCGCTTCTTCGACGGTAAGGGCATTGTCGAGGAGCTTCTGGCGCAACTGCGCGTGGAGAAGGTCCGCTTCCGTCCGGCAGAGGGCGAGGGTTTTGGCTTTTTGCAGCCCGGCCGCGGCGCGGAGGTGCTCTCGGGCGGCACCGTGCTCGGCTGGGTGGGCGAGATTCACCCCGAGGTCCGCGCGTCTTATGACATCGCGCTGCCGGTCGTTGCGTTTGAGCTCTCGCTTGATGCTCTTCTGCGCGCCGCGCACGACCAGGGCGCCTATGCCGGCTTCTCCACGTATCCCTCGGTCGATGTGGACCTGGCCATTGTGGTCGATGAGTCGGTGACCTACGAGGCACTCGTCCAGCGCCTGACCTCCGCCGGCGGAAAGCTCCTGCGCGACGTCCGCCTCTTCGACGTCTACCGCGACGAGGAGCGCGTTGGCGCAGGCAAGAAGTCCATGGCGTTCGCGCTCACCTATCGTGCCGACGACCACACGCTTACCTCCGATGAGGTCGAGCGCGTCCACGGCAAGCTCGTCACCAAGGTGTGCCGTGCCGTGGGTGGCGAGGTGCGCGGCTAGCGGTCCCTTTGGGGCGGGAGGTTGGTTTCTGAGAACGTACTCGGCGCTTCGCGCCTGCGGAATGTTCTCAGAAACCAACCTCCCGCCCTGCGGCGGCCAACCACACGCCTGCGACATACCTACATAGAGAGATGTGGATAACAGACTCGTGAGTAAGTTACTTGTGAGTCTGTTACGCTTTCTTTGGCTTGTCTATTACTTGTCCGGAGGCATCGATGCCCAGCTGGAACATTCATATCGCTCAAACGCAGCGGCTGTTTGAACGCGGCGGCGCGGTGGCGCGCATCGTGCGCGACCGCAATGCGTTTCTCTTCGGCAGCCTCATTCCCGATATCTACGTGGGTTACATGGTGCCTGCCATCAAGGATCCCATTCCGTATCGCATCACGCACTTTGCCACGCCCGCGCATATACCCAAGCCGCGTGAGGGGGAGTTTTGGGACACGTATGTTGCCCCCGCGACAGACAGGCTTGGCATCACGGCGGCTGCGGCGCAAGCCGCGCCCGCTGCAGAAGAGGCGATCCCCGCGGCTTCGCTTACCATCGAGCAGGACTATGTGAGCCGCTCTCACTATCCGCAGCGCTACGAGGATGCCGAGCCTCCCGTTTGGCAGGCCACGGTTGCTGACGACGACCTGTCGCCTGCGGCCATCGAACGGTCGCTCTTTGACCTGTTGCTGGGTACGTGGTCGCATCTTTTGGCCGATAACATCTGGAACACGCGGGTAAACGAGTTCCTCGACGCTCACGGTGGAAAGCCGAGCGAGAGCTTCCGCATCAAGAAGCAGGGTGACTTCGACCTGTTTGGCAAGGCGCTGCCGCTTGACCTTCTGCCGCGGATGACACCGCGTCTTGTGGCGACTGTCCGGGCGTTTCCCCAGTACGCTATCGACGATGCCGCCATGCTCACCACCATAGGTGTGGCGCACGAGACGGTCCGCACCAACCATGGGGATCAGAACCCACACTACCAGCTGCTCACGACCGACTTCTTTGAGCATGTCTTTGGCGAGAACCTCGATGAGGCGGATCGGCTTGTGGTCGAGCGACTGGGCTAGGCAGCCCTATTCGTTCGTGTGCCTCAGCCTCCGTTATAAGAAGGAAACAGAGGTAGCGTAAACTAGTGCGCTCAAGTGACGCCGTTTTAGTGACGCCCAAGAGAGGTACCCATGTTCGACATCATGTCTTTGCTAGCCGCGCTGAACACCAACGTGCTGTGGGGCATCCCCATGGTCGTGCTGATGATCGGGACGGGCGGGTTTTTGCTCATCGTTACGCGCGGCGTTGTCTTTTCGCGCTTCAACGTGGTGATGCGCTACACCACCAAGACGCTCTTCCAGCGCCAGGATAAATCCGAGGCGGGGGAGGGCACCATCTCGCCCTTCCAGGCGGTGTGCACCGCGCTTGCGGCCACGCTCGGCACCGGCAACATCGTGGGCGTGGCGCTTGCCGTGGCAACGGGTGGTCCGGGCTCGATCTTTTGGCTGTGGCTCTCCGCGTTGGCGGGCATGGTCATCAAGTTCTGCGAGGTCACGCTCTCGGTCGCCTACCGCACGCGCAATGAGCGCGGCGAGATTGTGGGCGGTCCCATGTACTACATCTCCCGCGGTCTGGGCCTCAAGTGGCTCGCGGTACTCTTTGCCATCTTTGGCTTTCTGGCGTCTTTTGGCATTGGGGCGAGCGTGCAGGCAAACTCGCTCGCCAGCAGCGTCAATGCTACCTTTGGGGTTCCCTTCGCCGTAATCGGCGCCGTCGTGGCGGTGCTTGCAGGTCTGGTGCTTATCGGCGGCATCAAGCGCATCGCGCAGATTACCGAGGTGCTCGTGCCCTTTGCCGCCATCTTCTATCTCGTCTGCGCCGCCGTGGTGCTCATCTTCAACGCGGCGGAGATCCCCGCCGCCATCGCGGTGATCTTCCGCGATGCGTTCACCGGCACGGCGGCGACCGGCGGTTTTCTGGGCGCGACGGTCATGTATGCGTGCCGCGTCGGCATGTCGCGCGGCGTGTTCACCCACGAGGCGGGCATGGGCTCCGCTCCTATCGCGCACGCCTCCGCCGATACCGACCACCCCGCCCGCCAGGGCCTGTGGGGCACCTTCGAGGTGTTCTTCGACAGCATCGTCATGTGCACCATCACCGGGCTGGTGATTATCACCTCGGGGCTGTGGTGCGCCGACCCCATGATGACCGAGGGCGCCATGAGCTCCGCTGCCTTTGAGCAGAGCATCCCCGGCGGCCAGTACGTGGTGACGGTCGGGCTCATGCTTTTTGCCTTCGCCACGTTGATTGCGTGGTACTACTACGGCGAGAAGTGCGTCGAGTACCTCTTTGGCGCGCGTCGCGGCGGGCGCGTGGCGATTCGCCTCTACCAGGTGGCATACGTGGCAATGGTGTTCGCCGGCTGCGTGGCCAACCTCGATACGGTCTGGGAGCTCGCCGACTTCTTCAACGGCCTCATGGCGATCCCCAACCTCGTCGCCCTCATCGCGCTCGCCCCGGTGATCCGGCGGCTCTCGCAGGACTTCTTCCGCGACCCCGACCGCCGGCGTCCGCGTGACACCGACTACCGTGACCTTCTGACCTTCCGCGACGGCGAGTAACTAAAAAAGGCGCCTGGCACAGAGCCAGGCGCCTTTTGCGTTAGAGGGTGCGTTGCCGCGCAGTTGCGAGCTAGTGCACCTGAACGACGTAGGCCACGTTGGTGGAGGTCACCTTGTCGGCCAGGGCGATGGAGGTCTTGGGGTCACCGACCGTCACGACGGCGAGGTCGTTCTTGTCGACGTAGCCGCGCTCCTTGGCGGAGGCAATCGCCTTCTGTACGGTCTCGTCGACGGTGCCCTGGGTGATGGCGGCGTAGCGCGGCTCGACGCCCCAGTACATGATCATCTTCTGCACGGCCCACTTGTGACGCGAGAAGGCGACAACAGGGGTCTTGGGGTGGAAGTGCGAGATCAGACGCGCGGAGCGGCCGGTGGTTGTCGGGACGATGATGGCCTTGGCGTCGATGGTGGTGGCCATGTTGACGGCGGAGAGACCCACGACGTTGTTGATCACGCGGGTGCCGTGGCTGCCAGCCGGGACCTCGAGCGGGCCGTGGTCGGCGATGTGCTGCTCGGTCTCGTGGGCGATGGAGGCCTGCATGCGGACGGCCTCGACCGGGTACTTGCCGGCAGCGGTCTCACCAGAGAGCATGACGGCGTCGGTGCCGTCGTAGATGGCGTTCGCCACGTCGGCAACCTCGGCGCGGGTCGGGCGCGGGTTGCGGATCATGGAGTCGAGCATCTGGGTAGCGGTGATAACGGGCTTGTAGGCCGCGTTGCACTTGGCGATGATGGTCTTCTGGATGTGCGGCACGAGCTCGGGCTGAATCTCGATGCCGAGGTCGCCGCGGGCGACCATAACGCCGTTGGAGGCCTTCAGGATGTCGTCGAAGTTCTTGACGCCAAGAGCGCACTCGATCTTCGGGAAGATGCCGACGTGCTCGCCACCGTTCTCGTCGCAGAGCTTGCGGATCTCGCGCACGGCGTCGCCGTCGCGAACGAAGGAGGCCGCGATGTAGTCGATGCCCTCCTTAAGACCGAAGAGGATGTCCTCGCGGTCACGCTCGGTGATGGCGGGAAGACCCGTCTCGACGTTGGGGACGTTGATGCCCTTGCGCTCGCCAATCTCGCCGCCGTTCTCAACGGTGCAGTGGATGTCCTGGCCGTGGATGGCGTTGACCACAAGGCCGATGAGGCCGTCGTCGATCAGGATCTTGGAGCCGGGGCGGACCTCACGGGGGAGGTTGACGTAGTCAAGGGAGATGTGGCTGGCGTTGCCGAGGTTCTCCTCGGTGGTCGGCTCAGCCGTGACGATAATCTTGTCGCCGGCCTTGACGGTGACCTTCTGATGATCCTCGAGCAGGCCCGTGCGGATCTCGGGGCCCTTGGTGTCGAGAAGGATGCCAACGGGCGTGTCGAGCTCCTCGGCAATGCGCTTGACGCGCTCGATGCGGCCGTGGTGCTCCTCGTAGGAACCATGGGAGAAGTTGAAGCGGGCGACGTTCATACCCGCCTTGATCATCTCGCGGAGCGTCTCGTCGTTGTCGCAGGCGGGACCCATCGTGCACACGATCTTGGTGTGTTTGTACATCAGTCCTCCAGAGTCTTTTCTTATTCTGTGTAACGTCATGCGCATTATAGAAGGATTGGCAAGACCGAATAGCGAAAAATAGATGCCGCACACCGATTTCTAATAGATTTTTTACAAGATAAGGTGGCAATAGCTTCAAATGCTCCGCGGAGGGGCGCCCTCGGCAATTAACCTCTTATAAACCAGATAAGGGCGCTCACGAACGGTTCATTTTACGCTAAGATAGAGCGCATTGTCAGCTGCTGCCCGGATCGGCGGCTTTGACGAGCCCTTGCCCCACTCCCGGGGAATTACGATCGGGCGTCAACCTGCAGGGCGGCTTGATGCTCCCGGGAGGGAAACGTATGCAAAAAGAATACTTGGCTTCGGCCGAGGAGGTGCTTGAGGAGCAATCCACAAGCGCTGATGCGGGTCTTGCTGCCGATGTGGCGGCGAGCCGCCTTGAGGCGGTAGGCCCCAACAAGCTCGACGAGGAGGAGAAGACACCGCTGTGGAAGCGCTTCTTCGAGCAGATGGCCGACCCCATGGTCATCATGCTCATCTGCGCCGCGGCCATCTCCGCCATCACGGGCACCATTCAGGGTGAGCCCGAGTGGGCCGACGTCATCATCATCATGGCGGTCGTTATCATCAACTCCGTGCTCGGCGTGGTCCAGGAGGCCAAGAGCGAGCAGGCCCTCGAGGCCCTGCAGCAGATGAGCGCCGCGCAGTCCAAGGTTATTCGCGACGGCAAGCTCATCCACCTGCCGTCCGCCGAGCTCGTGCCCGGCGATATTGTGCTGCTCGAGGCCGGCGACTCGGTGCCTGCCGACTGCCGCGTGCTCGAGAGCGCCTCTATGAAGATCGAGGAGGCCGCGCTCACCGGCGAGTCCGTGCCGGTTGAGAAGCACGTTGAGGCCATCGCCCTTGCCGACGGTGCCGATGACGTGCCGCTGGGCGACCGCAAGAACATGTGCTACATGGGCTCCACCGTGGTCTACGGCCGTGGCCGCGCCGTGGTTGTTGCCACCGGCATGAAGACCGAGATGGGCAAGATCGCCAACGCGCTCACCACCGCCAAGAAGGAACTCACCCCGCTCCAGATCAAGCTGAACGAGCTCTCGGGCATCCTCACCAAGCTCGTGCTCGGCATCTGCGTGGTCATCTTTGCCGTCGACCTCATCCGTCACGGCGGTGAGCTCGGAAGCAACCCCGAGATGATTCTCGACACCTTCATGGTCGCCGTGTCGCTCGCCGTTGCCGCCATCCCCGAGGGCCTTGTGGCCGTCGTGACCATCGTGCTCTCCATGGGTGTCACCAAGATGGCGCGCCGTCAGGCGATCATCCGCAAGATGACCGCGGTCGAGACGCTTGGCTGCACCACCGTGATCTGCTCGGACAAGACGGGTACGCTCACGCAGAACAAGATGACCGTTGTGAAGCACGAGCTCGCTGCGCCTGAGGAGAAGTTCCTCGCCGGTATGGCGCTCTGCTCTGACGCCAAGTGGGACGAGGAGAAGGGCGAGGCCCAGGGCGAGCCCACCGAGTGCGCGCTTGTGAACGACGCCGCCAAGGCCGGCATGCAGGGGCTCGATGTCGAGCACCCGCGTGTGGGCGAGGCGCCGTTTGACTCCGGCCGCAAGATGATGTCCGTGGTGGTCAAGGAGGCCGACGGCACCTTTGAGCAGTACACCAAGGGCGCGCCCGACGTGGTGATCGACCTCTGTACGCATATCTACGATGGTGATCAGATTGTGCCGCTCACGCCCGAGCGCAAGGCCGAGCTGCTGGCCGCCAACAAGGATATGGCCAACGAGGCCCTGCGCGTGCTCGCGCTCGCGAGCCGCACCCACGACACGGTGCCCGCCGACTGCTCGCCCGAGGCGCTCGAGCACGACCTCGTGTTCTGCGGTCTCTCCGGCATGATCGACCCCGAGCGTCCCGAGGTGGCCCCTGCCATCGCCGAGGCGCGCGAGGCCGGTATCCGTCCTGTCATGATCACGGGCGACCACATCGACACCGCCGTGGCCATCGCCAAGAACCTCGGCATCCTCGAGGGCGATGGCGCAGGCCATGCCATCACGGGCGCCGAGCTCGACAAGATCTCTGACGAGGACTTCCACGAGAAGGTCACCGAGTACAGCGTCTACGCGCGCGTTCAGCCCGAGCACAAGGCCCGCATCGTCGACGCCTGGAAGAGCCGCGGCAACATCGTCGCCATGACCGGCGACGGCGTGAACGACGCTCCGTCCATCAAGCGCGCCGACATTGGCGTGGGCATGGGCATCACCGGTACCGACGTCACCAAGAACGTGGCCGACATGGTGCTCGCCGACGACAACTTCGCCACCATCGTGAGCGCGGTCGAAGAGGGTCGTCGTATCTACGACAACATCCGTAAGGTCATCCAGTTCCTGCTTTCCGCCAACATCGCTGAGGTGCTCTCGGTCTTTGTGGCTACGCTCGTGGGCTTCACCATCTTCCAGCCCGTGCAGCTGCTCTGGATCAACCTCGTGACCGACTGCTTCCCGGCGCTCGCGCTTGGTATGGAGGGTGCCGAGGGCGATATCATGAAGCGCAAGCCGCGTAACGCCAAGGATGGCGTCTTTGCCGGCGGCATGGGCCTCGACATCGTGGTTCAGGGTGTGATCATCACCGCGCTCGTGCTCGCCAGCTTCTTTGTGGGCGTGTACTTTGACATGGGCTACATCAACATTGCCGACATGATCGCCGGCACGGCCGACGAAGAGGGCGTGACCATGGCGTTCATCACGCTCTCCATGGTTGAGATCTTCCACTGCTTCAACATGCGCAGCCGCCGTCAGTCGCTCTTCAGCATGAAGACGCAGAACATGTGGCTCTGGGGTGCCGCGGTGCTCGCGCTCATCCTGACGGTCGTTGTGGTCGAGGTGCCGTTCCTCGCCGAGATGTTTGGCTTCATGGAGCTGCCGCCGGTGGCGCTTGCCTCCGCGCTTGGCCTCGCGTTCCTCATCATCCCGCTCATGGAGGTCTACAAGGCCATCATGCGCGCGGTGGAGAAGGACGCGTAAGCACACGTACGCATCTGCCTAGTTGGGCCGGGTGCAATCCCTTCGGGTGTGGTCCTCGCCGCTTTGCGGCTGCGGGAAACACCCTCCGGGATTGCACCCGGCCCTTTCACATTTTTGACTTTCAGGGCGGCGTACATTAAGAGGGGTGTATGGCGACCTTTTTCTCACTACCGTCTACCTGCCGTGATACTATATCGCATATCACGGGTATTCCCCTGTTGCTCCTGGGTTCGGAAGACAGGGCAGAGCGAAAGTGGTGGATGCGGGATGAAATGCCAGAACTGCGGAGAGGAGCTTCGCGAAACGGCAAAGTTCTGTCCGAAGTGCGGCCATGAGGTGTCGATCGAAATGCCCTCTGATGAGCAGCCGGACGCAAGCGCAGATGATGAGAAGTCAAACGACGAGAATGACGCGGTAGAGGACACGCCATCATCCGACGATCAGGTGGATGCGCCCATGGTATCTCCTGATCGGCGCAAGAAGCTGGTTATAGGCCTGTTAGTCATTATTGTGATTGCTTGTTTGGGATATACCGCGGTAACGAAGTTTTTTGGCGCCGGCAATTCTGAAATCGCGTTCCACCTCGAGGATATTGAAGACGAGGCGTTCCGTTCTTACCTGCAGGAGACGGTTGATACTGACGCAGATGGGACAATCTCCCAAGTCGAAGCAGACGCAGTGGACGCAATTGGAGCTGTGGATGGCGCCGGAAACATCACGGACATCGGTCTGAGCGGCCGCGGCGTTAAGAGTTTGGACGGTATCGAGCACTTCGACAATCTCAAAACGCTAATATGCGATGACAATGCGCTGGTTTCGCTAGATGTGTCCGAGAACTCCAAGTTGGTATACCTGTCGTGTGAGAACAATGCGCTTTCCGAGCTCATACTGGCCAGGTTTGGCTCGCTTGCCGTGCTTCATGCAACCAACAACCAGTTGCCTGTCATCGATCTTTCGATGCAGGTCGAGTTACGAGATTTAAAACTTGATCCGTCAGTTGCTGTGAGGGGTACAGAAGGTCCCTCTGATGAAGAGACAAAGACAAAGATTGAAGACCTTGCGTTGGTGTTTGCTGTAGCACGGGGCCTGAGCTATGGAAGCGAATCTGACACGGGCAACTTAGTAACGGATCCGGGGATGTCCGCAAATACCGATAACATGCTGATCGAGGCGGTGCTTTCCTCGTCGCTGTTTCCTACGCGCAACCTTGTCTATGCGCTCGAGTCCCTTTCCGACATCTCCTATGACGACGCCGGAATGATAAGCATCCCGCGTGCTCAAGGTGAGGCTGTTATACGGTCAGTGTACGGTTTTGTTCCCGAGGATTTGAGCTACCTCTACGCGGCAAATGGCCTGGCAACCTATCTAGGCGAAGACGGTTGGTACGTTTTCCCCGCCCAAGGTGAGGCGTCATTTGATATTGCTTCAGATAACTGGCAGGGCTACGGCCGGCTCGTGTCGTTTGATGCGTGCATTCTTAACGGTGCCGGTCCCCAGATACTTGATGCGGCGCGACAGACGTATCGCGTAACGGTCGTTGAGGATGAAGAGAGCATGTTCGGATACCACTTGGTGTCCATGGTTTCGCTTGATAATGCTAACACTCCCTCAGGCTCGCAGAGCGAAGCGCAAAATGCCACAACAAGCACCGCGGAAGATGGGAACGGATCCGAGGACAACGCCCAATCTACCGAGATGGTCGATTCAATCGTTCAGTGGGCGGAATCTGAGCAGGGGGGCTCTTCGAGTTCTCCGTCGGACTCGAGCGATGAGTCGGGCGCCGCTGAAGAGGCCGAGACGTGGCCAGACTTTGATCGGCTGCTGGGCACATGGGACGGCACTCTTATCGAGACAGAGCATAATTCGGTTACAGACCAAGCTGCATGCTATGGGGGCAAAACACATCCGTTTACTGTGACTTTTACTTCAGTAGACGCCGCCATGGGCACTGCGGTGGTCGATATGCGCGCACTGATTCATAGTCATGGCGGGCTTGAGAATGCTGCGGATGAGACTGAAGGGGACCGCTATGTTGAGCTCAGCGATGTGCTAGTAACGCTACGCGAAAACAGCAATGCGACGTATCAGGTTTATGAGGGCAAGGACATCGGTCCATACTACATCAATTTCTGCTTCAACGAAGACGGGTCATTCGTTGCTGAGGTCTATACAGAGGCCAAGATGACGAATCCCTTCATCGCCTGGCGTCGCGATACGTTTGAGATGAAGAAACATTAGGGGGAGTTATGTTTTGTACGGAATGCGGAAAAGAGGTACGCGAAGGGGCAAAGTTCTGCCCATATTGCGGCAAGCCTATCAAGACGGCCGAAAAGAAACGCAGCACCGAAAAGAAACGCAGTGCCGATAAGAGCATTTGGGCAATTGTTCTGCGAGTGGCGCTTATCGTGTGCGTGATTGTTGTTCCTTGGTTTGAGCTCAACTATTACGTGGGAATTGTGGCGTTCAACTTCTTCTCTATGGGCAGCGCCGTCTCCAAGGGTGCACAGGCTCTGCGATCGATTGCCTCGATTTCTGGAGCAAGCGTAAATACATACAGTATCGACGCATTTTCCTTGTTCTGTATCGCGCTTGCCTTGGTGCCCGTGGTGTATCTATCCCTAGATATTCGCACCTATCTCAAGAAGGGGCTGCTGCAATGGGATGGTCCTATTGCAGTGATTATCATCCTTGTGCTCGGTTTGGTAGCGGCCGCGCTTATTTCTTGGGTAATCGACGCCTGGATATCTAACGGGTTGTCGAGTTCGATACAGCTCGACGTGGTGTCGGTGAGCGCGGGATGGTGGATAACGGTTGTGCTTGTCGCAGTGACTATTTGGGTGGATCAGCGTATACGTTCGGGAAAACGCATCAGCTAGGAAGGCAAGAAGGGGTCTAGTTATGGCAAATGATGAAGCTTCGTTGGTAAAACGAATCGCAGGTCTTAACGAAGAGCTTGCGTCGCTCGAGAAGAGCGAGCAGCAGGCGCTTGCCGAGCTGGGGCGTACCCTGCTTTTCGTCGCAGACGAGATGGAGCTTGACGATAATCAACGTAAAAGCTTATCAGCTGCGCAGGAGGCGTACGATGCCTGCGGAAATATGCGTGCGAGAATAGCGGAAGCGAAGTTTGCTCTAGAGGAATTGGAGCAGGCAAAACGACAGGGGCCACGTGTGTGCCCCAAGTGTCACGCCGAAATACTGCCAGGTGATGTTTTCTGCACCGGGTGCGGTACTAAGGTGTCTGATCTTGAGTTTCCCGCAGAAGCGGCGGGCGCATGTCCACAATGTAAGTCTCCAGTTGAGCCTGATATGAAATTTTGCCCAAAATGCGGAACGTCGCTGTGCGCCAACAGCTAGGTATTCTGTATTGAGAGGGCAGATAAGGTTTCGCTGCCGAGACTAGCGCACAAGATCTGCAGGCTCAATGCCAAGTCCGTCGGCAATCTTGCAGAGATTATTAAAGCCGACGCTAATCTCGCCACGCTCCACGCCAGAGAGATAGGGCTGGCTGATGCCGGTCATGAGCGCGAAGGATCGCTGTGAAATGCCCTGCTGTTCACGGGCTGTTTTGATGCGTTTGCCGAGTATGTGCCGGCGCTCTTCGATATTCATGGCGTCAGCTTACGAGGCTTTCTAGGGCTAGTGATACTATATTGGCTATCATGCGTCAATCTGTATGCCTGCCGTTAGTGCGCAGCGGATTGCAGGGGAGGAGAGATGGTGGCAAGAAAAACGTTGAGGTGGAGTCTGCTGGCAGCCCTGCTGCTGGCGTTCGTGGGGGCGATTCTTCCTGCTCCCGCTTATGCGGAGACGGATGGATGCGTCGAACTAACTATCGATGCGGATAAAGGGACATACGAGCAGGGCGAGATTGCCACGTTTACCGTCGAGATGCGCAACACGTCCGATGGCGATGTGGCCGGTGCTGCGTATACGGTTGCGCTGCCGGAAGAGATGGAGCTTATCGAGGGGTCTCAGGCAACAGGATCCGTCGCGGCTCTTGCGTCGGGTGAGACGTACACCGCCACCGTCGAGGCAAAGGTGCTTGCTCCGACAGGCGCTGAGATTACTGCGTCGATTCCCCAAACGGGTGATAACACACTTGCGCTTATTACGGCCTGCATAGGGGGCGCCGTGCTTCTTGG
Source organism: uncultured Collinsella sp. (assembly GCA_949285915.1). Classification (GTDB taxonomy): domain Bacteria; phylum Actinomycetota; class Coriobacteriia; order Coriobacteriales; family Coriobacteriaceae; genus Coprousia. The sequence goes on from CASDZW010000007.1 coordinate 51,258, forward strand.
TGCGACTGCCTATCTGGTGCGTCGGCGAAACAGCGGTGCCATGATGCTTGTCGTCGCGTTGGTAATTTCCGGTTCGCTGTGCGCCTCTGCGCCCCATGTGGCCTACGCTGCAGATGCGATACGTGGCACGACTGATGCGTCGTGCAATATAACGGTGGCAGGCCGGAAGCGGACGGTTACAGCAACGGTGTCCTACACGGTTCCTGCCGGTGCGCAGGAGGATTCTAACGAATCTGATGACGGTCACGGAGGCGAGACCGTCATCATGACGCGCGCGGAGTGGGTTTCCAAGCTTCTTGACGGCACCGGTGCGATTGCGCTCGACACCAACGAGGAGCCCTATGACGATATCGCGAAGCATGCTGCCGAAGCCGATATCAAGACGGCATGGGTGCTGAATATTCTGCCGGATGATGGTGGGGATTTTGATCCCGATGGGACGGCGACGCGCGATTTTGTATTCTCGGTAGCGGCCCTTGCGGCGGATGTGGACGCAGACGGTAAGGAGCTTGTTGCGCCGGATGCGGACGATGCGGAGCATCCAGAGTTACTCGCGGCAGCTCTTGACGCCGGTTTATTTGCAACAGATGATGAAGGGCGCGTGAACCCCGCAAGTCCGTTTGATGCTCGAGAGGCAGACGCGCTGATAGGGCAAATAATAACGCTCGGGACGCGCGAGGACGACGAGCCGGATGATGCCGCAGGCGGCTCATCGTATGAGTATCGTCGTGACGTTTGCGTGGTTAACGGATACACAGAGCAACAGGGCATATATGTAGTCGACAATCGACAAGACATAGCGGTTGGAGATAAAGTAGCCCTTGAGCCTTCCGACGAAACTAATGGCGGAGTTATCGGAACCGTTACTCAGGTCGTCCTCTCAGGAAACAAGACGTTCCTGCGCATCGAGCCTGCAGCCAACCCTTCCGAGATTTATTCATCTATTTCTCTGAACGAGCAGAATCTTGCCATTGCGGCCTCAGATATGGTGCTCGCTGAAGGTGTTACCTTTGCGAATGCTCCGGATGTGCAGAGCGCTCGAGATCGTGTGGATTTAGATTCAAAGGTCGACCTCAATATCACTTATCCCAAAGAGGATGACGAGGACTTCAAGGTAAGTGGATCGCTTACTATACAACCATATGTCAACGTTGAGTGGAGGTGGATATCGCTATTTGAGGGTCCCCGACGTATTGATTTGGGGTTTGGGTCGGATACGACGGTGACAGGTTCGGTAGACGCGTCAGTTGATAAGAACATCTCAGTGCCAATTCTTGACGGAACCGATATCCAGACGCCTATTCCAGGTATTTTAGTTGGGATTAATCTCGACTTGACTGTTAGCGCCGAGGGTCATATTACGTTTACTTCTACGATTAGCTCAGAAGCCGGAATAACGTACAATCGTGTTGCAGGCTTCGAGCCGTATGGCGCCCTCGATTCTGATACGGAGCTCGAGCTCAATGCAGGATTCCGTATGGGATTGTCTCCATGGCTTAGTCTCAATTGCGGTGTGAAAGGTTTTAATGCGCCGCTCATCGACGGTTCGTTTGAGGCGGGGATCGATGGGTCCGGCTCTGCCACCGTGCGCGATACGGGCCTCATATGCAACGATACATCACTGTATGCGTACGCACGCGTAGCCCTTGGTGAACATAGCGAGATTCTTAAGTGGATTACGGATGCACTTGACTGGACGTTAGCTCATGATTTATGGGATGAAGACTCGAGTCCGTTCAGCATAAAGATGCATTGGGAAGATGGCAAACTTGTCGACGCTTGCACGTATCGCGAGGATGGTTCAAGCGACGAAGGCGGTACGGGAGTTGTCGATCCGAGCTTCGACGGCATTCCTGCCCTAGAGGATGAGGGTTGGGGCCACGAGCCGGTCTGGACCGTTTCTGATAACAATCACGAAGAGATAGTCGACCCATTCTATATTGATGCGGGCAGTTCGATTACGGTAACCGCACAAGAGGGCTGTAACTACCGTGGAATGTTTGGCTCGAGTGGCAATATCCTCGTCCGGAGGTCTGTGGCATTCGACGACGGTGAGGTAATCACCTATCTTGACCAAGGTGTTTACATGTTCCCGTGGGATAGCTCGGATGTCAGTACGGTGACGTTGGAGGTCTTGGTTGGTCGATTGAAAGTCTGGGACCTTGAAGGCTGGGGGATTGACCCTCTGAGTGGAGAAACGTTCGCAGCGCGCCCGATTTGTTCACTGAAGGATTGCGATACGGTTGCCTACCCTGTGTCGCTGTCAGCAACGGTGGTCACAGTTGGCGTCGAGAACACCTATCAGCTCGAGGCGCAACAGACTGTCCAGTCAATATACGAGTCTGAAAGCTGCGATTATGATTATAGCGATGGGACAGGCTGGAGCTGGGAAAGTGATGATGAACGCATTGCCAGCGTTGACGATAATGGAATTATTACGGGTGTAGCACCCGGAACCACGTATGTCACTGTGACATACGGAAATGGAAGTATGGGATTTGACCGTATCTGTAAAGTGGTCGTTACTGAGTAAATGACATAGGCAGATTTGTCTTTGGTTGAATGTGCCGAAGCGCTGAGTAATCTGTTGGGCAGGGCGCAATCTCGGAGGGCGTTTCCCGCAGCCGCGAAGCGGCGAGGATCATATCCGAAGGGGTTGCGCCCGGCCCTTTTGCGTATGGTTTGAACACGAGATACGTTACGTACGCAACGTCCTGCTTTACGCAGTGGGATGCAAGCGGCGCTGGGAATAGGGGCGCTACCTGTTCCCAAATGTATGCGCCGGCTTACGCTGGTCGTGGTCGATCGTCACCCACTCTGACGTTGCAGGGCCAGTTCATCTGTCGACTATGTTCGACAGATGAATAGTCTTGTTGAGCACCTCGATGCCAGCGGGCGGGCACAAGAGGAAGTTGCACAGTACACCGCGCGCGAAACGGGACGTATCGCCCGCCTGTTTGATTCGCTTTGCCGATAGGGGGGGTCTGAGGGTGCTTCCGGTTTGCGCACATTCCCCTAAGCTGCTGCGTTAAGATGGTGCGCGAGTACGTAGAGAAAGGCGGCGCATGGCGAAGAAGGCGCGCGGCAAAAGACAGGTGAAGCGAAGCGGTGCACGAGCGACAAAGCCTCGTGTCACTGGGGGAGTTCGCGATGGGTTAGGGGCTGTCGAAGGGTCGACCCGCGAGATGCCCCCGCTGCCTGCGGCCGATGCGCTTGCGGACGCGCCGACCTTCACGGATCTGCGCCTTGATGACGCCCAGTGCCACGCGTTTGATGCGTTTTGCGTCGAGGCTGAGGCGCCCGATGAGATGCACATCGGTTTTGTGATCAGGCTTGATCGCGGATTTCCCTTGGTCGCCTGCGAAGGCACGACATTTCGAGCCGAGCACGCGGTGAGCTTTGCCAAGCGTAACCGCGAGAAAGACGATATGGCTCTGCCCGCTGTGGGCGATGCTGTGGCGGTCCGCCTGGCGCCCGGGCATGACAGGGGGGTTATCGAGCGCGTGCTCCCGCGTCGCTCTACCTTTGAGCGTTGGCGCGGCAAGAACCGCGGCGAGCGCCAGGTGCTTTGCGCCAACGTCGACCGGGTGCTCATCGTTGCGGCGCTTGGTGCAGGCGAGGTGCTGCTCGACCGCATCGCTCGCTCCCTTGTGCTTGCGGCGGATTGCGGCGCTGCGGCGAGTGTGGTGCTCACCAAGGCGGACCGCTGCACGCCTGAGGAGCTTGCCGAGGAGGTCGCGCGCGTGCGGCGTCTTGTGGGCGAGCACGTGGATGTGGTTGTGACCTCTTCGCTTGCGGGCGAGGGGCTCGACCCGGTGCGTGCCTGCGTGCCCAAGGGCACGGTCGCCATGATCCTGGGCGAGTCTGGGGCCGGCAAATCTACCCTTCTGAATGCGCTTCTTGGTCATGAGGCGCTTGAGACGAGCGCGGTGCGCGCACGTGACGATGCGGGGCGTCACACCACGGTCGCCCGTGTGATGGTGAAGCTCGCCGGCGCGGGCGTGATTGCAGACGCCCCGGGCCTGAGAAGCCTGCCGCTCGTGGGGCACGAGCGGGGACTCGCTCGCGTGTTTCCCGAGGTGGTTGAGGCGGCGCACGGCTGCCGCTTCAACGATTGCACCCATACGCACGAACCTGGTTGCGCGGTGCGTGAGGCTGTTGAAACGAGCGAGATAGACGAGGTGCGGCTCGAGGCATGTCTTGCCCTCGCACGGGAGATGCGCGTGAGTGCGCAGAGCCTCGACCCCGATGTGAAGCTCTAGGCGGCACGTGCGGCCCGCTACTTTTCCACCGGTGTCAGAAACCGATCAGATTGCCCTTCGCCCCGCGGCGCGGAGGGCTTTTTTCTGCCGAATGGAGCGTTTTGGGTCCATTTTGCCTTACTTTGGAACGCTTCAAGTGCGCGCTGCAAACAAACAAACCGCTGAAGCCAACTTGCATGTTGTTATCTAACAGGCTGGTCAGAAACGTGTACAGCGATTGGTAAGAACGCGTCGGACTTTCTCAGATTGATCCCGGCGTCTCCAGGTGCCTCTCAGAGAATGTGTCCCAAGGGGAGCCGATGGGCTTTGGGCCGCGAGATGAGAGGTACGACGCATGAAACGGACTACAAGATTGATGCTGAGCGTTGCCTCGGGCATTCTGGCCGCGGGACTTGCCCTTTGGTACGGCTCCTCGGTGCGTGCGGAGGCGGACCAGGCGCGCCAAGAAGTGCTTGCCGCGTACGGCGGCGAGCTGGTGAGCGTCTGCGTTGCCTCGCGCGATGTGGATGCCGGCGAGGTCTTGAGCGAGGCGAATGTCCAAGTCGAGGAATGGGTGGCGAGCCTGCTTCCCGATGAAGCGGAGACATCGCTTGAGGACCTCGTCGGCAAGCGCGCCACTTCTGCCATTCCCGCCCGCGCGGTCATTTGCCCGACCTATCTCGAACAGCACGACGGGGCTATCGAGGTGCCTGCGGGAAAGGTCGCCGTCTCTGTTGCGGTGGACGAGGAGCATGCCGTGGGCGGCGCCATCGCTCCGAACGATCGGGTGGACGTGTATGTGTCGAGCAATGGCGTGGCTGACCGTCTTTGCAGTGCGAGCGTAATAGATACGAGCGCGCACGGCCAGGAGTCTGAATCCTCGTCCATCACCTGGGCGACTCTGGCAATCGATCCAGAGCGGGTGAGCGAGGTTCTTGCCGCTACGGCAAAAGGGGCGGTAAGCCTCACCATGCCCGAGGCGGCAAGCGGCGAGAACACATCTGATGGCGATGCCAACGAAGGCGGCGAGAAGGATGCCGGGGAGCAAACGACTTCCGATTCTTCCGGTAACGAGAACGGCGAGGAGGCTGCATGATGGGGAACGTCTGGCTTGCATGCTGTGCCTGCGATAGGTATCCGGAGCTACAGCGCGAGATTGAGCTGCGCGACCCTCGGGCGAAGATTCTGCGCGTAGGGGACGGCGAATCGTTGCTGCGCGTGATCGAGGCATTTGCCCGCTCGGGGGAGCGAACGCCGGTAATGATCGGGCGGGAGACGGACGCCGAGGGGGACCTTCTGGATTTGGTCGAGGGTCTTTGCCAGAGCGGTGCCGCTGCCCAGATTGTTGTTATGGCAGAGCGGGCAGATGCCGCACTTGCAGCGCGCCTATTCAATGCCGGGGCAAATGAGGTCATCGCGGGACAGGGCGAGGTCCCGACCGATAGTGAAAGAGAGGCCGGTGCGGAGACGGGGCACATGGCCGCGATACGGGATGGGGACAAAGGCCGCGATGACGCTGCTTCTGGGGCGCCGCATGATACCGGTAGGCTGACCCGCGTTGTCGAGGGAGCCATCCATGGCGGCGCCCCTGAGGAGCATCTGTCCCATGCAAACTACGCTGATGACCTCGACGAGCCCGATGCATTCGCATCTGCTGGGAACGATGCTTCCGCATTGCCTTCCGTAAGGGATGTGGCGCCGACGCCCTTGGCACGAAGTGCGACACCGCGCTCCCGCCCCGTTCGAAATGAGCGAGGTGGAGCCCCTCTCATCACCCTCATATCTGGCCGCGGTGGTTGCGGAAAGACGACGGTCGCTGCAGCGCTCGCCTTGCGTTCCGCAGAGGTGGGCCTGCGCTGCGCCCTGCTCGACCTGGACCTTATGTTTGGGAATCTGTATGCAATCTTGGGCATCGAGGAGCCGAGTGACGCGTTTGCACTCGAGCGTCCGGCACGGGCGGGGGCGCTTGGTGAGGAGGATGTCGTGCGCGCGTCCATGCGTGTCGCACCGGGGCTCACGCTGTGGGGACCGGTGCGGGCTCCTGAGCATGCGGAGCTCATGGCGCCCGCGGTGGAGCAGCTAATTGAGGTCATGCGTGGCGAGGCGGACCTCATCGTAGCGGACACCTCTCTGTATTGGAGCGATTCGGTTGCCGCCGCAGTCGCTTGTTGCGACCGCTGCCTTGTGGTGGGGGATGCCGGCGTGGGGTCCATCTCCTCTGCGGAGCGCGCGATCGATTTCGCCGGAAGGCTCGGTGTTTCCCGTACCAAGATGGCGAGCGTCTTCAACCGCTTGTCGCCGCACGGTGGCGAGGACGCTGCTATGCGCTTTGAGTTCACGACAGCCCTCGGCTGCAAAGGGCGTATCGCTGACGGCGGCGAGGAGCTCACAGGGCTCGCATCCATCGGGCATTTCTCCGACGCCTTTACGCACGCTGGCCCGTTCCACTCAAGCGCCTGTACGTTCACAGACCAGCTGTTGAGGGAGCTCGGGTTCAGCATAACAAGTCAAGAAGTTCCGTCTGCGGATGCGCACGAGAGGCCCCGCATTCGGCTTCCGTGGCACCGTGGAGGTGACGCAAGATGAGCGTGATGGAGCGCGTGCGGCGCGCTACCGCAGAGACTTCCGTTCACGCGTCTCCCGTGCTCAGCCGTCGGCAGGGCATAGTGCGTACGGTGAAGCGTCATGCTATGGAGCGCGTGGGCTACGACGAGATGACGCGTCTGGTTGCCGATGAGGACGTGGATCATGCGCGGAGCGAGCTGCGCCCCGCAGTGGAAGCGGTGGTGAATGCCCAGGACATGCTCGAGCTTGATCTGGCGGCGCGCGAGGAGATGGTCGACGGCATCCTCGATGACATCGTGGGACTCGGCCCTCTGCAGCCGCTCATAGAGGATGACGCGGTCACCGAGATTATGGTGAACGGCTGCCATTCGTCGTTCTTTGAGCGCGGGGGAACGCTCCATCCCATGGAGAACTTTTTTGAGAACGACGAGCAGATCCGCATCCTCATCGATCGCATCATCGCGCCGCTCGGACGCCGCATCGATGAGCGAAGCCCGCTCGTAAACGCCCGCCTCAAGAACGGTTACCGCGTCAACGCGGTAATCCCGCCCATCGCCATAGACGGGCCGGCGCTTACCATACGCAAGTTCTCGGACCGCATTACGTCTCTTCGCGAGCTTGTGGAACTGGGGTCCCTTCCTGAGTGGTATGCGTGCCTACTCTCGTGCGCCGTGGCGCTGAGACAGGATCTGGCAGTTGTGGGAGGCACGGGTTCGGGGAAGACGACGCTTCTGAATGCGCTTTCTACGGAGATTCCCATAGGCGAGCGCATCGTGACGATAGAGGATTCCGCCGAGCTCAAGTTCGCGCGTCATCCCCATGTGGTGCGTTTGGAGGCCCGCGAGGCGTCCATCGAGGGAGAGGGTGCCGTCACCATACGCGATTTGGTGGCAAACTCCCTGCGTATGCGGCCTGACCGCATCGTGGTGGGCGAGGTCCGTGGCGGCGAGGCCATCGACATGCTGAGCGCTATGCAGACCGGACACGACGGTTCCCTCACGACGCTTCATGCGGGAAGCGAGGAGGAGGCGGTGGTGCGTCTCACCCTTCTTGCCCGCTACGGGATCAACCTGCCCTCGGAGCTTATTGAGGATCAGATCGCCCTCGCGCTCGACGGCATCGTCATGTCCGAGCGGCGCCCCGATGGCAGGCGGTTTGTGTCGAGCTATTCGGGCGTGTCGCGTGCCGCGGGAGGCGGGGTCAAGCTCGAGCGGTATGTGGCGTTCGACCGCGCGAGCGCCTCGTGGACGCTCGAGAAAGAGCCACCGTTTATCGCCGCTGCCCTAGATGCAGGAGCGCTTACCGAGAAGGAGGTGGAGCAATGGAGGCAATCTTGCCCTGCTTCATAGCGCTGTCTGCGAGTTTTGGCGCATGGAATGCCGCCGTGCTGATGGATGCCGCCGACGCCATGAGAAGGGATTGGCGCGCTGCGGTTGCCAGAGGAAAGATGGCCGCTCGCATCGCTGTTTGTCGGTTGGGTGCTGCCCTTCCGGTCCCCGCGCTGTGGGCGACGACGGTGGACGGCTGCGCCGACGAGCTTCTCCGTGTGCTTGGTCGCGACGCGGAAGGTGCGGTTGCGGATCGCGCGTTTGCCCGCGGAGCGCTTGAGGCAAGCGTTTGCGCGGGAGCTCTCGCCGGTGCAGTTATCTCACTATCCCCCCTGGGAATTCCTGTGGGCGCGGCGCTCCCGCTCGGGTGGTGCGCCGCCCGTGCGGCGCGCCGAGGGCGTGAGCGGCGCCAGGCGTTGGAGAGCGCCATGCCCGAGGCGTTTCAGGCGCTGGCGATCTCGCTGGGGTCGGGGCACTCTCTGGCACAGGCCTTGCGCTTTGTGGGCAACCATGCACAAGAGCCTGTTCGGTCTGAGTTTCTGCAGGCGTCGCTCGAGATATCCTGCGGTCTTTCTGCCACAGACGCCCTCAACGGCCTTCTCGAGCGCCTGCCGGCACCGGGGATGGACCTCGTCTCGAGTGCACTCGTTGTTTCCCAGCGCACGGGCGCGCCGCTTAAGGACCTTCTTGCGAGCGCGGCATCGATGGTGGGAGAGCGTATAGAGCTCGCTCGGCGGCTCGAGGTCAAGACCGCTCAAGCGCGGTTGTCCGCGCGCCTCGTCGGCGTCATGCCTGTGGCGATGATGGCGGCACTTACCCTGCTCTCGTCGGATTTTCGTGCGGGCGCGGCATCGCCCGGAGGGGCTCTTGCTATAGCCGTGGCCATGGCGCTTGACGTGTGCGCCTGGCTTCTCATCAGGCGAATCATGGAGGTGAGGGTGTGATGGTCGATTCGACTGCCATTTTAGCGGCAACGGGAACTTCAGCTGCGATTTCGGTCGCCTTTGCGACATCCTGGCCTCTTGCCGACCGTCTGTGGTTGATGGAGCTCCTCGGGCAGGTCCGCACCTCTTTAACGGAGCGGGTGCGCATCCTCGAGAGGTCGGTCCGTGAGCGCAAGCAGCGAGCGGCTCCGGTGACCACGCTTTCCGAGGCATCGGAGATGATCGATGTCGTCAACCTCGGCCTGTCCGCGGGACTGTCGTTTGACGCATCGCTCGAACTCTATTGCGCATCGCGCGACTCCCCCTTGGCAGCTGCGCTCGAGGAGGCACTGCTTTCTTGGCGCATAGGCGCCGGTACCCGAGAGGAGGAGCTCACGCGCGTCGCTCGCCGCTGTCGGCTCAAGGTGCTTGAAACCTTTGCCATCGCAGTCTCCGAGGCGTTGCTGTTGGGGGCTCCCTTGACCGAGACGCTCTCCGCTCAAAGCCGGGAAATCAGATCGGCGCATCGCGCCGAGGTGGAGCGTCAGATAGAACGTGCACCGGTAAAGCTTCTCATACCCACCGGCACGCTCATTCTCCCGGCGCTGTTGCTGTCTATATTGGGCCCGTTCGCTGCGGCGAGCGGCATGTGGTAAGGAGGACACCATGGCTTGGAACATCGACGGATTAACGGCCGTGCACGGAGCTGAGCGCATTGTAGCGCGCGCAGGTGACCTTGTGAGGCGTGCTCAGGCCTCGCTAAGGGAGCTTACTAGAGAGGAGAGCGCACAGGGCACCACCGAGTACGCCATCTTGGTCGGTGTGCTCGTCGTCATCGCGATCATCGCCATCGTTGCATTTCGTGACAAGGTGAGCGAACTCTGGCAGGCGATCTCAAGCGGCATCAACAGCCTGTGAGCAGATTTCGCCGGGCGCGCCTCTCATCGAGGGCGCGCGGCATCGGCCTCGCGCTGCTCTTAGCGGTGTCGCTGTGTATCTCTTGGTGCCTTTTTGATCAAGAGCGCAGGGGCGAGGGGACTGCTCCCGCCGCGATTGAGAGCGATGCTGAGGTTGCTGCTCCGCAGGGGGAGGGTGCGTCGGACGGGGACACTCCTGCTGCGGGAAGTGTACCCGGTGGAGAGGTGGGAGGGGCGGCCGCGTCTCTTGCGACGTTTATGGACATCCTCGAGCGGGGTGACGTTCAGGATGCGATTGAAAAGGCCTCGACGAGCGTTTCTTGGAAGGAATCGAGGGACATCGTGGAGGCGGCGAGCGGGGTGCTGGAGAAGTATCGCGAGGTCGAATCAGTCGATCTGGTGACGAGCGGATACGTCGACCTCGCGGGAAATGTATGGGCGGCGCTCTTGAGTGACGGGAAGGGATGGGTGGACATGGTGACGATCGAGGCGGGGGAGAGCGATGAGGGGTCTACGGTCACGGTTGTGCGGCTCAGGGCGTCAGCGGCCCCCTCACTTTGAGAGGGGCGGCGATGTTGAGCGCCCCTTTCTGCTCGAAGATTCAGCCCAGGGGACGGTCGAGTACGCAATCGTTTTCTGCGCCTTTCTCGGCATGCTCGTTGTCCTCGGCCTGCTCTGGCAGACAGGCGCGGGAGGGGCGTTCGTCGCCCTTGCGTCCGAGGCTGCCTCCCATCAGTTCAACGGGCTGGGGGCGCTCGATATCGCGCTGTTTTGAGGTGTTCGGGGAGTGCAAAGCCCAGGCGACGGTGGAGGCGGCGCTTCTGTTGCCGAGTTTTCTCTTCGTGCTCTTGTTGGCGTTGCAGCCGGTGTGCCTGCTGTACACGCGCGCGGTTATGGAGGGGGCGGCAGCGGAGACCGCACGCCTTATGGTTACGGGCTCCGACGGGAGTGCAGAGGCATATCGCGCCTTCGCACTCCGTCGGCTCGCAGCCGTCCCTAACCTTGCGCTTTTCCACGAGGGAGGTCCCCTTGCCTGGGATATCGAGCTCTCTGCCGCATCCTCCGGGGCGGGAAAGGTCCGTGTTGAGATTGAGGGGGCGGTAAAACCGTTGCCCGTGTTGGGGGCATTTGCCGGGCTGTGGGGAGAGCGCAACGGGCAGGGAGACGTGCTGGTGAGGGTCGAGGTCTCTTACGAGGGGCGTCCGTCTTGGCTGGAGGGAAGCTATGAGACGTGGATCGCATCTTGGAGTTGAGCTGTTCATAGAGGACGGCGCGTACACCACGGTTGCTGCCGCCGTTTCGATGCTGGTTGTGCTGACCTTGCTGTTCTCTGCGGCGACGGCGGTGTGGAGTGCGGCTCGGTCGAGTGAGGTGCAGGCGGCGGCAGATGCGACGGCGCTCGCCGGGGCGAACGTCGTATCCTCCTACCGCACCGCTGCGACGGTGGTCGATGCGGCTGTTCTCAGCATGGGACTTGCCGGGTTCTGCACAACCGGGGCAGGGCTTGTCGGCCTCCTGATTCCGGGTGGCCAGGCGGCGGCGAAGAAGACCGTTGATGCTGGCATACGGATGCTCGAGCTGAGAAACGACCTCGCCGCCTCCGCCTCAAAAGGCTTGTCCAAGCTGGAGGATGCCCTGCCCTATCTGGTGGCAGCGAACGGGACGCGCGTATGCGCGGCGCAGGGTTCAGAGGAGATAGCGTACACGGGAACGGCGATTGCCGCGCCGCGGGAGAGCGCATCGTCCTTTCCCGCTCTGGAGGGCTCGGGCGTCCCCACACAGGGGCTTAAGGAGACTTCGGAGCGCTTGGACGAGGCTGCCGCGGAGCTGGCACGCGCCGCAGAGGCGTCTGAAGACGCCAAGCGTGAGGCGTGGCTGGCTGATTGCGGAAAAGAAGGTGCGAATATGCAGGAGAGGGCCGCGAGCCTGTCGGGCCTCTCGGCAGCCGAGAACCCGGATTACGCGTCAAGCGTCACATGGAGCCCGCAGGTCGCCATCGACAGAACCCGAGCATATTACCGGTGGCGTCTTGAGCACAACGCGCCGGAGGGCGCCGGCACGGAGGCGGCTGCGGATGCGGCCGCGCGCGAGGCGTTTTACCGTTTTGCGCTGCAGGAGTTCGAAGACGCGCGCGTGGAAGAGGTTGACGGCGTCGTCGTTTCGACGGTGCCCCTGCTGCCCCGTAATACCGATGAGGTGCGAGCAAGTGAGCTGTACCGTGAGACGATCTGGCCCTCGAGCTATGAGGACGAGGGGCTTACCCTTCATTACGGGTCGGCGTGCCCGGGTGCGACCGGCTCTTCGGGACCTTTGCTTGCCCTGTCCGCCACCGAGACCGGGGCGGCGCGCGAGTGCGAGGTCTGCCGCTTCGGCGTGGGTGACGTGGGCAAGACGCCCGCTGCATCCACCTCGATCGACAACGGCTACGAATATCATCTGCGCACGTTCACGCTGGCGCTTGAGGATTACGTCGATTGTCGCAACGAGGAGCTCGCTCTCGAGAAGAAGGCGCGAGGGGAGGCAGAAGGCGCCGCGAGTGCGTTTGACGATGCGCTATCTGTGCTCGGCGGAAAGCGTCCCCGCATAGCACCTCCGGGTAGAAACGGTACGCTCGGGTTTGCGGTGACCGGTGAGTCCGCTACGCCCGCGGAGCTTACGAGCGCCTTTGCACCGGGGACGCCTGTCGCATCGCGCGGGGCTGTGGCAGGTGCCGTTTTGGCTCCCGATAAAGCGACCGCCGAGAATAACGTGCTCTCAGAGTTTTTCAGTACGTTTGCAGAGAGGGCAGACGGCGGGGCGATTGGGCTAGTTGACGATGTGATGGGCCTATGGGGCCGCCTTCTGGCCTCGTATGGGGATCTGACCGGAAAGCTCTCGGGTGTGATGGATGACCTGCTTGGGGGTCTCAAGCAATGGGGGATGGGGCCTTTGGCGACATGGCTCGAGGACCGTGTGGACGATGCGGTGAAGGCGCTCGACCTCGAACCAGCCGATCTTACGCTCATGAAGCCGGTGCTTACCGATTCGGCAAACGTTGTGGCGCACGCCGGGGTGTCGGGATTGGCGGACGTTCAGGAGCGGTTGCGGTCCATCACAGTTGGGACCACCGATCCTGCGGCCTTGCTGCAGGCGATGGGCTACGGCGCGGTCGAGGCGATACAGGAGACGACGTTCACCATCGCCGAGATTCCTCTTCCGGGCGGAGGCTCGTTTCCCCTTACCGTGCGCGTTCGAGACTTGCTGGGAGGTGGGAAGACATGAGGCTGGGCGCTCCTGTTGCGGAGGACAAGGCCCAGGCAACGGTAGAGATGGCGGTCGTGCTGTCGGTGCTGCTGGTCCTCGCAATCTTGGTCTACAACGTGATGCTCTTTGTCTGCGCGGTTGCGCGTTTCGATCATGTTGTGGCGGACGTGGTCATGGCTCAGGCGGTTTCTCCTCCGGGAGACATGGGCGCCGCCGACGGCGCTTCGCGGGTTGCCGCCTCTCTCGAGGAGGCCATGGAGGACTACCGTGTGTCGATTTCCGTTGCCGGCGAGCAGGGCGCATCGGCGGACGGGGGCGTGCTGGAGTTGGTGGGTGCGTTGCATACCTATCGCTGCGAGATGCGATTCCAACCATGGCCGGGCGCTCTTTCTATTGCGGGCGTGTCTTTGGGCGCGCCTCTTGAGCTCACGCATACACGCTCGATAACGGTAGATCCTTGGAGACCGGGGGTGGTGGCATAGTGCGGCCGTTTGCAAAGAGATTGATAGGGCTTGGCGCAGCAGTTGCTGAGCGGTTTGGTGGCTTATGGCGAGGCGAGGCAACGCGCTGTGCTCCTCGTGGCGATCCCTACGGGTTTCAGCGGGCAATGCGGGAGCTAGGGTGGGACGATTGCGAACTTATCGTGGCAGAGCATTTCGTTACTCGTTTGACTGGGTTCATCGGGACGATGGACACCTTTTCTGCGGACAGGCCTCCGTGTGTGCTGGGGTTTCCGCGATGCAGCTCGGTGCACACCTGCTTTATGGTCTGTCCGATCGATGTTGCATTCTTGGATGGAGAGGGAGGCATCATCGCAGTTCATGCCGCGGTGCCCCCTTGGCGCTTGTTGCGTTGTTCAACCGCGGTTTCGGTGCTTGAACGTCTGTCGATGTCAAACAGTTGTGAATTCGTAAGTGAACGGATATAGTATGGGACAGCGGTATTGACGCGAGGATCCTACGGGACTCGCGTCCGCGGAGCGGCTGCCCCTACGGGGGGTGGCCGCTCTTCTATTTATTAAAGAGGCAGCTATGTGCAAGCCGTTTCTCACTATCGATCAACAGGTTGATTTGCTTGAAGCGCGCGGAGTAGTGACGGACCAAGCCACTCCGAGGATTCTCCAGCGCGAGGGCTATTACTCCATTGTCAACGGGTACAAGCGTCCGTTCATAGATGACGACGCCACGAATGCCGTTGGTGATGATAGGTATAGGAAGGGAACCACGTTCAATGATTTGTACCACCTGTTTGATTTCGACAGGTCTTTGAGGGCGATGACGTTCAACCGACTGATAAAAGCTGAAGCGACGGTGAGGACAGCGGTCGCCTATTGTTTCGCCGAAGCTCATAGAGGGCATGACGACTACTTGCTGCAATCGAATTACTGTTCAAAACAGGAGTTTGTCAGCTACGGCAAGGCGGAGGAAGATTATGCAAGCGAAATCAGCGGCCTGACCTTCGTGCTCAAGAAGAGAAGGGAAAAGAGCACTGCAGATTTCATTGAACACTACAGGAGTGAATACGGCATAGTTCCAATCTGGGTGTTATGTAACGATCTCACATTCGGCAACATCGAGCATTTCTTCAACCTCATGAAGCCCGCCGATAAGAGGGCGGTCTGTCGGACGATAGCCGAAAGCACAGGGAATCTCGGCAGCAAGATGCTCGGATTCTTTGACGTTGATACGGCGCGTGTGAGCTTGGAGGCATTGGTTAAGTTCAGAAATATCTGTGCTCATGATGAGAGGCTGTACTGCGCTCATGTCGGCGACAGGAAGCACATCGGGTACGACAAGATGGTTTGGATGCTCGAGAGATACCTGACACGTTGCGAGTTCTATGAGTTTTTGGGAGAGCTGACCAGCCTCGTCAGAGACTATCTGAAGGGGAATAAGGTCGGCGGCCATCTCCTGTCGTCTCTAGGTTTTCCGGAGATGGTGAGAAAGATTGATGGGCGCGTGGCGATCATGAAGGAGCGGGACGGCAGCAGTAGGTCGCTTCTCTAAGGGCGCACAGAATAGAGGAGCCACTGTAAGATCTGTGCGATGAAAAGCAGCAAGCCCGCAGGTGGTCTGCGGGCTTGCTCGAATTGCGAGGGTGGTCAGAGAGGGAGTCGAACCCCCGACACGAGGATTTTCAGTCCTCTGCTCTACCAACTGAGCTATCTGACCGGGGCTGTCTCAACAACAGCTTGTTAAATATACCAAAATCGTTCGCAGGGTCAAGGGAGAAATTTCTTTTTCTAAAACTGCGTCTGCGCCGGCGCTCTCGGGCGCATGGTGCATCGGCTATACTCATGGACACGACCGTGCGAGCAGTGTGAGCGATGAGGATGGAGCGGGTATGTTCGAGAGAATTCGCGGCGTCAACCTTTCTGGATGGTTTCTTCCCGAGCCGTGGGTCACGCCCTCGCTCTTTGCTGCCACCGGCGCCTCCAATGTGTCGGAGCTGCAGGCGGCGCTCGGCGCCACCAAGTTCAACGAGCGCGTGCGGCAGCATCTGGAGACGTTCATCACCGAAGACGACTTTCGCCGCATCTCCGCAATCGGCCTGAACGCCGTGCGCCTCCCGGTGCCGTGGTACGCCTTTGGCTCGCAGAGCGAGTCTGAGGTCTACATTCCCCTGGTCGACTATATCGACCGCGCCTTCGAGTGGGCCGAGAAGTACGACATGGGCGTGCTGCTTGATTTGGCGACGGTGCCGGGCGGGCAGGGCGATTCCAACGCCACGCCGAGCACGCCCGAGTCGACCGCCGCGTGGCACTCATCAACCAACGGACGCCATATCGCCCTGAACGTTCTCGAGCGTCTTGCGGTCCGTTATGGGTCGCGCAAGGGTCTGATCGGTTTGGAGCTGCTTGACTCGCCGATTATGAGCCGGCGCGTGAATCTGTTCACCACAAGCGACGGCATTCCCCGTCACTATCTCAGGAATTTCTACCGCGACGCCTACGAGCTCGTGCGCGCACACATGCCAGAGGACAAGGCGGTGGTGTTCTCCGCTTCGGGCGACCCCGGCGCGTGGAAGCACTTCATGAGTGGTGACAAGTACCAGAACGTCATCATGGACGTGCACCTGTATCACTACCGCGACGACAATGCCCAGGACATCACAAGTCCGCGCGGCCTTTCCGCAGCGATTGCCCGCAACCGCAAGCTCATCAAAGAAGCCCGCTCGGCGGGATTTCCCGTTATTGTGGGCGAGTGGTCCGGCGCGGCGGTGTTCGCTAACGCTTCGATCACTCCGGAGGGCCATGCTGCCTACGGGCGCGTGTTTATCTCGAACCAGCTCGCCTCCTTCTCCGATGCAGCGGGTTGGTTCTTCCAGACGTGGAAAACTGAGAAGCGCATCGCTGCCTGGGATGCCCGCGTGGCTCTTGGCGCGCTTGAGCGTGCGATGCTCGATTAACGGGACGGGCTTGGTATGCGCGCGCATGCGGATGGCTCGCCCGCCGCGGGCAAGCTCTATGTAGTGGGAACGCCTATTGGCAATCTGGGGGACCTGTCCCCCCGCGCGGCGCAGGCGCTCTCTGAGGCGGATGCCGTGTGCTGCGAGGACACGCGCGTGACCGGTAAGATCTTGGCGCACATTGGGCAGCGCAAGCCGCTCGTCCGCTGCGATGAGAACGTGATCGCGGCTCGCGCGGCGGGCCTTGTCGAGCGGATGCTCGCAGGAGAGACCATCGCCTTCGCCTCCGACGCGGGCATGCCCGGCGTCTCCGACCCCGGACAGGTGCTCGTGGACGCCGCGCGCGCAGAAGGTGTTGACGTTGAGGTCATACCGGGTCCCACCGCGTGCATTACGGCGCTGGTGAGCTCGGGCATTGCGTGCGATCATTTCTTTTTCGAAGGATTCCTCCCGCGCAAGGCCGGGGAGCGCGCGCGGCGCCTGGCGGAGCTCGCGCCCGTCCCGGGAGCGCTTCTGTTCTACGAATCGCCCCACCGTGCGGCGGCGACCCTCGCCGCTATCGCCGAGGCCTATCCCCGTCGCGAGGCAGCGCTTTGTCGCGAGCTCACCAAGCTGCACGAGGAGGTGCTTCGCCTTCCTGCCGCCGAGCTCGCCCGCGAGGTGGCGGAGCGCGAGGAGCTCAAGGGGGAGATTGTCATCGTAGTCGCCCCGCCCGATGCCGAGGAGCTCGCTGCCCTGAGGGCCGCTTCCCCGGCGGGTGCGCCGCGGGGTGCGGTGGGCGACATCGACGCTGCTCTGAGGACAGAGATTGAGGCCGCGCTCGATGCGGGCGAGGCCGCCTCGGCAATTGCCAAACGTCTTTCGCAGCGGTTTTCTCGCAAACGCCGCGACGTGTACGCGCTGGTACTCGACATGCAAGACGCTCGTTTGCGGTAAAATCCCTCTTTAGCCGACGCGGCGCCGACCGCGTCTTGAGTCACACCCCATCGGCCCTGTGCCGTGAAAGAAAGGACGCGCATCATGGAGCATACGCAGCCTTCGTATTACATCACCACGCCTATCTACTACGTGAACGCCCGCCCGCACCTCGGCACGGCGTACTGCACCGTTCTGGCCGACGTCCAGGCTCGCTTCCAGCGCTCTTGCGGCCGCGACGTCAAGTTCCTCACGGGCATGGATGAGCACGGCGAGAAGGTTGCTGAGGCTGCCGAGAAAAACGGCTTCGACTCCCCGCAGGCATGGTGCGACTCCATGGAGCCGGCGTTCCGCGACCTGTGGAAGACGCTGAACATCTCCAACGACGACTTCATCCGCACCACGCAGCCCCGTCACATGGCCGGCGTCCAGAAGTTCCTCGAGACGCTGCTCGAGCGCGGCTACATCTATAAGGACGCCTACGACGGCTGGTATTGCCGCCCGGATGAGACCTACTTCACCGAGACCCAGGTGCGCCACCATGAGGAGGAGCGTATCGCGGCAGGTGAGGAGCCCGCCGACCCCGAGCACCCGCTCTGCCCGGATTGCGATCGCCCGCTCGAGCGCATCGAGGAGGAGAGCTGGTTCTTCAAGCTCTCCGAGTTCCAGCAGCCCTTGCTTGACTTCTATGAGGCGCACCCCGATTTCATCCAGCCCGAGACGCGCCGCAACGAGGTGCTCTCCTTTGTGAAGGGCGGTCTCAAGGACCTCTCCATCAGCCGCTCGACCTTTGATTGGGGCGTGCCGTTCCCCTTTGACGAGAAGCACGTTGCCTACGTTTGGGTCGACGCTCTGATCAACTACCTCTCGGCCGTGGGCTACGGCGCTGAGGGCGAGGAGGCGGCCGATGAGCTCGCCTTCCGCTGGCCGGCGCAGGTGCACGTAGTTGGTAAGGACATCATCCGTTTCCATTGCGTCATCTGGCCCGCGCTTCTTATGGCCGCCGGTCTGCCGCTTCCCGAGAAGGTCTTTGTGCACGGCTTCCTCACGGTGCGCAACGAGGAGACCGGCAAGGTCGAGAAGATGAGCAAGAGCCGCGGCAACGCCATCGCCCCCGAGGAGGTCCTCGAGCTTCTTGGCGTGGATGCCTACCGTTACTACTTCATGAGCGACGTTGTGCACGGAACCGACGCGCCCATCAGCTGGGGTCGCATGCGCCAGGTCTACAATGCCGACCTTGCCAACAGCTGGGGCAACCTCGTCTCTCGTACGCTCAACATGAGCGCCAAGTACTTCGACGGCTGCGCGCCCGTGCGCCCCGCTAACTTTGATGAGCCTTCGCCGCTGCGCGATGCGTGCGCCGGCATTTTTGAGCGCTACGCTGCCTGCATGGAGACGATGGACTACAGCGGGGCCACCGCCGAGGTGCTCGCCATCGTATCTGCCGCGAACCACTACATCGAGGACATGGCCCCGTGGGCGCTTGCCAAGGATCCCGAGCGCGCCGACGACCTTGCTCTGGTGATTTGGAGCCTCCTTGAGGTCATCCGCATCGTGGCCGAGCTGTACGACCCCTTCATGCCGAGCATCTCGGCTGAGGTGCGTCGCCGCCTGTCGCTCGACGCGGCACCGACGAGCGACCTCGCCCAAGCCTGCGTGTGGGGTGGCCTCGCCGGCGGCGCGCCCGTTGAGAAGGGCGAGCCGCTCTTCCCGCGTCTGGTCGACTAGATGACGACGTCACCTCTGGCGAGCCCGGCCGCCACCCGCGAGCTGCTTGACGCCTTCGGGCTCGCCACCAAGCACCGCTTGGGGCAGAACTTCCTCATCGACAACCACGTGATCGAGCGCATCATGGCGCTCGCCGAGCTCACGGGTACGGAGCGTGTGCTCGAGGTGGGGCCCGGCATCGGCACCCTTACGCTCGCGCTGCTGCAGGAGGCCGGCCGCGTCGTCTCGATCGAGATGGACCGCGAGCTCGAGCCCGTGCTCGGCGCGCATGCCTCGGCACACGACAACTTCCGCTTCCTTATGGGGGACGCGCTCAAAGTGCCCTCAGATCTTGTTGCCGAGGCGGCGGGTGGGGAGCCGACCGTTTTTGTGGCGAATCTTCCCTACAACGTGGCGGCGACCATCATCCTCGACTTCTTCGAGCGCATGCCCGCGCTTGAGCGTGCCGTCGTGATGGTGCAAAAGGAGGTCGCAGACCGCATTGCGGCGCGCCCGGGCACCAAGGCGTACGGCGCCTATACCGCTAAGCTTGCGCTTTTTGCCGAGGTGACGGGCCGCTTTGAGGTGCCGCCGCGCTGCTTTTTGCCTGCGCCCCATGTTGACTCCGCGGTAGTGAGACTCGACCGCATCCCCGCAGAGCGCGGGGCGTTGGCGGCGTGTGCCGAGGACGGGTGCTTGCTCGGGCATGCGGATGTCTGCCGCGTGATCGATGCGGCGTTTGCCCAGCGTCGCAAGACCATCCGCAACTCCATGGGTGCAAACGGTTTTGCCAAAGACGCGCTCGATGCCGCGTTTGCTACGACGGGCATTGCCGCTACGGCACGTGCCGAGACGCTTACGGTCGATGATTTTGTCCGTCTTGCCTGCGCACTGAGCAAGGCGGGTGCGCTGTGATGTGCGAGTCGTACTCCACAGTGCCAGATGGCGCCACTATAGAGCCGCTGACGTTTACCAAACATACCAAACGGGGTGACAAGAGCTATACCGCCCCGATCCTCACCCTGCCGCTTACAGATACCCATGCGCATCTGACTTGCTTCTGGTCAAAGGATCCTGTCCGGGTCCTCGAGCGTGCGGCGTGTGCGGGGGTACATCGCCTCGTAACCCTCTATGACCCTGTTGGCGATGACATGGAGCTGCCTGCCTACCAGGAGCTTCTGCGGTCGTGGCTCGATCAGGCGCGTGCGGCGGGCTGTGCGCTTGCAGACAACGTTCGGTTTCTCGCGGGCGTCCACCCCTACGGCGCGCCGGACTACACCGATGCGGTGCACGAGGTGCTCGAGCGCGCGTTCGACGATCCGCTGTGCGCCGGTGTTGGCGAGATAGGGCTCGACTACCACTTTGACGCCGACGACCATATCGAGGCGGCGCCGCACGATGTGCAGATGGATGCGATGGCGCGGCAGCTGGTGCTTGCCTGCGAGCGCAACACACCCGTTGAACTTCATTTGCGCAACGACGCGGACGACGCCTCGCGCGAGGCGCATGCGGATGCGTATCGTGTGCTCCGCGAAGTTGGCGTACCCGAGGCAGGTTGCATCCTCCATTGCTTTGGAGAGGACGCGACCACCATGGAGCGGTTTGTGGAGCTCGGTTGCTACATCGCTTTTGGTGGGGCGGCGACGTTTAAGCGCAACGAGTCCGTTCGCGAGGCCTTTGCGGCGTGCCCCCTCGACCGCATCCTTTTTGAGACCGATTGCCCCTACATGGCCCCCGAGCCCATCCGCGGGCTCGAGTGCGAACCGGCGATGATTACGTTCACGGCCGATGCCCTCAGCCGTGATCGAGCGGGGCGAACGGGCGAAGCGCCGGATGATATCCTGCGCGCGGCATACGACAATGCCCTCCGCATCTTTTTTAGCTAACGGCACTGGGTAGCGCGCGATTGCTCCGTAGACGGCAAAGGGAGTCGTATGGAAACAAACAAGGTGTTTTCTGGATATGCCCATGTCTCGGGTCGCATGGAGTCGACGCTGAGCGCCGGGGAGTTGCTCGATTGCTTTGCAGCGGGCGAGGCGGAAGTGTCGCGCGGTGCGTTCCGCGCACTCGAGCTCGCTGACATCGATGCGACCGATGCTACATTCGAACAGGTGATATTTCACGACTGCGTCTTTGATGGGGCCGATTTCTCCAACAGCACGCTCACCGACGTGCGGTTTGAGAACTGCCGGTTCATCTCGTGCCGCATGGAGCGCTGTTGGCTCAACCGCGTCGATTTCTGCTCCTGCTCGGCACCCGGCCTGAGCCTTCTCAAGAGCCGTATTACCAGCTCCTTTATCGATGACAGCCAGCTGCGCTATGCGAACTTCTCGGAGGCGAACGTGCGCGGGCTGCGCGTGCGCACGACCAATCTTGCGGAGAGCTCGTGGCACGCGGTCGTCCTCAAGAGCGCAGGCTTTTCCGACTGCGACCTCACCGGCGCCGAGTTCATCCGCACTTCGCTTTCGGGCATCGATCTGACGTTCTGTCGCATCGGCGGGCTTGTTGTCTCGCAGGACTATCGTGAGCTGCGCGGTTGCGTGATCGCTCCAGAGCAGGCGGTGGACCTTATCGGGCTTTTGGGCGTGCGCATCGCTGACGATTGACGGATCCTCAGGCAGTTTTTGTGGCTCCGCCTCGCCTTTAGCGCTGCGTACCTAAAGGGAATTGCAGGCTAGCTGATGAGGCTTGCGCGTATGGCGTCGAGCATCTCGGCGCAGCGAATGCTCGCGGCAAGCGGCATGACGGGAGATTCGGTGGCGCCGGCGTGCATAAGCTCGCAGAAGTGGTGGGTCTGTCCGTAGAAATCATCCACCTCATAGGGGAGGTCGATGGCATACGGATCCTCGCCCTCGATGCAGACCTCGGCGTGAACGGGGCGATGCAGATCATCGACGATGATGGTGCCCTTGGTACCGATAAGGCGCGCCTGGCGCGGGAGCTCGTCGGTGTCGCATGCCGTGATGAGGCGAGCGGTGGCCTGCTCGTTTGGGGCGGCTGCACGGGTGACGTGCGAATCGGTGTCGCCCTGACCGGCAAAGGAGAGTTCGGCATCGACAAAGCTATCCACGTCGGTATCAAAGCGAGCGCACGACCTGGTAACCTCAAACTGCCCCGCGAGGTAGTCCTCCAGCCAGCAGGCGCAGTAGATGCCAGTGTCTAGCAGCACGCCGCCCTGTTTGGGGTCGGACATATAGTCCGTTCTCGAGGAGAGACGTTCGCCCATATCGTTTTCCAGCGCGGTCTCTACGCGCGTGATCCTACCGATGGCGCCGGCGACAACAAGCTCGCGCACGCGGGCGTAGCAGGGGGTGAAGCGGGTCTTCATCGCCTCCATAAAGAGCGTGCCCGTCTCGCGAGCGACATCTGCCACCTCGCGCATCTCATCGGCGGAAAGCGCCGCCGGCTTCTCGCAGAGAACGGCCTTGCCCGCACGCAGGGCCCGTATCGCCCAGACGCGGTGGAGGCCGTGGGGGAGGGCGAGGTAGATCGCGTCGATGTCGGGGCGTGCGAGAAGGGTCTCGTGCGCTGCGCCCGCCTCGCCGCCGAGCGCCTCGTCGGAAAGCGCATCTGCGGTGGCAACGTTGAACTTTTCTGCAAAGGCAGCGGCTTTGGCAGCGGAGCGGCAGCTGATGGCTACGAGCTTTGCCTGCGGCTCGTATCTAAGGCTCGCGGCAAAGCGGTGCGCGATGCGCCCCGCCCCTAAGATGCCCCAGCGAATGATCCGATTAGAACTCATGGCACAGCCTGCTTCCTCGCTCGTCTCTAGCGCAGCTCGACGACGGCAAACGTGGCACCCTCGTGATCGGTTAGCGTCACGACGGCGCGGTCGCCATCGATGGCAACATGCGGATAGATGACGTCGCCGAGAACGGCGGCGCGGCGGTAGTCCACGCGCACGCCCCTAGCTCCGCGCTCGCGCACCTGCTCGGGCAGGTCCTCGCGAGCGACCTGTTCGAAGGCCATCTGGACATAGTGGCAGTTGTTGACATGCTCGTTGGTGTCGATAAGGCTCGGCCCAACGGTGATGGGCTCGCCGTCGCGCAGATGCTCGGGCAGCTCGATGCGGCGGCTCTCGGCAGGCAGGGGCAGCGCCTCCGCCTCGCCGTAGGGGGCGATGTGCTCGGGCGTCGGGCGGGTTGGGCGCATGGTGGCAAGGTCCATGAACGCCCACGACGACAGTGCGCGCACGATATAGCGCCCCGCCTCATCGCGCAGGTAGAAGCAGCGCTTTGCCGTGAACCCTCTAAAGTGCGTGGCAAACGTGCCCACTGTTACCGGTTCGCAGAGCGACGGGTAGCGATCGATGACGATGTGCCAGTGGGTGAGGACCCAGGCGCGCTTCTCGTGCTTGAGCCATGCCATGCCGAGGCCGAGCGTCTCGGACTGAAAGGTGCTCGCGTCCTGGAAAGCGTTGATGAGCGCAGGGAGCGTCATGAGGCCGCGATGCCCAACTTCGCTGTAGCGCACGTTGTAGGTGTATTCGAAGGCGTTTGGCGCGGGCTTGATTGCGCCGTCAGTTGCGCGCGCCGCCGGCGTTGCGGGTTCGGTGGTATCGGTTGGATCGAGAGGTGCGTCCATGGTGGTCCTTTGGGATGGTATGGGTCG